>JAUSOY010000068.1 GCA_030656615.1 Bacteroidales bacterium | reverse complement strand
CTGTCAATTTTACACACAAACCCATCAAAGGGAGCAAATAAAGAATAATAAACTTGTCCGCAAAAAGCATATTCGTGGTTATTAATTGAAATCATTTCTTCGCCAGCATGTGAAGGTAAATCGAATAGGGTTGTATTAAACGTATTGTTATTAATATCGCGTTTCTGAATAAAAAGATTATAATTGGTGTGGTTGCTGTTATTTTTACCACCAAAAATCAAAAAGTGATTACCAGAACCTGAACATAATGATATTATGCTGCATATACTATCAATTCGAATTTTGGAAAGCCAAAGGATGTTTCCAACAGAATCAATGCGAAATAAATTGGATTTTGGAGAAGATTGAGATTTGTCATTACCGCAAATAATATAGCCGCCATCTGAAATCGTAATTAGACTTTGGCCGTGGACATCTAAGTATTCTTTATACCAATACTCTTTACCAAAGGAAATCTGCTGAGCTTGGGTATGTAAAGGGATGTAAATAGTAGCAGCCAGAGTTACTATAAACATGGTTCGAATTGCCATGTGATTTATTTGTGATTTCATGGTGATTGGGTTGTTTAAACTACCTACATACTATCGAAGTTCAAATATAAAACATACCTGCTTTTAAAGCAATAGCAAATGGAAATATTTTTTTCTTTAAAAACACGTATCATCAATCGCCTATTTTCCTCTTGGATCGGGCTTTATGGGCATTTTGGCCATTTTTTGTACGCTAATGGACGGATGCCCGAATTCTTCGGTAATTTGTCCCAGCATCAGATAAACTCCGCTGCCCCGGAAAGGATAATGCCGCAGCGAATCCGGAAAGTGTACACTGTCGAAGAGTTCGCCGGTACTGTCGACAAAAGTGCCGAAATGCATCAGCTCGTGATGCGAGGTTTTTATGTATTTCAGGGTAACCAAATGCCCCAGCATACGCACATATTTTCCTTTGTGAAGGAGCATTTCATTGGCTTTTACATCACCCCGGTAGCTGGTCTGCAATAAATCGAAATGAGTAAGGGTAAGCGGAAAACCGAGAATGGATATTTCGTCGTAGGCATCTTCAACGGCGGTATAATCGAGTTTGGGAAGGCTGAATTCTTTTTCATGACTGCGAAAAAGCATAGGCTGCGGTGGTGTTTTGGGTTTGCTGCCGAGCAGCATATGAGCTTCCCAGAGGAGCTCAGCCTTGGTTTTTCCGGTAAATCTGAACGCCCCAATCCGTATAAGCAGAATCAGTTGTTCCAATCCAATGTGTAAACGCCCGACGAAATCACTCAGGCTAACAAATTCTCCCTGCGCTTGCCTTTCGGCCAGTATATTTTGAATGGTTTTATATTCGAAACTGTCGATATGAACAAAGCCGGTGAAAATATTTTTATCGTAAATGCAGGTATTATAATCGCTGCGGTTAATGCAGGGGAGCTCCAGTATTCCGCCGTAACGCCGGGCTTCATTAAAGTAAACCCATGTTTTGTAAAATCCTCCGAAATTATTGATAACCGCCACCATAAACTCGAGCGGGTAATACGTTTTTAGGAAAAGACTCTGGTAACTTTCTACGGCATAAGAGGCCGAATGCGCTTTGGAAAAGGAATAGCCGGCAAAAGAAGCAATTTGCCGCCATACTTCCTGGATAATGTGCTCAGAGTAGCCCCTTGAGCGGCAATTACTGAAAAAACGTTCAACAATGCGATTCATTTCCTGCTTTCCCCTGAACTTACCACTCATGGCTCTTCTTAACACATCGGCATCGGCCAAATCGAGTCCGGCGAAATGATGGCATACCTTGAGAACATCTTCCTGATATACCATTACGCCGTATGTTTCGGCCAATTGTTCTTTCATCACCGGATGTATGTATTCAAAACTGTCGGGTTTATGAAAGCGGTTGATGTATTCGCGCATCATACCCGATTTGGCAACCCCGGGGCGGATAATGGAACTGGCGGCTACCAGCGTGAGATAATTGTCGCAGCGCAGTTTTTTTAGCAGACTACGCATGGCCGGGCTTTCGATGTAGAAACATCCCAGCGTTTCTCCATTACGGATTCGTTTTTTTACCTCGGGGTCTTTTTTAAACTTTTCTACCTGATGAACATCAATGCTGATGCCGCGGTTGCGGAGTACAATTTCGGCACATTCTTTAATATGTCCGATGCCCCGTTGACTGAGTATGTCAAGTTTTTCAAAACCAATAGCCTCAGCCACATACATATCCCATTGGGTGGTGGGAAAGCCTTTGGGAGGCATATCCAGGGTAGTATAGGCCGTGATGGGCTCTTCCGAAATAAGGATGCCACCGGCATGAATACTTCGTAAATTGGGAAAATCGGCCATTTGCTGCGCCAAAGCATGAATTTTTCGGGAGATGCTGTCTTTTTTTGCCCGTATTTCCGGATTTAATGCCAGTTCATCGATTTCTGATTTCGGAAGTCCGTAGACTTTTCCCAACTCACGGTAAATGGAACGGTCGCGAAACGTTGACATACTCCCCAGCAGCGTGGTGTGTCTGCTTCCATGGCGCTTGAAAATATAGTCGATGACCTCATCACGTTCTTTCCATGAATAATCGATATCAAAATCGGGCGGACTGCTGCGTTTGGGATTGATGAATCGTTCGAAATACAAATCGAGTTCTATGGGATCTACATCGGTAATTTTCAGGCAATACGCCACTACACTATTGGCCCCGCTACCGCGCCCCACATGGTAAAACCCACGCGATATGGAATAGCGTATAACATCCCAGGTGATAAGAAAATAGGCCGAAAATCCTAGATTATCAATAATTTCGAGTTCGTTACGGACTCTCTCTGCAGCGATTTTATTGTTTTTGCCATAGCGATATTGCAGTCCGTCGATGGCCAGTTTTTCGAGCAGCAATTTATCGTCGCTACGATTTCCGGTGAAGGTTTTTTTATTTTTTGCCGATTTTAAATCGAGGTGAATGCTGCATTCAGCGGTAAGCCGGCGGGCATTTTCTTCGGCTCCCGGGTAACGCTCGAAGGAAGGGATGTTGTGCAGAAAAAATTCTTCGGTATGTGCCAGCATTTCGGGGCTGAGCATACTCAACAGAATGTTGTTATTCACTGCGCGAAGGTTGCGGTGAAGCTCATAGCCTTTTTCGTCTTCAAAACTAATGAAATGGGTGGCAATAAATTTATCGGAGGCTTTTTTAGGAGATAAAAATTTCAGATGATGCGGGCGTATGCTTATCCATTCATTTTGGTTAAGCGGGCGTTCGGGATAAGATTCGAAGGGATAAAGCACCATAACGTCTTCCATAAAAGGCGCTTCGGAAGGGTAGGGGCTTCCTTCGATATGACAATGGCTCATCATTTCATTCATATGATAGAGTCCTGTTTTATTGCGTGCTATCAGTGTGTACAAACGGCGGTTGCTGTTAAAAACATCAATACCGGCAATGGGACGTATATTCTGACTTTCACATTCTTTGATAAAGTCGGGAATGCCGGAAGTATTATTGATATCGGCCAGTACCAGTTCCGTTAAGCCACGTTGTCGGGCAATTTCAACCAGGCGTTCAACGGCTATACTGCCGTATCGTAAGCTGTAATATGAGTGGGCGATGTGGAGCAAGAGATAGTGAATTAATTCCGAATTCAATAATTCAATAATTCAAAAATTCAAAAATTCAAGAACCTGAATCTCAACGTCGAATCTTCGAATCTTTAAATCTTCGAATCTTTAAATGGTCACAAGCACACCGCTCTTCGGATGGCTTTGGGGCCGTAGCGGATGCGGATGTTGTCCATGGCCTGGTAGAGGCTGATCATTTCGGGGGTGTCCTCAAAGAGGTTGAGTTGCTGGGTTCCGTTTACAAGATGGCTGAGGCGTACGCCAATGAGGCGAATGAGCATACGGCGCTGGTATAGCCGGTTAAAAAGCTCGAGGGCAGTGTTCGTAAGTTGGTGGTCGAGGGCGGTATAGGGAATGTTTTTTTGAAGGGTATGTGTATCGAAGTTGGAGTAGCGGATTTTAACACTGATGCAGGCGGTGAGCTTTCCTTGTTTTCGTAATTGAAAGCCGAGCTTTTCGGTCATTTTGGCGATGATATCGCGCATAAGAGCCACATCAATGCTGTCTTGTTCGAAGGTGCTTTCGTGGCTCATCGATTTTTGTTCGTGATAGGGAATTACGGGGGTATGGTCGATGCCATTGGCACGTTTCCAAAGCATTAGTCCGTTTTTTCCCAGCAGTCGTTCCATCATTTCGGGGGGGATATTGCTGAGGGTTTCAATGGTGCATACACCCATAGAGCGCAAAACCTGATAGGTTTTATCGCCCAGCATCGGAATTTTGCTGATGGATAAAGGATAGAGAAAAGCCTTGGTATCAAACGGTTTTACTTCTTTTTCTCCATTGGGTTTGGCTACTCCGGTAGCAATTTTCGACACGGTTTTATTGACCGACATCCCGAAAGAAATGGGCAGTCCGGTATTTTTAATGATGCGCTCTCTCAGTTCGTGTGTCCATTTATAACATCCAAAAAAACGATCCATGCCCGTAATGTCGATGTAATGTTCATCAATGGAAGCTTTTTCGTAAAGCGGTGCTGATTCGGCAATGACATCGGTTACCAGTCGCGAGTATTTAGTGTATGCTTCCATATCGCCGCGAATAAAAAAGGCATCGCTGCAAAGATTACGGGCCATCTTCATCGGCATGGCCGAATGTACTCCGAAGGTGCGCGCTTCGTAGCTGCAACCGGCTACCACACCCCGGTCAGACATCCCCCCGATAATGACGGGTTTGCCTACCAAACGGCTGTTCATCAACCGCTCTACCGAAACAAAAAAGGTGTCGAGATCCATGTGTGCAATGGTTCGCTCACGCGCATCATCCATATTGAAAAAGAAGGCCATAGATGCAATAATTTGGTTAAATTCCTGACAAAATGTATTTTTATGCTTATTTGATTAAAAAATAATCAAATTTGTGATTACAATATAATCATTGCATCGAAAAAGTGCTATCTTTGTCAAAGATTTTTTTCAACGATTATCATAAACCCGGAAAAAGAGGAGGATGTATGTTTTTTACAAGCAACATTAAAATGCTTCGCAAGCGCAAAGGCCGGACACAGGACGATGTGGCCACTGCCCTCGATATGAAACGCTCTACCCTGAGTGGCTACGAAAATTCCGTAGCACAGCCGGGTATAGAAGAATTATGGGCTTTTTCAGACTATTATAAAATTTCCATAGACACGCTCGTAAAAGTAGATTTATCGGCTATGCCCGAGAGTCAGTTATCGCAACTCGAACGAGGCTTCGATACCTTTATCCGCGGCAGTAAGCTCAGGGTATTGGCTACCACAGTGAACCGTGATAATGAAGAAAACATTGAGATGGTTGCCGAAAAAGCCAAGGCCGGTTACCAGAGTGGCTTTGCCGATCCGGATTATATTAGTGTGTTGCCGGCTTTTCATCTTCCTTTTTTATCGAGAGAGAAAAAATACCGTAGCTTCCAGATTTCGGGCGATTCTATGCTGCCTATTCCGGATGGCTCTTTTGTTACCGGCGAATATGTGCAGAATTGGGAGTATATTCGCAGCAAACATGCCTATATTGTGCTTACGCTAAATGATGGTATTGTTTTTAAGGTGATAGAAAATCGCATAA
Source organism: Bacteroidales bacterium (assembly GCA_030656615.1). Lineage (GTDB taxonomy): Bacteria > Bacteroidota > Bacteroidia > Bacteroidales > TTA-H9 > JAUSOY01. The sequence goes on along the minus strand of JAUSOY010000068.1, from coordinate 32,836 downwards.
AGCAGGAGGGAAGGCTGAGGATGTTTTCGCTCAATCCGATGTATGAACCTTTTGATGTGGATGTGGCCGAGGTTCGTGAAGTATGGAAATTCGTAAACTATATCAACGACGAATTCCCTGAACCACAGCCCCATGCCGAAGCACTCCTCGAAACCGTAAAAAACCTTAAACGCGAAATAGAAGCCATTCAACTTAAATTAAATTTGCAGTGATTTTTATAAATTGTCAAACGTTAAAGGTCGAAAGTCGAAAGTCGAAGGCCTGCCCTGAGCGAAACGAAGTGGAGTCGAAGGGTCGAAAGTCGAAAGTCGAAGGCCTGCCCTGAGCGAAACGAAGTGGAGTCGAAGGGTCGAAAGTCGAATCGAAGTAGCTAATAGCCAATAGCCAATAATCAATAGCCAATAATCATTAGCCAATAATCAATAGCCAATAGCCAATAGCCAATCAACAATAATCAATCCCCAATAGTCCTTCCCCCCAGTGTATTGCATCATCGATATAGAAACCACAGGAACCTCGGCACTGACCGATAAAATCACCGAAATTGCCATCATCGTTCACGACGGTGAAAAAATTATTGAAGAATTTGTTAGTCTGGTAAATCCGGAATGCAGAATACCTTACCGCATTACTCAGATTACCGGCATCAATGATGCGATGGTTGAAAATGCTCCAAAGTTTTATGAGATTGCTAAAAAAATCGTTCAAATAACCGAAAACCGGATTTTTGTAGCGCATAACGTGGGTTTTGATTATGGCTTTATCCGAAATGAATTTAAACAACTGGGCTACGATTTTAAGCGCGAAAAATTGTGTACAGTTCGCCTGAGTCGCAAGCTTATGCCCGGCTACCGTAGCTATGGACTGGGCAGTTTATGCCGCGAATTGAATATCCCAAATCACGATCGTCACCGTGCTCTGGGTGATGCCATGGCTACCACCATCCTTTTTGAGAAACTTTTGGTCGTCAACGGTTCTCCCATTCAATTGAATCTTAAAGGTTTAAATTCTTCATTAAGTCCCGAATTAATCAATTCGCTTCCCGAAGAAGCCGGAGTTTATTATTTTCATAACGATGCCGGAGATATTATTTATATCGGTAAAAGCAGGAATATCCGTGATCGTGCCTTGCAGCATTTGTCAAATGAGACAACAAAGAAAGCGCTGGAAATGAAAAATGCTGCCGCAGATATTACCTATGTGATAACCGGAAGCGATTTAGTGGCTCAATTGCTTGAATCGGAAGAAATTAAAAAGCATCTGCCCAAGTATAACCGTTCACAACGCCGGACAGGCTATAATTTTGGATTGACTTATCACGAAAATGAAGAGGGCTATTTATGCCTTGGAATTGAGAAAATCAATGGCAAACAAAGCCTGCTCACCTCATTTACCAGCATAGAAACCGGAAAAAAATTCCTGTACACTCTGTGCGAAGAACATCAATTGTGTCAGAAACTGAACGGACTGTATAAGTCGCAGTCGGCATGTTTTCAGTATGCCATTCATCATTGTCTGGGAGCTTGTGTGGGCGAAGAATCCACCGATGATTACAATCAAAGAGTTCAACCTTTGATCGATTATTTCAGATTTGAAAACGATAGTTTTTTTGTCATCGACAAGGGCCGTCGTGATGATGAATATTCTGTTGTTAAAGTTGAGGCCGGCCGATATTGTGGTTTTGGATACATCGATACGAATTGCAGCGATTTTAGTATTCCCAGTCTTCAGATGTGTATTAATTATCATCACGATAACCGCGATGTCAGGCAGATTATCCGGACGTATATCAAACGATCGAACCCTTATAAAATTATTCCTTTTAATCAGTTGAAGTTGGAGTTTTCGTGATTCTGTTATCTTTGAGATTCTAAATCTGAAATTATGAAACGATTTTTTGTAGCACTTCTATATACGATATCCTTATTTCTTTTTTTTACTGCCTGTAATTGTCAAAAAGATAAGGAGCAGTATTTAATTGTTTTATCTGTGGATGGTTTTCGATGGGATTATCCGGATTTGTATTCCACGCCCAATCTCGATTCCATGGCCATGGAAGGTGTGAAAGCAAGTGCCATGCAATCCTGTTTTCCTACCAAAACATTCCCTAATCATTATAGTATGGCCACCGGCTTATATCCTGACCATCATGGTTTGATTTTGAACAGTTTTTATGCCGATGATATTGGTGGACGGTATTCGATAGGCGATCGGCACAGCGTTCAGGATCCGGCCTATTATGGTGGAGAACCTATTTGGGTGACGGCTGAAAAACAAGGATTAAAGGCGGCCTCCTATTATTGGGTAGGTTCAGAAGCTTTGCATCCCTCCATTTGGAAGAATTATGATGAGTCCTTGGCCTTTTCATCAAGAATAGATTCTGTATTTGCCTGGCTATCGCTACCTGAAAAACAGCGTCCAAGATTGATTATGTGGTATATGCACGAACCGGATAAAATATCTCACAAATACGGTCCAAAGTCAGTTGAAACAAAAATGGAAGTCGAACGGATTGATTCTTTGCTTGGGGTATTCCGCCATAAATTACGTCATCATCCACTTGCCTCAAAAATTAATTTTGTAGTGGTTTCTGATCATGGAATGTGTGAAATTTCTCCGGAACGTTTGATACGTATTGATAGTTTAATCCCTGAACATTGGATTGAAAGGCGTTCGGGCGATGATGTTGTTGTAAATATTGCCCCTGCCAAGGCTTATTCCGATTCTGTTTACCTGAAGTTGAAGAAAGTACAGCATATTTTGGTTTGGAGGAAAAACGAAATTCCTGCCCGTCTTCATTTCGGTTCGAATTCGCGCATCGACGAAATTGTTATTCTGGCAGATAGTTCATGGAATATTGGATTTTCTACTCATAAAAATTACCTGAGTGGAGGCCACGGTTTCGATAATCGTAATACTGATATGGATGGTATTTTTTATGCTTACGGACCGGCATTTAAAAAAGCGTATCAGCAGCCAAAATTTATCAATATAGAATTGTATAATATTTTCGCAAAAGTTTTGGGGTTAAAACCAGCTGAAAACGATGGTAATATAGAAAATGTAAAAGGCGTATTTGCGAATTAAGTGCTCGGGTATTCGATTATCATGGCATGAAAATGGAATCCGGATATTGAATTTCCTCCAAAAAAAGCCCATGGGCCGGCACCGATAAGCCTGCATGGGTGCGGTCTTTTGCATCAATGATTTTTTGAAAATCATTCAAATCAAGCCTGTCACGACCTACTTCAAGTAATGTTCCAACGATGGCTCTCACCATATTTCTCAGGAAGCGATCGGCTGTAATCTTAAAAATCATTGTCTCTTCATCTTTACGCCAGAAAGCTTCCGATACTTTGCAATTATTGGTAAAGGTTTGTGTATGAAGTTTTGAGAAGCTTGTAAAATCGGTGGTTTCGAGTAAAAGTTTGGCTGCTTCGTTCATCTTTTCAATATCCGGAACGAAAGGACAGACCCAGACATATGGACGCAGGAATGGATTTTTTGCAGTGCTTAAAAAATACTGATAGCCTCTTGAAATGGCATCGAAACGGGCATTGGCGTCGGGTCTTACTTCTCTTATTTCGAAAATTCGGATATCGTTCGGTAAAAATCGGTTCAGTTTATAAACCAGCTGAACGAGAGGGAGATGATTGGGTAAATCCGCATCAAAATGTGCAAAAAACTGCCGCGCATGAACACCGGTATCGGTGCGACCTGCTCCGGTAATGCGAATTTCTTTTCTAAACATTGTACTCAATGCTTTTTCTGTCACCTCCTGAACGGTCAGGGCATTGGGCTGGGTCTGCCAGCCACAGTAAGCGGTTCCGTCGTATGCCAGTTTCAGAAAATAGCGATTCATTAAAGATTCATTGCAGCGTGTTTTAATCCGCTGATTTTATTCAGTTCATTTTCAAGACTTTTAATCTCCGTATCACTTCCCGTGAGTTCGAGAATAATAATTCCTTCGTTACCGTCGGTATCATTCAGTCCCAGACGGGTTTTTATTACACAACCGTGTTTAGTCAGAATATTCTGAAGTTGTAGTGTTGATTCGCTTTGCTGCCTCAATCGTATTCCAAGGATTTTTATTTCGTTCATCGTTTTTTTTTCAAAAATACAATAATGCAGTGGTATGTAAAAAAGCAAAGCGATTTTTGAGGATAATTTGTACAAATGGAATTGCAGGGATGCCCTCGCCAAAATTTGACTTGTTATAAAAGATAAAGAGCGGCACGGAAAAAATTCCGTGCCGCTCTTTATCAAATACTCAAGCGATTAATGTTTGTGTCCTTCGTGGCCGTCGGCTTTGACGGCTTCACGATCGTATTTGCAACAAGCGGGTAAAGCATTATAAACTTTATCATCGGCTTTGTTCATTTCGGTATCATGACCAACTTTTACGATGGCCAGTTGAATTTTATTGATATTGGCCTCTGATTCATCAAAAGTTACTTCCATCATTTTTGTTTCTTTGTTCCATTCGGCTTTTGCAACACCCTCTATCGATTTAGCTGCCGTTTCGATGCGTTTTTCGCACATGCCGCAATTGCCAAATACTTTGAATTTTTCTGTTTTATTTTGTGCAAACAGCGATGATGTTCCAAAAAGGAACATAGCGTAGAGCAGTATTAATTTGTAATTTTTCATTTGTTTAAATTATTAGTTATTAAATGTTTAAAATCATCCCTTGTCCATTATTTAATGAAACGAGCGGATTATTGTTTATTTCCCTGGAAGGAAATATTGTAGGAACCCATATTAAAACGATAGCCAAAGCTATGATTTTTCATATTGAATCCGCCATAATGTTGATCGCCTGTTTTGTGTTCGTCGGACATATGGTGCATCCATGCTGTTTCATTTCCGTTAATGTCACCCATCATGCCTCCTGAAACATGTCCGGCACCCATCATATGACCATAAGTAGAGTTAAATGATGCACCTGTCAAACAAACCATTACGCTATCATGGTTCGCGAAGTAGTTAAGCATAAAGGTCGTATCAAATCCGCCACCAAAACAATGCAATTGAATTCCGGTGGGTGTTGCGGTAATATTTGCGACAGCATCTGCCGGGAATTGAGATACGGATGTCTTTAACATCTGATCGGAAGTTAGTTGACCTTTGTAATTGCCAACGAGGGATTCTACGGCTACGCTTTCTGATTTTTCACAGGATGCTGCGAAAATCATCAGAACGATTGCCAAAGCTGCAGTTTTCAAATTTGTTTTCATAAAAAGTGTGTTAAAAGATTAAAAAATAATTAAAGTCTGTCATATAGGCAGCATTCCGGTAATTTACTGTAAACATCGTCTGGAGCCTTAAATTTTTCCGTATCGTGTCCAACTCTGGCGATGGCTTTTTGAATATTCATAATGGAAGTTTTAGACTTATCAAAAGATGTATGTAGTTTTTTTGTTTTTATATTCCATTCAGCCGTAGCAACTCCTGTTATAGATTTAGCGGCTTTTTCTATCCGTTCTTTACACATTTCACAATTTCCCGCGACTGTAAATTCGGCATGTTCCATCTGCATACCCGGCGTATGTGCCGGCGACGAATTAGGATTCGCTTTTGGTTTCTCATGATTATTGTTTGTGGCTGTATTGTTCTCATTTCCATGATTATGACCCGTTGATGCTTTTTCACCTTCCGGATTCATCATGCTTACTTTTCCGGCCAACTGTGCTGCAGCATCAACACTGAAAGTGCCGTTGGTTACAATTTCTTCTCCCTCGCTCAGGCCATCAAGTACAACGTAGAAACCGTTCATAGAATTTCCCAGACCAATTTCACGAAGCTTAAATGTGGGATGTTCCGTATCCGGAAGCTTTACATAAACAATGGATCGCTTGCCTGTCCACAATACAGATGATTGTGGAATTATTAATTGCTTCTGACCGGATTGCTTTTTTGATTTAATGATGGCATTTACAAACATTTCTGGTTTCAAGGCCATTTCAGAATTATTGATTTCAATTCTTGCTCTGGCAACCCGGCTTAATGGATCAATAATTGGGTCGATAAATGAAATCGTTCCTTTGTAAGTTTTACCGGGAATTGCTTGTGCAGTAAATTCAACACCTTGACCAATCGAAATCCATGGAAGGTCAGATTCATAGGCATCAAGAACTGCCCATACGCCTGATAAATCAGCAATCTCATAAATTACGGTTCCCTTGCTGATGTAGTCGCCTTCATTCACTTTTCGAGCATTAACGATTCCGGAAGCGTTTGAGTAAATATCAAATGTGGTAGTCAGGCTTCCGGAAGTTTCGATCTGTTGTATCTGTCTTTCAGGCAATTTTAAATTGCGTAATTTTTCTCGTGCAGCTTCCAGTAATGCGGGATATTTTTCGCCCATTGCTTTTGCCTCCAAAAGTTCTTTCTGTGCAGAAACCAATTCGGGTGAGTATATTCGAGCAATTAATTGGCCTTTTTTTACCGTTTCACCGGTAACATTTATCAATAATTGCTCGATCCTTCCGGAAACGTGAGCCGATTGCGATTTGATGCGCTTTTCATTCACCTGAATTTTTCCGTAAAGCGATACATCTTTCGAAATGCTTCCATAACTGACGATGGAGGTTTGAATTTCTGCCAGCTTCATCGCTGATTCGCTAATTTCGATGGCATTTTCATCAATTTCTGTATTGCTGTTCTTCAAAGGAATTAGATCCATTCCGCAAATGGGGCATAAACCCTTTTTATCCATTTTTATTTGTGGATGCATAGCGCAGGTCCATATTGTAGCTTTATCATTGGAATGTTCTTCTGTTTTGACAATAGAATTTTCAGTAGAAGGACTGGATGAATAGAAAAATAACCATCCCAGAAGCAGCCCTGCCATAACCAGTAGAGCACCTTTGACGTATTGATTTGCAAATATTTTATTCGTTTTCATTTTATCTGTCTTTAAAATTCTGTCGAGTTCATTAGTTTTTCTGCTAAGGCAATAGCCATATTGTAATCGACAATGGCTTCAATATATTTGAATTCATAGTCAAGTACTTTGCTTTGCATTCGTAAAACTTCTTCATAATCAGTACCTGAGGATGAAAAATCAGCCAAAAGCAATTCGAGCGTTTTTTTTGCAAGATTTTTCTGTTCGGTATATAAAGCAAGTCTGCGATCGGCGTCATCCAAATCCTGAATAAAACGCCGATGAGAAAGCATTAATCTATTGGAATAATCTGAAATTTGTTGATCATTAGCTTGTTGCATCAGTCGTGCCTCGTTTTGCATCGCCCGGTATTTTTTTCGGTAAATGGGCATTGTAAACGATACCATTGGCATAATCATATCATTTCCATTCATCATGGCCGTATTACCGGCCCGTTCTTGAATCAGCATATAATTGATTCCCAAACCCATCATGGGTAAACCCATTTTGTCGGCCTTTATTTCCATCAGTTTATAAGCATTTCCTTCCTTTTCGAGCATAGCCAGCATAGGGTTTGATGCGAGTATCGTATCCGCAATCGATTGAATGCTCATTTTTAAAGTTACCACTTTTAGTGAATCCGGGAGATTGACCGGTGATTCCAATGGACGATTAATCAATACATTAAATGCCGCTTCCTCCGTTTTCTTCAATTGAAAAAGTGTTTTCAAGCGATTTTGCTGATCAAGAATCTCCATTTTTACGCGTAATACATTCGGCAATCCCGAGTCCTTTTGACTCATTCCACTGGTCATAGAGGAAGAAGCCCCGGAAGTGAGTTTCTGGTTGTTTGCAGTTGTAGCCGATTTCATTCCGTTCATTCCTCCGTTGGGGGTATTCATTTGGGTGTTGGAAGAAGACATACCGCTTGAAGAAGACATGGCAGGACCGCCATTTATTGCAGGTGATGAAAATTTAATCAGGGCAATTTTTTCAAGAGATTCCAGTAAAACAATATTTTCTTTTACCTGATTTATTTCTTCCTGCAACTTCATAATTTGATATGCCGATGATTTGAGATTATAATAGAGCTCTGCTTTCAGCATATTGAATGATTCGTAACGAGCCTGAGCCATCATGGAAGCTTCATCACGGGCAGTTTTAAGCGTGCCAAACCAGGGAAACATTTGCATTATCTGCACATTAGCAAGCTGATTTCCGCCGAGTAATTCCATGGGTTTAAGAAAAAATCCAATGGAAGTTTCCGGATCGGGTAATGAACCAAGCTGTGGAACTTTTTCGAGGGCTGCAAGATATTGCAGATAGGCAGATTTCAATTCCGGATTTTCCTTAACAGCCAATTCGAAATAGGATTGAATTCCGGTGTCAGAATTTTGTGAATAGCCGATGGATGAACCTAAAATCATGGCTATCGTAAGTATGTATAATGCTAGCTTTTTCATGATTTTATTTTTTTGAGATTAATGCCTGACGTTCTAGCTTTTTGATTTCGCCTTCTCGCCAGAAACATTGCAGAATTGGAACTACAAACATGGTCATGATTTGTATTAGCATTCCTCCAAAGGTGGGTATAGCCATGGGAACCATAATATCTGCGCCTTTTCCGGTTGAAGAAAGCACAGGTAGCAGTGCGATAATCGCCACCGCCGCAGTCATCATTGCTGGTCTGACCCTTTTTTTACCGGCGACGATTACTGCTTCCCTCACTTCTTGAATCGTGGAAGGCTTCTTTTCTTCAAATACCTGATGGATGTATGTGCCCATAATTACCCCATCATCCGTTGCAATCCCGAAGAGGGCAATAAATCCCACCCAGACTGCCACACTTAAATTAATGGTATGAATCTGGAATAGATGCCTCATTTCGACTCCCGCAATAGCGAAGTTTAAAAACCACGGTTGACTGTACAGCCAAAGCATGATAAATCCACCGGCAAATGCTACGAAAACTCCGGAAAAATGGATGGATGAAGCGGTTATGGTTTTAAATTGAAAATATAGTAAGAGAAATACCAGGATTAAGCTGATGGGTATAACCAATGCGAGTCTTTTCGTGGCTCGAAGCTGCTGTTCGTAATTGCCGGTAAACGCATAATTTACACCACTTGATAATTGTAGTTCACCTTTATCAATTTTATCTTTTAGATAAGCCTGGGCTTCTTCCACAACGTCCACTTCTGCCTTGCCCGAAATTTTATCGAAGATAACATATCCGTTCAGGAAAGTGTTTTCACTTCTTATCATTTGAGGCCCACGGGTATACGTAATATCTGCCAGTTCGCCGAGTGGAATCTGAACGCCATTCATCGATGGAATAAGAATGTTTTTAAGTTCTTCCGGCGAATTTCTTAACTCTCGGGCATACCTGACACGTATAGGAAATCGTTCACGACCTTCAACCGTTGACGATAATGTCATCCCTCCCACGGCTACCTGTAGAATTTCCTGAACATCAGCGATACTAATTCCAAAGCGTGACAGTGATTTTCTATTCCATTTGATTTCGATATAGGGCGCACCAACGGCTCTGTCGTAAAATACTGAGGAAGCTTGAATGGATGGAACTTCTTTGAGTGCGGTTTCCAATTCGATACCTGCCTTTTCAATGGTTTCCAAATCAGGTCCGTATACTTTTAATCCCATGGGTGCCCTCATACCAGTAGATAGCATTATAAGCCGCGTTTGAATTGGTTGTAAGCGGGGAGCAGATGTGAGACCAGGAATGTTCGTGACCTTAACGATTTCGTCCCAGATATCGTCGGGCGATTTTATCTCCGGACGCCATAACCTGAAATTATCTCCACCGTCTTCAGGAATCAGGAGTTCAGTATTTATTTTTTTAAATCCATCACGTTCAGGGTTATACGTTCTTCCATCTGTGAGGATAAAGTCACCATCCCTGTTTGTCTTAAACGTCTTACGATGACCATTCTCATCCAGAACAAATTCGGAAACATAGTTTATGGTGTTTTCAAACATTTGAACAGGAGCAGGATCCAGTGCCGAATTAATTCGTCCCCATTTTCCGACAGCCAGTTCAACTTCAGGAATAGTTGATAGTCGTTGATCAAGCATCTCTACATATTCCTTATTCATTTCAATTCCACTATGAGGCATACTGGTTGGCATCAGGAGAAATGAGCCTTCATCAAGAGACGGCATGAATTCCTTGCCAATTCCCGGGAAGGTATGTTGTAAGCTTGTGTAGGTTTTTGTGTTTTTGACAGTGTCGGGCATAAATCCGAAAATCCGGTCAATTCCCTGCCATGCTAAAAATCCAAATAAAATTGTAAAAATGGGAAGGAGCATAAAAGTCCATTTGTTACGAAGCGACCAACGGAGAATTGGAACATAAAAATGAACAATTAGAAGTAATGCGCCCAAAATCAATGCAATAAGTACACCAACAAACAGATAATTCGTAAAATTAGCATTGGATGCACCCAGTGGCAACCACTCGATGCTCAGGTACCAGACAGCGACCAGAATTGTCAAGATTACATTGAAATAGTTTGTGAAATTTTTATTATTTCCTGTCCATTTTCCTTCAAATAAATTATTAATGCCAATAAGGACCAGTGCCAAAGCGGGAATCTGTCCCCAGTAAATAGTAAAGAGTAATCCGGCCCCGATTATAATGGTGTTAAAAATCCGTTTGATGCGCTTTTTATCAAAATTTACGGAAAAGATAATATTTGCCAGTGTGGGTAATACAATGATTCCTAAAAGGAAAGAAGCAAGGAGTGCATACGTCTTGGTATATGCCAGCGGTTTAAAGAGTTTGCCTTCTGCAGCCTGCATCGCAAAAACCGGTAGAAAACTTACCACAGTGGTTGCCAAGGCGGTTGTTATGGCTGAAGAAACCTCAATTGTTGCAGTATAAATCACTTGCAACAGATTTTTTCCCTTTACGTTTATGTTTTCAGGTAATTCCAGATGTCGGACAATATTCTCTACGAATACAATTCCTACATCTACCATCACACCAATAGCAATTGCGATACCTGAAAGTGCGACAATATTTGCATCTACTCCCGTCCATTTCATCGCAATGAACGTCATTAAAACACCAACAGGCAATAGACTGGAGATTAGAATAGAAGCCCGCAGGTTTAATACAAGAATAATGATAACAATGATAGAAATCAGAATTTCATGGGATAAGGCAGATTCGAGTGTGCCTATAGTTTCTTTAATAAGATTGGTACGATCGTAAAATGGAATAATGGTAACCTTGGAAATTGTTCCATCTGGGAGTGTTTTTTGAGGTAGGCCGGGTGCGATTTCTTCTATTTTCTTCTTAACATTATTAATAACTTCCATTGGGTTAGAGCCATAGCGCGCAACAACTGCTGCACCAACTGCCTCCACACCGTCTTTATCCAATCCGCCTCTTCGGGCGGCCGGGCCAAATCCAACTTTAGCTACATCACCCACTCTCACCGCTACATTGTTTCTTACAGTGACAACCGATTCTCGGATATCATCCAAATTTTTAATGTATCCAAGACCACGTATTACATATTCAACCTTATTCAGTTCAATTGTTTCAGCCCCAATATCCAGATTGCTGTTTTTAACAGCCTGCATAATTTCCATGAGTGTAACCCCATACGATTTCAACGCATTTGGGTCAACATCAATTTGATATTCCTTGACAAACCCTCCGATACTGGCAACTTCAGAAACACCGTTTGAAGACGATAGGGCATACTTCACATAATAGTCCTGAATGGTCCGTAACTCCTGAGGATCCCAGCCACCAGTGGGTTTTCCGGTTTTAGGATCGCGTCCTTCCAACGTATACCAATAAATCTGACCCAAGGCTGTAGCATCTGGTCCCAGTGTTGGTTGAACCAAAGGCGGTAAAGTGCCAGCGGGAAGGGAATTTAATTTTTCCAGTATGCGTGAACGACTCCAATAAAATTCAATGTCATCATTAAAAATGATATAGATAAACGACATTCCAAACATGGACGTGCTCCGGATTGTTTTTACACCCGGAATTCCCATAAGTGAAGTGGTTAATGGATACGTTATTTGATCTTCAATATCACGGGGAGACCGTCCCATCCACTCAGTAGCAACAATTTGTTGATTATCACCGATATCAGGAATGGCATCCACGGCCACCGGATTTCTTGGAAGAAGGTTGGTATGCCAGTTAAAGGGTGCATAAACGGTACCCAATAAAATGAAAACGATGAGCAGTAATAGGGTTATTACTCTGTTTTCTAGAAAAAACCGTATAATTTTATTTAACATAACTGATCTGTTAACACAATTTCAAATACTTGATTAAATAATGTATCAGTCGAAAATTCCCCGACTGCTTTATAAATAGTAAGAATTGCTAACAGCGAAATGTTTGTAAAAAAGAAAGTTGTGAAGAGTAATATCCCGGTGGTAAATTCGGCGAATGATTTAAAATTGGGTCAATAACCTCAAAATATCGGGCATCTTCAACATCTGAAATGAAAAATTGTACAATTTCGTAAACATTGATTTGAACTTCATCGAAGTCATTAAATAATGAGAAATAATCCGTTAACTGAAAATGCGCAGTTTCGTTATGGCAGCAATTTGCATCATCACAGCAATTTCCGGGAATATGATCCACTGCAACTTCAACAAGCCGATTTCCACAATAATGTTTCGAAATGGTTAATCCACTTGTTGCTAAAAGCAACAAAGAGGCCATTATTATATGTAGGAATTTATTTATCATGGTGTTTCAGATACCTAACGTTAGAAACCTGAAATTGTTTCTTGCTGATGATTCAAAAAGACGCTTATATTGAAGATTAACAAATATTTAACAAGTATTACCATTAAGTCGTATGACAAAAACCAGGTAGCTGCCCATTTGACTTTTTTAGAAAATGTCATCCATTATATGGTTTTTGTTGTTATAATTCTGAAGTTTTATAAAAAAAACCGTTACAACTTCCCAGCTGTAACGGCACGTATAAATTAACCAAAACAAAAAAGTTATAAAACATCTAACACATTCCTGCAATCGATTCTATCCATTGCTGGCTGTTTTTTAATCTGAATTTTAAAAGTATACCATCTTTTTTTGTGATTGAAAGTCCATTTTTTGATAACCATCCGGTTTTAAAGTTCATAACATCAATAATTTCAGATGGAAGAACTTCGAATATGTTTTCTGTGGTTTCTTCCAGCTGTTGAACAAAATATACTCTTTGGTTGGTTAAAATTAGTTTGCCTTTATTTACTACCTGTCCGAGTATATGTTCACTATCGCTCGCTTTAATAACTACTTCGTTGGGTTTGAATATTATTTTCATCGAAATCTTGATTTTCATCGTTTATAATGATTATAAAAGCCTTTCACAACTTATGACGCACCATTTAGGATAATGTTACATTCATTAGCTTTATTTACCTTTGGAACTTTTTACCGAAAGATTCGTAAAACCTAGCATAGACAATGATTTTGGAATGGTGATGAAGCTACCGGAACGCATATTGTGTTTTACTATTTTCATGGTGATTTTTTCGTCATGCCATCAGCAATCCTCAGAAAGTCAGCCTGTGAAGTTTGTGGAATACCGTTCCGAATCCTCAGAAATCTTTTTTTATTATCCGGATGCACAGCTGACAGATTCGTTAAAAAATCTTTGGGGTGATGATTTTTTCAGGAAGCAGGATAGTGCCATAGCCGATTTTTCCAGATTAAGGCATTATGCAGACAGTTTGGGAATTAAGCATCAATCGATAGATGATTCAAGATTTTCGATCCTCGCCGAGGATGGAATTTCGGTACGTTTTGATACCCGAAAAATGCCTGTTCCCTGGGGTGTTTTGTATCTCGCTAAAGGGAAACTACCCGTGAAAATTCAGGCTACTGCATCAAAAAACAGCATCCTTGAAATATTGGGATTCAAGCCTGCGGCAGAATCATCCGATATTGTTACGGAAATCAAGCATCAGCAGAGAAAATCGCTAAAAAGAAAAAGAAATTTATCGAGAGACAGTACCCCAAATCGGCTTCCTGATAGTATCGCATCAATTATCAGTAAGTTGCAGGCCGAAGTCCAATTTGTTATGCCTGCCGATTCGTTACATTATAAAGGGCTTGAATCCAGGTTATCTGGTATGAATCTGATTGATCAGCAAGCGTGGTTTGGAATTAAAATGGATAACGATATTTTTAATAATACCGATGTGCATTATACCAATGGTGTCCGTTTTGAATACACTTCACCATTTTGGCAGAAATCACCTTTAGCATGGCTTTTACATCCGTATCAGGGCAAATCTGTTTCGTATTATGGTGCTTCACTGATGCAAACCATGTATACTCCTTTATTTCCTACCTGGGAGGGTATTCAGTGGGGTGATCGGCCATTTGCTTCATATTTATATATAGGCCAATATAAAGTGACGCATGATCCTTCACGGCAAATCAAATTATCAACCGAAATCGATTTTGGTGTTATCGGGAAATCAGCTCTTGGAAGTACTATTCAAAGTTATCTTCATGGGGCAGCCAAACGTCCGGTTGGATGGAATTATCAGATTAAGGACGACATTGTTGTAAATTATACCCTGCAATTCGAAAAAGGTTTTTTACCAGCCGACAGGCATTCATTATGTATGATAGGAAGCCTGCAGGCGGGCACTTTGTTCGACAATCTATCACTAGGTGCAAAATATCAGTACTCGAGGTATGAAAATTTTCAACCAGCAGATTTACCCGAAGGCGATAAACAACAGTCTCTTAAAAAAATATTGACTTATCTCGGATATCATTTCTATATGCAGGCCGAAACAGCAGCCATAGGATATGATGCTACACTTCAGGGAGGCATGTTTAATAAATCAAGTCCATATACCATTTCGGATGCTGATGTTAAACGATTGGTTTTACGTGCTAATGCTGGTTTTGGTTTTAGTTTTCGCCGGTATTATCTGGGTTATACTCAATACATTCTAAGCCCTGAGTACAAAGATCAGCGCTGGCATAAATGGGGCAGGGTGATTTTGATTTTTGGGATTTAGCCCCACTCAAAATTCTTATCTTCGCCGTAACAATCAATAAACCTACCCATGAAGGATCCAATCTCTATGATGCGTGGAATTTGGTCTGAATTGTATGCCGATTCAGACATTGTTCTTTTCGAACAATTACTGGATGAGTTGGAAAAGCTGAAAAGCAGTAACTCACAAATATCACTTGAAAACGAATGGTACAAAAATGCCGTAGTATATTCTCTTTATGTTGATTTGTTTGCCGGGGATTTCACAGGGTTAACTGCTCGTTTGGATTATCTTTCTTCGTTGGGTGTTAGTTGTTTATGGCTTTTACCCATACTTGATTCACCCATGAAGGATGCCGGTTTTGATATCCGGAATTACACTCGTATACGTAAAGAGTTGTTTGGTTTACCCGAAAGCGCTTCTGAAGACGAAGAAATGAACTTGTTTTCAGCATTTCTTGATGAGGCACATAAACGGGGCATAAAGGTTATTTTTGATATCGCCATGAATCACACGTCCATGGAACATTCATGGTTCAAGGAATCTACCAAAGGAAAGGACAATCCTTTTCGCGATTATTATATTTGGAACAAAGACAAAGAGTTATACAAAGAAACCCGATTGTTGTTTAAAGGAATGTGTCCTAGCAATTGGGAACCATACAATGGTGAGTTTTTCTTTCATCGTTTTTTTGAATTTCAACCCGACTTAAATTACCGAAATCCGAAGGTTCTATACGAAATGACCTCTGTTTTAGCATTTTGGCTTTCAAAAGGAGTTGATGGATTCAGAGCAGATGCCATTCCATATATCTGGAAAGAGGATGGTACCGATTGTGAAAATTTGCCAAAGGCGCATCGCATCATTCAGTTTTTCAGAGCTGCCACCGAATATTTACGTCCAAATACATTGATATTGGCTGAGGCTTGTCAACCACCCCACGAGGTGGTAAAATATTTCAGCGATGGTAACGAATGTCATGCGGGTTATCATTTTCCATTGATGCCTCAAATTTTCATTTCTTTGGCAACGGCCGATCCAACACCTATTCATAAAGTATTATCAGAATCCGTTACTCCTGCTATTCCGGATTCTTGCCAGTGGTTTACCTTTTTACGGTGTCATGATGAATTGACCTTGGAAATGGTTACACCCACAGAGCGCGAAATTATGAATGCAGCATACCGCAAAGATATGCGCTGGAACTTTCGAGAAGGGGAGGGAATTTCGGCCCGATTGGCTAACCTTTTCGATTTTGATGCAGGACGTATTGCTCAGGCTTTTTCTATTATGCTGACATTACCCGGAACGCCCATTATATATTATGGCGATGAATATGGTAAACGTAATGATGACGTATACTTTAATCAACAATCTGAAGCTACAGGCTATTCGGATACTCGATATTATGTCAGAGGACCTGTTGATTGGGTGGAAGTTGAGGCTAAAATGCAAATGTCCGATTCATTTGAAAGGAAAATATTTGATTTGCTTGCGGGCATGTTATCTGTCAGGAATCAAACGCACGTTTTTGGGGAAGGAACAATAGCGTTTATCGAATTGAACGACGAAAAAGGGAATCGATCAAATGGCTTATTATCATACATCCGAAAAACGAAAATGGAATCGTATTTGGTCGTTCATAATTTGAATCCAGAGCCTTCAACATTTGTTTTTAATAAAAATATGGAACAAATGTTTGAATATGGAAGCCAAAATTTATCCGGATTATATACGATTGCAGCAAACGGATTTATTTGGTTGCGCATTCTAAACACAATGTAATGGAAACACTCAGATTTGTTGATTTTAGTGAAAATCAAAGTATTACAGAAGCCGAAAATAATCTTCTTCAGCACCTGCAGGATCAATTGCTTTTTACACAGAGTTTTGAAGAAGTAATGCAGCAATTATGGGATGGAACTGCTGATCTTTTACCTCGTGACCGTCTAGGTCTTGCATTTATCGAAGACGATGGTCAACGAGTTGTTTCACGCTACGTTAAAACAGTAGGAGTCGAAAGTAAAATATCGGATTCGTATTCCTCCGGACTCGCCAATTCTTCTCTCGAAAGCATACTGGAATCAAAGAAAGCCCGAATAATTAATGATCTTGAAGAGTATCTCAAAATTCATCCACAATCAGAATCGACTCAATTACTGGTAAGTGAGGAGATTCATTCGAGTTTAACCATTCCTTTAATTTTGGGTGAACGTGCGATTGGATTTTTGTTTTTTAGTTCATGTCAGAAAGGTATTTTTTCTAAAAATCACGTATTTCTATTATTTAAAATTGCTTCAGTTTTATCGCATACCATTGAAAAAGCTTGGTTGATCTACCGATTGGAAGAGTCTAAAAAGCAATATGCGACGATGATAGGATTCGTGGCTCATGAAATGAAAAGTCCACTTACAACGGTAATGTCTATGGGATATGCATATATAGATGGAGTTTATGGAGAAATTGATAAATCATCCGCAGAAATAATTTCTAAAATGGTTCATATTACCGGTTATATGGTTAATATGGTCGGAAATTATTTGAATATCTCACGTCTTGATTCGGGCGAGATGCAGTTCAAACCACTCGAAGATATTCCTTTCAGATCTAAGATTCTTGATTTTGCATTGGAGGTAGTACAAGCCAGAATTCAGGAATTTGGAAGTCAGGTGAATATAAAATTTCCAGCTAAAGAGGCTTTTCTCGAGTGCGATCCTGATTTATTGCAAATTGTGATGATTAACCTTATTGATAATGCTGTAAAATATGGATTTCATAAGTCGGAAATCGAGATTGATATTCAATTGATACAATCCCGATTGATTATTAGGATAAAAAATCAGGGTGTTGGATTTTTACCAGAACAGGCTAAATCGCTATTTAAAAAATTCAGCCGATTGAGACAGAAAGGTTTAGAAGATAGAAGGGGAACAGGTTTGGGTCTGTACCTCACCTGGTGGATTATTCAAAAACATGGCGGTATTATAAAAGCAGAATCGGAACCGGGCAGTTGGGCTGAATTTACGGTTGAACTTCCAAAGGCTTCATTTACTGCAATAAATGCAATTTAATATGCAGGATAGAGTATTTTTTATATTTTTGAAAAAAATATCATTGCGATATGCCTGGTTCAGAAGATCCTGATGTGATAATTATCGGAGCCGGCCCTGCTGGACTTGCAGCCGCTGCAAGTCTTTCCGGCTCCGGGATTAATGTTTTAATACTTGAGAAAGGTAGTTTCCCCCGCCAAAAAGTTTGTGGTGGCGGACTGGGAATCCGATCGGTAAATGCATTAAATCGAATTTTACCCAAAATTGGAGGCTGTTTTAACGATATTCCTGGTATAACGGCCATCAGGGGTATACATGTTTATGCACCCGATAATCAATCACATATACTTAAAACCTCATCCATCGAAAAATTGGCTGGTTATACCATCGAACGCGAATTATTCGATCAATATCTTGTGGATCTTGTAAAAAAGACGAAAGGTGTACAATTTTTAGAAAACCATGAAGTTGAAGAACTTAGTACTGATGAGGATGGGATACGACTCAAAGGTGAAAATTTCGACTTTAGGGCTCCCATGGTGATTATCGCTGATGGTGCACATTCGCATTTGGCTCAACAGCTTACAGGGATAGGATTTGACAAGGATAAGGATGCCGTCGCTGTTAGAGGGATTTTTAAAAACACCAAACTCCCCGATGAAGAGAAATTGATAGAATTTTTCTTTTTTGAAGAGATTTTTCCTGGTTATTTATGGATTTTTCCGCTTGATGATAATACATCAAATGTCGGGCTTTATATCCCATTAAAGTTCGCCACGGAAGCTGATAAAAATTATAAGCGTTTGTTATTTGACCTGATTGACGAGAAATCAGTATTGGCTGATCGTTTTCAGGACGCTGTTATTGCTGACGATATTGAAGGAGGCATAATCCCACTCGGAAAGTTGGATCTCAGCTATTCCGGAGATCATTTTCTGATTGCCGGTGATGCTGCTTCTTTAGTTGATCCCTTAGCAGGAGAAGGCATTGGAAACGCGTTGCTTTCAGGAGAAAAAGCTGCGGAACAAATTCTT
Source organism: Bacteroidales bacterium (assembly GCA_030656615.1). Lineage (GTDB taxonomy): Bacteria > Bacteroidota > Bacteroidia > Bacteroidales > TTA-H9 > JAUSOY01. The sequence continues at coordinate 13,838 of JAUSOY010000068.1, read as the reverse complement.
CGTTGTTTTGAAGAGCGGCGTTTTGATGCCGGATTTAATAAAGAATATGATAAGAAAATTCACGATATCACAGACTCGGAATTTAAAACCAATCATCGCGTCATAAAATTCTTCAACTCCAATCCCAAAGTATTTTCATATTTGTTACGCATGGTAGACTCAAATCAGTATATGCGAAATCTCGCGGCTGATTATCTGGCAGGAGAGCCCCTTCGTGTAAATCCCATTTCATATCGTTTTATTAAAGGATTGTTTACATAATTTATTATCTTTAATGTCTAATTAACAGGCATGAAAGAGAATTTTTTGGCTTATCTGTGGCGATACAGATTGCTTGTTGGTACTTTGATAACAACAGCAGGCGAAGCGGTACAAATAATCAGAACAGGTGACCCGAATACGGATTCTGGTCCCGATTATTTTAATGCAATCATCGAAATTGGAAGTGAAAAATGGTCAGGTAATGTTGAATTCCATATTCGTTCGTCCGATTGGTACCGGCATACGCATCATACGGATGCGGCCTATAATAATGTTATTCTTCATGTTGTTTATGAAGCGGATCAGGACACAATAAATCAGGCAGGTCAATCGGTACCTGTTTTGTGCATAACTCCATACTTCGATGAGTCCTTGTTTTATCGGTATGAAGCATTTTTAAATTCGAAAGAAAGCATTCCATGTAAAAGCTATTTTAAATTCATGTCGAAGCTAACTGTTTCTGCAATGACTGAGAAAGCTTTGGTGGAGCGGCTTACTCAAAAGGCTAAGGAAATTGATCGGATTTATATTTTGTGTAATCAGCATCTTGAACAAACATTCTATTATCTGCTTGCAGGTTGTTTCGGGCTTAAAAGCAATGTGCAAGCCTTTGAAATGATGGCCAGAGTGCTTCCGTTGGATTTGCTGATGAAGCACAATGATCGGATTGACCAGATGGAGGCGATGATGTACGGTGTGGCAGGCATGCTTGATGACCCTTCCGAAGATGAATATGTTCTAAAATTGAAATCGGAATTTGATTTCTTACAACATAAATACGGATTGGTAAAATTGCAACCACATATATGGAAGTACATGCGAATGAGACCCGTTTCTTTTCCTGGAATCCGTATTGCTCAATTTGCTGCTTTGCTTTCGAAATTTCCCCGCCTCCTGAATATGATGCCCGGAAAGGTCAGCTATGAACAGCTGTTGGATATTCTTGATGTAACTGCAAGTGCTTATTGGGATAATCATTACCGTTTTGGTCAGCTTGTTGCTGGAAAGCCAAAACAAACCGGCCATGATTTTAAATTGAATCTTATCATTAATGCAATTATTCCATATTACTTTTGGCGTTCATCCGAAGTATCATCAAATGGCTATTTGGATCTTGCACTGAATCTGTTAGAGGAAACTCCAGCCGAGAGTAATTCGGTAATTAAAACATGGAAAATTGCAGGAGCAAAGGTTAAACATGCATTCGATTCACAGGGTTTGTATGGATTAAAAACTAAATATTGCGATCTGCGGCGTTGTCTTGATTGTCGGATTTTTTCAGAAATTATCCACAGAAGTTAACATTTACCGATATAGTGCCATTATTTTTTTTAAATTCGGGCAATAAAAGCCTTTTATGCATTTCATAATTCTGATAATTCACAGAATCAGCAGTTCTTTAAATCGATTGTTCAGCCGTGAAAACCGGCTGATGCATTCTTTGGTTCTACTCTTTATTATCACCATGATAGGTGTTCAGGGGTATGTGTGGATCGAGAATTATTCGTATCTCAATGCCCTGTACGAAACTGTAATTACTTTGTCTACAGTTGGTTACGGAGAGTTGAGCCCTTTATCAGATGCTGGTAAACTATTTACGATATTCCTTATAATTGCGGGATTAGGGATCTTCGCCTATACAATCTCAGCTATATCTTCCAATATAATGGAAGGGAAAATGCAATTTTATTTTAAGACATTCAGAAAGCGATATGAACTCAGAAATATGGAAAATCATGTTATTGTAACCGGTTATGGTCGTAACGGACTTCAAGTGGTTAAAGAATTGCTTGCTCACCAGCATCAGGTTGTTGTGATTGATGAGAAGGAAACGACCACTTTTGATGATGTGCAGGTTCCGTTTGTAACGGGTGATGCCACCGAGGATCATGTTTTACAGAAGGCCAATATTGAATCAGCGAAAGCAATAATTTTATGTCTGCCTAACGATGCTGATAATTTATATTGTGCTCTGGCATCCCGCGCATTAAATCCGTCGATAACCATTGTTAGCAGGGCATCCAATGAATCTTCAGAAAAAAAATTGCGGATCGCCGGCGTGAAAAATATTGTCATGCCTGAAAAAGTTGGAGGTGCCCATATGGCAAAACTTATCACCAGTCGCGATCTGGTCGATTTTATCGATCATATGTCTATTCATGGGTCGTCAGAAACAAGTCTTGAAGAACTTGAACTGACTGAATTCGCATCAGTTTTTTTAGATAAAACAATAGAAGAAGCCGGTATACGGTATAAAACTGGTGTGAATATTATCGGGATGAAAATGCCAGACGGCAATTACATTCTTAACCCGGATTCGGAAAGTAAACTATTACCGGGAGTTAAACTTTTTGTCATGGGAACTCCCGCACAAATTTCTTCTTTAAAGCAATTGTTATCTTCATAATTTACGATTATGTCACAAAAGTCAATTAAGCAACCCTTGCGTCTGGTAACAGAATCCTGGGGAACGAGAGTCGGTCTTGTTCTGGCAATGGCCGGTAACGCAGTAGGTTTCGGTAATTTCTTAAGATTTCCGGTCCAGGCGGTTCAAAACGGTGGCGGGGCCTTTATAATTCCCTATTTAATAAGTCTGGTCATTCTCGGACTTCCACTTTTACTCATTGAGTGGTCTTCGGGTAGGTGGGGCGGAAAACACGGGCATCATTCCACTCCATTTATTTTGCACAGCCTTAATTCGAAGGCATTATGGAAATATGTGGGTGTGTTTGGAATATTCTGTAATGTGGCTATTGCTTCCTATTATTGTTACATAGAAAGCTGGACCATGTCATACATCTACCATTCCATTGCAGGTACTTTTAATGGCCTTGATCAACATCAGACCGCAGGATTTTTCGAAAATTACCTAGACGTAACCACCTCTACGACCGGAATTCCCTTTGAAGGCATTATTTTCTATGTTTTCTGTCTGGCACTCAATACCTGGATTCTGAGCAAAGGATTGAGTGGTGGAGTAGAAAAGGCCTCCAAAATTGGCGTTCCATTGCTGATTTTCTTTGGAATCTTTCTTGCTATTCGTGGTATTACAATGAAAGCAGGTTCGCAGGGCGCAATTTTTGATGGTTTCGAAGGGCTGAACTTTCTCTGGACGCCGCAATTTGATTCTTTAACGAATCCGAAAGTCTGGCTTGCAGCTGCCGGGCAGATTTTCTTTACGCTGAGTGTGGGTATGGGATCCATTCAGTGTTACGCTTCGTATTTGAAAGAGAAGGATGATATTGCTGCCAATGCTATGTCTGCAGGTTTTATGAATGAATTCGTGGAAATTGTTCTGGGTAGCTCCATTATTATTCCTATATCAGTCGGTTATCTTGGCATCGATAGGGTAGTAGAGCTTACAGGACTTGGTGGACTTGGACTGGCTTTTCGGACAATGCCATTTCTCTTTGAACAATGGGGCGCAATACTCTCAGCAGTGGCCGGGGCAGCCTTCTTTGGATTGTTATTTTTTGCAGGTATTACTTCGTCGCTTGCCATGGGAACACCGGTACTCGGATTTATGAAAGATGAGTTTAAATGGCCCCGCGAACGTTCTGCCTTAGCTTTCGGAATTTTAGTATTAATACTTGGATTACCCACGGTTTTCTTTTTTCAGCAAGGAGTGTTTGACGAGTATGATTACTGGGCAGGAACGGTTTCATTGGTCGTTTTTGCGATGCTCGAAGCCATTCTTTTTGCATGGTTTTACGGTGCGGACAAAGGTTGGGCAGAGATTCAGAAAGGTGCTGATATTAAAATACCCGGAATTTTTCGTTACCTGATAAAATATGTAACTCCTGTTGTTTTAATAATTGTATTTTTTGGCTCTTTGATTAGGCCTGTAGCCGATGATTGGTCAAAAATCAGCATTCGTGGATGGGAACTACATAATGAAAGTATTCTGGGTCAGATTATGCACAAAGGAATAGGTCCGAATAATACCTATTTCGCTGATACGCTGTATAGTGAGAATGCAGGGGTTGTTGATTCTGTTTTTATAATGCGTAAGAAAAACTTTGTAAGAGTATCTCCAGAAGGCTTAAATACAGACTTTTCTAAGAAATACAGATATACAGAAGAACAGGAATTGCTCGTGAAAGTGGGCGATAGAATTGACGTTGGTACTCCCATTATCAAGGGTGAAATTACAAACCGTTTGATGTATATTGACCTTGCCCGAGGAATCCTTCTTACAGTTTTCGCGGGTATTGCTCTCTTAGTATTTATTGCTTATCGTAAACGTAAACGTGAAAAAAACATCTAAACAATGAATATCAGTGCAATAATTATGATGGCCTCGGTATGGACGGTTGTAATAAGTTTGTCGGTATATTTCTTTTATAGAATTTACACTTGTCCTAAAAAACAAGAGCCGGATTCATATTCAGAAAATGATGATGATGAATAGAATGTTAGTTTTTTTCTTCCGTTTTATTCAGATACAATGATACCTTGTAATTCAGCTCGCTGGGATTGAATGGTTTGGTTACAAAATCATCCATTCCTTCCTTGATGAGTCGGGTTTTAACCTCGATTAATGCCGATGCTGTCAGTGCAATGATGGGCGTGCGTATCGTTCCATTCGTGGTTTCAAATTCACGAATTTTGCGGGTAGCGGCTGACCCATCCATTTCCGGCATTTGAATATCCATGAAGATAAGTTGATATCGATTTTTTATTGCTTTTTCAACGGCTTCGATACCGTTTTCTGCAGTATCTACATCCAGATTCCATTTCATCAGAAATTTACGGGCAACAATCAGATTTACCTGATTGTCGTCAACCAGAAGAACTTTTTCTTTATTGAAGGTAACGTAGGATTGTGAATAGGTATCATTTTGATTAGAATGCTTTTTCTCACTCCTTTTATAGGGGATAACAAACCGGAATGTGCTACCACGCCCTTCAGTGCTTTCTACTTCAATACTTCCGCCTTGTAGTTCGATGAGTTTTTTAGTGATGGATAATCCAAGTCCGGTGCCACCATATTTGCGGGTGATACCCAAATCGGCCTGGGCAAATGTATCGAAAATGGCATCAATTCGTTTAGCATCAATACCAATACCAGTATCCGTTATTTTGCCTTCCAGTAAAATATCAAAATCGGTAAAGTTTAATAGTTTTACAGAGATCCCTACTTTACCTTTTTCCGTGAATTTAACGGCATTGCCAATGATGTTGAATAATACCTGATTAAATCGAAGCGGATCTCCAACGACAAAATCAGGAAGCTTAGGATCTATATCTGTTTGAAATTCAATATTTTTTTCATTAGCTCTGACTTTCATAACCTGTAAAACCGAGTGAATTTTATCACGGACATCAAAGTCGGCTTCTTCAAAGGATATTTTGCCGGCATCAATTTTACTGAAATCCAGAATATCGTTGATTAAAGCCAGAAGATTTTCGGCAGAAAAACGTAGTGTATTCAGATTTTCGGTCTGAGCTGGATTGGGTTCCTCTTGCAACAATATATAGGTCATCCCGATGACTGCATTCATAGGAGTTCGCAATTCATGGCTCATATTTGACAGAAATTGCGATTTCATTAAAGCGAGATTTTCCGCTTTTTGTTTTTGAATAGTCAATTCAGCATTGGTGACTTCTAAAATTTCATTCTTTCTTTCAATCGCTGATTTTTGCTCGAGAATATGAATTTTTTGTAATTGGATTTCCTTAGTACGGTCAACAATTTCTTTGTGCAATTTAATTTCTGAAATGCGTGATAAGCGGATTCGGTAATAAAATATTAAGTAGGTTATTCCCACAATAAAGGATATTAGAATTCCCCAAAACCAAAAGGATTCGTACCAGATATTCTTGATAATTAAATTGAATGCTAATTTTTGACTCCATAGATAATTCCCCGCTTTTTTGACCCGTATTTCCAGGGTATAGTTTCCGTTTTTGAGTCCATCCGGAAAAATCTCTAATGGATTATTCATGTCTATCCATCTCGCAGTATCTGTTGATGAATAAATTTTATACTGGTATCTTAATGAAAAGCCGGGGTAACTTGGTGTATTAAAAGTAAAACGGGCGAATGACTTTTTGTTGATATATATGCTCTTTTCATTGCTTATGGTTTCTTTACCGTTAATTTCGAATTTCCATAAAAGGGCTATTGGTGTAAGTGCAGGCTCAGGCATGTTTTCTGCGGTGGAAAGGCCTGCAATACTACCGGTCCAGACATTGCCTTTAGAATCGCATAAAACACTACGGTATGTCATTGTTTTGATGGGCAGTCCGTCCTGTTCAGAAAAAGAAGTAATAACACCACTCTTGTAACGAAGCATGCCTGTACTCAAGCTAAGCCACAAACTGCCATCCTTATTTAAATCGATACCCTTTATGGTATTTGATGTGTTTTCTTCAAGATCGATGCGTTTAAATTCTTTTTTGTTGTACAAAACGAGTCCGAAAGATGTGGCAAGCCATATAGAATCAGTTGATGCAATGCATATGTCATTTACATTAATATCAACGTTGTGCTGAAATTTAACAACTTGACTAAGATTATAAAAACTGTCAGATGCCGGTTCGTACCGGATTAAATAGTTTTGATCGGTATTACCGCCTAAATAAATATTACCGGTTTTTTTGTCAGGCTTTACCGTGATAATCCTTGAATTTTGATTACGAATGGGTAAGTATTGTTTTACTTCATTGTAACTGTCCATTTTCAAAACGCCAGTGGTCTGATCCTGACAAAACCAAATATTACCATTTTTGTCTTCTTCAAGAATAAAAATAGGTTTTTCTGACTCGAAATATATACTTTTTGAGATGTTCGTATTTAAATCCAGAGAATATATATGCCCCAGATTATCAGAAAACAAAAGCGAATTTTTCCGAAAAGCCAATCGGAGAATCTCTTGATTAGCAGAAGCTTTATATACTTCTTCGGATGTTTCTTTGCCTGATAATAGTGAAATGCGGACAATATTTTTCCCACCGGAATAGAATATACTACCATCGTGATGTTGTACAATATCATGGATGTATTGTTTATCAGTCTTCGAAATGATGTTTCTGAAAATTTGGTATCGAATGAGAACCAAACCATTATCAGTAGACACCCAGATGTTGTTTCTGCGATCTTTGAAAATGTGATTAACATTTATCAGATCATCAAATCCTATTTTTGTAAATACAGCTTCTGATTCATCAATATTTATCTGAAAAAGTCCATCTTTCCATGTTCCTCCTACATAATTACCATTTTCTAAGGCCTGAATCCATGAAAATTCGAGTTTGGATAGTGTTCGACGAATGGTAAGTTTTTGCTTATTATGCGTGTTTAACTCAATGAGGCCTTCATTGGTTGATAAGAGTAATGTGCCGGCATTGGTACAAAGTGCATGATGAACCTGAAAATCAAACGTATTTGGAAATGCCTGAAAACGGCCTGTTTTTTCGTTATAAAGAAATACTTTACCATGTCCATAAAAAGCCCACAGATTCCCAAGTCCGTCATCAGTGAGAATAAAAGATCGGGTAACATTATCAGAATCAATTTCGGGTTGGTCACTGGCACTATGGAGTGTATTGTTATCATCGAGTCGGAAAATCTGGTGGTTATCTGTAATCCAAACACGTTTTTTTTGATCCTCAAAAATCAGTTTCGGATACCATAATTCGTTTTCAACAGCCATTACATTACCACCTGCTATTAACTTAAGTTGCACTTTTGGCACGGCCTGACTCAGAAAATATAACCCCATATCAGTAGAAATCAATACTTTGCCTTTTGATGTTCTAAATACATGCTTGGCTTGGATTCCTGCTTCCGGGTATAAAATCTTGGTGAATATTTTTCCATCAAATAAAAACAGACCATCATCGGTTGCCGTGTAAATAAATCCAGTGGTATCAGAAGTCACAGATTTGCAAAGTTCGCTTCCAAGACCATCTGCTGAGGTATACCGTATGAAATTTATTTCCTGAGCGCTTGCCCATGACATGAATAAAAAACTGATAATAAGGGATAATATTTTCATGTGCTTTTGCCAATCTCTAATGAATAAACCACCACACCGTTAAATTGTTGTGAATTGCAAAAATAAACAAGCGAAATTTTATATTAGGTGTTTTATTGATAAATTATTAATACTTTTCAGAAGATTTTTTGTAATGCTGGATACTGATTTAAGAATTAAAATAAATATGTGGAATAACAGATGTATATGGCATTCTTTGTTTATTGCACTACTGATGTTATTAATGACACCTCTAAATGGCCAGTCAGACGGCTTAAAGGATACCTTAGTTGTTGGTTTTGATGAGAATTACCCTCCTCTCCAATATATTAATTCACAGGGCGAACCCGATGGGTTCGATATCGATTTGATAAAACTGGTCGCGAAAAAGGCTGGATTTAAGTTTGTTTTTAAATATGGACCATGGTTCGAAATTCAAAAAAAACTAATATCAGGTGAAGTAGATATTGTCCCCGGAATGTATATTAATCGTGGAAGAAATGACGATGTCCTTTTTAGCCTTCCAACTCTTATTACTGCCCACGAATTTTATGTTCGCTCCGATTCTCCATTGAACTCTCTCAATGATGTAAGAACGCATCACGGAATACGGATTATTATACAGAATGTGAAGGTGTTGAAGGAGTATTTGTTGAGTATCAGTTCTGAAGCGGAGTTAATATATGTAGAAAGTCCATTGGAGGGCTTTCAGAAATTATCATTGGGATATGGCGATTGCCTCTTTATGCCGGATATTGTTGCTGAAAACTATTTCAAAACTTTTCCCGCTGATAATATACAGAAAACAGGGATTAAGGTTTTATATCGAGAATATGCCATCGCAACGAATATAAAGTTGGTCGGGATAAATGAAAAAATCAACTTGGCTTTGGATGAATTGAGTAATGATGAGTCATACAGTAGCATACAAAAGAAATGGTTTTTGCAAGCCGATACAAAAGTATCTCGTCGTTCATATTTAATATTATTGATATTTGTTGCGTTTTTAATAATGGTTTTGACAGCTTCCGTATTATGGACATGGAGTCTGCGTGTTAGTGTAAGAAAGAAAACGATTTTACTAAACCAGGAATTGATTGATAAATCAGAAACCGAAAGACTACTAAAAGTAGAAAAGCAAAAAGCAGAGGAGGCTGACAGACTTAAATCTTCCTTTTTAGCAAATATGTCGCATGAAATCCGCACCCCCATGAACGCAATCATTGGCTTCGGTGAGTTGCTGATTGATAAAGATTTATCAATAGAGGATCGCGAAAAATACGTAAGTCATATTAATGGAAATGGACAAATACTCCTGAATTTGATAAATGATATTATTGATGTTTCAAAAATAGAAGCGGGTTTGCTGAATATGACTGAAGCCCCTTTCAAATTATTAAGGGTTCTGAAAGAAATTGAAGTAGTGGTCGATCAACAGATAGAAAAGAAACATAAGGGCGCTGTAGTTTTTGTAACCGACTTTTCTGACCAGGATTCAATTTGGATAACAAGCGATGAGGTTCGTTTCAAGCAAATATTTTATAATCTTTTATCAAATGCTAATAAATTTACGTTCTCCGGTGAAATATTGTTTGGATATCAAAAAATTAGTTCTGAAATAGTCCGGTTTTATGTTAAAGATACCGGAATTGGAATTCCTAAGAATAAGCAGGAAATTGTGTTCAGTCGTTTTCGTCAAATCGACGAGGGAACAAATCGCGCATACGAAGGTTCCGGACTGGGTTTGTTTATTACTAAAACCCTTGTGGAACTGTTAGGTGGAAGTATTATTCTGATTTCTGAACCGGATATCGGTTCAGAATTTGTTGTGGATTTACCAATTGCGGGATGTCGAAAGAATTTGGCTTGATTTTTTAATTGTTGATGGACGTATCAAATTTAGAATATTCCGAGTTCTGACTTATAAATTCAGGAATCAGAACTTTCAATTTTTTCACAAGCAAATCGTTATCATTTTCGTGGCAAATGTCTTCCATTTCATTCAGACTATTATAAATGATTTCCGATTCATATTCTCTGATTTTTCCGATAAGAATTTTAGGATGATGCGTTGGCATTGTATTTTCCTCGTTGGTCAATAATTCTTCATATAGTTTTTCACCAGGACGTAATCCGGTGTACACTATCTGAATATCTTTTCCCAGTTCGAGGCCTGATAGTCTAATCATTTTCTTTGCCATGTCTGTAATATTTACAGAATCGCCCATATCGAAGATGAATATTTCGCCACCATTGCCTATGATACTTGCTTCTAAAACCAGTTGACAGGCTTCAGGAATGGTCATAAAATAACGATTAACATCAGGATGGGTTATTGTTACAGGACCACCATTTTCTATCTGATTTTTAAACAAAGGAATAACCGATCCGTTGGAACCCAGTACATTACCAAAACGGGTTGTGATGAACTTGGTTTTTTGTAAGCGGTTTAAATTTTGGATATAAATTTCTGCTGCTCGTTTAGTTGCTCCCATGATATTGGTGGGATTTACTGCTTTATCCGTCGAAATCATGATAAACTTCTCCACCTGATGTTTTATGGAAGTATCTGCCAGTATCCTGCTTCCACCAACATTCGTCATATAGGCTTCCACCGGTTGCCTCTCCATCATGGGTACATGTTTATATGCCGCAGCATGAAACACAAGATGTGGCTGGTACTTTTCGAAAACATATTCCAACTTCACTTTATCCCGAATATCACCAACAATAACTTCGAATGATTTATCGCGAAATTTTTCGATGCACTCAAGTTCGAGATAAAATAAAGGAGTTTCAGCATTATCAAATAGAAGAACCTTTTGGGGATGGAATGCAAGTATCTGCCTCACAATTTCACTACCTATAGAACCGGCTGCTCCCGTAATTAAAATGATTTTCCCATTAATCTCACGACCGATTTTCAGAGCATCCAACTGTATAGAGTCGCGACCAAGTAAATCGGCAATTTTTACATTACGGATTTGATTAAAGCTTAATTGGCCATTAATCCATTGATTTACAGGAGGAATATTTAATATTTTTACATTATAAATTAATGCCATTTCAATAATTTCCTGCTTCCGGTGTTTGGTCATGTTCTGTACAGCAAGAATGATAATGTCGATATCGTTGTTTTTTAAAAAATTATCCAATTCAGCAGAATGATGAACGGTAACTCCATCCATTTTTTTTCCTGCTTTTTTGCTATCATCATCAACAAATGCGAGTGTTTTGTATCGGATACCTGCATCTCTTTCGAGCGATGATTTTGTAATCATGCCTGCCTGACCGGCACCAAAAATGATGACATTCATTTTCTGCCTTTCCTTTCCACTAAACTCAAGGTAAGCAGTTTTAACAAGTAATCGTATAAAAATCATTCCTACAGTAGTCAACAAAAATTCCATAATCAGAATAGAAAACGGAAAATAGAATATACCGGCATATTGCCAGGTAATCAGGTTAGAAATTCCAAGCAGAAGCGAAACGACAAAATTGGTCAGAGCAATTCGTCCGGCATCGTGGGTGCTGGTATATCGCATCATGCCAGCATGTACTCGGGCGATAAGAAATGAAACGAAGCGTGCACTAATCAAGATAAAAATTATACCAGGCATGGGATCAAGTTCTTTGGCCGGTATATCAAAATTGAAGCGTAGTAAAAATGCAGACGGAATCGCTAATCCGGTAATGGCCAGATCGATAAGCAATAGTGCCCAACGGGGAAAAGGACGTTTAAAAAATTCCATGCAGGATTTTTTCTTGCAAAAATACCATTAGTTTTTAATTCTATTCATCTGGTGCAGCAATCATATGCAATTCCTGATTTGTTACCGATCAATAAGAACCTGGCCTTTCGTCGGATATTGATAATTACCGCAAATCTTTCAATAAAAATATTTAGTCGGGTACTATTAGAGATTACTTTTGTAGATACGAACAAATGAAATTTATAAATTTCAATAATTTTAAAAGGATAATAATGAAAAAAATTTGGTTTTACTTTGTCCTTATACTTATAATTCAATCGTTCATGGCGTGTTCCTACAACGATATGAAAAAGAAAATCCCCCAATCGATGAGTCATTCTATCAATAAAATAAAATTCGGACAAATCGGTGATAAAGAAATATATCTTTATGAACTAACCAATAATCATGGAAATGTTGTTAAAATCTGTAATTATGGAGGAATTGTTCAATCGCTCCAGATACATAATCGTGCCGGGAAAATGATTGATGTCGTTTTAGGTTTCGATTCGTTAAGCGAATATGTGCAGCACTCGCCGTATTTTGGCTGCATTGTGGGACGATACGCTAATCGCATCGGTAATTCGGGTTTTAAATTGGACAATAATACGTATTCTCTCAATGCCAATGATGGAAAACACAGTCTGCATGGCGGACTGAGAGGTTTTGATAAAGTTGTTTGGGATACTCAGATACCGGAAAATGATCATGCTTGTGAACTAATACTAACCTATTTAAGCCCGGATGGAGAAGAAAATTACCCGGGTAATATGAATGTTCGGCTAAAATATACTTTTACAGATGATGATGAGCTTATTATCGAATATCATGCAACGGTAGATAAGCCTTGCCCAGTCAATCTGACCAACCATTCTTATTTTAATCTGGCCGGAGAAGGATTAATTCTCGATCATTCCCTTCAGATTAACGCGCACAAAATTTGTGTGGTCGATGCTGATTTAATTCCAACAGGCGAATTATCTCCGATCGCAGGTGGCGATTATGATTTTATTCAGAAGCATCGTATTGGAGATCGCATTAAGAATGTTAAAAATATTAAGACAGGCTACGATAACAATTATGTTCTTGACAATTATCAAATAAGAAAATTGCGCGAAGTTGCTCTGGTAGAGGAAAAATCAAGTGGTTTAAGACTACGGCTTTCGACGGATTTGCCTGGGCTTCAGTTTTATTCCGGAAATTTTTTGGATGGTTCATTGATTGGGAAAAACAGCAAAACATATTATCAATATTCTGGTTTTTGTCTCGAAACTCAGATGTTTCCCGATTCTCCCAATATTCCTTCATTTCCTAATACAGTGATTCGTCCTGGTGAAAAATGGCAGTCGATCAGTGTTTACAAATTCGAACATCTTTAAACCATCATGGCAAGTTGTGTATAAACCACCTTCTTTACTTGTCTTGATTGTCATAAGATACGATATCTGGAATAATTAGCACTTTAAGGATTAATCACTTGCCAGATAATTGTCTATATAATTTCAGTTTCGGATATCACCTTAAATCTTCAAGATGGGGAGGGGCAAATACTGAATTAATAAACTTAAAATCTAAATATATAGAAATTATTAATTTCTATTTTGAAGAAAATTATCTATCTTTATGCAAGGTGTAGTAAATATACTAATCACGTAGTAGCGTGTATAAATAGTACCACAATAATATTTAATAAGGCATTAGTGTTTTTTTAAAATAAACAGAAGTAAACAAATAAATATTTACGTACCTTTCCATGGTTAATTAATCAAGCAATAACCAAATAATTGTATAAGTATGACGGATCTATTGAACAGTACAAATTTAGGAGTTGACGACGACGAAT
>JAUSOY010000044.1 GCA_030656615.1 Bacteroidales bacterium | reverse complement strand
GGGTCAAGTCGTTGAATAGTTTCATAATGCCTGTATCTTTAATACTAAGATACTTATTCTTCTTATACCCAAAATATTTTTATCGTTAAGTTATTATATTAGTTATCAACAATTTAAGTTTAAAGACAGACTCTAATTAGTCTGATTTTTTCTGATTCATTGTTGAATCATTTCTGATTCATTTTCGATTCATTTCTGATTCATTTTCGATTCATTTGTATGATTCTGATTCTGATTGATTCATGAGATTCACTTGATTATCAGATTATATACCCGATTCATACCCGAAATATACCCGAAATATACCCCTCTTATGAAAGGAGCATACCCGAAATATACCCAAGGTATGAAAGGGATATATGCACCGGCTAAAAATGAAAAAACATGCATTATTCACAACCTGAATCAATAATCAAAGAACCTTATTGTACAAAATTACCAGCTGCTTATCTTTCACTGCTATGCTACGCTGAATCATGAATCACTTTAAAACTTAATGACTCTTTTGTTTACACTAATTTACGTTTAGGATCGGGTTTTCTGCCTGGCTTGCCGGTATTCTTTATAATCCTCTTCTGATATACCAAAGTGTTCAAAAACTATTTTCCGAACCTTTGGTATTAGAATCATGCTTTGTTTAATATCTGAGCAACCTGCCTCTTTTATTTTTTCCTTTAATATTTCTGATTGCAAATACCGGTTAAGGGTTGAAGGACTTACATTAAGTATGTCTCTCAGCTCTTTTTTAGTTATGGTATAAATTAGGCTCATTGGAAGGTTGTTTTAGAGAATGAAAAAACGTGTCATTTTTATCACATTTGTCACATGCCCTGTATTTACAGGCAATAGAGGCGTGACAAATAGTGTGACAAATAGTGTGACATTTTTAGTTTTATTGTTTTATATATTAATAAGGCTTTTATATATGTGACATTTGTGACAATTAAAAAAATATTTGTCACACTTTAATAATAGACTATTGCTTAATTGTGACGTTTGTGACATTTGTGACATTAAAAATCTGGTGGAAGGTCTCTACTTATAGAGCGAACTTTAATAATATCTTCTTCTGTTAACCAATCAACCATTTTAAAAGTAAAAACTCTTGCATCTCCTTTATTATCATAATTGATTGAGGTGTTTCCATCAGCTTGTATGGATTTTTTAAAAGTCTTATACCTTCGGTGTACCTTTTCCATACCTTTTTCATGTTTCAGATAATCACTGATTTGACTTTTGTGGTATTTAAATCCATCTTCTTTTAATTCGTCCAATATGTCCTTTTCGGTGTAATACAACACATCATATCCGTAATCAAAAAAAGCTCCTGTTATAAACTCCTCAATAGCCTTTTGAAGTGGAGGCCGGGTTCTTTCCATAACATTGTGTAAAACCTCTGTAAAATAGATTTCAGGCACAAAAGACAAGCGGCTTTTGTTTGGCTCATAATGGAGCTGCCTGTTTTGAAGAAAATGTAAAAAGGCAGGTATTTCCGTTTCCATCCTTTCAAGCATGTCCGGGATATCTTCGTTTATAATATTTCCATCCTGATCAGGCTTCTTAAGACTGTCAGGTTTTAGAACGCAATACCTGTTTTCTTCCTTGTCAATCGGCATGAAGTTACTTTCTTCATTGGATGTCAAAACTAAATGGCAATAATTGGGTAATTCTTCAGCATCAACCCCTTTGGATTCGTTCCAAATTGTTTTGCCAGTTGCCAGATTTTTAAGGCTTTCTTTAATTGTATTCTTTTCACTGTTAATAAACGTTTCATCAACTCCTATAATCAATTTATCCGCATAATGTGATGTAAACTGATTTCTGGAAAATCTTTCATTGTCAAGAATTGTTGCGTTATAGCCAAAGATTAGCTGTAAGAATTGCAAAAAGGTTGTTTTGCCAGTACTTCGCTCTTTCGATACTAAGCAAATTACCGGCAGGCGTTGTTTTGGATTTAAATAGATTATCTGGAAATAATCCAGTAAAAATTCATACATAGGCTCTCCTTGTAAGTTTTTTGTTTTCCCGGAATGGGCCAATAATCTCTTTATTGTGGGCCAATCGCCGGGCCGCGGAATATGGTTTATCGGATGATACTTATTATACAGTTTTGATATTATTCCATTATGTTCTACCTGAAAAAAACGCTTATAGGTACTCATATTATCAGGTACTGTGGTGAATGCATCACATTTGGGAATTTGTTTTATGAATTCTTGGTTTTTATTATGGTCCCGATTGATCTCACCTATTTTATGCTTTTTCAACCTTTCTTCAACCTTTCCATGAATATTATACTCGTAAATAATCTTATACCATTCACAACCAACCCGCAAATATGATTTTGCCTGACCGTAGTACGAAATTTTTGGCTTTCCATCGTGGATGAAGTATTTATCTGTTTTATAAATAAATTCCTTATCAACAATTTTGGATTGATAGGCCTCATAAAAGGCTGCAACTGAATCAATGCTGAAATACTTTTTAATAGTGAAGGTATCACGCAGCAACTGACACTTAATGTATTTTCTATTTTCAGGTCTGGCCGTAAATGAATTCAACTCCTTAACAATGTATTCTCTGTTTATTTCCTTTATTCCAATTAAGTCATCTAGGCCTTTGGCTGTTTCTTCATATATTTCATGGATATGGGCAAAATATGCATCAATACTTAGGGTTTTACATGCTTCCTTGAAATTATTAACTGCAGTATAAAATGAATAAGGTCTTTTATATAAATCTTTTTCAGGATCATACTCAACTTTTAAACAGTCGGCATCCAATAAGAGAATGATGTTTTTAACCTCACATTGTTCAATAACTTGTATTATATCTGAATGCAGCTGGCCAGTATCTTTTTCTCTGGCATTATGAATGCCCGGTATTCCAATAAAATCCAAACCAAGCAAGGTACCGGCAAAAGCCTTAAATTCACCCTCTGTTATAAATAGGGTATCAATTTTTTCCTTGTTTTTGAACTTACTGATAACTGCTGGAGGAAAGAAAGGAACTGTTTTACTTCCTTTTGGTTGTATATACCTTGTATCAGCATCCGCGGGATTAAAAAGCCTTTTCCTAAACAGCCGCTGTCTTTTTCCGTTTTTATCATAATAGTATGGCTCTGCAGTGGGTTTTAGATACATTATAATAATGTCCTGATTTTCACTGTTCATGAAAATTGGCTTGTCTATTTGTGGGGGTCTTTCTTCAGGGTAAAAAGTTACCAGAGTGTCATTTTCAGTGGCACCCATACCCTCCAGTCTTGTTTGTAAATAATTATTCGGTTGCATTTATTGCGTATTGCAACAAAGCCCGCGATAGTGCGGGCTTTGTATTAGTTAATACTTAGTTAATACTTAGTTTTTTGTTGGTTTGCTGCCTAACTTTTTTACACTTCTTGGATAGTGATCTAAAGAATTTTTTAAGCCTGTATTCGCCGGTGTCGTCCATCGTCCATTGAAATGGTCCTCCGTTGGTCACATAATACCACTTGCGTAGAGTTGTAATACTATCGAGGTATATTTCAGCCATATCATACTCAATCTCAATGGAGGTTTTGCCGTTTGATATGTCCTGGCCAATCTGGTACATTAATCCATGCAGTATGGCAATACACTCAAGTGTTTTTCTTTCAGGAATTTTGTTTGGGTTAACATCTGGACTCAGGACAAAATAAGTCAGTTCTGAAAAAGCCGAAGAAAGAATAATCCAGTTTTTTGAATTAATAGGCAATTGAATAGATTCTTCAATAAATATTGCCCTGCAAATTTGGTTTTTTTGCTCTAAAACGCTATCTTTGTGGTTCATAAAATCATTTGTTTAGGTGGTGCTTTACACGAAAGATTTTAAGGAGCCGATTTGCATCGGCTCCTTTTTTAATTTTTATTCAGGAAGTTCCTGAATGTGTTCGGTCAATGCTTCATTGACTGTAACCAGGTTCTGGATAAACCATTTTTGTTTTTTAAGCTTTTCCAGCAATTCTGTTTTGAAAGCCTTTGCCTCTGCTTGTTTATTATTGTTGTTACCAAAATACTTGTAACAATCAACTTCTAAGATACCGTCTTGTTTTACACGGTCGGCAGTGTTATTCATGTAATTGACTACAGCTCTTAGGCGTGTGCGTTCTGGCGTCATGTCCAAAACATCATTAATTGATTTACTCATTTTAAATTGATTTAGGGTTTATAAATAGAAAACAATCAGCCCCTTTTGCGTGGCTGAATTTCTTTTGATTCTTCGAGTTGTAAATACCTGCGTATTTCGCTTTCTGGTATCCGTTTATTTATCGTGGTCTTTAAAATGCCCCGTTCACAATATTTCTTAATAGTATTGTAAGTAACTTTAAGCATTCTGGACGTTTCGGAAATACTATAAGTTTGCGTTGCGTTGTGTTGTTCTGTTTCTTCTCTAAGAACTTTCCTCAGTAAAGCTTCGAGCTCCGTTTGAGTTGTGAAAACAATATTATCCATAACTTTGCCTGTTGTAAAATTATAAGCATTCGTAATATCTTGGCAAATATAGTGTATATCTTAACAATAAACAAGATATTATGCAAAATAATTTATAATATTTTCTAACTCACACACCATGAATAATATAGGTGAAGCAATTTCAAATTTATTAAAGCAGAAGGGTAAATCTGTTGCTGATTTTTCAAATGATCTAGAACTGTCAAGAACGGCTTGTTATGATATATTGAAAAAAGAAAGCATTGACACTAATTTACTTTTGCGTATTTCAAAAGTTCTTAATGTACCGATTACTTATTTTTTCACTGGTCTAGAATCAGATCCTTCAGCTGTAAATGAAAAAGTAAAAGACCTCGAGGAAAGAATTAGGTATTTGGAAGACAGTTTAGCAATAGAACTAAAAAAACATAACATCCTTATCGAGGCTTTTAGCAATAATTTAGATATGTTGGTAACTCCTATTTATTCTGAATCAAATATTCCTCATGGTTTTTCCTTCGGATTAGATAAATTAGAAAAATTGCAAATAAGGGATTTAATATTAAAGAACTATCCTGAAGTTAAGGACACTCCATTAATTGAAGATGTAATTAGGAGTATTGAATTAATTGGGATACCGTTTAGAATGTCTTATTTATTGCTGAATAGTCACGAAAAGGAGGAACTTAGGTTAGCTTCTTATGTTTATTGGAAGAAAAAAGAGGATCAGAAGCGAATTGGTAAGGAATGAGTTTTATAAGTTAAATTATAAAAAGTTCTACAATGGTTCAACAATCTATTTACAAAACCCTATAAACTGCTATTTTTCAGACTATAACAAAAACATCAAATATTCCCCTACGGACTACACACATTAAGCAAAACCCTCTGATTATCAAAATATTGTCAGAGGGTTTTTTTATGAGGGGACGGTTTTTCTACAGCCTACATCACAGAGGGATTTAAGGTTTGCCCTAATTAGTTATTAAATTATCCGGTTTTTTTATCCTGAATTAAAAATTCAGACCAGACAAATGAATAATCAGGATTACGCTCATCCCTATTAAATCAGCATCCAATAAAGAGGCTGATCCAGTACACTATTTTCCGATTGAAATTTATTAAACCAAATATTGTTATGGTTAATAAAATTTTAAAGCAAAGCCACAACGACACTAAGGCCGTCAATATCAACATTATCAATATTAATCGAGGAGTGCAGTTACTTTAAAAACCCATACATATTTTGATGGAGGATGATATTGAAGATCTTCGGGTACCAGGATTTTAAATCCATTTACGGCAATCTTGCTCCATTTCAATTGCGTCGTACTTCCAAGCAGGGTAACTACAGCATTGGGTGCCGGCTGATAGGATTGTATGCAAATTTCGTGCGGAATAACCGATTCGCCATCCACTGCCATGTACATGAAATAGGTGGTGCCGTCATCAAGGGTGGTCATGCAAATATTGTTTTCCTTGTATGGTTTGATGGGCCTACTATTATAAATGGCTTCCGAATTCACCTTCATCCAATCACCAAATTCTTTCAGTAAATCATAAGCCCCTTGTTGCCATTCACCTTCCGGTGTGGGTGCCACATTTAGCAAGAGGTTTCCTCCTTTGGCTACGATACCGGCTAATAATTGAATACCTTCCCTGCCACTCATATATTGGGCATTTTTAGTATGCGCCCAACCTCCACCCGAAATGATGCAGGATTCCCATGGATAGTTCAGCGTTTTATCAGGAACACGATTTTCGGGGGTGAGGTAATTTTGGTTGATGCCATGCACGGCCCGGTCGACCACCAGCAATTCGGGCTGTTTTTGCCGTGCTTTCCTCACCAGTTCATCCATTCTGATGTCCTGATTCACCATGCGGTGCTTCATATAGCCATTATCGGTATTTTGCAATTGTTTTTCATACCAACTGCTAATCGTTTCTTTAGAATCTTTTGCCACCCAGCCACCGTCCAACCATAAAATATCCACTTTACCATAATCCGTTAGCAATTCCAAAATCTGATTGTGAGTATAATCGACATACTGTTTCCATTTCACTGGATTGGCTTCCGGTTCATAGTTTACATTACGGTCGCGGGGAGGATAATACGGATTCCAGTATGCCTTACAATGCCAGTCGGGTTTGGAGAAATAAGCACCTGCCCACAGTCCCTGCTCCCTGAACGCATCGAAAATTTCCTTCGTGATATTGGATCGAGGATGCAGGGAAAAAGGACAGCCCTTATCAGTCACTTTATAATCGGTATATTTACTGTCGAACATCGCGAAACCATCATGGTGCTTGGTTGTAAAAATCATGTACTTCATTCCCGCATTGGCCGCCGCTTCGGCCCATTTCTCAGGCTGAAAATCCACCGGATTAAATGTTGTTTTTAATTCCTCGTATTCCCGTACATACGTCTTATAATCATTGGGATTAGAACCCATTCTCCTTTCACACCACTCGTATTCTTCGGGGCATATTGACCATGATTCTACAATTCCCCATTGACTATAGGCGCCCCAGTGCATAAGCAATCCAAATTTGAGATTTTGCCATTGCTCCAGCTTTCTAAGGACCAAAGGATTGGCCTCCGGAACATATCGTTCTTCTTCATAAAATGCTTGCGAAAAACCATTTAATTGAATGCAAAAAAGCATCAGCAAAAAAAGAATTCGTTTCATAAAGCATTTATTTTATTGATTTTAACACAATCCATCGCTGCCTGAAATGCTATTAATTTATAATTATACATCCCATTTCAACAAAGCCGTAGAAACTGCCAGAGTAATGTTTGGGCAGCCTAAATACAAATCTAAGCGATTTATCCATAAATCAGAAAAGGCATAGGTAAAATTCCGTAAACACGACCGAAGTCAACAATCCAATCAAAACAAATGAATAAATTCACAGAAACCAACATGGATATTAAGCCCGATTTGGTTTTCTGCATCAAATGCTGCTTTGTATGATCCAAAAAGTGACTTACAGAGTCATTTATCACTAAAAAAATAACCAATAGGTTTTTAAAAAAATAGCAAAAACGAAAGAATCACATGAAGATTCTATCTATCATTCCAATAAATCAACATTCATTAAACACCAGTCAAAACAGTTCAATTCATTCAACTTAATAATAAGTTTCTCAGCTCATTGAAATCCGACGACAAAAAACACAAAAACCAATAACTGTTTATATTTTTTTATACTTTAGCAAAAGAGTTTTTTTAGGTTTTAGAAAAAAGTAGTTAATGTTTCCGATGTATCAATCTCATACTAGGTAAGGATGGTATCGTATTCATTCAATAGAAATAAGAGTTTATTGCCCTCTGTTTTCAAAAACGCAAATGGCTTCAATTGGCTGAAATTCAAATTCAGGGATAAAAATATCGAGATTCAGTATCAAGAAGATATCTTTAATTCTTCTCTGTTATATCTGCGCATTATACTAGGTATGAGTATACTCTTAAGCCTGATTCTTCAAATTTCGGATTCAAAGTCAGGTCAAACATCATTAATGGATATTGCAGGTATTCGTCTGTTATTACATTTGCCATTGACTATCATTGTAATATTTTTAACTTTTTCCGAATTTTTCCGCGATCTCTGGCAATACATGATAGCCCTATGGTGCTTTTTTACCGGAATGGGTATTCTATTCATTTATTTTATCAGCATTCATACTGTTTCTATGATATATTATACATCATTTCATGTATTTATCATGGCTCTTTTCATTGCCTTCCGCCTTCGGTTTCTTTACGCGCTTTGCACCGGGATATGCCTTATCATTTTATACTTTGCAACGGAGACAATATTACCTCATACTGTTGAAATCAATCATTTGAACAGAATATTAATGATTGGTATAACATTAGCTACTGGTATCATTCCAGGGATAGGGCTTGAAATAATACAACGAAGAGATTTTCTATTACGGATAAAAACGAATCAGCGTAAAGTAGTAATTCAAAACCGAAATCATGAGCTACAATTGATTCTTAATGACCGATCTTCTTCGCTCGAAAAAGCTTATAATTCAGATGAAAAATCCAATTAGTTGAAATCGGAGTTTGTTAGCAATCTTTCTCATCAAATCCGACTCCATAAAATGCCATCATTGGTTTTTCTCATTTACTTAAAAAATATCGGTCAAATGAGTAGCAATTCAACAGCAGTCTGCGCATCATCAATGATTTAATGAATCAGTCTGACCCTGAAACAAATCAAGTACAAACAGGTAAATTCATGCATTGTTAATGAATTAAAGACTCTATTGATCAAGTCATCAATTAATTGAGAATTCTAAAAAATCTTTCAATACAATAGCCCGCTATTTGTCGGAAAACAATTTTTTGTGGCTTATATCTTTCAAATACCGAAAACCATTAAACACCTGGCCATGAACGGTAGCACCCTCAAGCAAGCCGGGAAAACAATATCAAACCTTGAGTTTACCGATACACTTTTTTTAAAAGTATGAAAAATGGGTGTGGAGGCATCGAGATTGATCGACTTGATGATATTTTTAACTACTTTAGTAATCATGACAATTACACAGCCAGTCAAAAGGTTTTGGACTCGGAATAAATCTGGCAGCCCTTTTAGTAAAAGAAATGGGTGATAAAATCAGAGACACGATGAATAAACGGTATTCGAGATATCGCCTCAAACAAATTTGAAGACGAATGCTGTATTATTCATAAAACAAACACTCATATTCATGTATATAGCATTGTTAACAAATTTTTTGGAGTATATTTGTTAATAGATTAGAAACTCATGTTTACTTTTGAGGAATGAATGAAAAGAACCTGAATAAGACTACGGCTGATCCGGAGAGTTCTGCATACAAGAATAAAAGGCCCCGTCCTGCCGAGGGGCTCGAAATGGGAAAACTACCACCACAAGCCATCGATATTGAAGAAGCGGTACTGGGCGCCCTGATGCTCGAGAAAGACGCCTTAACAGCCGTCATCGATTCCCTACGCCCAGAAGTTTTCTATAAAGAGGCGCATCAACGTATCTTTAAATCCATATTCAACCTTTTCAAAAAATCAGAGCCGATTGATATTCTGACGGTAACCACCGAACTTAGGAATAATGGCGAACTCGAAATTATCGGTGGCCCGTATTATATTGCTCAACTCACCAATCGTGTTGCCAGTGCGGCTAATATTGAATTTCACGCCCGGATTATAATCGAAAAATACATTCAAAGGGAACTAATCAGGGTATCTTCTGAAACGATTCATGATGCCTATCGCGACGAATTGGATGTTTTTGATATGCTCGATTCTGCGGAAGGTAAACTCTTCAATATCTCCGAAAATAATTTCAGAAAAAGCTATGAAGATATGCAATCGCTTGTTACAAAAGCGATTAAGGAAATACAAAAAGCCCGGGAACATGAAGACAGCCTTACCGGTGTTCCTTCCGGTTTTACACACGTTGACCGACTCACTGGTGGCTGGCAAAAATCGGATCTCATTGTTATAGCAGCTCGCCCCGGTATGGGAAAGACGGCCTTCATCCTGAGTATGGCCCGCCATATGGGAATGAATTCAAAAAAAGCCGTCGCCTTTTTTTCTCTTGAAATGTCGTCTGTTCAGTTAGTCACCCGTTTAATTTCCGGAGAATCAGAATTACCCGCTGATAAATTACGAAGCGGCTCTTTACAGGATCATGAATGGGAACAGCTTAACAGCCGAATCCAAGGGCTGATAGAAGCTCCTATATACATCGACGATACGCCTGCCCTCTCCGTCTTCGATTTGCGAGCCAAATGCCGCCGATTGAAAGAACAGCATGATATTCAGATTATCATGATCGACTATATTCAGTTAATGACTGCGGGAACTGATAACCGGGGAAACAGGGAACAGGAAATCAGTACCATTTCGCGTTCATTAAAGGCACTGGCTAAGGAATTAAACATCCCCGTCATCATTCTATCACAGCTAAACCGTTCTGTAGAAACCCGTGGTGGCACAAAAAAACCAATGCTCTCTGACCTTCGCGAATCAGGCGCCATTGAGCAGGATGCTGATCTTGTTCTTTTCATCTATCGTCCGGAATACTATAAAATTGATGCCGATGAAAAAGGACCTACCGCTGGAATGGCTGATATTATTATTGCCAAGCACCGTAATGGAGCCCTCGATGAGGTTCGTCTCCGTTTTATTGGCCGTTATGCAAAATTTCAGGATAATGATGATGCATTTCTTATGGCCGACTTCACCCCCAATTCTGAATTTGATGGTCCTCAAATGATGACCTTCCCATCAAGAATGAATGATGACCACGAAGCCGATTTCTGATTTCCCGGTTTCGTTAAATAAATTATTATGCGCAAAATACTTATAATCCTTTTTATGGGTCTCTCGATTCAGATGATGGGCTTTCATCTTATGATTCCAATGGACGATGCCCAGAAAAATCACCTTAAGGCATATGGTATTGCGTACTGGATACTCGAACGCGGAGGAGAAACCGAATGGCTGCTTAATTACCGGGGTGGGAGTTTTATATTTCCGTTTAACAAGGAAATACAGGATGAATGTGCAATACGGGGTGTAAGTACTGAGCTAATCAGCTCGGCACAATATGCCTCCATTATGGGAGAAATTAACCGCGATGATGTTAATATGGATATGGTTAAGCTGCAAAAGGCTCCCAAAATAGCGGTCTATTCACCAACAAATAAACAACCCTGGGATGATGCAGTAACGCTTGTTCTTACATATGCAGAAATCCCCTACGATCTGGTCTACGACGATGAAGTTCTGCAAGGATGGCTCCCTCGGTATGATTGGATTCATCTCCATCATGAAGACTTTACCGGACAATATGGCAAATTCTGGGCCCGTTATAAAGATGCTCCGTGGTATCGGGAAGAGGTACGAGTATCTGAAGAAATGGCGAAAAAACATGGCTACACGAAAGTTTCTCAACTTAAATTGGCTGTTGCTTTAAAAATCAGGGATTTTGTTGCGGGCGGCGGATATCTATTTGCCATGTGCTCAGCTCCCGATAGTTACGACGTGGCTCTGGCCGCCGAAGGAATTGATATTTGTGAAAGCATGTTTGATGGCGACCCCATGACGGCAAATGCTCAGTCCAAACTGGATTACTCGAAATGCTTTGCCTTTACCGATTTTCAAATAAGTACCAATCCATACGAATACGAAATATCAACCATTGATATTGAACCGGCTACAAGGGGCACACAACGTGATAATGATTATTTCAGCTTGTTTGATTTTTCGGCAAAATGGGATCCGATTCCGAGCATCCTTTGCCAGAATCATACGAAGATAATTGAAGGTTTTATGGGTCAAACCACTGCTTTTAGGCGGGAGAACGTTAAAAAAGAAATTCTAATCATGGGCGAAAATACCAATCCGAAGGAAGTACGATATATCCATGGGGAATTTGGCAAAGGTATGTGGACATTCTTAAGCGGACATGATCCGGAGGATTATGAGCATATGGTGGGAGATCCACCAACTGAGCTAAATCTTCATCCGAATTCAGCAGGCTATCGGCTGATTCTGAATAACATTTTATTTCCTGCGGCGAAAAAGAAAAATCCAAAAACCTAAAATACGATCCCGAGAGTTATTTTTTCGCTGGTCATCAAACTTCCATTTGGTGTTTTTCCGCTAAACACAGCATTTACAGAACTACTGCAGGCCGTGGGATCCAAATAATCCAATACGGCTTTATTGATTTCAAAATCTGGCATCCTGAGAACAGATGTACTCCCTCTTAGATAATTGCAGGTAAAACGCAAATCCAGGCTGTCTGAAATAGCGGAATTAAAACGATCGTTGTATCTTCCTCTCCCAACCGAACTACCTGTGACCTTAAACAGATCATCACCCAGAACATTCATCGTTAAAAAACCATTGGACCAACGTATATAATAATCGCCTTCCCAGGTAATTTTTACTTTAGTTTCTTCATCAATCAGGATTTCGGCATCGTTTACTATCAAATTGTAAATGGGATGTAAACTATCGGATATGGTAATGTTTTCTATTTCGAAACTCCCAGAGATTAGCTTTCCATTAATCACAAGATCTGAGAATGTAAGAACTGCACTGGCTTCTTTAACAAAAAGAGGATTCGTATACGACACACTAAAGCCACCGGAACGACGGCTTCCATCAGGACATAATTTATTGCTGCCATAGCTGAAATTATAGAAATTTCCCTGACGACCGACGCTGGCCGAGTCTACTACACCGAATCCGGTATCAAGCAGGGCTGTATCAATGCCCGCTTTAAATACCGTTTTGAAGATGCTGATAAAAATAGCTTCGCTCTGTAAAAAATCACGACTGATTTCTGAATTATATGCATAATCAAAACGATCTTCTTTCAAATCATTACAGGCAGTGGTTAATAATACAAGAAGAATGGCAGAGCCTAAAACAAATTTACTGTTCATATTACTTTTTTTTTCTGTCTAAAATCAAATAAGAAAACGAATATGGATTGGATGCATCCGGGTCGTTATGCTCTGTTTTTGCAATATCCCATTCTTCCATATTTATTTCCGGAAAAAATGTATCAGCCACAAAAGTAGCGTAAACACGAGTAAGGTAAATCCGGTGTGCATGGGGTAAAAACTGCCGGTAAACCATTCCACCGCCCATAATAAACGTTTCTTCCTCCGAAGCGCAAATCTTTAGGGCTTCATCAAATGAATGGATGCATACAACGCCTTCTATACGTTCATCAGAACGGTCGGTAAGAACAACATTGGTTCTGTTTGGCAAGGGTTTTATTGGCAAACTTTCCCAGGTATTTTTACCCATGAGCACAGTATGATTTGTTGTAAGCGCTTTAAAACGCTTCAAATCTGCCGGAATATGCCACAGCAGTCGGTTTTCATTTCCAATGGCGTTATTATCGGCAACAGCTACTATGATAGAGATTCTGTTCATACTGCAAAGATACTTCTTTAGAAAGTGAATTTAAATAGAGATTTCGCCTTTTATATGCGGATGTGACTGATAACCGCTAAGGTTGAAATCACTGAATGAAAAATCCGAGATATTTTTTACCTCGGGATTTATTATCATCCGGGGTAAGTCATATGGCTCTCTGCTAAGCTGTAAGCGGCATTGATCCACATGGTTAAGATAAATGTGGGCATCGCCCAGCGTGTGTATAAATTCACCGGGTTTTAATCCACATACCTGGGCTACCATTTGCAGAAGTAGCGCATATGAAGCAATGTTAAAAGGCACTCCCAAAAAAACGTCGGCACTTCGCTGATACATCTGACAGGACAATTTTCCTTCGCCAACGTAAAACTGAAATAACAGATGACAGGGAGGCAGTGCCATTTCACTCAAGTGCCCAACATTCCAGGCACTGACGATATGTCGTCTCGAATCTGGATTTGTGCGTATGGATTGGATTACCTCCGCTATTTGATCAATGTACTTACCGTCATACGTAGGCCACGACCTCCATTGATATCCATAAACGGGGCCGAGGTTCCCGGCCTCATCGGCCCATTCATCCCATATACTGACATTGTTTTGTTTCAGGTAATCTAAATTTGTTTCACCTTTCAAAAACCAAAGTAACTCGTGAATAATCGATCGAAGATGGAGTTTTTTTGTAGTCAGAAGCGGAAAACCATTATCCAGATCAAAGCGCATCTGATAGCCGAAAACACTAATTGTTCCGGTTCCTGTACGGTCAGATTTGGAGATGCCGTTATTTAATATATGGTTTAGTAAATCGTGATATTGTTTCATCCGAAAATTATTTTTTCATGCGGGAAGCAATCAGACTCATGGCATCCATTTCGTCGCCCCATTCAATAATACTTATTGTATCATTGCCCGTATAACTCATCAGCCAACGTTCAATAATGGTAATAACATCCGGATAACGCATCTCGAGTCCGGCAAAATCAACCGATGTTAAAATACGCATGAAAGCATCGGCCGGAACGGCAATAATTATCTGATTCAATTCTCCGTGATCATCAGTTTTCACGACTGAAATCGGGATAATTTTAATAAGCGTCGCTGTAGGAAGGCTTTCTGATAATAGCAGCACCGGCAAATTATTAATCGCTTTCTTGCTCTGATTCAGTTCCGTTGAAGGAATAAAACCAAAATTAGCAGGAAAGGGTAAAAAATCAATTGTACGAGGCTGATTATTGGATAATTCTACCTCGAAAAGACCAGTTTCAGGATTGAAAACAGTTACTTGCGCACTACCAGCAGGGATTTCAACGACCATATTTACATTATGGTCGGCTCCCATAGCAGGCACATTGGCAAAGTCCGGGCCGGTACATGCCATAACAAGTAGAAGCGAAAAAACAAAAAGCAAGTGTTTCATCCTGAATAAATTAAGTAGAAATCATTCCAATAATGGTCGCTGAAATCAAAGCGGCCAGGGTACCTCCAAGTAAAGCACGCATACCCAGTTTAGATAGCTGCACCCTTTGATTGGGAGCCAGCGAACCTATACCGCCTATTTGAATTCCGATGGATGCAAAATTAGCAAAACCACAAAGGATGTAGGTAGCCATTACCACCGATTTCGTTTCGAAGAAGACTCCAGCGGCTTTCATTTCGGCCAAGGAAACATAACCAATAAATTCGGTGAGGATTATTTTTTCGCCCAGCAAGCGGCCTACCAGTGTAATATCATTCACATGAATACCCACTAACCACATAAGAGGTGCAAAGGTATATCCGAGTATAAATTGCAGGTTCAGTGTCTGGTATCTTCCGCCGGTAAAATCCATAACAAGGGCATTAATTCCGGTATAATGTCCGATTAAATCACTCAGCAGATAATTGGTCATTGCAATCATAGCAACAAATACCAATAACATGGCTGCCACATTCACGGCGAGTTTTAAGCCCTCTGAAGTTCCATTCGAAATGGCATCAAGAATATTACTTCCGATTTTTTCTTTTGGAATTGTTACCGTTTGATCAACGGCCTCAGTTTGAGGTACCAGAATCTTGGAAAGAACCACAGCACCGGGAGCGGCCATGATAGAGGCTGCAAGAAGGTGTTTGGCAAAAATGATGCGCTGAACGGGGTCACTGCCACCCAAGAAACTAATATAAGCTGCCAGAACACCACCTGCCATTGTTGCCATTCCAGCGGTCATAACCAACATAATTTCAGAACGGGTCATGGTAGGCAGGTAGGGTTTAATCATCAACGGCGATTCTGTTTGGCCGAGAAAAATATTTCCGGCAGCACACAAACTCTCTGCACCAGAAATTTTCATGGCTTTTGCCATTAACCAGGCCAGACCTTTGACAACCACCTGAATTATCCCAAGGTAAAATAGAAGACTTGTCAAAGCAGAAAAGAATAAAATAGTAGGAAGAACCTGAAACGCGAAAATAAAGCCATAGCTTTCTACATTCAACAGTCCACCCAAAAGGAACTCACTTCCGGCACGCGTAAAATCAATAATTTTTACAAATGCCTGACCACCCATTTCGAAAAATATCCTCACAAATGGCACATAAAGAACACTAATGGCGAGTGTAATCTGTATCAGCAAACCGATACCAACAACCTTCCAGGAAACAGCCTTACGGTTGGTACTAAAAGCCCAGGCAATGAGTAAGATAACAATCAATCCGAGTAAACCCCTAAGAATCGAAATTATATTGAAACTGTTTTCATAGGAATTGCTTTCAACCACTGTGTTGGAATGTTGAATAAGGGTATCGGCAGAAAGAACCTGGGTTGAGTCGGCCAGCAGATGAATTGTATCCACCTGATTTTGAATGCTGTAAACTGGAAGAGCAAAAAACAATGCTGCCAGAATGACGATGAATAATCGGGGGCGCATAGAAATAATATTAGTGATTGCTGAGATAATTGGTTTCAGATAGTATTACGGTTTTTTAATTCGTCGCGTATTTGTGATGCCCTTTCATAGTCTTCCTTATCGATGGCCTCGTTCATCCATAATTCAAGTTGATCGTCAGAAATCCCATCAAATTCATCGTTCGGGTTGAAATCGTCTGGTAAATCATCTTCATCGGGCTCTTCATCAGGACCTTCATCCATAACAACGCCGGCAGTATCAAGAATTTCGGGCGTGGTATAAATGGGGCAATGAAACCTTAGCGCGAGAGCAACAGCATCCGATGTACGAGAATCAATCTCAATTTCATGGTTGCCATCAAAACAAACAAGTAGGGCATGAAAAACACCCTCTTCAAATTTATTAATAACGACTTCAGTAATCATTACAGCAAACTGCTCGGCAAATGACTTAAATAAATCATGGGTTAATGGACGGGCGGGTTTCATATTTTCGAGTTCAATGGCGATGGCCTGAGCTTCAAAACTCCCGATAATTATCGGAAGTCTTCTTTTACCATCTTTTTCTCCTAAAATAAGAGCATAAGCCCCGCTTTGAAGCTGACTATAAGACATTCCAATAATTTCGAGCCTGACTTTCTGCATGATTAGAATTAAAACTGCAACACGAAGGGCAGATTATAATAAATAAAATTCAAATGCAAATCAAAGATTTAAAATCCAATTATACAACCTTTAAACGACAAAAATCATTGAATGTTCAAGGTCTGAATTTAAGGGGCTAAAAATTTGGATTATAACATATTTATAATGTAATCAGATATGAACTACGTGCAAATATCACAATTTCAACACAATTAAGACTTGTTTAATAAAATTAACTATTTAATTTTGTTGCAGGAAACATTAATTAATTACAAACTTATGATGCGAAGATTACTTACAGTCCTTGGTGTAATACTACTACCACTGATTGCGTCTGCGAGCGAGGCAGACCTGGTTATTCCAAAACTCGATAGTACCTTTTTTAATGGCGGTATAAGTGGCGGTAGCCTTTTATGGTACTCGTCAGTTATTATATTGTCAGGCTTGTTTTTCGGACTCTGGCAATTTATGAAAATTAAAAGTCTGCCCGTCCACCGGTCAATGGGTAATGTGTCGCATATCATTTATGAAACCTGTAAAATCTATTTATTACAACAGGGTAAATTTTTGTTGATTTTGCTGGCAATTATTGGTTCAGCCATTTTTTACTATTTCTATGGCCTTTCCGGAATGGCGTTTGAAAAAGTATTATTAGTTCTTTTGTGGACAGTTTTAGGTATCGCCGGTTCTTATGGCGTTGCCTGGTTTGGCATTCGAATCAATACGTATGCTAACAGCCGTACTTCATTTGCTTCCTTACGGAGCAAACCATGGGATGTTGTTTCTATTCCACTGCAGGCCGGTATGAGTGTTGGATTGCTATTGATTTGTGTTGAACTCATACTGATGCTTGTTATTCTTCTGATGGTTCCAGGAGAAAGTGCTGGTGCGTGTTTCGTTGGTTTCGCCATTGGTGAATCACTGGGAGCCTCTGCCCTTCGGATTGCCGGAGGTATTTTTACCAAAATTGCCGATATTGGAGCGGATCTGATGAAAATCGTTTTCAATATTGGTGAAGACGATCCCCGTAACCCTGGTGTTATTGCTGATTGCGTTGGTGACAATGCCGGCGATAGCGTTGGACCCACAGCCGATGGTTTTGAAACCTATGGCGTTACCGGTGTTGCGCTTATATCTTTCATTGTGTTAGCCGTTGCTGATATTCAATTCCAAAGCACGCTCATCGTCTGGATTTTCATGATGCGTATTTTAATGGTATTCACATCTGTATTCAGCTATTCTATCAATCAGGCATTTTCTATTTCGCGTTATAAAAACGCAGCTTCCTTCAATTTTGAAGCTCCTCTTACATCGCTGGTATGGATTACTTCAATAGTTTCTATTGTGGTTACTTACATTGTTAGCTATTTTCTTCTTACAGGATTAAGTACACAAAGTGGACTGCCACTTCCTGAATTATGGTGGCAGCTTGCAACCATCATCTCATGCGGAACACTGGCAGCGGCCATTATACCTGAATTTACCAAAGCATTTACCTCTTCAAAATCACGCCACGTACAGGAAATTGTAATTGCTTCACGCGAAGGCGGAGCATCGCTGACCATCCTTTCTGGCTTAGTAGCCGGTAATTTCAGCGCATTCTGGAAAGGAATGGTTCTGGTAGCGTTAATGTATATCGCTTACTTTACTGCCACTGGTCTCGATATTATTGATAGTTATACCATAACAAACAATCTTACCGGACTCAGCAAAACGATAGGTATTACCATTTTTGGAGAATATCCTGCCATCTTTGCTTTTGGTCTGGTTGCTTTTGGATTCCTGGGAATGGGTCCTGTTACCATCGCTGTTGATAGTTATGGACCTGTTACTGATAATGCGCAATCTGTGTTCGAATTGTCGCAAATAGAAAAAATACCAGGAATTCATGAAGAGATAAAGAAAGACTTCGGTTTTAACCCTGACTTTATTAAAGGGAAACAATTCCTCGAAGAAAATGACTCCGCCGGAAACACTTTTAAAGCGACTGCAAAACCAGTACTCATTGGTACAGCCGTTATTGGTGCCACTACGATGATTTTTGCCATTATCCTTCTTCTGAAAAAAGTAGGTCTGCTTCAGCTCGAACTGACCGATCCGATGGTCTTGCTTGGATTCATTACTGGTGGAGCCGTCATCTACTGGTTTACCGGTGCATCCATTCAGGCAGTAACTACCGGTGCATACCGTGCCGTTGAATATATTAAGAAAAATATCCGTCTCGATAAAGCCGAAGCCGATATTGAAGATTCGAAAGCCGTGGTAAAAATTTGTACCCAGTATGCTCAGCAGGGTATGTGGAATATTTTTATTGTAATATTCTCCCTGACGCTGGCCTTTGCTTTCTTCGACCCCAACTTCTTTGTTGCTTATCTGATATCCATTGCTGTATTTGGCCTTTTTCAGGCTATGTACATGGCCAATGCCGGTGGTGCATGGGATAATGCCAAAAAAGTGGTTGAAGTTGACCTGAAAGAGAAAAACACGCCTCTTCACGAAGCGACCGTGGTTGGTGATACGGTAGGCGATCCATACAAAGATACCTCCTCTGTGGCACTTAATCCCATTATCAAATTTTCGACCCTTTTTGGTTTGTTAGCCGCCGAAATTGCAATTCATATGATTTTGCATGCTAAAGAAACCGGATCAACAAACTACGCTCCATATATAGGCGTAGGATTCCTGATAATCGGACTCGTATTTGTTTACCGCTCGTTTTATAGTATGCGGATAAAAAAATAATTGTTTGTTAATGAAGAAAAGGGGCGGGTCATTTTGGACCCGTCCCTTTTTTTATTGTACCTCAGGAAAAGTATGATTTGAGCCGGGTGATCTGAATTAGAAGAACAACACGTACCTATTTGATCATCCGTAGCATTAATGCTTTGTTATTTAGTTTCGAATCCCATTAAAAAACGCTTTTTGAGACGATAAACGTGTGATAAAATTCAAATATTCAGAGTTTCGATTTCACATTTCATCAATTAATTACCTCTTCATCGTTTAATCCATTATTTGAAGGAGAGTAGCGGGATAACAGTAAACCAGAAAATCAGGCACAATTCTTCATTTTACCACTCTATTTTCAAATCTTCCCTCCTGATACTTGCTTCTTGCAATATCTGTTGTATATTTACGATTGTAATTCCGGTTAAAGAATCGTATGGCAAACATCAGAAAACCAACAAACTTGCTCGTTTTAAAAAAATCAACCCGCTTTATTATATACATATTCTTAATACTGACAGTAATCATAACTACGGTTTCGTGCAGAAGAACTATTAAAGGTGAGTCGGCCACGGAGGCCATTTTTGAGGTAGATACAACATTACTTCAGCAACCTTTTTTTAGCAACGGAGATATTATTGTTGGTATTCCCGTTGTCTGGATTTCTTCTGACTCATAACAAAAGGCCAGAATCAGTCATGAGCTAAAACCTCTTGCAGGTTCAACACCTACATTGATAAATGCCTGGTTAGGAATTGCCGATTCGAGTGCCATGATGCTTTCGTATCACAATAATGCTCCTTTGGATTGGATAAAAACTCTCAGTACCAAACCGGATATCATCTTCAACACCAATCATGACTGGCTTAATGTGCAATACAGTCATTTCATTCATCGTCAAAAGGATATTCATCAAATAGTTCTTCAAAACAAGCAGACCCTTATTTTCAGACTTTTTATAAAAGGAGAAAAAGTAAACGATTATTACGAACTCAGTTTTATTGTCCACCGCGGATTCATTAACAGAATCATAAAGTCTGTGGAGTCTTCCATAGGTTCAATCAATTTTTTAAACAACAAATAATCAAATTATGAAAGCACTGAGATTAATTTGCTTCGTAATGGCTCTGGCCGTTATGCTATCGTCATGTTACACCCTTGAACACACCGTGGGAAATGGTGCAAAAACAGGAATGACAATTGAGAAAAAACAGTGGTACGCCCTTTGGGGTTTGATACCCATTAATGAAGTTGATAGCAAGGCGATGGCCAGTGGCGCCAATGACTACAACATCAAGTCACAGGTAACATTTATCGATTATGTAATTTCAGCCTTTACTGGTATTGTATCGGTTGTTGTACAGACGGTTGAAGTTAAAAAGTAAAATTATATCTTTCCCGATAAGGAGTAAAGATGAAAAGACGGCGGACCACTGCACTCGTGCAATGGTCCGCATTTTTATTAAAGGGGAGTTCTATAAATTAAACTGTTGTAATTCAAATATATATAGCTATATTTGTGTATGAAAAAGCACACAAAAAGCATTAAAAAGCAGTCTTACAAAACGAGTGGGAAACAAGGATTGTTTGATACGCAATTTGC
>JAUSOY010000061.1 GCA_030656615.1 Bacteroidales bacterium | reverse complement strand
TATCTGGTTAAAACTGGCCGAAAAACAACCTTGGTACTCTCAGCTAAAGAAAAGCGACGACAATTTCTTGAGAAATTGTTCGAAAAGGTATCATGTCTTTCTCCTCCGTTTCAAATTTCTAATGCATAAATTGGGTTTAATATTATTATTTTTTATCGTATTTTTGTTTAAAACAGCCTCAGGTACATTGCATTAAGAATAGAAATGCATGGGCTGGTGTAGTATTAAGGAGTTTATGCATTGTACTTACGGATTAAAAGTAAGTACATGAAGGTATGTAATCAATTCAACGAACCTT
The DNA here is from genome assembly GCA_030656615.1 of Bacteroidales bacterium. Lineage (GTDB taxonomy): Bacteria > Bacteroidota > Bacteroidia > Bacteroidales > TTA-H9 > JAUSOY01. Next base: position 91,804 of record JAUSOY010000061.1, on the reverse strand, counting down.
GTTCCCGTTCGGGTCAAGGCAAAAGGCTCGTTCTGGTCAGAGCAGGTCTACTTATTCTATTTTTTATTTCTGTTATCTGGTTTTCATCGTGCAGAGTACAGCTTGTGGATGATGCCAACCAGAAGATCTATGAAGAAACGCTGAACCTCGCGTATTCCTGCGATCTGTTTTTGATGGAATTGGAGGTATCCGATGACATCAGTTACGATTATTATGCCACCGATTATGCCCGTATTGAAGCCCGCCTACGCTCATTGGTACGTCAGCACCAGATTCGGCCCAGAAATGCTGACCGGGAGGCGATTGTCCGCAATATTTTAAAGCTATGGCAAAAATATCGCAACGAACACAAAGAATCGAATTCAGTGAATCTGGAACTCATTCCAATCCGCCGCGACCGGCTTGATGAGATGTTTGTTGATGCGTTAAAATGTGAAATTACCCATTCAAAAACAACAAAACATGAGTAAAAATGAACCCGATCTTCAGAGAATGGCAAAAGATGTGGCCAGTGTTTTGGCGGCTTCCTTATCACGTGATCTTCCTGAGATGCAGTCGGTGGCTGTGTCTTTTCTTAAGTCCCGTGAAAAGCGCTTAAAACAACTGACGGCCTTGCGATTGAAGTCGGCCATTTCAGATGCTGAACTTCTGAGTGAATTGGAAGATGAAAAACTTGCGCTGGAAACCAAATTGCTATCTCTTAAAGTAATTTCTGCAATGGCCATTCAGGATGCCGCCAATGCGGCCATCCATGCCATTCAACAATCCATTCTTAATTGTCTTAAAATTTTATAATACAATGAAAGCTTCGAAACCCGTAGACGTCACATTCTGGAATACCAGAAATTTTATTGCTGGTGGCATTACAGCCACGGTTCTTCTAGCTACCTTCTACATGGCATACATTGCTATGCAAAGCGGTACAAAAGGTGATTGGTCATTTGTAGGACAAACCTTGTTACCACTATGGGCAACCTGGGTGGGCACTGTTCTCGCCTTTTATTTTACCCGCGAGAATTTTGAAGCGGCATCCAAATCATATCAGGATGTCATTCAAAAAATGTCAGAGACCGAAAAAGCAATGTCGATTCCGGTTACAGACGCCATGTTGCCCGTCGAAGAAATAATCTTTCTTGATTATAAAAAGGAAATCAATAATAAAATTTCAGATATCCTTGATTATGATCATTTTATAAGTTTCAATCGGTATGCTGTTTTTAATGATGATAAAACGGTGAAGTACATGATTGACCGGGCAGCGTTTTTTTATTTTCAGGCTCAGGTTGGTTTGAAGAAAGTTAAACTTGATAATGATTTGCCAAATCTTACATTAGCCGATATGGAAACCTATGCGGATGATAAATTGAAACGGCAAATGCGGAAGGGTTTTGGTTTTGTGGCCTGCAATGCCAGCCTGAAGGATGCAAAAGCCGCCATGGACGCTATTGCTGATTGCCATAATGTGTTTGTAACGCAGAATGGCCTTAGTACTGAAAGTGTTAAAGGACTTATTACAAATAATCGGTTTGCTGATTTTATAAAAGGATAGGATATGACCATTGATTCATTAATTAAAACGAAAATATTGCAAATTGTCAATGTTTTTGAAACGGGAACCCCGGAAGGGCGTTATGATTTGCTTGTTGTGATGGCGGATGGCCGAAATCGCGAATTGCAGATTACTTTTGGACGCTCTCAAACCACCGAACAGGGAAATCTAAAACGATTGGTAAAGATGTATGTCGATTCCGGAGGCATATACGCCCTGCGATTATTTCCGTATCTCATCCACATAGGAAAAGAACCATTGTACGATGATACGGCATTCAAGAAACTTTTGGTGGATGCCGCCCGTCTGGATCCCTTGATGCGTGAAGCACAGGATCTCTTTTTTGACGAAAGCTATTTTCTGCCGGCGCTTAAGTTTTGCGAAACGAATGGTTTCGAAAAAGGCTTATCATTATTGGTGATTTATGATAGCTATGTTCATTCGGGTCAGGTACCAATGTTTTTGAGAAGACGATTCGGTGAATATGTTCCGGCACAGGGAGGCCGTGAGAAAGAGTGGATAGGGAGATATGTGGACGTCAGGAATCAGTGGCTGAAATACCACAGCAATGAGTTGCTGAGGAAAACCATATATCGCACCCTTTGCTTTAAAGAGCAGTTAGCCAATAATAACTGGGATTTATTGCAAAAGGTCAATGCGAATGGCGTGCCCGTTTAGCGATTAGTGAGGTTTTTTTTCAGGACGTTTTGGTAATACTTGCAAATTTCTGTGATTCCGCATTGTTGGCAATCCGGTTTACGGGCCTTACACACATAACGCCCATGCAATATAAGCCAGTGATGTGCATCCGGTATGTGTTTTCCGGGGATATGCTTAACCAGCTGAAGTTCGGCCTGTAGTGGGTTTTTAGCATTACGGGTAAGTCCGATGCGGGCGGCTACACGAAAAACATGCGTATCGACAGCCATGGCAGGTTGATGAAATACTACGGAGGCGATGACGTTGGCAGTTTTACGACCCACTCCCGGTAGCTTTTGAAGTTCATCAACCGAATCCGGCACGATGCTTCCGAAGTCCGTAACGAGTTTCTGAGCCATCCCCAGAAGGTGTTTTGCTTTGTTGTTGGGGTAGGAGCATGAGCGGATAAGGCTGAAAACTTCATCAAGTGAAGCCAGTGCCAAACTTTCGGCTTCGGGGAAACGCCGGAAAAAATCAGGGGTAATTAAATTGACTCGTTTATCCGTACACTGTGCAGAAAGGATTACCGCCACCAGAAGCTGGTAAGGGCTTTGGTAATGCAGCTCTGTTTCTGCCAGGGGCATATTTTTACTGAACCAGGCGATGAATTCCTGATATCTTTCAGAGATTGTCATAGGTGTGTTAAAGGTACAAAAAAACCGGCTCTATTGAGGCCGGTCATCATTTTCGTAGTGTATCTATTGTACCTGATCCACCACAGCTTTGAATGCTTGTGGATGGTTCATGGCGAGGTCGGCAAGGACCTTGCGGTTAATTTCAATACCACTTTTATGGAGTTTACCCATAAATACGGAATAAGACATTCCATGTTCGCGGATAGCAGCGTTGATACGCATGATCCATAGACCACGGAAGGAGCGTTTTTTCGTTTTACGATCGCGATACGCATATCCTTGTCCTTTTTCCCAGGAGTTTTTAGCAACTGTCCAGACGTTTTTGCGGCGTCCGTATTGTCCGCGGGTGAGCTTCAGGAGTTTTTTCCTTCTGGCTCTTGATGCTACAGTATTAACTGACCTTGGCATAACTTAGAGTTTTTTGCTTCAGCGCCCTGGGGTTTAATCAGGAACTTTTTGAGCTGAGAGCAAGTTAAAAATTTAATGAATTTAGCAAACTAACATATCACGTACCTTAACCAAATCAGCCGAACTAACGATTGTAGAATAAGTTAGATTCCGTTTGCGTTTTTTCGATTTTTTGGTCAGAATGTGGCTTTTGTAAGCATGCTTCCTTTTGATTTTACCAGTACCGGTAAAGGTGAACCTTTTTTTGGCGCTGGATTTGGTTTTCATCTTAGGCATTCTTCCTGAGTTTGAATTATATTAAAAAAATCTCTTACTGTTTTTTGGGTGAGATGATCATAATCATTCGTTTTCCTTCGAGTTTGGGAAGGCTTTCCACCGTACCGAATTCTTCGAGAGAGGTGGCAAATTTGAGCATGATAATTTCGCCTTTATCTTTGTAAATAATACTCCGTCCTTTGAAAAAGACTTCGACTTTAACTTTGGCACCCTCTTTCAAGAAGTTACAGGCATGCTTTAGTTTGAAATCATAATCGTGTTCATCGGTGTTGGGTCCTAGTCTGATTTCTTTCACCACTACTTTAGCCGACTTGGCTTTCATTTCTTTCTGTTTGCGTTTTAATTCATACAGAAATTTTTTGTAGTCGATCAGTTTACAAACAGGAGGATTGGCACTGGGAGATATCTCCACCACGTCAAGATCCATTTGCTGTCCAATTTCGAGGGCTTCGCGTATCGACATAATATTCTGTTCGATATCCTCGCCTACCAGACGCACTATGGGTGCCTTGATTTTTTCGTTGACCTTGTAAGGTTCTTCCTGAACCCTGCGAACGGGTCGGTAATTACGTTTAAATGGTGTAGCTATTGCTTTGTCCTCCAGTGATTAGTGAAACAATAAAATCGTTGGGGTTAGTCTTCACTGACCACAACTTTAATTTCTTGATGAATACGCTCGATATAATCAGTGATGCTTTCTGATCCTAAATCTCCGACTCCTTGCTTACGCACAGAAACACTGCCATCGGCTTCTTCTTTCTCGCCAACAACCAGCATATACGGAATTCTTTGAAGTTCAGCATCTCTGATTTTCTTACCGGTTTTCTCGCTTCGGTCATCAATCAGGGCGCGAATGTCGGAATTTTTCAGCAGTTTTAAAACTTTTTCGGCATAAATCTGATATTTTTCGCTGATCGGCAGAATGATAGCCTGTGTGGGAGCCAGCCATAAAGGGAATTTTCCGGCAGTATGTTCTATCATTACGGCCACAAAACGTTCGATGGAACCGAAGATAGCGCGGTGAATCATGATGGGGCGGTGACGTTGATTGTCGTTGCCAATATACTCAAGTTCAAAGCGTTCGGGAAGATTGTAATCCACCTGAATCGTGCTTAATTGCCACTTACGGCCAATAGCATCCTTAACAATGAAGTCGAGTTTGGGTCCATAAAAGGCCGCTTCGCCTTCTTCCAGAATCGGATTCAGGTTTTTTTCGTTCGCGGCATCTATAATTGCCTGCTCTGCTCTTTCCCAATTTTCGTCGCTTCCGATATATTTTTCTGTGTTTTTTGGGTCACGCAGGGATACCTGAGCTATAAATTCTTTGAAATCAAATGCCTTGAATAAATACAGGACTAAGTCGATGGCATCCATAAATTCCTGTTTCAATTGATCGGGGCGGCAGAAAATATGAGCATCGTCCTGAGTAAATCCTCTGACACGCGTTAATCCGTGAAGTACACCCGATTGCTCGTAACGGTATACGGTTCCGAATTCGGCCATGCGCATGGGTAACTCTTTGTAAGAAACGGGTTTACGGTTGTAAATCTCACAATGATGGGGACAATTCATGGGTTTGAGCATGAATTCTTCACCTTCTTCAGGCGTTTGAATGGGTTTGAAGGCATCCTCACCATATTTTTCGTAGTGACCAGAAGTTTTATAGAGATTTACATTTCCGATATTTGGAGTATGAACCAGATGGTAACCACGTTTATATAATTCTTTTTTAAGGAAATCGGTCAGTCGTTCTCTCAGGTCGGCACCTTTTGGCGTCCAGAGTGGTAATCCGTTGCCAACTTTCTGACTAAAATGAAACAGGTCGAGGTCTTTTCCAATTTTCCGATGGTCGCGTTTTTTAGCTTCTTCAAGCATCAGCAAGTATTCGGTAAGCAAGGCAGCCTTTGGAAAGGTAATGCCATAAATGCGGGTAAGCATTTTGCGTTTTTCGCTTCCTCTCCAATACGCTCCGGCGGTCGATAATAGTTTTATTGCCTTAATCTGACTGGTATCGGGGATATGAGGTCCACGACAAAGGTCTGTAAACTGGCCTGATTCGTATAAGGTAATGGTACCGTCTTCGAGTTCGGAGATAAGCTCCAGTTTGTATTCGTCACCCTTTTTGGTAAAGAACTCCAAAGCTTCCGTTTTACTGATGTCTTTGCGCTGGAAAGTTTGTTTCTGACGGGCAAACTCCGTCATTTTATCTTCAATTTTTTTAAAATCGTCGGATGAAATCTGATGGTCTCCAAAATCAATATCATAATAGAAACCATTTTCGATATCGGGGCCTATACCAAATTTAACTCCGGGGTACAATGCATCAATGGCTTCTGCCATCAAATGAGCGGATGAATGCCACATGGCGGCCTTGCCTTCATCGCTATCCCAGGTTAATAGTTTTATACTGGCATCGGATGAAATAGAACGCGTAGCATCCCAAATTTCATCGTTAACTTTGATGGCCAGGACGTTACGAGCCAAACCTTCGCTGATACTGCGGGCGATTTCGAGACCGGTAATCCCTGTTTCGTACTGACGTACGCTAAGATCGGGTAAAGTAATGTTTATCATTGTTTTGTGTCTTTTCCGTCGGCTACAAACCCGACAGATGTTCATATTTAAAAGGCGGCAAATTTAAAGGTTTTTCGAATGCAAGCCAGCTTTCGTTATAAAATAACAGTCGAAAACCGATGATGTTGAATGAAAAAGAAAAAATTATTTTTTCTTGGTGATTCCTGCGAGAATTCCTGAAATACCCTTTGATTTCCCATTGGTACGAAAAATCCCACTATGAACCGATTTAATCTCTTCAACAGTATAAAACGCATTTGGGTTGAACTTATTGATTATTGGCACATATTGTTTGAGTTCTTTACGCTTGATGATGGAGAGTAAAATCTTTATTTTTCCTGTACTTCCCTCTGCATCCATCATGGTTACACCAAAGTTGGCTTCCTTAAGGTTGCTGACGAGTTCGGTCGTGTCTTTTTTTGGCATTACGCGTATAAGAACGGTTCCCAGCGATAGTTTTTCTTCGAGATAAATTCCAATATAATTTCCTGCAGCAAAGCCACCACCATAAGCCAGATAACAAAAAACATTATCAAGGTGCTGCATGATTTGTCCAATGGCAATAACCCAGATTATTACTTCAAAAAATCCCAGAAGAGGTGCCAGTAGTTTAAAACCTTTCGCCACAAAAATCAGCCTTAGTGTCCCGATGCTCTGATCGATGATGCGGCTAATAAAGATTAATAATGGAATAATGACGAGGGCAAATAGTTCGGATTGAGTATTTAATAAATCGCTCATGTAATATAATAAATGTTGTTTCGGCGGCAAAGGTACAAACTCGCGCCGGCATTTTTCGATAGAAATCTGTACTTTTATCAGACACTTTCGATTATGAACTATTCAGAACTAAAGAAACAATTACTGCAGGCATGTTACGAACTGATTCATTCGCAGGCTGATGCAGCAAAAACGGCCATGAATGAGCACCAGCAGGCAGCGAATGATTACGGTGCCCCTAAGGATAGATATGATTCTTTCCGGGCTCAGAACATGCTTAAGCGCGATATGTTTGCTCAACAATACCAGAGAGCTCTGAATAATATTGAAGTTATGGGGAAAATCGACTTTGAAAAGTCTGGCTCCACTATTGGCCCGGGCTCGCTGGTGGTTACTGATTCTGCAATTTTATTGGTTGGTATCGGCCTTGGAAAAGTCAGAGTGATGGAAACGGATTGTTTTGTAATATCCTCACAGGTTCCGTTATTTAAGCACATCAGCGGACTTAAGAAAGGGGACGAATATTCGTTTAACGGGTTAAAGACGAAGATAGTGGATGTTATTTAGGGAGGTTTTTAAGGAAATGCGTGATGGAGTGAAGAAGTGAAGAAGTGATGGGAATGTGAGAAAGGGAGAAAAGGAGAAAGGGCGAGGGTGAGAGAGAGAGAAGTTGAGAGAGGGAGAGTGGGAGAAGATGAGAAAATGCAGCAACGAATATTGACCAGTGAATCCCGAAAGCTTTCGGGGATGAACAGCCAATTTTGTGAAATTACGAATTAGCAATTACGAATTACGAGGGAGAAGAGGAGAGAGGGAGAGTGGGAGAATGGGAGAAAATGAGCAATTGAGATGTCCATTATTCTGTTAGTTGCTTGATAAAAATTGACCAATTTAAAATAAATCAGGAAAATACCGGTGGTGGTTCGGGCTGAAAGCCCAGTTAAATATAGCCCCGGGAGAATCCCGGGGTATTAAAATAGAAATCGAATAACGCCCTGTAAGGGCAGCTAAAGCCCAGGCCAGTGAGCAAGTCAAATTCCTCTCTGTTGGCTTCGAGAGCCTCATCCATCGTTGGAGAACCGAGGTCTGAGGCAAGCAGTGAGTTTGTCGAACTGCACTCGAAGGCTCAGCCACTGAAAACGAATGAACAGCCAACTTTATTAGTTATTAGTAATCAGTGATTAGTGAAATTACGAATTATCAATTACGAATTACGAAAAGTGAATGGGAGAAGAGGAGAGAGGGCGAGAGGGAGAAAAATGCAGATCCACAGATGGCACAGATGAAAACACAGATGGACACAGATAAGTAATCAGTAATTAGAGAAATTACGAATTATCAAATTATTTCCGCCGGCATAGTCACCCTTCCACCAATTGGGGGAAGGGCCGGGGATGGGGGCTGAATCAGAGGTCAATATTTAAATTGAACGGCCAATCTATTATTTACAAATTAGCAATTACGAATTACGAAAAAGTGAATGGGAGAAGAGGAGAAAGGGCGAGAGGGAGAAAATGCAAATCCACAGATAAAAAAACTAAAAGTTAAAAACTAAGAGATAAAAACGCTGAATGTTTCGAGTTCCCCTTCGACACCACTGCGTTCCGCCCTTTGACTGCGCTAGGGTGGCACTCAGGGCAGGCCTTCAACTTTTGACTTTCAACGATGTGTCTCACTGAATGAAGCGAAATGTCTGTACTGTCACACGGAATGTCACCCTGAGCCTGCCGAAGGGCGCAGTGAAGTGCCGAAACCCGAAACGGGAAGTTCTGTGGTTCGCATTTGGTTATTTTACTTCAATGATTTTGAATTCTGTACGTCGGTTTCTGGCCCGTCCATTTTCGGTGTCGTTGGTTTGCACCGGGAGTGTTTCTCCATATCCCTTATAAGTCATCCGGATTGGTTTTATGCCTTGATTAATTAGGTATTCCATAACAGACTTTGCTCTTTGCAGGCTTAACTCCAAATTATAGGCATCATCGCCCTGGTTATCGGTATGACCGCTGATTTCGATGGTTATTCCCTGATTTTTTTTCAGAAGACCCGATAATCGGTCGAGTTCGATTTTTGATTCTGATAAGAGCAGGTAGGAATCTGTATCGAAAAACACATTTCTGAGTATAACGGTTTCGCCAACAATAATGGGTTGAAGGGGCACATCTTTAATGTATGGGTTTAAACGATCAAAATCGCCTTCTAAATTAAAATGGTCAGAATAAAACAGATAACCCGGAGAAGATACATTGAGCGCATATGATTTGCCGGTGGGTAAAGCCACGAGAAACTCCCCACTTGTTGCATCTGCCTGCGAAGAGATATTTACTTCTGCGGTTGCTAAATCAGTTAGTTCAAACGTACCTGCCAGGGGTTCATGGGTTTTCTCATCGTATACGATTCCTTTAAGATAGGTGATTTTATTCGGACGAATACGCTCGGGCATTTCGAAACTATAAAGATCCAACTTTCCATACCCACCCTCTCTATCGGAAGCAAAGTATCCCAGTTTTCCATCACCAGAAACCATCAGACTGTTTTCATCGGCAAAGGTATTAATGGGATATCCGATGTTTTCAGGCTCCGACCAACTGCCATCGCTTTGTTTACGGGTAATAAAAATATCGAGTCCGCCCATTCCCGGATGACCATCGGAAGAAAAATAAAGCGTTTTGCTATCGGGATGAATAAATACACTTTCTTCGATGCCAGGGGTGTTGATGTTATCAGGCATTTTTTCAGGACGGCTCCATCGCCAATTGGTGTCAAGAACACTGAAGTAAATGTCCTGGTGATAAACACTCATACGATCTGTGTAACCTCGAATAAAAAAGAGCGTTCGGCCATCCGAAGAAAATCCTGGCTGAGTTTCCCACATCGATGTATTGATAGGATTTCCCAGATTGACGGGTTCTTGCCAGGTGTTTCCATGTTTTACTGACATAAAAAGGTCACAACTGCCGAAACCGATTCTTGACTCTCCATAGCCACTATAACCCGCACAAGCGGTAAAAAAAAGTCGTTGTCCATCCGATGAAAGCGTAGGCGCTCCTTCATTCATGTATGTATTAATGGGATAATCCAGTGCTTTGGCCTCTGACCAAGTTGTATCGGACCAGTTGGAAATGTAAAAATCCTCTTGTTCACGTCCGGGGTGATCCTTATCGCTGACCCGCCGGGTAAATAATAGCGTTTTGTCGTCCACCGTAAGGCAGGGAAAATATTCTGAGAAGGAGGAGTTGACGTTGGGTCCAAGATTTTTTGGCCGGAAAGGAACGGGATTTTTTATAGCAATGCGCGAGAAAGCAGCAGATGCCAATCGCAGCCTGGCCATGCTTTTGCGAATTTCCGACGTTTGTGTGAAAGAAAGAAATCGTTCAAGATGAACATAGGCACTATCATACCAGCCTATTTTTAGTTCGACCGAGCCGGCAAAGAAAAATGCTTCAGGATATGTTTTGCGGCCCGTGTGGAGTGATTTTGTGTATGCGATTGCAGCATCTTCGAATCTTCTGGTGTCGATGTATAAATCGCCCAAAAGCATCCATGCTTCGGTGAAGTGAATGTCCGATTCAGTGGCTTTTATCAGTTCTTTTTCAGCTTTTTCAAATTCTCGTATATGCAAGTGACCGGCACCCCGTGTATAATGTTTTTCCGCTCTTGACGATTGCGTGGATAAGGCTTGGCGTTGCGGATAGGCATGCAACGATATTATTAAAAGAAGAAATATCAGGATGACTCTCATAACCGAAATTGACTGGTAAAGATACGTCAAATGTCAGAAAATCGGGAAGGTCTAAGGGATTTTAGCCCACTTATGCATTTGGAGCGAAAGCCTCCAATGCGTGTGACTGAGAATATAATCAATAATCGCAGGTAGCATGATATCTTTTCTGCTCCATTCGGGTTGTAACAGCAAAGCGCAGGTTTTTTTTACTCGTCTGGCGTTTTCCTCAGCCCAAATAAAGTCGGTTTCGTCGTGGATGATAACTTTTAATTCATGGGCGTTTGCGAAAAGATCCGGAAGGGGTGGGCTGTTTTTTTTGGGAGACAGGCAAACCCAATCCCATTGACCAGTAAGTGATTGAGAACCGGAAGTTTCGAGATAGGTTTCGATTTCGTGACGTTTAAGAAGTTCGCATAATGGATTTAAATTCCATGACAAGGGTTCGCCTCCCGTAATAACCACAGCCTTGCAATGGTATGACTGAATGTTTTTCAGAATAGACTCGATTGTTTTCGGTGGAAAAACAGAAGGATTCCAGCTTTCTTTTGAATCGCACCAGGCACAACCCACATCACATCCTCCAATTCGCACAAATGCTGCGGCTTTTCCCGCTTGTAAGCCTTCGCCCTGCAAACTGTAAAACTCTTCCACCACAGGGAGTATAAGACCTAAATCAAGGAGATTCTCTTGTTCCTTATTCATTGACTGATTTGTTTTCTTTTGGAATCCGGAAAGTAATTTCATCTTTTCCGGAATACATCCGCACAATTATTTCACCTTTCGGGACTATTCTGAAGGTGTTTTCGACTGTAACATCTTTACTCCCGATTTTTATCTTATCATAGATTTTTCCTTGTCGGTTGAGGATTTCTATGTGATATTTTCGCTGGCCATTGTATCGGCTTTTAATACTGATTTCGTGGCTTTCGCGTTTCCATTCGTAAAAAAATCTGCGAAATGGATTTTGTTTCATTGGTAACAGTGCAGGTTTAATTCTGTAAATACCTGCTTTATGCAATGGAGTGTTTTCGGCTGATATCCATATAGTGCCCTGAGCATCAAAGCATACTCCTTCAGTTTGAGCGGCAAAAATTTCTGAAAAATCCACTCGCAATATGCATTGCAGATAGCCACTATCGAGTGCTGATGCATCAAAGAGCAATATGTATGGTGTATAGTTTTTATAACCACATAGAACGACATTTTGCTGATTGGGAGAAATATCGGCACCGGTGATGAGGCCATCGGCATTGAAACGGGTGATAAAACGGGCGATGTATTTTCCGGGCGAATCAGGAAGGCTGTAAATTGCCGATGTACGATCCTTCCATCGTTTGGTAAATAAAAACAACTGTCCGTTATGAACAAGCATAGCCTCACAATCGAAATTATTTTTTTGATTTGCCGCTTCAAAGCTTTGTTGATCGGGCCAGGAGAATTCTATTTTTTCAGCAGTGCATTCAGACACTCCTTGTGTTGCAAGCTCCCTGAGGGGGATTCGGTATATGCATAAATCATTGCGGTTTCCGATATTATTTCCGAAATCACCGATATAGAGGTAAACCGAATCAGAAGCAATATCTTCCCAATCACGGTTGCTCGCATTACTGACACGGGTGCTTCCGATAATTTCGCCGCTTAAGGTATCGATGAGAAATATCTCCGGAGTGCCACCGCTATCATTATGACTTAAGAAATAGTTTTGGAATCGAAGCAGTCCGGAAGTTTCGTTGAGTATGGACGGAAGTTTCCTTATAACAACTTCAGGCTGAAAGTCGATTTGAATGGTTTCGGCCTGCTGTGCATTTAGTACCGCACTCCCGAGCAGAAACAGCAGGAGAAACCCCGTCAGTCTCTTGAATATCATCATGCGTATTCAGATTTCAGAAGTCTTTTTTAAAAGCCTTCATCGTATTTAGAAGCAGTGCTGCAATGGTCATGGCACCAACGCCACCGGGAACGGGTGTAATGAAAGAAGTTTTTTTCGACACATTTTCAAAATCCACATCACCGGTAATATGATAGCCTTTTTCGGCCTTTTCGTCAGGGATACGGTGTATTCCCACATCGATAACAACGGCTCCCTCTTTTACCATGTCGGCGGTAACAAAGTTGGGTTGTCCGATCGCGGCTATGAGAATATCGGCCTGCAGGCAAATTTCTTTAAGATTTTTTGTGCGGCTGTGACAGATGGTAACGGTTGCATCACCGGGCGACGCCTTGCGCGACATCAGAAGAGAAACCGGAGTGCCAACGATATTGCTACGTCCGAGTACAACACAATGTTTTCCGGAGGTTTCAATCTTGTATTTTTCGAGCAGAAGCATGATGCCGTAAGGTGTGGCAGGGAGTAGAGAAGGGAGTCCCATGACCAGTTTTCCCATATTCTGCGGATGAAATCCATCTACATCCTTTTCAGGGCTGATGCGTTGAATGACCTTGTTCGCATCGATGTGTTCCGGAAGGGGTAATTGCACGATAAAGCCGCTGACATCGTCATCATTATTCAGGAAATCAACAACTTCCAATAATTCTTCTTCAGATAAATTGGCAGGATAACGGTATATGGATGAGGTTATACCGACTTCTTTACAAGCCTTGTCTTTGCTGGAAATATATGTCTGACTGGCAGGATCTTCGCCAACAATTACCGCTGCCAGGTGAGGCGCAGGCTGTTCATTATCGATAAGGGCAGCTACTTCTGTTTTAATATCGTTTTTTATCTGCGTAGCAATGGCTTTTCCGTCTATCCGTTTCATTTGAGAAAAATATCAGTTTTTAGCGTTTGCGCATGGTTTGCATGGCACGCATCATTTTTTTACCACCACCCGAAGTCATCATTTTCATCATTTTCCGGGTGTCTTCAAATTGTTTTACCAGGCGGTTTACTTCTTGTATATCGGTACCACTGCCGCGTGCAATTCGCTTACGGCGGCTTCCATTCAGAATGTGTGGATTGGCTCTTTCGAAAGGAGTCATGCTTTGAATAATGGCTTCAATTCCTTTGAAGGCATCGTCATCAATGTCTACATCCTTCATCATTTTTCCCATACCAGGAATCATGGAAACCAGGTCCTTCATATTTCCCATCTTTTTAATCTGACGGATTTGCTGAAGGAAATCATCAAAATTGAATTGGTCTTTGGCGATTTTCTGTTGAAGTTTCCGGGCTTCGTCCGAATCGAACTGTTCCTGAGCTTTTTCAACCAGACTCACGATATCACCCATGCCCAGAATACGGTCGGCCATACGTTCCGGGTAGAAAATGTCGATGGCATCCATTTTTTCGCCAATTCCAACGAATTTAATGGGTTTATCTACCACAGCACGAATGGTGAGGGCTGCACCACCGCGGGTATCGCCATCGAGTTTGGTTAGAATGACACCGTCAAAATTTAAACGGTCATTAAATGTTTTTGCCGTATTAACAGCATCCTGACCCGTCATTGAATCAACGACGAAAAGGGTTTCGTGGGGGTTGATGGCTTTTTTAAGACTGCTGATTTCCGTCATCATCATCTCATCGATGGCCAGACGACCTGCGGTATCAACAATGATTACCTGATGTCCTTTTTCGCGGGCGTAGGCCAAAGCGTTTTTGGCAATTTTTACTGCATCGGTATGATCTGTTTCAGAATATACTTCAACACCAATTTGTTCGCCCAGAACTTTAAGCTGGTCGATGGCAGCCGGGCGGTATACGTCGCAAGCCACCAGAAGCGGAATCTTCCCTTGTTTGTTTTTGATGAAATTGGCAAGTTTGGCCGAGAACGTGGTTTTTCCAGATCCCTGAAGCCCTGCCATCAGAATAACGCTAGGGTTTGCTTTCAGATTGAGATCGGCTTTAGAACCACCCATGAGGCTGGCCAGCTCGTCATGAACGATCTTAATCATGAGCTGATTGGGCGAAATGGCTGTAAGCACATTTAGTCCAAGAGCCTTAACTTTTACATCTTCAGCAAATTGCTTTGCAATTTTATAACTAACGTCGGCATCGAGCAATGCCTTGCGAACCTCTTTAAGGGTGTCGGCTACGTTGATTTCAGTAATTTGGCCCTGACCTTTCAGAACCTTGAATGCTCTTTCGAGTTTATCGCTTAATCCTTCAAACATGCTGAGTAAACAAGTTAATAGGTTTATTTCTTAAAAAAGGACTGCAAAGGTACATAATTCTGCGTTTATGTATTCATAGGTCTTTATGATATGGGTCAATGGACAGACTTTGAAATTCATGGATTTAAAGGCGAACAAAAATCGGAGAATTTGATAAAAAGGACCTAAATAATTAAAAACCAAGATTTAATGGTTTTAATTCGACGTATGGTATCGTACAAGATGGAAATAATCAATAGACATTAATTAATGTAAAATGAACGAAAGGCTTGATTAGTGATATGCTTTTGAGGGCATCTTTGCATCAAATAGAAACTTTCGGGGATATTTTTTCGACTTAGTAATGGAAATAGCTGTACATTTGCAGCATCAAATATTTTTTTTCAGAAAAGGATACCGAATCTGGAAAAATACGTATATTTGCACCCCTAAAAATGAAGAATTAATCGTAAACTCAAGCCATGTATTTGACGCCTGAAGTAAAGAAGAACATATTTAAGGAGCACGGTCAGAACGAGATCAATACCGGTTCAGCCGAAGGCCAGATTGCACTGTTTTCCTTCCGAATTAACCATCTCACCGGCCATCTGAAGGTTAATAAAAAGGATAAAAACACCATGCGATCATTGGTTAACCTTGTTGGTAAAAGAAGGAAACTTCTAACATATCTCAAAGAAAGGGACATTAACCGCTACAGAGATATTATTAAAAAACTGGGCATCCGTAAATAAGTTGCCTCGTAGTTTTAAAAGCATTAAAAAGGCAATGGCGCATTGCCTTTTTTGGTATTATAAAAATCCGGTGAGCCCGTAATTGCTGAATGATGACAGTTGAATAATATTCTGTTTCGGTAAATAGGTGGTTTGGCCGGATCATTGTCTTTGGTATTAAGCCGCGGTGAGAAAATTAAAACAAGTATTATGCAAGCAATCATTAAAACGTTTAAACTGCCTGATGGCAGGGAGGTACAGATAGAAACCGGCAAACTTGCCAAACAGGCCGATGGTTCGGTTGTTGTTAAAGTGGGCAATACAATGCTTCTGGCTACTGTAGTTTCAAACAAAGAAGCCAAAGAGGATGTGGACTTTATGCCACTCAGTGTTGATTATCAAGAAAAATATGCTTCCACCGGAAGTTTTCCGGGCGGTTTCTTCAAACGTGAAGCCCGTCCGTCTGAATATGAAATTTTAATTTCCCGCCTTGTCGACCGTGCCTTACGCCCTTTATTCCCTGAAGATTATCATGCAGAAACACAGGTTATTATCAGCCTTATTTCTGGTGAAAAAAATACTAACCCCGATGCTTTCGCAGCTCTTGCAGCTTCAGCAGCACTTTCCGTTTCTGATATCCCCTTCCATGGACCAATTTCTGAAGCCAGAGTAGGTCGTGTTAATGGTCAGTTGGTTATCAATCCTTCCGTTTCTGATATGGAATTTTCGGATATTGATATTATGGTCGCTGCAACCATCGATAACATCGTGATGGTAGAAGGCGAAATGAAAGAAGTATCAGAAACCGATTTAATTGAAGCCCTGCGTATAGCACATGATGCAATTAAAATTATGTGTCAGGCTCAATTAGAACTTGCTGCCATGGTTACTAAATCATCGCCTAAAAGGACCTATTGCCACGAATCGAATGATGAGGACCTGCAGAAAACCATTCATGATTTTTCATACGACAAAATATACGAAATCGCCAGCCGTGCTACTGTAAAACACGAAAGAAGCGACGCTTTTGCTGCTGTTAAAGTGGCTCTTCTCGAAACAATTTCAGAGGAAGATCGTGGTTCAAAAATGGGAATGATAAAACGATATTTCCATCATGTTGAATATGAGGCAGTGCGCAATGCAATTCTTGACAGACGTTCACGGCTTGATGGTCGTAAACTGGATGAGATTCGCCCAATTTGGTCTGAAGTAGATTACCTGCCTTCGGTGCATGGTTCTGCTATCTTTACCCGTGGTGAAACCCAATCGCTTACAACCTGTACACTGGGTACAAAATTAGATGAGCAAACCATCGATGGTGCCGTTTTCGAAGGTAAGAGTAATTTTATTCTGCATTATAATTTCCCGCCATTTTCTGTTGGTGAAGCCCGTCCAAATCGTGGAACAGGCCGTCGCGAAATTGGTCATGGAAATCTTGCTATGAGAGCTCTTAAACCGGTTCTTCCTTCCAGAGAGGAAAATCCGTATACTATACGTATTGTTTCTGATATTCTCGAATCAAACGGTTCGTCATCCATGGCTACGGTTTGTGCTGGTGCACTGGCTTTAATGGATGCCGGTGTAAAAATTACCAAACCGGTTTCGGGTATTGCTATGGGTTTGATTACAGATCCAAAAACTGACCGTTGGGCTGTATTGTCAGACATCCTGGGCGATGAAGATCATCTGGGTGATATGGACTTTAAAGTAACTGGTACTGCTGACGGGATTACCGCCTGCCAGATGGATATTAAAATTGACGGACTGCCATTCGACATTCTAGCTCAGGCTTTGGAACAGGCTCGTTTGGGTCGTCTCCATATTCTGAATGAAATGTCGAAAACATTGCAGTCGTCACGGGCTGATTACAAACCCCATGTTCCCCGTATCGTCAAGATGACTATTCCTAAGGAATTCATTGGTGCTGTTATTGGACCTGGCGGCAAGATTATTCAGGAAATGCAGCGCGAAACAAATTGTACCATCGTTATTGAAGAAGTTGGTGAATTTGGAATTATCGATATCGTTGCGGTCGACCTCGCATCAATTGAGGCTGTACGCGCGAAAATCCGTGGTATTGTCGCTATTCCCGAAGTTGGTACTGTTTATTCGGGAAAAGTGAAAACCATCACTACGTTTGGAGCTTTTGTAGAAATTTTACCTGGTAAGGACGGACTTTTACATATTTCCGAAATTGAATGGAGAAGGTTGAAGGATGTTGAAAGTGTGTTGAAAGTAGGCGATATCATCGATGTTAAACTCATCGAAGTGGATAAATCTACCGGAAAACTGAAGCTTTCGAGGAAAGTACTTCTTCCTAAACCAGAAGGTGAATAATAGTTTTTGTAACCTGAAACATCAGGTATCCGTAAAAGCGAACATGGTTAAATTTACGATATGAGGCAATTAAAGATTACAAAACAGGTAACCAACAGGGAAACCGCTTCTTTAGACAAGTATCTGCAGGAAATTGGTAAGGTGGAACTCATCACCGCCGAAGAGGAAGTATCCCTCGCCCAGCGGATTAAACAAGGCGATCAGGCGGCTCTCGAAAAGCTTACCAAAGCTAACCTTCGTTTTGTAGTTTCAGTTTCGAAGCAGTATCAAAATCAAGGACTTAGTCTTCCTGATTTGATTAATGAAGGCAATCTTGGCTTGATTAAAGCTGCTCAGCGTTTCGACGAAACCCGTGGTTTTAAATTCATTTCCTATGCCGTTTGGTGGATCCGTCAGTCCATTCTTCAGGCCTTGGCCGAACAATCGCGTATTGTAAGGCTTCCGCTGAATAAAATTGGCTCCATCAATAAGATAAATAAGGCATACGCCAAACTGGAGCAGGAATATGAACGCGAACCCAATTACGAAGAAATTGCTGGCATTCTCGAAATCAGTGAAAATGAAGTAAAAGAATCGCTGCGAAATTCGGGCAGGCATGTATCAATGGACGCACCCCTCGTACAAGATGAAGAAAACAATATGTACGATGTGCTTAAAAACGATGACATGGCTACTCCCGATAGCGGATTACTTTATGAATCGTTGCGCAAGGAAATCGACAGAGCCATTTCAACACTGACCCCACGCGAAGCCGACGTTATTCGTCTGTATTTCGGATTGGAAGGTCAACATCCAATGACATTGGAAGAAATTGGTGAAAAATTCGATTTAACGCGCGAACGCGTCCGCCAGATTAAGGAAAAAGCC
The DNA here is from genome assembly GCA_030656615.1 of Bacteroidales bacterium. Lineage (GTDB taxonomy): Bacteria > Bacteroidota > Bacteroidia > Bacteroidales > TTA-H9 > JAUSOY01. The sequence goes on along the minus strand of JAUSOY010000061.1, from coordinate 73,195 downwards.
ATTCGTCGACTGAAACACACAACCAGAAGCAAAATCCTGAAAAGCTATCTCGGTTAATTTTTATGGAAAATTTTATTACTAACCCGGCCAAAAGCCGGGTTTTTTATTGTCATCAAACTGAGTTTTTCAGCAGACCCTATTTATTAAACATTGACGAATACAGGCAGAAAAATGCCACGCTTCAGTGTGTAAGCGAATAAACATTTACAAAATTGCATTCAGACTCATTTTATTGATGAATCAGAATCTTGAGGTGTAAAGATAGGTTTGAATAGTCTGGAATTCAATAGACTGATGGAAAAACAAATGTATTTGTCCTGAATAGGAATGGGGCTGAGAATGAAGCAATCCAATGGGGGTAAATAGAAAACGGCGGTTTCCCAACCACCGTTTTCACCAATCAACCAAAATCTAACATTATGAGAAAACAACTTTTTTGATATAATCAATCCGGTTGTTTTTGTCATCATTCTAAAAAGTCCTAAAGAATTCTCCTGAAAGTAGGTCTGGAATACTCAACAACTCTCAAAATCGAGATATCATATGTTTCCAAAGCATCATTAATTTTCCTAATATTTGTGTAATACAAGACTAATTAATTGTATATCAGAATAATAAACTCAATAGAACATCCCCTTTTCGTTTGGGAGTGCAAAAGTATAAAAAAAATTAATAAAACAAACATTTTGTCTGATTTTTTAATTTTAAATTACTAACATTATTCTGTTGATATTAAGGCGTATAGAAAACTGGCGATTTAATAATTTATCAAATGATGTAAATTACGCGGTTTCTCAAAACATTATTACCTTTGAATATTATCGAAAAAGGATCACCGATTGGTGTTTTTGCCCTCGGAATTGACGCATTACGTACTTTTGTAAAAATTGTATTTTTAACATCATAAAATTCACGAATGAAACATTGGATTGCGCCTTCGGTTCTTTCGGCCGATTTTTTACACCTTGGTGAGGCCATTAATCAGATTAACCGATCATCAGCAGAACTGATACACATTGATGTAATGGATGGTGTTTTTGTGCCCAATATTTCATATGGTTTTCCAATTATTTCGCAAATTGCCTCGGTAGCCGAAAAACCACTGGATGTTCATCTTATGATTACGCAGCCCGAGCGTTATTTTGAACGTTTCAGGGAAGTTGGTGCCCAATGGCTGTCTGTACATTACGAAGCTTCTATTCATCTGCATCGTTCGCTCAATTCGATACGACAAATGGGAATGAAGGCAGGGGTTGTTTTAAATCCGCATACACCGGTTTCACTTCTTGCTGATATTGTTACCGAGGCCGATTATGTCCTGCTGATGAGTGTAAACCCCGGCTTTGGAGGACAAATCTTCATTACAAATGTGATACAGAAAATCAGAGATTTAAAGGAATTAATTCTTCGCAAAAATGCTACGACACTCATCGAAATTGATGGAGGTGTTGATTTTATCAATGCCCCTCTTCTGGTGGAAGCCGGTGCTGATATTCTCGTGGCAGGTAATACCATTTTTTCTCATGCCGATATTGGTGCTGCTATTGATAAATTGCATCAATTAACTGAATGATGCGAACACTGTTTTTCATCGGCTTATGGCTTCCAATGCTGCTGATGGCATACCCATCTGATTCTGCAAGAAGGACATATGCCGTAGTGTTTTATAATGTCGAAAACTTTTTTGATACAGAAAATGACAGTTTAACATCCGATGACGAATTTACTCCGGATGGACTTCGCCATTGGAATAAATTCAGACTGAATCAAAAATCGAAAAATATTGCGCGGACTATAGTTTCTTCCTGCGGATGGTCCTTGCCCTCGGTGGTTGGATTATGTGAAGTAGAAAATGAGCTTGTGCTTAAGAACCTCTGCCGATACACGCCCTTGAAGGAATTCAATTATAAGTTTATTCACTACGATTCTCCCGATTCTCGTGGAATCGATTGTGCATTTTTATATCGTCCATCCGATTTCGAGATTTTATACTCCAGACCGGTCAGGCTGGTGTTCGAAAAGAGCAGTTCAACGACCCGTGATATACTATATGTAAAGGGAGTTCTTGGTGGTGACGATACGCTCCATTTTTTTGTGAATCATTGGCCATCAAAATATGGAGGAGGAGCGGCCACCATTGGCCGAAGGGCGGCAGCCGCCCGACTTCTTCGCTCACTAACCGATTCTGTTATTGGATTTCAACCCAGTGCAAAAATCATTATCATGGGCGATTTTAATGATACACCAGATGATCCATCGCTGATTGAGCAACTTGGTGCTTGTCAGTCTTTCGAAAACTGTTCTTCGGGTCTGGTAAATGTTTCGCACAAAATGGCAGGAAGTTTAGGGCGCGGTTCCCAAAAATTTAATGGCAAATGGAGTGTTATCGATCAGTTTATTGTATCAACTTCCTTTTACAATATGGAAAGTGTTTATTCTGTTAAAGATGCAGAAATTGTGTGGGAAGATTTTTTACTTACAACCGACGAAACCTACACGGGAAAGCGGCCTTTCAGGACATATCACGGAATGAAATACGAAGGCGGTTTTAGTGATCATATGCCCATACGCCTTTTCCTGAAGAAAAAATAAGCCGCTTTTTCTGATCGAAGAAGCGGCTTATTGAACAGATAATTCGTTTTATTCGATTCCTGCGAAGTGTTTCATAAACTGTACTCTTTCGTAGGCGGCAGGATTTTGCGCTTTTTTAAGGCTCATTTTCCCTTTAAAATCATTAATGCTGGTATATCCATGAACTTTCATCCAATCGGAAATCTGGTCGTTAATGTCCGTGATTTTTGATATACCATACTTGTATAAAGCAGAGGTAACCTGAACTGCTGTGGCTCCGGCAAGGATAAGTTTAACAGCTGATTCGCCGTTTTCAACGCCGGTGGAGGCACATAAATCGCATTGTACGTGGTCGCTCAGCATGGCAATCCACCGGAGTGGCATATAAATTTCGTTCGGACTGCTAAATACATTGGCTGTAGTTACTTCCATCTCGTTTATGTCGATATCAGGAGAATAGAAACGATTAAAAAGTACCAATCCGCTGATGCCTGTCCAAGAGAGATGAAGAATGGTTTTTCCAAGACCTGAAAAGTAGAAGCTGATTTTCACACTTAACGGAATGGTGATTTTTTTACGTACTTCTTGAATGATATCGAAGTACACTTTTTCGTTTTCTTCGCCGCTTCGGAAGGGATCGGAAGGCAGGATGAAGAGGTTAAGTTCGAGGGCATCAGCACCGGCTTCTTCAATTTGGGAAGCGAAATTTATCCATTCGTTGGCCGAAAGGCAATTTATGGATGCAATGACCGGAATACTCAGGTTTTCTTTTGCTTCACGAATGAGTTTTAGATAATTAGCCACCGAATGCTGCTTGGTATAATTACTCAGGTAATCCATGGCCTCAGGATAAACTGCATTCTGTGAATCGCTGTTTACCGCTGAGTACATTTCATGGTTTATCTGTTCTTCAAATAGTGATTTTAAAACCACAGCACCGGCGCCATGTTTTTCGGCATCCAAAAGATTGCGCAAATTATTATTCAATCCTGAACTTCCTGCTATGATTGGACTCGATAATTCGAGACCCATATATGTTGTACGTAGATCGCCCATAATGTTGATTTTGGTAGATTGTTGAAAAGAAACAAACTTACCAAAAATATGAAAACGGTCAAGCGTCTTTTATTAAAAAAGTGAAATTAAGATTTCTGATTTAGCATACTCTCATCCGAAAAACTAAAATATTGATTACCTGAAATAATCAAATGATCAAGTAAATTGATGTCGAGTCGTTCAGCACCACCAGCAATTTTTGTAGTCAGCCGGATATCCGTTTCGGAGGGTTTAATATTCCCTGAAGGATGGTTATGGCTTAGGATAATGCCGCTGGCATGATGCTCCAGGGCCAGACGGAAGATTTTTTTAGGATCGGCAACGGTACCAGCCGTGCCTCCTTCGCTGATTTTATGAGCCGATATTGGAATATTTGCACGGTTTACCAAAAGCACCCAAAAAACCTCGTATGCTTCATCTGCCATGTATTGTTGGAGGTATTCGAAGGCGTCACGACTACTGCTAATGGGTTTTTTTCGCGATGGAAGTTCTGCCAGCCGTCTTCTTCCTAATTCAAGAGCAGCAATAATGCTAATGGCCTTAGCTTCGCCTATTCCTTTAAATTTTTGTAAGTCACCGGTATTCAAACGCGAAAGTTCTGCCAGATTGCCATTAACCTGTTTTAAAATTGTACGCGACAGTTCAACAGCAGAAAGTTCGCGACTGCCCGAACCAATTAAAATTGCAATTAACTCGGCATCGCTAAGCGCGTTTTTACCCTTCATCAATAATTTTTCTCTGGGTCTGTCATCTTCAGCCCAATACCTGATTGAGTTTCCAGTCTCCATTGATTTTTATTACTTTTTTTATTTTTTATCAGCCGGACAATTCCCGTATTTTATTTATTAGCAATGCACGGTTAACTGGTTTATAAAGAATGGCTTTGGCACCTAGTTGGAGGGTTGTTTGTTGTATTTCGGCTTCCTGTATGCTTGTGAGAAATACCACCGGAATTCGTATGTTATTTTGATTGAGGTACTCAAGCATCTGAATACCATCAAAATTGGGCATATTGATATCAGATAATATCAGGTCGAACGGGCTTTTTGTAAGTTGCATCAGGGCAATAATTCCATCGGCTGCTATTTCCACATCATAATTATCGGATCGTAAAATTGAAGCAACTATTTTTTGTTGTATTTGATCGTCTTCTACCAGTAAAATTTTCTTTCTGGTCTTTTGCTGTTTTTCTATTAAAAAGTTTTCTTTTCCGCTGGTGAGCATTCGATGATATAATTCTTCCATAGGAACAGTAGCCATTCCTGAGTATGTATCGCTTACAGTATATGGTAAAATGAGTTGGTTATTATGAAGGATTGATCCACAGGAATAAACAACATTGGGTACAAAACCATTTCGTTCATCGTCGTGTGGAACCAGCAGGGGTTCATTCAGTTGTCCAATTACTTTTGTAGGGTCTTCCAAATCGAGAAGAAGTGCGCCCAGACAATACCGCCTCATTGGGCCGACTCCATGCGTGATAACAAGCCAGCCATTTTCAGTTTCGATTGGACTACCGCAATTGCCTATCTGCATAAATTCCCATGGAAATCGTGCCTGTTGAATGCATGCCCCTTCAGATGGCCACTGGTCGATATGATCAGAAAAAAGTACATAATTGTTCATTCCATCCGGTCGGCCGAGCATTGCATATTTATTGTTTATTTTTCGGGGGAAAAGAGCCATTCCGCGATTCATCATCCGGTGGCCTTTAAGCGGCTGAAAGCGGAAACTCTTAAAGTCGTTGGTGGTTATCAGTCGGGGTAAATTGGCATATCCGTTGGTGGAATGACAGGTGGCATGATACGAAACATGACCATTATCCTCTGTAAATCTGACAAAACGAGCATCTTCTATTCCGTTAGCGTCAGAGGGAGAGATGGGAAATATCGCTCGTTCATTTAATGTGGAATCAACAGGAAAATGAATTTCGGCCCATGATTCAGCTATCCATCGCAAGGCTGTTAAATCCATGGTATATTCATCATTGTATTCTCTGGCGCCATATTTTATGGTAATCTCTCTAAGTTGGTGGTAATTGAAAGTATCTTCAAGTTCCTGACTGACTTTGTTAATTAAATCAGGATTCAAACTAAGAGCTATCGCGATATTGATAAAATTCTCTTTTTTATAATGCTGGTTGCGATGAGGTTCTGCCTGATCGGTAATGCTGCTTCTTTGATCGACGAAGAGATTATTATTTGCATCGAGAATTCCGCTTCTGAAAACGATAGTGGAGATATTTGTACCACCGGTTGCTCTGAAAGACAGAATAACTCTTTGCATTCCTTCTTCCAATCCACTTTGATCAGGATCAGGCATGATGCATGGATTATATATTGCTGCTGATTCTATTGAATGCTCGGTAGTGAAATAGGAACCTGCCAGCATTTGCTTATGCTCCGGCATTTTCTGAATGATGTCCTGTAAATCAGTATGTCCATTCACTACAATGTGAAGATGACGTAAAAAGGTTTTTGACAGGTTTCTGTGACGACCCGAAAAATCGCGGAGCACCTGATTCAGTGCCATTTGAGCAATAGTATCTGGCATGTCATCTATACGTTTTAACACCGTTACTACTCTTGTATAAGCTCCTGTTTGATGTAAAGCAGCGACTACTTTACTGGTATCGGGCATGAATCTTATGGATGTGCGTTTGACAAAGTTAGACATGGACAGTATTGTTAAATAGAAAAATTGGCCAGAATTTGAAAATATAAATATACAAAAAGCCCGAAGCAATATGCCACGGGCTTAAAAATATTATTGTTTCTGAAGAGTTGGGTACAATAATAAAACAGCACCCTACAGGAGTGCTGTCAGAATATATTTTAAGGAAAGAAGATGATTACAGAGAATTCACCTTTTTCATCAACTTCGACTTCAGGTTCGAGGCTTTGTTTTTATGAATCATTGCCTTTTTGGCAAGTTTGTCGATAAGCGAAACTACCGTGGGAAGCTGTGTTTTGGCTTCGGCCATGTCGCTAATCATTCTGAATTTTTTCAGAGCTGAGCGCATGGATTTCGTGTAATAACGGTTCCTGATTTTTCTTTTTTCGTTGGCGCGGATGCGTTTTAACGCTGATTTATGGTTTGCCATTTTTTTAAATTTTCTTCTTTTTTCGGGAGCGCAAAATTAAGGTTTTTTTTATACCGAAAAAAGGAATTCTTAAAAAAAATACAATTCACCGGTATTCAGTGGCAAAAATGGTGATTTTTATTCACATTCTGAAATGCATTTTAAAAAGGCCTTCCCAATCGACTGAATAATGGATGTTGCTATCAGCGCTTCCTGACCATGCTCCTGCATGGCTATATCTCCGGCAAGACCATGAAGGTATACTGCAGCTATGCTTGCCGCAGCCGGGGTGTATCCGCTGGATAATAGGCCGAGTAAAATGCCTGTTAATACGTCACCGCTGCCAGCGGCGGCCATGCCAGGGTTTCCGCTGCTATTGAAAAATAATTGCCCTGTAGGTGTGCTGATGCACGTATGGGCGCCTTTCAAAATAATGAATACACCATACCGTATTGATAATTCTCTTTGTTTTTCTTTCTGTTCGAAACTATCGACGGATTTTCCGGCCATTCGGGCAAATTCTCTGGGGTGAGGAGTTAGTATGCAGTCTGGTGGTAGAAAGGCCATCCAGGTTTTATTTTCAGACAAAATGTTTAATGCATCGGCATCTAACACCAGTGGGCCCTTCCATTGCTGGAGAAGTAATTTTAAAGTATTAGCTGTTTCTTTCATGGTGCCGATTCCTGGTCCCATGGCTACAGCTGTATAATTATCAAGTTTTGGTAATGAACTGATGTAGGTTTCCGTACTATCAATGCTGACCATTGTTTCTGGTGAATGGCATTCGATGGAATGAAGAACGGATGGAGGCGTATGTATGGTAAGCAATCCACAGCCACTGCGGTGGCATGCCATCGCGGCCATCGTTGCAGCTCCGCTTTTTCCACGGCTTCCAGCAAGTAATAGCGCATGACCAAATGTTCCTTTATGAGAAAATTTTCTTCTTTTTGGGATGAGGGATCTGACCATTTGCGGGCTGATGAAAAACTGACTGACAGTCACTTCCTCCATAAAAACCGGATGATGACCGATGTCAATCAAATGCCATTCGCCACAGAAATTTTCATTTTCGGGATGAATAAGTGCGATTTTTATCGGTGCAAAACATAATGTGTAGTCTGCTTTTATTACTTTTTGGGGATCAGTTGCGGTCTCATCCACGGGCAAGCCTGAAGGGATATCTATAGCAATTACGATTCGCTTACTCTGATTAATAAGCTGTATAGCTTCTGCAGCAAGGCCTTCTGGAGCCCGGTTGAGGCCGGATCCAAAAATTGCATCGATTAGCAGGCATTTATCAGGTATGCTTGGAAAGCCATTTTCGGTAGCATTATGGATTCGGATATCAGGATATTTTTCTAGACGCTTACGGTTTTTAAGGAAGTCGGGACTTCCTTTTTGCGAATCCATAACCAGAACAACTTCTACTGTTATTTTTTTTTCAGTCAATAGTCTTGCTATCGCTAGTCCATCACCTCCATTGTTACCGTTGCCACAGTATATTTGAACAGTTTGGAAGTTGTTAAGGTGTTGCAGTATCCAATCTGTACATTTTAATGCGGCTCTTTCCATTAAATCGATGGATGCAATTGGCTCGTTCTGTATGGTATATTGGTCAGCCTGACGTATCTGAGCTGCAGTTAATATTTTCATAGGTACAAATGAACTGAAGTTAAAGGATAAAAGTAGTGAAAGTGTGAATATGCTATTAAGTTAAGTGCTCAAAGCATATAATTTTAATTCATCCATAAAAATGTTTTTTTTTCTGACCGAAACTTCCACTTCAGTGCCATCTTCCATGATTACTGTTCCGCCTTTTCCTCTATGATACTGTTTTATGTATTTCAGATTGACAAGATGTTTGTTGTGAACGCGCGAAAAATGCCTTCCTTCAAGGATGTTTTCAAAAATTGAAAGCGACTTTGATACAGTATAACGTTTATTATCATTCATATATATCAGTGTATACGCTTCTGCGGCTTCGCAACGGACGATGTCGTTAATTTTCACCATTTGAAGGCCATCCATCGATGAAATCAGCATTTTTTCGGGTGGCCGGCCGCTTGCGGTAGCCTGAAAAATATCAAGTTTTTTATGAATTAATGGATCGATGCTTTGCGGTCTATAACGTTTTAATGCTTCTTCCAGATGAGGCTTTTTGATGGGTTTTAATAAATAGTGCAAAGCTGAAAATTCGAAAGCTTTAACCGCGTATTGGTCATATGCAGTAGTAAAAATGACCTGATAACTTCTAAAAACACTGGATTCGATGATGTCGAAACCCGTGCCATCGGGTAAATTGATATCAAGAAACAGCAGGTCCGGTTCTTTTTCATCGATTAATTTTATGGCCTCAGCCACCGAATCGGCCTCACCCAAAATGTGGATGTTTCTAAAATACCGGACAAGTATATGACGTAGCGATGTTCGTGCTATTTGATCGTCATCTACAATCAGGGTATTGATGGAATCAGGCAGGTGCATGTTTCAGTTGTTTTGGCTGAGCATCGCGTAAATATAATCAAAATTATCTCAATATGTGAGTGATTTATTTGATAATCGTCTTAATAACAGGATTTTTGTTATCATGTATCGGCTTATTTAAGAATTTTTGTAGCGGAACGTCAAAAAATAATATTGTAATTTTGTTTTGAAATTTTTTCATATGACACCTTTGTTTAAAGAAATTCTGGAATCGTCGGATTATTCACATCAGCAACTGATACGTCTTTTAAGTGCCGATGAAGATGAACGTAAATTGCTTTTTGCCAAAGCCGCGGAAATTAAAAATAATTTTGTTGGCAATAAAGTGTATTTCAGAGGATTGATGGAGTATTCCAATATTTGTGCAAAGGATTGCTTTTATTGTGGGGTTCGCTCGGGAAATAAAACGATTTCGCGCTATGTCATGTCGGATGAAGAAGTGATGCAGGCTGCGGTTTTTGCTTATGAGCATCATTTTGCTTCTGTGGTTATACAATCCGGTGAACGGTTTAATAAAACTTTTATCCGGCGAATTGGCAAACTCGTGTCAGATATTAAAAAAATGTCGGATGGTAAACTTGGCATTACCCTGTCGATGGGTGAGCAGACGGATGAAACTTTTCGTTATTGGTTTGAAAGTGGTGCTCATCGGTATCTTTTACGTATCGAATCATCGGATGAAGATTTGTATCGTAAACTTCATCCTGACAACAAATTACATGATTATTCCAGAAGATTGGAAGCATTATATGCATTAAAACGAGAAGGTTTTCAGGTAGGAACCGGCGTAATGATTGGCTTGCCATTTCAATCGTATGATCACCTTGCTAAGGACCTGCTCTTTTTCAAGAGTCTTGACATCGATATGGCCGGAATGGGCCCATACATCGAACATGAAAACACACCATTATGGCAATATCGGGATTCCCTTTTGCCGAGGCAGGAGCGTTTTGATTTGTCGTTGAAGATGGTTGCACTCCTGCGAATTATGATGAAAGATATCAATATTGCTGCTACTACTGCCATGCAGGCAATTGATCCACAAGGAAGAGAAAAGGCGATAAAAGTTGGGGCGAATGTTGTAATGCCCAATTTAACACCGCTAAAGTACCGGGAGGATTATTTATTATATCAGGACAAGCCATGCATTGATGAGGAGGCCGATCAATGTCAGCGTTGCCTCGAAGCCCGAATTCATATAGCTGGTGCAGAAATTGGATGGGACGATTGGGGTGACTCTCCTCATTTCGCGGCCCGTCTTCGAAAAAAGTTAGGTGAGAACACCTGATTCTTGTCGGGTTTTATTAAATTTGAAGGAATTTACTAGTATGCAATACTTTAAATTTAATAAACCAGGTCTTTTAATTACGATTGTTGGATTATTGAATTTTCAATCGATCGCTCAAAGTATTATAAAATGTGAGATCGTCGGGTCATTATCTTCAATGAATGTAGGTGGCCCAGGGATACATGTCGAGAATAGATATTTATGTGTTCTTAGTCCCGAAAATAAACTATGGGATCTCAATAAAGACCCTAATCGGTGTGGTATCCTTGTATTTGATGAAAGAACGGAAAAAGCACCTCATCACATTGCATTACCAGCCGGGGAAGCTGATTACTTGAAACCCGTGGCTATTAGCGTCAATTCAAAGAATGTTGTTGTTTTTACCGAACGACATCTGAAATCGGAAAAATCGCATCAGGCCTGGGTCTTTAAAAGTTCAATAGAAGATACTGTGTTTCTTTCGCCTCAACTACTATTGTCGTTTACCGAAGAGGATCGATATTCGCTGAATTATAATCGGTTTTTTCTGAAACAATCAGGAAACGGAAAAACCTTTTCATATTATTTGTTGAGTGATCATGAGTCGAACTATAAATTCAACCGGAGTCCTGTTTTGAATATTTATAATCAGGATTTTGAAATCGTTCGTGCATACAATCTTGATTTACCCTTTAATTCGCTTGAATGTGAGATTATCGATTTTGAAACCGGATCATTGAACGAAGCGTTAATTCTAGTCCGGATTGAAACATTTCCTAAAAGTTTTGAATACCGACTTTTAGTTATGAATCCGGCAAGTTCGGCAACAAGTTTTCTGGTATTGGAAAAGGATTTCAGAATTTCAGATGTTGTTATTAAGAAGCTTCCTGGTGGGGAGTTGAATGTGTTCGGATCTGCAATTACAAAAGATAATCAGTTGAATGGATTTTGTTGGCGGTTTCCGGTGGGTCAGATGTTTAATCCCCGTTTATTCGTCACGAATATTGATTATTTCCCGGATGAAAAGCCCGATAATCTTGGTTTGAACGATTTAAAGACGTCGGATATCTTTTTTAATGATTCTGCTGGTTTCATTATGGTCTTTAGCCTCGAAAAACTTCGAAAAATGCACATTAATGATTCGGAGGGACATTTGTATTTTCGCGATGAGTTTTCTGCCTCAGACATCGTGGTTATTAAATCGGATGCCGATGGTAAATTGGTTTGGAAAAAGATTATTCCACGGTATCAAAAGGCTGTTAATGATATTAGTCGCACCGGCTTTGTTGTAGGAGTAGATTCCTTATTGCGTATGGTATTTATATATAATGACAATACATCGAATATTAATCGTGATCCATCGAACCTAAAAGCATTTCAGCGTAAGGGGAAGGTCAGGGCGTTTGCAATCAACTCGAATGGCGAAATTTTAAAAAATCTGTATCTCGAAGGTAAAAACTTTGACCTTACTATTACTCCTGAAGAAGCATGCCGTTTAAAGACTGAAAATGGATGGTACTTTGCGAATGACGATGTTTTGTGGAAGTTTGATACCAATTTATTCCTTAACGCTGAATAATGAGTTGTACTTGCCTGAATTGACCCTTGTTTTCGACTTTTATTGTATAAATACCACAGGCTAAACCACTTACATCAAGGTCGGCATTCTGATCCAACTCGGCAAATAACACCTGTTTTCCCTTGTGATTAAATATATAAACAAGGTTGCCTTCATAGGCATTGATGGTAATTAAATCGCTTGCCGGATTGGGTAGTACAGTCAACGGAGAATGAATGATTCGAAAATCATCCGTTTTTTTGTCTTTTTTTACAAAAGGAAATAGTGCGTCGGACGATGCGGACATTTCAGAGCCCTGGATAACGTCTGGAAGGCAATAGGCTGCAAAACCGCCACTCTCAAGACGAAATACCTTTGTGTAATGAGAAACGATTGGTTGGGGTTGAGTTGATGGTTTTGGTTTGGGAGGAATATCCTGTACAGTGCCAGTTTTAAGGTTTTCTAGTATGGTAGATTTAACACGAATATTTTTAAGCACTGTGTCTTTTCCATGCTTTGACATTGCTTCAGGATGATTAAATGCAAATAAATTTAAGCCAGCTAGAAGAAGAAAAACAAGAAGAATTTCTTTAAAATTTAAAACAAATGTAGAAAGATAGCTGATTTTCATTATCTTTAATGTGTGCATTTATTAATGGAACAACCTGAGGGTAAAGATACATTTTTTCGAGGCCGAAAATGATGTTTCTGTCCTATTTGAAAAAGAATGTTTTAGAGTGAATTTGATATATGTCAAATTTTTTATGTTTCTTTATAAGTCAAATTAATCATTAAGGTTCATGGAAGAAAAAATTCTGAATTATGAGAAAGATGGTGATTATCTGGGAATTATCACCATAAACAGGCCACAGGCATTAAATGCACTCAACAGGCAATTTTTTGCAGAAATGAATATTTTACTGGATAAAATTGCATCCGATTCGGCCATCCGTGTATTGGTTATTACAGGCAGTGGCAAGGCATTTGTTGCTGGTGCCGATATTGCTGAAATGTCTGGTATGGATGAAGCGGAAGCATACGAATTCTCTGCATTGGGACAAGAAACATTTAGCAGAATTGAACGGCTCCCATTTGCCGTGATTGCTGCCGTAAATGGTTTCGCTCTTGGTGGTGGAATGGAGCTTGCAATGGCCTGTGATATTCGAATCGCATCTGAAACCGCCCGATTTGGTCAACCGGAAGTAAATCTTGGATTGATTCCTGGATTTGGTGGTACGCAACGTTTAACCCGTTTTGTCGGATTTTCAACAGCGAAATACCTGCTGATTACTGGTGATATGCTCGTAGCTCAGGATGCCCTGATGCACGGTTTGGTGGCAAAAGTGTTCGCTCCCGAAGTCTTTATAGATGAGGTTATGAAAATCGCCAGAAACATCACCTCCAAAGGGCCGCTTGCAGTTCGTAGGGTTAAAGAAGTCAGTCGTCTGGGATTTGATATGAAGCTCGATGATGGGCTCATACTCGAACGTCGTGAATTTGCAGCATTATTTGGTGGCGGGAGTCAGTCTGAAGAAGGCATGAATGCGTTTCTTCAAAAGAGAAAAGCCAGTTGGTAATACCGGAATTCCCCAATAAAATGATAGTGTAGAATAATAAAAACAATGATTATGGATTATGCAGATCGTTTAAAAAATGTAGCTGTAATAGGTGCCGCTGGTAAAATGGGAAGTGGAATACTTCTTTTAACGGCTCTAGAAATGGCCGACTTAATGCTCGCCCCTGTTAATGCAGGAAAAACGTTTGTCCTGCAAGCAATCGATGTGTCTGACGCAGGGCTTACCGGACTTGTGTCCTATTTAAGGACACAGGTGGTAAAAGCTGCTGAAAAAAAGACAGTAGCCCTACGGAAAACATACGCTCATCGTGCTGATTTGATTGAAAATGAGGACATAATTAATGCCTATGTGAATGATGTTATGAGCATTGTTCGTTGTTCAACCAGGATAGAAACGGCTTATGATGCCTCCTTAGTTTTTGAAGCAGCCAGCGAAAATCCGGATCTCAAGATTAAACTGTTTACCGAAATTGATAAAAACAGTAAGCTTTCACCATGGTTCTTTACAAATACAAGTTCCATCCCCATTGGTTATCTCGAAGAAAAGGGTGGGTTGAAAGGAAGGGTTATCGGATTTCATTTTTATAATCCACCAGCCATTCAAAAGCTGGTTGAGCTCATTACCACTGAGAATACAATCCCCGGTTTGACAGAATTCGCACTGATGTATGCAAAGAATTTAAGGAAAACCATTGTGCGCTCGAATGATGTTGCCGGATTTATTGGAAACGGTCACTTTATGAGGGATATCCTCCATGCACTTGCTGAAACTGAAAAACTGCAGAAAGAATTTTCATTCCCCGAATCGGCATACGTCATGAATCGTATTAGTCAGGATTTTCTGGTTAGGCCTATGGGTATATACCAGTTAATCGATTACGTTGGCGTTGATGTCTGTAAATACATTATGCAGGTCATGAATCCGTATATGAAGGATGAGAATCTTCATCATCCACTGCTCGATTTAATGATTTCTTTAAATGTTAAGGGAGGCCAAAACAGTGATGGTAGTCAGAAAGACGGATTTTTAAAATATGAAAGAGGTCGCCCGACTTCTATTTACGATCCAGGACAGAAAGCGTATGTTTCCATCGATTCTTTTAAACCAAAAATGGATGCATGGATAGGCGATATTCCTAATAAAGAAATTCAGTGGAAAAATATTGTTCGTGATGCTGACAAGGATAATAAATTGTCGACCTTCTTTGGTTCAATGAAGAATGTACATACACATGGAAGCAGTCTTGCAGTTGTTTATGGAAATAAATCACTCCAAATAGCTAAGAGGCTGGTAAATAATAATGTGGCGCATAACGATACAGATGTGAATACGGTGCTTATGACAGGTTTTTTCCATGCTTACGGACCTGTAAACAATTATTTTGACTAATAAAACGGAATATTATGAGAAGAAAAGTATATATGACTGCGGGATACAATACAGTTTCCCTTGGTACCGGCAGAAGTGAATTTAATCCAAAAAAGACACGTCCCGGACTCGAACATTATTTTACAGAAGCCGGTAAAGTAACTCTTGACCAAATCGGCGGCGGAAAAAATGTTGATGAATGCGTGGTTGGTAATTTTATGTCGGCCCGTTTTAATAAACAGGCTCATCTTCAGGGATTTTTCCCTATAATTGATAAGGACTTAGAATATAAGCCAGCCATTAGCGTAGAAGGAGCTTGTGCTTCAGGTGGATTAGCCCTTATTGCTGGTATACGGAGTGTTTTGGCTGAAACTTCCGATGTTGTTTTAGGTCTTGGTGTAGAAGTTCAGAACACGGTGAAGGCGATTTATGGAGCTGATATTTTAGCAGGAGCTGGATGGTTTCAGGAGCGAAAGAATGGTCATGCTTATTTTTTTCCTGGTCAGTTCAGCAATAGGGCCGGAGCGTATTTTGAAAAATTCGGCCGCGAAAAAACCCGTTTGGCCTTTGCACGTTGGTTTAGAAATGCTATAGAAAATGCAAGACTTTGTACTACAGCTCAGGAATATGAAAACAAAGTTGAGGATTTGGAAACCCTTGCGCTCATGGAACCCAATGGAAGAAGTTTTGTTGATCATCTGAATGTATTTGATTGTTCAAAGGTTTCTGATGGAGCATCTTCTATCGCTATTATGTCGGAAGAAGGATTGAAACGCTGTGGTGTCAAGCCGGAAGATGCCGTGGAGGTTGTAGGATGGGCACAAAGCGTACGCAATATAACCCAATTGCCTCCTGATTTGACCCAGTTGTCGAATATAAGCCAGGCCGTTGGAAAAGCCTTAAAACAAGCAGGGATAAGCATTCAGGATTTGGCAACGGTGGAATGTCATGATTGCTTTACCATTGCCGGATTATTGACCGTTGAGGCCTTAGGATTGGCAAAACAAGGCGAAGGCGCCGATTACGTTATCGCCGGACATACTTCCCGAAACGGAAATATGCCAATGAATACAACCGGTGGTCTGATAGGCTGGGGACATCCTACCGGAGCTACGGGCGTTCATCAGGCTGTAACTATTTGGGAACAGCTCACTGGTAAAGCCGGTAAAGCTCAAATCACCATTAATCCGTCAAGACCATATGGTATGTCAATAAATATGGGTGGCGATGATGTTTCGGCGGTCGTAATAATTTATAAGAAAAATATCTTGTGATCGGATAGAATATTTTATATATTTGGATGCAGCTGTTCCGGTTCAAAAGGTTCGTGTCGAGACTGATACCATTTAGAATTTCCTCATAGACAATAGGTTAGTTTTCCCGGAGCAGCTGTTTTTCTTTTTTGCCTTTTTTGCTTCATTCGCACTCAATGCCCTGTTATTAGTACAGTTTAGGGCGTTTTACATAGACCGGAAAGAAAAATTATTTTTTTCGATAAAAAAAGGTGCTTCTGGTCACCTTTTTTTATTTTTCTTAAGGGAGATAGCCAAATTTTAATATTTTTAAGAAAAATTTAACCGCTTATAAACACGTTATACGTTCAACGATATACTTAAAATTGTAAAAATCAATTATTAGAATTGCATTTAATTCAAATTATGAAGCTTAAAAATAATCGTATTTGTAAATTGTTTGGAATTTCGTACCCTGTAATTCAGGCAGGTATGATATGGTGCAGTGGATGGAAATTGGCTTCAGCTGTTAGTAATGCCGGTGGACTGGGTGTTATCGGAGCTGGGTCGATGTACCCCGAAAATCTCCAGAATCATATCCGTAAATGCAAACAAGCCACGTCATATCCCTTCGCAGTTAATCTCCCTTTAATCTATCCGCAGATTCAGGACCATATTGATATGATAATTGCTGAAAAAGTTCCCATTGTAATTACCTCAGCCGGAAGTCCATCGAAATACACAAAGTTATTCCATGATAATGGAATTCTTGTAGCACACGTAGTTTCATCAACGAAATTTGCCGTTAAATGCGAAATGGCGGGTGTAGATGTTGTAATTGCTGAAGGATTTGAGGCGGGTGGCCATAATGGTATCGACGAAACAACTACCATGGTATTATTACCCTCCGTAAGTAAAGCGATTTCAATTCCTTTGATTGCTGCTGGAGGTATCGCATCCGGTGAAGCGATGCTTGCTGCCTTTGCACTCGGTGCCGAGGGCGTCCAAATTGGCAGCCTTTTTGCTGCCGCAGAAGAGTCATCAGCACACGAATCTTTTAAAAATGAAGTAGTTAAAGCTGAAGAAGGTGATACGAAGTTGGCATTAAAGAAACTCATCCCGGTTCGCTTGCTTAAAAGTCCTTTTCTTACGAAAGTTGAGGAAGCTGAATCTTCTGGTATGGGAAAGGAAGAACTTGCTACTTTATTAGGTAAAGGAAGAGCACGCAAGGGAATGTTCGAAGGCGATCTCGTTGAAGGAGAACTCGAAATTGGTCAGGTAGCCTCACAAATTATGAGCATTAGGCCAGCAGCAGAAATAATTCAAAGTATTATGGAAGAATTTGATAAAGCACTTCATAAAATTTGTAATTCAGATGAGCATTCATGAAAAAATTATTCAAATTGGTAATCATTCAATATACACTCAATTTATTGAATCTGAATTGCCAGCTCCTTCGCCGCTCATTGTTTTTTTACACGAAGGATTAGGGTGCGTCGAGATGTGGAAAGGTTTTCCGGAGAAACTTTGTGCTTTAACAGGGTATTCCGGTTTTCTATATGACAGAAAGGGTTATGGGAAATCCACTGCCTGGCAAAGCTCTCTTTCGATTGATTTTCTTAAGGAAGAAGCCCGGGAACTTCCAGATGTTTTGCAAAAAGCAGGCATTCATCAACCAGTGATTCTTCTGGGTCACAGCGATGGTGGCAGTATTGCTTTGTATGCTGCATCTGATCCCCGATTGGATGTAAAGGCTGTAATTGTTGAAGCTCCGCATGTATTGATTGAGGAAGAAACACGTTTAGGTTTGTTGCAAACCCGGCAATTGTGGGAATCGGGAATATTGACACATAAACTCAAAAAATATCATGGTGATAAAGCCGGAATTCTTTTTCAGGAGTGGATACGTTTATGGCTTTCAGAGGTTGGTTTGCAATGGCAAATGCTGGATGATTTGATAAAAATAAAGGCACCTTTGCTATTTATTCAGGGCGACAGAGATCATTTTGCCACGATGAAGCAGTGGGACGAAATTCAAAAAAGAGTTCAAGGCAATAAGGAAAAAATATTTATCGAAAAATGCGGACATATACCACATTTAGAAATGGAAAAGTTCGTTACTACAAGTATGGCTGACTTTTTAAAAAGTTTAAAAGTCTAAATTCTGGATCGAATATTTTCCTGATTTCTTGAATAGGTTAAAAACAATTTCATTGAAAGGTGGCTAAATCATAAAATATTCATATATTTATATTCAAAAGTAAAAATCATGGATTTCAAATTCACCGAAGAACAGCTGATGATTCAGCAAGCAGCCCGTGACTACGCTCAGCGGGAGCTAATTCAAGATGTTATCGAAAGAGATGACAATGCAATTTACCCTACAAAACATGTGAAAGCGCTAGCTGAACTTGGTTTTATGGGGATGATGGTCGATCCTGCATATGATGGAGGAGGAATGGATGCCGTCTCGTATGTTCTGGCGATGGAAGAAATTTCGAAAGTCGATGGTTCGGTATCCGTAATAATGTCAGTCAATAATTCTTTAGTATGCTGGGGCCTCGAAACTTACGGTAATGAATTCCAAAAACAAAAGTTTTTACGTCCATTGGCACGTGGTGAAAAGATGGGAGCATTTTTATTATCAGAGCCTGAAGCAGGTTCAGATGCTACTTCGCAACGCACCGTAGCCGAAGAAAAGGAAGATCATTATCTGCTTAATGGAACGAAAAACTGGATTACCAGTGCTGATTCTGCCGGAACATATTTAGTGATTGCTCAAACTCATCCCGAGAAAAAACATAAAGGAATTAATGCTTTTATCGTTGATAGACATGCTCCGGGAATTAGTCTCGGACCCCATGAGAATAAAATGGGAATGCGCTCTAGCGATACGCATTCAGTGATGTTTACCGATGTTAAAGTTCCCAAAGAAAATCGGATTGGTGACGATGGTTTTGGTTTCAAATTCGCGATGTCAACCCTTGATGGAGGTCGAATCGGTATTGCCGCTCAGGCTCTGGGCTTTGCCTCAGGTGCGCTGGAATTATCAATTAAGTATGCTCAGCAAAGAAAAGCATTTGGAACAGAAATTGCTAATCATCAGGCTATTGCATTCAAATTGGCCGATATGGCGGCAAGAACAGAAGCAGCCCGCCTGATTGTATTAAAAGCCGCATGGCTAAAGGACCAACATCTGCCTTATGGTGTTGCAAGTGCTTATGCTAAATTGTATGCCGCCGAAACTGCCATGTATGTTACCACAGAAGCGGTTCAAATTCATGGTGGTTATGGATATGTAAAAGAGTATCACGTTGAAAGACTGATGCGGGAAGCTAAACTCACTCAAATTTATGAGGGAACTTCTGAAATTCAGAAAATTGTAATTTCACGTGATCTTCTAAAATAATTTAATATCATCTCTAATCTTATTTCTGTATGAAAATTGCAGTATGTATTAGCAACGTACCCGATACCACCACAAAAATCAAGTTTAATGCTTCGATGACGTCGGTGGATTATTCAGGAGTTCAATGGATTATTAATCCATGGGACGAACTCGCTCTTACAAGAGCGGTAGAACTTAAAGAAATTTCTGGCGGTAATGTTTCTTCGGTTGATGTTATTTGTGTAGGAGATGCCGGTGTTGAACCAACACTGCGCAAATGCCTCGCCATTGGTGCCGAGAAAGCAATTCGAATACAAGGAGATCCTTCGGATGGATTTGGTGTGGCTTCTATGCTGGCCGATTATTTCGCCGAGAATTCATATCACCTGATTTTAGCAGGGCTCGAATCCAGCGATTTTAATGGCGGTTATACCGGCAGTATGCTGGCTGGGTTTTTGGATATCGCTCTGATAACGGCCGTTTCTGGCATAAGCCTCGAAAACAGTAAATTTAAGTTTGAGCGTGATGTTGATGGAGCCTCACAGACCGTGGAAGCCGATGGAACAACGCTCGCCGTTATTCAAAAAGGTTTTGCACTTCAACCCCGGATTCCATCCATGCGTGGAATTATGTCAGCACGTACCAAATCATTGCAGGTCATTCAAGGCACAGAATCAACAGCCCGTACCCAAATGGTTTCATTTGAAATGCCTAAATCTCGTGCCGCGTGTAAATTTGTCGAGCCCGATAATGTATCGGAACTTGTAAATTTATTGCATAATGAGGCGAAGGTGATTTAAATTTTAGGCTTAATAATTTAATGCAAAATTCCATGAAAGTATTAGTATATACCGAACTTAGAGACGGAAAATTTAAAAAGGCAGCGCTTGAGCAACTCGCTTATGCACGTGCTTTGCAAAATACACCCCAGGGAAATGTGGATGTTGCTGCATTTCAAAAACCAGAAGCTGGCGAATTGGAACGTATTGGGAAATTTGGAGCAGATTCTTTTGTATATATGAAGTTGAATACGGAGACTTCTGATGCGATGTTTCTGATTAAAGCGCTCCAGAAAGTTGCAACGAATTACGACGTAATATTATTTGCATCTACAGTAGCAGGAAGAACCCTGGGACCTGGCCTGGCCGCTTTGCTTAATTGCGGATTGGTGACCGGCGTAACTGGTTTGCCACTGACCAAGGATCCTTTCGTAGTTCCAAAGTTCGCCTTTACCGGGAAAGCAATTGCTCATGTGCAAATGAATACTCCCCAAAAGGTATTGCTTATCTCCGGAAATGCCATCCCGGTGAAAGAATACGGAAACTCAGCCACAATGGTAGAAGTTCAGGCAGAACCTTCCGCAGAAATTAAAACCCGTATCCTGGATAGAAAGCAGGCTGCATCAAAATTGTTGCTGACCGAAGCAGATGTAGTAATCTCAGGAGGTAGAGGAATGAAGGGCCCCGAACAGTGGAAACCCCTCGAAGAATTAGCTTCAGAACTTGGTGGAGCCCTGGCTTGCTCGAGGCCCGTTTCTGACGAAGGCTGGCGCTCACATAGCGAACATGTTGGTCAGACCGGAAAAATTATTTCTCCAAATCTTTATATCGCCTGCGGAATTTCTGGCGCTATTCAGCATGTTGCTGGAGTAAGCGGAGCAAAGGTTATTGTTGCTATCAATAAAGATCCGGAAGCTCCTATTTTTGAAACGGCGGATTATGGAATCATCGGTGATGTACATAAAGTTCTTCCCGATCTGGTAGCTGCTATCAAAAAGCATAAATCGGCTGGCTGATTATATACTTATTAAAAGTAAAAAGCCCGGAATTGAACCGGGTTTTTTGCTTTACGCTAATTGAAAATCATATCATTCCAAGTAAAAGCCCACCCTGATATACAACGAAAGACGCTAACCAGGCAATACCGGAGGTGTATATTATTGCAAACATGCCCCATTTCCAGCTTCCGGATTCATTGGCGATAACTACAATGGTAGACATGCAAGGAAAATACAGTAATACAAATATCATGAACGATATAGCTGTAAGACTTGTAAAAACAGGAAGTCCCTTGCGCTTACCCTCTGTATGAACCTGAGTCTGGAGTTTGCTGACCAGATTGCTGTTTCCAATTTCATCAGAAGTAATATCACTTTCATACAAAACCCCCATCGTACTTACTACAATTTCTTTTCCTGCAACACCAGCGATAATGCTGATACCCATTTTCCAGTCGAATCCTAGGGGTGCAATTGCGGGCTCTATTAATTTACCCAAGCTACTGATGTATGATTGTTCTTGTTTTTCTTTTTTGCGTTTTAATTCGAGTTGATGAATGATATTCTTATTGCCTTCAAGATTTTGAGATGACTGAAGCTCTTTTATTTGTGCATTATAATCCTGGCTGTACGATACATTTGTCGGGAAATATCCGAGTGCCCATATAATAATTGAGGCAATTAATATTACTCCACCAATTTTCTGCAGATATTGAACGGCTTTGTCCCACATGTGCGAAACAATTACTCTTGAGGTTGGGATGCGGTAGGGGGGTAGCTCCATAACAAAAGGCACCTGTTCCGCTTTAAACATCGTTTTTTTTAGTAATAAGGCCGTAATCACTGCAACAAACACTCCCAACGAATAAATAAGGAAAAGAATGGTTCCGGAATTGCCGGGGAAAAATGCAGAAATCAAAAGAATATAAACAGGCAAACGAGCACTGCACGATATAAATGGATTAATGAGCATAGTAATCAAACGGTCATTCCGGTTTTCCAGTGTTCGGGTTGCCATAATGGCCGGGACAGTACATCCAAATCCCATTAAAAGAGGGATAAATGATTTTCCATGAAGGCCGATTTTATGCATGATTTTATCCATGATAAATACCGCTCGCGCCATATAACCGGTGTCTTCCATTAAAGAAATGAAGAAAAATAAGAGTAAAATGTTTGGCAGAAAAACAATTACTCCACCGATTCCACCAATAATTCCATTGACCAACAGGTCTTTAAACATGCCCTCATTTAATGTGCTTCCTGCAATATTAGCCAGGCCATCCATGCCGTATTCTATCCATGACATGGGATAACTGCCAAGCGTAAATGTTGCTTCAAACATCAGCCACATTAGAAATACGAAAACAGGAAGTCCGAATACTTTATGGGTAATAAATGTGTCAATTATTTCACTTGTTCTTCTTTCCTGTATAGGACTCAGGATAATTGTTTCTTTCAAAGCCCCATGTATAAAGCCATATTTTGCATCGGTTATACAGCTTTCTGCTGATTCACTGGTCAGACTTTCGATGCGTTTTTGCTCTATTGCTGCAATGCGAAGCACCTCATCAGCATTGACACAGATTTTTGCCCTTTCTATTTCAACTTTATCTTTCTCAAGTAATTTAATAGCCAGAAACCTGGACGAAATTTGATCGGTCAGGATGGAATTTGCCGGTAAACGCAAGGGTTCTTGTATTGCACGGATGCTCTTTTCAATGACAGGCCCATAATTTACATGGATATGCCTTACAATAGGGTCTCGGTCTTCATATACTTCAATGATGCGATCGAGAAGTTCTGTAATACCTCTTCCTTTGCTACCAATGGTTGGAACCATCGGAATACCCAAGAGCTTACCAAGAGCAACATGATTGAGTTCATCCCCTTTTTTCTGGAGTTCGTCGTACATGTTTAACGCCATCACTACCCGGGTGTCCATATCAATGAGCTGCGTCGTTAAATATAGATTACGTTCCAGATTGGAAGAATCAACGATATTCAGGACTACGTCAGGTAGTTGATTTAAAATATGATTTCTTACGAAAACTTCTTCCGGAGTATATGAAGTAATGGAATAAGTACCCGGCAGGTCGGTTAATACGATTGTATAACCTTTATGTTTGATAATGGCCTCTTTTGCGCTAACAGTAACCCCACTATAATTACCAACTTTTTCATGCGAACCACTGGCCTGATTGAAAAGTGTTGTTTTTCCTGAATTCGGATTTCCTACCAGAGCTACATTAATTTGCTTACTCTTCGGAATACCGTTTGTTTTTATTTCACCTTCCTGAAAAGTTCCGCTATATGCGGTTTTTTCACCATCTGGAAATTCAGGATCAATACTTTTTATTTCAATGAGTGCAGCCTCCGAGTTTCTAAGCGTAACATTGTATCCCATAATGTTATATTCCACCGGATCCTGAAGGGGAGCTTTACGGACCGTTGTGAGTTTTTTCCCAGCCACAAACCCCATTTCCATGATTCGCCTTCTGAATGCACCTCTTCCTCTAACCTTTGTGATTATGGCAGAGGCTCCTTGCGGAAGTTCATTTAAGGTATACATTAATTTAGACAGAGTTTAAATTGCAAAATTATTCTTTTTGAAGTTACCAGACAAGTTAAGCGCTGTTTTGGTTTAATACAAACAAAAAAGGCCCCGAGGGGCCTTTGATAAGAATTATTTTTTGAGCAATTCGCTTAATTTGTTTTGGAGGGCTTCGCCACTTAGCTTTTTGGCGATTATTATTCCGTCAGGATTAATAAGTACAGAATGGGGGATGGCATTTACACCGTACATAGCTGCAGGAGCGCACTGCCAACCTTTAAGGTCGGAAGCATGATACCAGGTAAGGTGGTCTGAATGTATGGCATTAATCCATTTATCGCGGTCCTTATCCAGTGATACACCCAGAATTTCGAGGCCCAATGGATTAAATTCTGCATAGGCCTTTACAAGGTTTGGATTTTCAGCACGGCATGGACTGCACCATGATGCCCAAAAATCTACTAATACATATTTCCCTTTAAAACCCGACAAACTGATAATATTGCCGCTGGTATCTGCAAGCGAAAAGTCAGGAGCCGCTTGCCCTATTTCAACTTTTTTAAGAATCTCAACTCTGTCCTTCAGTTTTTTAACATAGACGGAATGGTCCAGAGCAGGAGAAAAAGTTGCGGTAAGCGAATCGAGGCTTTGTACTGAAATATCATAAATCAATTTTCTTAAAACTAGGTAAGGGGCCACATCCGATTTATTATTATTTGTAATGAAATCGGAGGTGAATTTTTTCTGTTCGAGATCCAGATTATCCCATATAGTTGAAATATTTTTCATAATAACTGTATCACCTTCTGATTCAGCATTTTTATATTGCGTATACAGTTCGCTTTGCCGATTTTGGTATACTTCAATCTCTTTATTGTAGTTCGATAAAACGTCGTGGGCTTTTGAGCCAGCTACTTTAATATTTTTGAGACTGTCGATATTTCCTGTGATGGATATTTTTGAATTTTCGAGAAAAAAAGATAACTGTCCGGTGGAGCCTCCTTTAAAAGTTACAAAAACAAATTCGGGAGATTCTTTTTCGCCCTCGAATGTGAAATTGCCCTGAGTAACCGCTGTAGAATCGATGGAAACAAACCCATTATCACTGTAAACCTGCAGATATGCAATGCCATCGGTCAGGCCCTGAATGTTTCCTGTAATCTTGTACTTGTCTGAATTGGTACAAGATCCAAGAATCAATAATGTCATTAATAACGTAAGAAATTTTTTCATAGGTTTTGCTTTTTGGTTTTCATTGGTTAGGTATAAAAGAGAACGATTTTTTTAATGAAAAAGTGCAGGGTACCTTTAATGCTTTGTTTTTTGTGCTTTTGTGAATGTTACTATCAATTACTAGTCGGTATGATATCTGATTTCCGTTCCCTGCTGAGGATGCGTTGAGGTCGTATCTTTCCAATAAGCGTCTTCGGTGTCAGTTTCCGGATCGTCCTCGTCCTCATCCCAGTGGTAAATCATTTTTACAGGTCCCTCTTTTCTATAGTAAATTGCCAGGATTAATCCAGTAATCGCTCCAGCAAGATGCGACTCCCATGAGATACGCTTGCCTGGAAAAAATTCCGGAAAAATCCCCCAAAGCATTCCACCATAAAGAAAAATGGTAAGAAAACTAATGGCCATTAAGCGATTATCGCGACGCACAATTCCACTGCTTACATGGAACACAGCCAGGCCATATACAACACCACTGGCTCCAATATGCCAGTTTTCGCGGGCGCCCATCCATACCAGTGTGCCAGTTATGATCCAAATCAGCGAGAAAACTTCCCAGGCAATACTTCGGTAAAAATGGAATAATAAAGCGGATAAAAATATAAACGGAATAAGGTTTGAATATAAATGATCGAAACCGGAATGCACAAAAGGAGCTGTCAATATTCCTGGCAGGCCATCGGTGTGCAATGGGTGAATTCCTAAAAAACCGATATCAATATGGCCATAGTATGCCCATACCATCAAGATACTCATGATGATTCCAAAAAACATTCCCGGCAGAGCAGCATTTATCAATTTGTATTTTTCGACGTTTGCCATGGAAGTATTGTTTGGGTATAAAAAAACCTCGCGGAAGCAAGGTTTCTAGATGTTTACTGAAGGGTGTATTTGACCGAAACCCGGTTGGTATCACATTTTATGGGCCATGGACAGCTGTCCATGGCGGTAACAACCGATTGGCCGTTTACATAAATACTGATATCAAAACGTGAACTATCGTGCACCGAATATGCTTCAAGATACAAATGGTCGAATGTTTTACCTTTAAACTCATACGTCCAGCTTTTAATATCTGCAAAATATTCAGATACCAGATTTGCGTACTTTGGGTTAAAATATGTGAGGTAAAACCCTGAGGTAGTGTCCATTTTGCTACTAAGTTGATACTTTACAGTATATTGGGTTACCGGGCGCTGAACATCGTCCTGCGTGCAGGAGACGAAAATAATACTGGAAATAATCGTCAGGATCAGGCTGTAACGAATAAATGCTTTCATTGGTTGTGTTTTAATACTCTTACAAAAATATAAATTCGTTTGGAAAGATCACTGTTTTATGAAGGATTCCTTTCATTCTTATGTTTTTTTATCCATCGGTAAAGAAAAAGAAACGCTAGTAAAAGGCCCCAAAACAAAGCCAGTGCAGTCAATATCTTTCCATAGGAGAACGAAACCTTACTTTTAGGTTGTTGAGGCGTTTGTGGGAGTATTTTTTGAAGGGTGTCCTGATCTTCTATTCCAAGGCTATCGAGTCGATCTTCCGGCAAAGACATTTTTGCAGAAAGTTCACCAAAGAGTGATATGCATCGTGCAGCACTGTCATATTCTGTAATTGCTGCCAATGCAATTGCCATTTGTTGATAAATTTCTGCTGATAAAGGCATCAATCCCAGATTCTTAGAAATATGTAATCCTTGCCTAAAATAATCGAGTGATGGCGAAAAATAACCATCATAAAAGAGATTTTTACCAGTCATGAATAAAAGGAAACCTGCTTTTCGTTGATTTCCAGTAAGTTCATTTGACTTCATGGCTTTAAGGATGATTTTGTTTGATTCTTTATAATTGTGGTTTATCTGGTGGGCATCGGCCATAGCCATATAACACTCAGTTAACAAATCAGAATCATCCAATTGGTCAATAATCTCAAGAGCCTGATTGAATGTTTTTTGTGCCTTAGAAAAATCCTTTTTGTCGCGGAAAATATTGCCGATATTTATCAGGGCTATAGCAGCCGAGAATTGGTCGTTGTTATTTTTGGCCAGACGAAGTGCATTATTAAATGAAATTTCTGCTTTTCGGAGTTCCTGAACTGACTGGTAAACCAATCCAATATTATTGTAATAATTGATTCTGCCTTCTGTATCATTTTCTCTTACAGCAATTTCCATAGCTAATTCAAAATATGATAGCGCTTTTTGATGATGCCCCTTATATAGATATATCGTACCTATATTGTTTAAGGTATATGAATCTCCTACAGAATAAACAGCTGTCTCATCCACTTTCAAAGCTTTCTTGAAATGAAGCAGTGCTTTTCCAAAACTTCCCTGATCCTGTTCGATCAGTCCGATATTATTATAAACACTTGCAATTCCTGTTTTTTCTGCATTTTCCGAATAAACAGCCAATGCCTGAATATAATACGATTTGGCACTTTCAAAATCGCCATTCGTATAATGGCAATATGCGATACATTCCAGAGAAACGGCCATATTATGCATATCGGAGGCAGCCCGTGAGTACTCGAGTGCCATATTGGCTACCGCAAGTGCTTTAACGCGGTCTTTATTACGTACTTCAAAATGAAGATCCAGCAAACTGTCAATAGAAGCGTTGGATGTTGATCCGATAGTATATGCCGGCAGCGAGAATACAGTGATAACGAATAGTATATAGAAACGCATAGTTTTTTTGATCAGCCAATTGTAAACAAAAATAGCAAAGTTCTGGAATAAGTTATAACTCAGGGGGATTAACTACTATATAGGATTTGATTTTTAATAAAAGATCAGGATAGATGAGGGCTATATTATTAAGTTCTTCCAGACTCGAAAACCTTTTATATTTATTCCGGTAATCCATGATGGCTTTAACGGTGTGATACTCAAAATAGGGATGCTTTAGCAAGTCTTTGAAACTTATCTGGTTAAGGTCAATTTTATTAAGCAATGAGGCATCTACATCAATTTGATTTTTAAATCCATTATATCGGGAGCTGTCCATGCCATATACTTCCAACAATTGTTCTTTGCAATAAAATCCGCCAAGTCTTTTTCTGTATTTTATAATTCTTGAAGAAAAAGACGGCCCGATTCCGCTTAACTCATTTAACAAAGCAGAATCCGCTGAGTTTATTTCAACGATTACGCGTGAAAACTTTTTGGGCGAATATGATTTTATTGAATCATATGGTCTTTTTTCAATAGTGGCTGCAACTTCCGGAAGCTGTATGTAATCATTTAAAGTTTTAAAAAGAGTACTATCCATTCCGTATACTTTTCGGAAATCCGATTTTTGCCTGAAGGTGCCTCCGGCCATTCGGTATTTAATAATATTTTTAATAACATATGATTTTATACCGAGACTTCTAAATTCATCTTCATTTGCAGTATTTGGGTCGAAAGTAAAGAGATTAGCTTTATTGTTTTCCTTGTGATTTGGAGAAATAACACCAGCGTTTTCCGACTGATATACTGTTTCCATCGGCTGAATATCCTGTATTTTGTATTCGGTCGGTTTTTGAGGAATAAGAAACAGAATGATGTTAATGATAATAAGTAAGGCAGATATTGACAGCAGAACAAGGAAGCCTCTCATCTCCCTTCGGCTCAGGTTAAACAGCTGTTTCCAACTTTTTGTACTTTTCATTGTTTTCCTTAATGAATGCAAGTTACAAATAGCTTGCTGTATTTCTAAAACAAATTCTGCTATTTTTGTATACATTAATAATTACACGCATGAACAAATTGTTATTGAAGGTTCTGGCTGTTTTTGCCGCTTTTTTCACGTATACCACCGTATCAGCACAGCATAAAGCTGATGATATCGTTGGGTATTGGTTGAATCAGGATAAGGATGCAAAAATTGAGATTTCCAAACAAGGAAATAAGTATTTTGGTAAAATTGTATGGCTTGCTACTCCGATTGATCCGGAAACAAATAAGCCAAAAGTGGATAAACATAATCCAAAAGAGAGCCTGCGTACGCGCCCAACCCTTGGGTTGGAGATTTTAAAATCTTTTGTGTTTGATGGTAAGCAAGAATGGAATGATGGTAGTATTTATGACCCAAAGTCGGGTAAAACCTACGATTGTTTTATGAAATTCGAAAGCAGCACATCGCTTAAAATTAGGGGATATGTTGGCATTTCTCTGCTGGGTAAAACGACCATCTGGACCAAAACAACGCTTCAGTAAACATTAAATACTGACATATTAATAAGGTCTTCCATTGGGAGGCCTTATTTTTTTCGACTATTTGAACAAATAGTTCGAAAATTTAATTTACCCTCATATGTAGATAATTTTATGTTGGATGGTATTTTTTATTTACTTTGCACGGTTAATCATTAAAAATCTACTTATGCGGAAGACTTTTATCATCCTGCTGATTGCGGCTTTTAGTTGCACAATGGCTTATGCTGGTGGTTACCAGGTTAGGCTGCAGGGCGTCAAACAATCAGGAATGGGGCTCGTTGGCTCATCCACTTGTTTCGGCGTCAACTCGATGTATTACAATCCCGGTGCTTTGGGATTTATGAAGGATCGATTCGAGGTGTCGGCTGGTATCAGTCCGATTTTTTCGAGTATTACTTACCGTTCATTCGAATCGAATTACACGGCAAAAACGGAAAATCCGGTTAGTCCACCGTTTTATGTTTATGCTGCCGGAAAAATTACAGATGATCTGGTTGCAGGTATTGGTGTTATGACTCCTTATGGAAGTAAGTCAGTTTGG
The DNA here is from genome assembly GCA_030656615.1 of Bacteroidales bacterium. Taxonomy (GTDB): domain Bacteria; phylum Bacteroidota; class Bacteroidia; order Bacteroidales; family TTA-H9; genus JAUSOY01. The sequence goes on along the minus strand of JAUSOY010000061.1, from coordinate 43,309 downwards.
GCTGATGACTGGAAAGGTCGTTATCTTATTCAGAATATTGCTTTAAAGGCTGTTTTTATTCAGCCAACTCTAACTTACAAAGTCCATGACATGCTGAGTATTGGTGTAGGCTTGGATTATGTTATGGGAAGTGTAGAACTTCAAAAGGCTCTTCCTTATAATGACAATTCGTATGCTAATCTGAGTGGTGATGCCACTTCGATGGGTTTTAATGTTGGCCTTATTTTTAAGCCTACAGATTATCTGACCTTCGGTATTGATTATCGTTCAAAGGTTGATGTTACACTCGAAGGTGGTGATGCTGCTTTTTATGCTCCAGCTTCTTTGGCTGGTGCTATTCCAGCGGCCAATAAATTTGGTGCTACGCTTCCATTACCTGGTAATCTTGATGTAGGTGTTTCATGGCAAGCTACCGAAGATCTGCTTGTTGCTTTCGAAGTTAACTATGTTATGTGGGGTGTTTATGATACCCTCAAATTTACTTTCGAAGAGCAGGGCGCTCTGTTGAATTCATCCAATCCACGCATGTATGAAAGTAAAATCATTCCGCGTATTGGTATTCAGTACAATGTAAGTGACAAACTTCAGCTACGTGCCGGTGGTTATTATGATCCCACACCAGCTAATAGTGATTATTTTACACCTGAAACCGTTACACTTAATACGATTGCGTTCACCGCTGGTCTTACATACATCCCTGTAAGGAATCTGGAAATTGATGTAGCATTTTTACAGACCCTTGGTCAGGAAACAGACATGAACTACACTCCGGGTAATTTCGGAGGGAAATACAAGTCGGCCAGCAGTATACCCGGACTCGGAATCACTTACAAATTCTAATATTAAATTGTACAGAAATGAAGAACAAACTTTTATATCTGTTTGCGGCTATGTTTTTTCTGGCTGCATGCGAACCTAAAATCCAGGAATTTGAAGCCAGTGCCGGCGATGCAGATTTTACAAAATATGTATCTGTAGGTAATTCCCTCACAGCTGGTTATGCTGATGGCGCTCTATATAAATCTGCACAGGAAAATGCTTACCCAAATATTTTGGCTACCCAGTTTTCACTTGTAGATGGTGGTGTATTTATTCAGCCAGTTATTGACAATGAATTCGGGATTTTACCCGGAAAACGTAAGCTTGGCATTTCTCTCGATTGCAATAATGTTGCCGGATTAGGCCCTGTAGCCGATGTTGGTGCACTTGCCCCGATAGCTCCCGTGGGATATGCCGTTAATAATATGGGTGTTCCGGGTGCGAAATCGTATCATCTTTTGGCTCCTGGATACGGAAGTATTGCAGGTCTTATGACTTTGCCCCCAACGGCTAACCCTTATTTTGTTCGTTTTGCATCAAGCACAACCACTTCGGTTGTTGCGGATGCTGCTGCAGCTAATCCTACTTTTTTCTCACTTTGGATTGGAAATAATGATGTATTGGGATATGCCACCAGTGGAGGTAGAGGTAATGTAACCAATGAAATCATTACTCCGGAAGTTATGTTTAATGGTGCGATGGATCTTATCGTAGGGGCTCTTACTGCAGGAGGTGCAAAAGGGGTTATTGCTAATATCCCTGACGTAACGGATGTGCCTTTCTTTACGACTGTTCCATTTAATGGCCTTTATCTTGATGCGGATAAAGCAGCAGCGCTTAATGGTGCTTACGCTGCTGTAGAAGCTGCTATTCAAGGAATGGGAGTGGCTGGCTTTACCTATGGTTTTAACTTTACAGCTGGTTACAATGCCTTTGTAATTGAAGACTTAGATTTTCCCATTGCAGGGCTTCCAAAGGTTTTCAAAATCCGTCAGGCCAGAGCAGGCGAACTTATTTTACTTACAGTTCCTCAGGACTCTTTGAAATGTTATGGAATGGGTTCCTTTAGTGTTGCTAATTCTAAGCCATTTGGCATTCCTTCCAAATACGTACTTGACGAAACAGAAGTTACAAATATTAAAAATGCGGTAACAGCGTTCAATACAAAAATCCAAAGTCTAGCAACTGAGAAGGGTTTGGCATTTGTTGATATGAATGCAAATCTGAAAAATGCCAAAACAGGTGTTTATTATGATGGGCAATTGTTTACCACAAAATATGTTACCGGTGGTATTTTTTCACTTGATGGTATTCATTTAAATGGTCAGGGTAATGCAATCGTTGCCAACTATTTTCTTGATGCTATCAATCTTAAATACAATGCGAAAATTCCTAAGGTCGACGTTAATTTCTATCCAGGACTTAAGTTTCCCTAAGGCGATTACCTGAGAAACAACGGAAAAGCAGAATCATGTGATTCTGCTTTTTTATTTAATGTATATTTGTTTGAATAATAGTTCATTAAAGTGGTTGGAATATCCTATTCGGAATACTTGCAAATTTGAATTTAAAATCATAGGTTTGAGGCATGGCTGATAAATAAACAAAGCTTTGTTTTGCTTGTTTCTAGGATAATTAACCAATCATATATATTTACCTCCCTGAAGGGAAAAATCTGATGCTATGATTTTCGATCTTGACATGATTTTAAATTTTTACTCTACCTATTCCAAAAAGGTGGATGAAGCTCGCAAGCTTATTGGTCGTCCGATCAGTCTTACTGAAAAAATATTGTATGCTCATTTATTTGAAAAAATGCCGCGTACCCCATTTGAAAATGGAGAATCATATGTCGATTTCAAACCCGACAGGGTAGCTATGCAGGATGCTACTGCTCAAATGGCTCTCTTACAGTTTATGATGGCTGGTAAAAGCCGTACTGCTGTCCCAAGCACTGTGCATTGCGATCACCTTATTCAGGCCAAGGTGGGTGCTGAATCAGATTTGAAATCTGCATCTGAAAAAAGTAAAGAGGTCTTTGATTTTCTTGCTTTGGTTTCTAATAAATATGGTATAGGATTTTGGAAGCCCGGAGCTGGTATCATTCATCAGGTTGTCCTCGAAAATTATGCTTTTCCGGGTGGAATGATGATTGGAACGGATTCGCATACCGTTAATGCAGGAGGTCTTGGTATGATAGCCATCGGAGTTGGTGGTGCCGATGCAGTTGATGTTATGGCCGGAATGGCCTGGGAGTTGAAATTCCCTAAATTGATTGGTGTTAAACTTACAGGAAAACTTAATGGCTGGACATCCGCAAAAGATGTAATTCTTAAAGTGGCTGGCATTCTTACCGTCAAAGGTGGTACTGGATGCATTGTTGAGTATTTCGGTTCTGGTGCACAGAGCATTAGTTGTACCGGCAAAGGGACCATTTGTAATATGGGAGCTGAGATTGGTGCAACAACCTCAGTCTTTGGCTATGATGAAAAAATGGGTGACTATCTCCGTGGTACTGGTCGAGTAGAAGTTGCTGATGCTGCAGATGTTATCGCACCCTATTTGACAGGGGATCCACAAGTATATGCACAACCAGAAAAATATTTCGATCAGGTGATAGAAATTGATTTGTCTTCTCTTGAACCCTATATAAACGGACCTTTTACTCCTGATTTGGCTACTCCTTTATCGGAATTTGCTAAAGTGCTGAAAGAAAACGGTTGGCCGGAAGAATTATCTGTTGGACTTATTGGATCGTGCACCAATTCATCGTACGAAGATATTTCTCGTGCGGCATCCATTACCAAACAAGCGTTAGATAAAGGTTTGAAGTTTGTTTCTGAGTTTACGGTTACCCCTGGCTCGGAACTGGTTCGATTTACGGTTGAACGTGACGGACTACTTGATGTTTTTAATAAAGCGGGAGCACTGGTTCTTGCCAATGCATGCGGACCCTGTATTGGCCAGTGGGCTCGGCATGGTGCTGATAAACAGGAAAAAAATTCCATTATAACCTCCTTTAACCGGAATTTCGCTAAAAGAAATGATGGTAATCCAAATACCCATGGTTTCGTAGCTTCTCCCGAAATCGTAACAGCGCTTTCGCTTGCTGGTAAACTCAGTTTCAATCCCATGACCGACGTATTAGAAACTGCCGATGGTCAGAAGGTTCGTCTTGATGAGCCAAAGGGATTTGAAATGCCTCCTCTTGGATTTGATGTTTTGGATAAAGGTTATGCAGAACCCGCCGAAGATGGAAGCCGTATAAGATTAGATGTGAATCCACGTTCTGAGAGACTTCAATTATTGACTCCGTTCGAACCATGGGATGGTGGGGATCTAATGCAAATGCACCTCCTGATAAAAGCCAGAGGAAAATGTACAACCGACCATATTTCTATGGCTGGCCCTTGGCTTCGATACAGGGGGCATCTCGAAAATATATCAAATAACCTTCTGATTGGTGCAATAAATGATGCAAATGGCAAACCCAATCTGGTAAAAAATCAATTAAACGGTCAATATTTACCGGTTCCAGAAGCTGCCAGAGCATACAAAAAAAGCGGAAAGGGTTCGGTGATTATCGGTGATGAAAACTACGGGGAAGGTTCTTCTCGTGAGCACGCCGCCATGGAGCCCCGTTATCTTGGAGTTCGGGCCGTTATTGTGCGTTCTTTTGCTCGTATTCACGAAACAAATCTTAAAAAACAAGGAATGTTGGCGCTTACGTTTGCCGATAAATCCGACTATGATAAAGTCAGGGAGGATGATGTTATTGATATCACGGGATTGAAATTTCTGGTTCCTGGTAAGCAACTAACGGTTATTCTGCATCATAAGGATGGAACGTTAGAGAAACTTATGGTCAATCACACGTATAATCAGAATCAGATCGAATGGTTTGTTGCTGGTAGCGCATTAAATTTGATACGTATGCAGAAATAAAAGCCTCTGCTGTAAATATTTTAGGAGCGATACTCTATAATCCAGGGTGTCGCTTTTTTTATTTCTTTAAAAAGGCTTATCCAATATAAATGGATGATTCAAAATTAGAGGATTTACGGATGTCGATTTCTGATGTTATCAACTCTGATTTGAGCAGAAGAAATAATCTTTGTTTTAAAAGGATCAATAAAGACTTAATTTTTTCCTTATCGCTTCATATCGTAGCTTTGTTGATTAATAATTCTGTGATTCTTATATGAAGGAGTTTATAAATAGTCTTCACCATCTGAAGTATATTTTACTGGTATATCTGGGTGGATTGGTTTTATTTACCCTTTTCAGGCTAGTGCTTTTTATTAGCATTGTTGATGAATCGCCTTTTAATCTTGTGTTAATGTCTTTTTGGATGGGATTCCGTTTTGATACGGTTATCTCTGGTTATTTACTGGCCATTCCTGCTTTATTGTTAATTGTTGTTTATTATATCCCGTTTTTGCAAAAGGCCGTCAAGTGTGTGGTGTTTTGGTTTGTAAACGTCATTTATAGCCTTGTATTTTTTCTGTCAGCTGTGGATATTCCTTATTACCAGCATTATGGTAGTCGATTAAACTCAGCTTCATTGCAGTGGATCGATTCACCTGAAATTATGCTGGGTATGGTGGCTCAGGAAATATCATACTTGCCCTATTTTGTTCTTTGGATTAGTGTGGTTTGTGGCTTTGTGTTTTACCATAGGTTTGTTTACCTGCGTATGGCTATGTACCGTATAAATTTCACTAAAAACCGAAAATGGATACCTGGCAGTATTGTCATTTCAATTTTATTTCTTGGAGTTATTCTGCTGGCAGTCCGTGGCCGAATAGAAAAAAAATCACCAATTCGTATTGGTACGGCTTATTTTTGTAACGATGCCTTTCTTAATCAATTGGGATTAAACCCCATATTTACGTTTATCCAAAGTCTGTTGGACGATGTAGATGATAAATATCGGGCTCTTAATTTGGTTGACGAAAATGAAGCAATCCTTTTATGTAAGAATTTGTATAATCATTCGCTTGATTCTTTGCTTCCGTTTGAACGGAGCTTCATGAGCAGGACCGGGGAGAAAAAAACAAATGTTGTTATCGTTATCATGGAAAGTATGGCCATGCATAAGACAGGTCTTGTTAAAGATGGACAGATACTTACTCCTTTTTTGGATAGTTTGGCAGGAAAATCCATTTCATATTCGCGAATGTATTCTGCGGGTATTCACACTTTTAATGGATTGTACGCAACGCTTTTTGGATACCCGGCGCTAAAAAGACAACATCCGATGAATCCGGCACCCATTTTATCCTATGATGGTTTGCCTTCAATTTTGAAGCAAAAAGGTTATACAAATTTGTATTTCGGAACACACGACGATCAATTCGACAATGTAGGTGGGTTTTTCAGGGCAAATGGTTTTGACCGTATTATTTCCCAAAAGGATTACCCATCTTCTGAAATTGTCAGTGCCCTCGGAGTTCCTGACCATTCGATGTTCAGGCATTCATTCAAATATTTGAACGAAGTTTCTCAAGATAAATCACCATTTCTGGCGGTTTTTCTTACAGCATCTGATCATGTACCCTATACGATCCCCGAAGGAATTCCTTTTTATCCAAAATCGAAATCATCTCAGAAACAGATTGTAGAGTACGCTGATTGGGCGCTTCGCGATTTTATGAATCATGCAAAGCTTCAGCCCTGGTATTACAATACGCTCTTTGTGTTTTTGGCTGATCATGGAACACAGGTTTCAAATCCATATGGATTTTCGTTGGGTTTTCATCATAGTCCTTTTCTTATTTTTTCACCGGATTCAAGTTTTACTTCAAGAATGGACACGGCATTGGCTTCACAGATCGATGTTTTTCCGTCAATATGTGGCTATCTCGACTTAAATTATACCAATCGTAGCCCGGGTATGGATCTAACCCGAGAAAGACGGAATTTTGTAATATTAAATGAGGATGATAAGCTTGGAATACTATCGGATTCTCTTTTAATTGTAATTCCTGAATATTCTGATTCTCAATTGTTTTTGTTGGATGATTCAAGCTTTAAAAATAAAATTTCAAGTCGTGCGGCACAATATGAATTTTTAAAACGTCAGGCGTTTTCCGTTTTACAGGCTTCTCAATGGATGATTCAGCATCGAAAAACCAGTCGGACCACAGAAAAATCATTACCTTCGAAATAAATTCATCCTGAAATATAAATTCACCTATGGATGACCAGAATCTGAAAGAATTGCAAAACATGAGCCGTTCCATTCGTCAATGGATTATCCGTTCTCTGGCAGAGGCCGGCTCAGGGCATACGGGTGGTTCACTCGGCCTGAGTGATGTTTTTACCTATTTGTATTTTAAGGTCATGAAGCACCGCCCGAATCAGCCGGATTGGGAAGGGCGTGACCATTTGATATTGTCAATAGGTCATGTGGCGCCTGTGTTTTATTCCACATTGGCACATGCCGGCTATTTCCATCTGGATGAATTATTGACACTCCGTAAACTTGGATCTCGTTTGCAAGGTCATCCGGGCAAAGATCACGGCTTACCCGGAATTGAATTATCTTCCGGCTCATTGGGCCAGGGATTATCGGTAGGCGTTGGACTAGCTATCTCTAAACGCATAAATAATAATGATACCTGTGTTTTTGTCGTTATGGGTGATGGAGAATTACAGGAAGGTTCAGTTTGGGAAGCGGCCATGTCGGCAAGTCACCACAAACTGAATAGGCTGATTGCTATTGTTGACCGTAATGGTCTTCAAATTGATGGAAAAACATCGGATGTGATGGAGATAGAACCTCTGAAACAGAAATGGGAATCCTTTGGTTGGAAAGTGTTGGAATGTGACGGTAATAATTTCGCAGATTTAGAAACTGCCTTTGATAAAGCCATAAGCAATGTGGTAGGTCCGGTTGTAATAATTGCCCGAACCATCATGGGGAAGGGAATTCCATCGATTGAAAATGATTATCGCTGGCATGGGAAGGTACCATCCAGAGAACAAGCTATCGAATTTCAAAAAGATCTTGAAGATTTATGAAACAGTGGATTCAACATAGTGAGCGTCCAACCCGTGCCGGTTTTGGTGAAGGTGTGCTCGAAGCAGGAATTTTAAATAACGAGGTAGTGGCTCTCGGAGGCGATATCACCAGCTCAGTTGGACTCGATTTGTTTGCAAAGGCTTTTCCTGATCGTTTCTTCTCATTGGGGATTGCTGAGCAAAATGCCATTGCTGTCGCAGCCGGACTTGCTTTGGGAGGGAAAATCCCTGTTTTTTCGACGTATGGAGTGTTTGCAGCCATACGGGCAGCCGATCAAATCAGAGTTTCATTGTGTTATAATCGGCTTCATGCAATTATTGGTGGTGCACACGCCGGCATTTCGGTTGGTCCTGACGGTGCTACACATCAGGCTCTGGAAGATATTGCTATAATGACATCATTTCCAAATATGTGTGTATTAAGTCCTTGTGATGCTACTCAGGCTAGATTGGCTGTTTTGGCGGCTCTGGGATACACTGCCGGACCCGTTTATATCCGTTTTGGAAGAGAAGCAGTAGCCGATTTTACAACACCCGAGCTCCCATTTGAAATCGGGAAAGCTCAGGTGATGAATTATGGTGCCGATATTACTGTAATAGCTACAGGTCATATGGTTTGGGAGGCAATTCAGTCAGCCGTTACATTGCGCAACCAGGGATTAAGCGTTAGGGTTATCAATATGCATAGCCTGAAACCGCTTGATGAAGACATTATTATTAAGGCTGCTAAAGAAACCAGACGCATTGTTACCATTGAAGAACATCAAATGATCGGTGGTCTTGGAAGTTTGGTCGCATCCCTTACGGCTCGTAATTTTCCTGTTCCCGTTTTTTCAATGGGAATTAATGACCATTTTGGTGAATCAGGTCAGGCGGCGGAGTTATTATTGAAATACGGACTTACTGCTGACCATATCACCCGGAAAATTCTTTCAATTTGTAAATAGAATAATACGATGCGTAAAATTTTGGTTTTTATAAGTTTGTTGTTTCTGATGATATCCTGTTCCGATAATTCAGATTGTTGCGTAATTGTGGATACGGCTACTGATATTCATTTTATTAAACCGGATGGTTCGAATTTCTTCGATACTCTGGCTGGCTCACCGGATATTCGTGTTTTTTTTGAAAAGAATGGAGAATTAGAAGAAGTTTTTCGTGGAAATCTGGATTATCCGCAAATGTATTTTTTCTACAAAGTATCAGGTAAATTTATCATGAGACTTTTTCCCTCTGATTATCTGGAAAAGGAATATTCCAGCACGTGTATTCTTTTAAATGACGTGGATATGGATACAATCCGTTGTAAGTTTAATATGAACAATAGTAATCTAATTTGTACAGATGTCTGGTACAATGGTTTAAAAAGGTGTAGTGCTAAAGAACCCAGAAAAATTGAATTGATTAAATATTCGAATTTGTAAATTATTAGAAATATGGAAAATCTACATTTATGGTTTTATCTTTTATGTATACTGCCTTCGGTTATAATTGCAGTGGTTGCAGTGTTCTTTTTTCAGAAAAGCGTTACAGCAATGCATGAAAAAGGTATTAAAAACCCATCATCGGGAAGAGAAGATGTCTTATTGTTGATGTTAAAAGGATTTATGGACAGAGAGGAACGTTATCGCGCAGAACAAGGCAAATTGGAAATGCGAAAGCATACACTTCCACTACAGTTGCAGGCGTATGAACGTTGTATTTTATTATTAGAACGTATTAATCCGTCTTCATTAATATTGCGGGTGAGTCAGAAGGGAATGAGTGCTTTTCAGTTACAAACGGCGATGATTTCTGCGATTAGGGAAGAATTTGAGCATAATCTATCGCAACAATTATACGTTGATGTCGAATCATGGGAAAATATCAGAAAAGTAAAAGAAGAACTGATTCGATTGGTTAATACTTCTGCTGCAGCAATGGAAGACAATGCAATGGCTGCTTCACTGGCAACATCGGTTTTAGAAAAGATGGAAGATTCAGAAAGGTTTTCTATTCCTAAAGCCATTGATTTTATTAAAACGGATGCCAAGAAAAGTTTGTTTTAAACAAGATTATTGAATTTAAAAGGCGAGGGCAGGCAGATTAATCTGCCTGCCCTCGCCTTTTAAAAGAATATTATTACTGAATAACTACTTTATTTGTAGAAACTCGGCCTTCACTGATAAGTTTAAGAAGATAAATTCCTGAAGGAAGCTGGTCTATAGCGATCTGTATAATTTCACTGCCTTGACTTTGTGTTTTACGAACAATACTTCCGTCGATGGTCATTAACTGAATATCAACTTTGGTTTTTTCATTCAACGCTGATTTGATATACAAAAACTGACTTGCTGGATTCGGGTAAATACTGGCTACTAGTGAATTAGGATTTTCAATCCCTGTTACTTTTTGAAGAGGTATCAGATTTCCACCATTCAAAGGAATGATATAAACTCCAAAAGCAGGACCATTACTATTAACAATCGGATTTATAAATCCCGAAGTAATCATCGTTAGAGCTTTTCCTGCAAATCCCATTGTAAGAAGGGGAGTTGTATATGATTCGATGATTTGTGCTTGTGGATCATAAATGTGGATTCCTCCATTGGCCGTAACGCGCTCTGCGTAATCGGAAAAGCTTCCAAATCCTATATCTTGTAATAAAGCGCCGCTGGTAAATTCATAAACATCAATTTCTGGAGCATCGGTGCAACCATGGAAAATGTTTACATCGGTATTCAAGGGGTTGAGGGCAAGTGTACGAATGTTGGTTTTTAGTTCAAGGGCCAATTCTTTCTTAGGTTCGTACCCGGTAGCCGATTGTATGCCATGGATAACTAGCATGTTTTTTTTGCCAGGCTGTATATTTACTTCCTGACTAATGATTGGATTTAAAGAACTGGTACTGTTGCTGGTAGCAATCGATACCTTAACCGCGCTACCACTTAAAACTTCATGAAAAGGAGAAGCTTTGCCGAACTCCAGATTATCAATAATCAATTGATCATCAACCCATACATCTACAACGGATAAAGCGGTATCAGCAGAATTATGGATAAATTGTATATCGGAGGTTGTTGGAGGTGTGTATGGCAGTAGTGGTATTAAACTGCCGCCTGTAGCACGTGCAACGTATAAACCAAATTTTTCGCCATTACTATTAGTCTCCGGGTTTAAAAATCCTGAGCAAACAATTGTGATGGCTTTTCCAGCCATTCCCAACTGGGAAAGTGGTGCGATATAATCACCATAACTAACGTCTCCTGCTATATTTTTAACGGTAAAAATATAGTCAGCAGTCAACAGGTTTTTATAACCCTGATAATTCGAATAGGATAAATTCGTAGCAATACTACCAATTCCAGCGCCAGTTTCAGTAATATTAACTGACTCTAAATCCGTTGTGCCATGGAAGAACAGAATATCTGTATTATTTGTGATGGAGGCTTGTTGACGGGCATTATCGAATTTTTTTATTTCAAAAGGCTTCATAGGATTATAACCTGAACTGCTTTTGATTCCGGCGGTGGTGAGTACATAACTTACGCCATCAGCAAAAGTTGCTGTTAATGATGCCAATGGATTGGCTGGGCTGGTAGAATTCGATGGTAATATGGCAACAGTGGCACTTGCATCGCCATCAAGTTCAATAAATGAAATCGCATTGCGAAAAGTAAGGTCGTTAGCAACAATTTTATCGTTTACCCAGATATCAACAACGCTAAGGCTTAAGTCGGCTGAGTTATGAATTACCTGAAGATATGCAGTAGGTACGTGAACCGGGGGAACTTCTACAAAGGCACCTCCAGTACTGGGAGCAATAAATATTCCAAATGGAGAACCGAAATTATTGGAAGAAGGATTTACAAAACCCGAAGTAAGAAGGATTCCGGATAAACCGTTCATGCCCCATTCGGCTAATTTTAAATCATAACTGTTTATTATAGTCAGGCTGGTCGAATCTTTTAATTCAAGAACATAGTCAGCGGTTGGGATTTCAGAATACTCATCAAAACTATTGAAAGCCAAGTCTTCGGATAATATCCCTGTTCCGTTTAGCCATAAATCAACAGTGGGCGAATCAGGCGATCCATGAAAATACATCAGGTCAGTATTGGTTGAAGTAATCGCATTTTCCCGGGCCAGATTATATGATTGTAGCGAAAAAGGGCGATAAGGATTATAACCAAGCGGAGATAGTTCACCGGAAGTAACGATGATGTATTTATTGTTCGCAACAAACTGGGTAGTGAATGTAGCCAGGGCATTGGATGGCGTGGTGGTTGTAGGATCACAGATATCGATTACTAAATTCACACCAGTAAACGCATCCATGAATCCTGAAGCTGTTCTGAATTTGAAATCATTAAGAACCTTTGTTTTATTGATATAGATATCAATGGAGTCGAGGAGCAGGTCTGGAGAATTATGTATAAATTGAACCCTAGCCTGAGCATTGGCCTGATTGGCAAACGAAAGCAGGATAATTATAAAAAACAAGAATTGGCTAATTTTTCTCATGGTTCTCGGGATTATGGTTATAATTGGTTTGATAGGTGTTTATTGCTGTTTAAAATAATAAGCATTTTTTTGAAACACGAAATTACTTTAAAAACCTTTAATTGTGCAAGTAATTGGTTGCTTTTTAGCAGAGATATTGTAAACTAAAACAAAGAAGCATTGTTTAAGTTTGATATGCTTAGAATTATAAAGTTTGAACAAACATTACCGATCGATCAGAAACAGTGCTGGGATTTTTTTTCAAATCCTACTAATCTGGATTTGATTACACCACCTGATATGAAGTTTAGAATAATATCTGAACTTTTACCAGAAATTCACACAGGCTTTCGTATTAAGTATCTTATTAAACCTTTCCCCTTCTATCAGGTAAACTGGGTTACTGAAATTGCTTTATCTGAAGCGCCGGAACGTTTTATTGACGTACAACAGAAAGGTCCTTTTAAAATTTGGGAACATACGCACGAATTTATTAAAATCAAAGGTGGGATGCGTATACTTGATACGGTGCAATACGATCTTGGTTATGGTTTTATTGGCTTTGTTATTGATAAATGGATAGTTTATCCTCGCTTACGTTACATATTTCGTTATAGGAGGCTAAAGCTTGTTTCTATCTTTGGAAGTCTAAAAAACAAACGAGGAAGGTAATGCATCTTCCTCGTTTTAATCAAACTTTGGTTGGATTAGTAAAAACGAATGTTTGTGTCCATTAGTCTTGTATGGACATTGGTATTTAGTTTCCGTAGTCTTTTAGTGACGACATGAGCTTTTTACGGCTAAAGAATATACGACTCTTAACAGTTCCAATGGACAAGTTCATGTGTTCGGCGATTTCTTTATATTTATATCCATGGGTGTGCATTTCAAAAGGTATACGATGATCGTTGGTCAGGTTTTTAACCGTTTTTGAAATTTCTTTTGTTCTGAGAACTGAATCTGGCGATTCGTTAACCATATTATTGCTTAAGTTTAGAAAATATAAATCGTCTGTTGTATCAACGAAACTTTTTTCGCGAACTTTCTTTCGATAATTATTGATGAAGGTGTTTTTCATAATCGTGTAGGCCCATGCCTTCAGATTGGTATTTGGCTGAAATTTCTCCCGATAGGTTATAGCTTTCAAAAAAGTATCCTGTACCAAATCATTGGCGTCATCGCTGTTCATGGTTAGGGAGTATGCAAAATTTTTCAAACTCTGTTCGAGTGTGAGTAGTTTATAATTGAATTCGATTGTGGTCATTTCTTGCGTTTTTTATTGTTAATTACTTCACAAGTTGTTTAACTGATTTACTACAAATTTAAACAAAAAGAAGCCATTTGTCAAGTGTTTTAACAAAATAATTTTTAATAGTTCTAAATAAAAACATCTAAAACGCACAAAAACAGAAACATAAATCTATAAAAAATATTTTTTCTAGACACATCTACTGTTTAAAATGTTAAAAAAGGGATTGAACAGAAATTAAACAAAAATCGTTGGGTTACTCAGTCTGTTCTAGGAATTCGTAGATGTTTTTGTAGGCCAATAAACCCTTGGGGAGCAAATCCGGATTTTTCTGTAAAAAGTTCCCGGAAATGAAAATCTGAATCGAAGATGCGTATTCAGCAAGATTTTGTAAATCAGTTTTTGATTCTTCAAACGAACGTGAGGTGATATATTGCCCGACGATACAACATGGTTTGACACTTTGAATTACGGTTTTTAGATTTCCGAAGGGCACATTAGGGCCCAGATAAATAACTCGGTGTCCTCGCTTTTTAATCAGATAATGTTTGAATAATAGTCCAAGTTCATGCCATTCGTTCTCTGGCAGATATAACAGGAAGCTTTTAGCTGTGGCTGAACGTGGAGCAGTTATAGAATCGATGGCTACGATTAGTTTCTGACGAATCAGGTTGGAAATGAAGTGTTCCTGGGTGGGAATTATGCTTCCGGTTTGCCATAATAGCCCGATTTTTTCAAAAAACGGATAGATTAGTTGAATTATTGTTTTTTCGAAACCCAACTTAATCATGGAAGTATTAAACGTCTTATCAAAAAGATCCTCGTTTAATTCGATCATTGCAATGACGAGATTCTCCAGATGACTTTCAATTCCATCCGATTGTATAGCTAATTGCATGACCCGTTCACGCATTAAATCGGGAGGAAGATTCATGATTTCCGAAATCTTCATGCCCTTGTTATACAGAACAGAGACATTTAAAAGATACTTTAGCTCTTCTTCCGAATACCGCCTGATGTTTGTTTCGGTGCGATCAGGAGTGAAGATCTGAAAACGCTTCTCCCAAATCCTTATGGTATGGGCTTTTATTCCGGAGAATTTTTCAAGATCTTTTATCGAGTATGTAGTAGTCATCCTTTTTGTTGAAAGCTGGCAGTGTAATCATTAAACACGCAAAGAAAGAAAAAGTTTTTATATGACAGACTTTCGTCACCTGAAATCTTTCCATCAATTTTGTTTTACCGATGACACTTTATCGTTGTGAATTCCTTAAATTTGTAAACAACCCAATAACCAGGACTATATTATGAGAACATTTAATACCATTGATGAGGTTTTAGATTTTGCCATACAAGCCGAACAGGAAGCCGTTGATTTTTATAACTACTTATCAAATTCGGCTCAGTCAGAAGGGATGCGAAAAGCCTTTGTTCAGTACGCACAGGAGGAAATGGGTCATAAAATGAAATTATTGCAGATACAATCAAGTGGTCTTTTCCAGTTATCTGCTGAGCGTGTGCTTGACCTCCGGATTGCTGATTATCTGGTGGATGTTATTCCTTCTACTTCTCTTTCATATGCCGAAGCTCTTCAGTTAGCCATGCGTAAAGAACTTGCTGCCTTTAGAATGTATACTGAATTGGCTGGCCAAGCAAAAAATGAAGAAATTAAAAATGTTTTTCAGTCTCTGGCTTTTGAGGAATCAAAGCATAAATTGCGTTTCGAACTCGAATACGATGAAATTGTTTTAAAAGATAATTAGCATGTATATTCGTTCAGGCCGCCTCACTCTTACCCGTACCGTGTCCGATGATGCTGAGTTAAAACAGCTCTTTGACGACTATGATGATTTACGTTTTATGTCCGAACTTAGGTTGCATGGTAGCGAGATGCCATCGACCATGAGCTTTCGTGTAATTTTTAAAAAGAAACTCATCGGTGAGGTAAGTTTGAAGAATATAAAGTGGTTAAACAGAAAAGCAGAAATTAGCGTAATGATTAGCAACGAATTTCAACATCAGGGATTTGGTCGTGAGGCGGTGTTGCGGATAATCCATTTTTCGTTTGATACGCTGAATTTTTATCGTTTGGAAGCTCAAATAAATCATGATAATTTCCATTCCATCAAGATGTTTGAATGCTTGGGATTTGTAAAGGAAGGGGTACTTCGAAAAGCGAAGTATATTGATGGCGAATACCATGATATTATTCAGTATGGTCTGTTAAAGCCGGAATTTAATCCTGTATCTGAATGAAAAACACCCCGGTTTTTTTTTACGAGAAACAGAAAGTGCAGCAATGGTGGGTCTGGGCCATTATGATTGTTTCAGTTTTGTTTGGAATTGCCATTTTGGGATACTTGATTTTTTATCAAATATTTACCAAAGCGATATTTAATATTGCTTTTCGTATTGATTCCGGAGTGATTGTTTTTGGAATGCTTAATGCTATCCTGCTATTATCTTCATTTATTCTATTCTCAAAAGTATCTTTAAAGGTAGAGCTTTCATCTCTTGGCCTTCGTGTTGGGTTTTTCTTTCTGATGCCTTCGCGATTGTTTCCTATTTATACCATCCGTAATTTTCGGCTTCTTGATTTGCAGAAGAATGCAGCGTTCTCTGGAATTGGCTTTACAGGGACAACCACCCGGCGTAGCATTGTAATGGATGGAAATAATGCCATTGAATTTGAGTTTATTGATGGCAAAACCCTGATTTTAGGTACCCGCTGTCCGGATGAATTTATAACAACCCTAAATTACTTAGTGTTAAAAAATAAAATTTATGAAAAGGATTAATTGGTTTCACTGGTCAAAAAACTTTATCAGCCTCCTGTCCTTATATTTCATATTTATGTTGTGCGTGTCCTGCAACCCGCCTGATAAATCGGATAATATGAAAATCAAGGTAGTAGATTCTTTAATGGGCTCTTTTGATACTTCCAGAATTTATGTTCCGCGGAATCTGTATTTGGTGACCATGGAAATTCAGCCCATCAAGCCCTCCATGTCTATTCTTGAAGAAGCGGGTTATATTGAAAGTCGACTGCTACCAGGTTATTTATATATTGACAGTCTGCGAAAAGCAGGTGTTCCGATTTTTGGGGGAATTTTCGCCATTAAATCCGGATGTGCGTTTATAATTCAAGCGGAAAACAATGTGGCGCTCCGTAATATAATGAACTTAAATCCATTGAATGACGTGGCTCTGACAACGGTTACTCCATTAGTGTCGTTTGGTGAAAATCTTTTCAGACAGCAGGAAAATTTACAGGCATTGAAGGAGAAGATGCAAAAAGCTTATGTTAATCCTCCAAAAAGCAATTAATATATAAATTCTCCGTGGGATGTACGGATGTGTAAGGATGACTTATCAGACGACTCGCATCGGCCAATAATTCGGGCATCTATTCCAAAGCTTTCAGAAATGGATATTATTTCGGCAGCAATTTCTGGCTGTACGTACAACTCAATTCGATGACCCATATTAAAGACCCGGTACATTTCGTGCCAGGCCGTTAACGATTCTGCCTGGATTAGTTTAAACAGCGGAGGTATTGGAAAAAGATTGTCTTTGATAATCCGAAGATTATCCACAAAATGCAGCACCTTAGTTTGCCCACCGCCAGTGCAATGAATCATCCCATGTACGTATGGGCGCAAATCCTTTAAAATTCGGTTTATGACCGGAGCGTAGGTGCGCGTGGGTGATAAAACAAGCTGACCAATATTAATTCCGGGAACCTCTGAGGCTTCCGTTAAAAATCGTTTGCCTGAATAAGCCAAATCTGCCGGAATTTCCGGGTCATAACTCTCAGGATATTTTCTGGCAAATATTTTCTGAAATACGTCATGCCGGGCTGAAGTAAGTCCGTTACTACCCATTCCACCATTATATGTGGTTTCATATTTAGACCGGCCGAAGGATGCTAAACCCACGATTACATCGCCGGCTTTCACCTTATCATTACTAATTATCTGGTCGCGTTTTATACGACTTACTACGGTGCTATCAACAATAATTGTACGCACCAGGTCGCCAACATCAGCCGTTTCACCACCCGTCGACCAGATTCCAACGCCCAAAGATCGCATCTGCTCCAGAATTTCTTCGGTGCCCTGAATTAGCGCAGTAATAACTTCTCCTGGTATTAATCGTTTATTTCTGCCAATGGTGCTTGATAATAACATGGAGCCGGTGACGCCGGCGCACAATAAATCATCGGTATTCATTACGATAGCATCCTGAGCAATTCCTTTCCATACCGATAAATCACCTGTTTCTTTCCAATAAATATATGCTAAGGAGCTTTTTGTACCAGCTCCATCGGCATGAACCAAATTGCAATACTCCGGGTCGTTGCCAAGATAATCCGGAACTATTTTGCAGAAAGCTTTCGGAAAAATTCCTTTGTCAATATTTTTAATCGCTGAATGAACATCCTCTTTTTGTGCAGAGACGCCTCTTTGATTATATTTTAAATGATCTGCCATGTTTATTCGAAGATAATCGTCTGAGATTGTTCATCAATGGTAAAAGCACCATACTTAGCTAAAGTACTGCGGTTTAAAATTAGTCCTTCTTCCAGTTTTGTTTCTACCACCACATCGATATCGTATATTACTTTCTTGCCTATTTTAACAGAGGGCAGTGTAAGGATTGAGTTTTTCTTAATCTGACCATCTGCAAGAATTTCTTCGGCATTACCCTGGAAATTATCTTTGGTAATCACTGCATTTTTCAAGAGACTTAATGCCATTTCCATACTAATAACCGGGAGGTTATAATTGGCATCGTATACAAACTGTGTCGAGAATCCTTCGATTGCACAGGGGAGTACCATTCGGTTTCCACGGGCAGAAATCGTATACCGCACCATGTTTCTTTCGGGTTCCAGAATAATATCAACTTTTGGGGCGATCCCGCCTGTAGAAGTTTTAGTCTGAGCTTTGGGTACAAAATTCGTGGCAATGATCGAAAACTCTGAACGCCGGTTTAGCTGATGGGCCGCTTCCTTAACTTCTCTGCTCGGTAAAGAGTCAATGTAGGACTCCGTTAGTCTGGTACCACTTCTGAATTTAAAACCAGCCCGTACAAAGTCTTTAAGTAATAATCGTGGTGCTCTTTCACCGTAGCCTTTGGCTTTCAGACGGTCACCATCGATACCTCTGACGATGAGATAATCAACAACAGACTGTGCACGTTTTTGGGAAAGGATGTCGTTACGATCTTCAGAATCACGAGCATCGGTATGAGCTGCCAATTCTACAATAATTGTTGGATTTGCATCCAATGTTGTAATTAAACCCTGTAAAGAATCCTGATATTGTGGTTTGAGATCCCATTTCCCCAGATCGTACAGAATTTCAGGTAATACGATGGGTTTTTTTGGAATGGGGGTGAGGATAAAATCAAGAACAAGGTCTTTGCTGTTTTCGTAACCTTTCGTAGTGGTTTTTCCTGTTTTTGAAAAATAGCCGTCAGCGCTTACTGTTAAATCAAAGTCGAAGTTCGGCTTCATTTGATTTTTATTGAAACTGTATGTACCACGAGCCGATGTAGAACTTTTAAAACCAGCATTATCGTTGCGTTTCATTGATACCAATGCGTTTTGAATGAACTGCAGGCTTAACTCGTCTTTAACAACACCTTGTAACGTAAAAAGAACAGGTTCAGCAGAAAAGCTATAAATATCATCACCGCCACGGCCTCCTTTTCTGTTGGATGAGAAAAGGCCTTCTTCATACGATTCCGGATGGAAAGTGATTGCAAAATCGTCAGAGGACGAATTGATTGGTATGCCCATGTTGATGGGAGGTGTCCAGGTGCTTGTTTTCTCAGTACTATTGTTCATGGTACTTTTAAAAATATCCAGCCCGCCCAGTCCCGGATGACCATCGGAGGCGAAGTACAACATGGTGTCGTTTCTAAGGAAAGGAAATACTTCGTTTCCTGGTGTATTGATGGGTTCACCAAGATTTCGTGCCCTTCCAAATTTGTCATTTTTCTTTTGTCGGGTCGCTATCCATAGATCTTTGCCCCCGAGTCCACCGGGCATATCACTCGAGAAAATGATGGTTAGTTCATCGGAAGCCAGGGTAGGATGACCAATGGCAATGGTTGAATCGGTTGATAATTCTACGCCTACGGCCTCTGAAAATCCTTTACCGGCACGTTTGGATACTAATATCTGGCATCCGTTTTGTTTCTTTTTTTCGTTCGGACAACGTGTGAAATACATCGCATTAAAGCGGGGATTAAAAAATGGCTGTCCTTCGTTGGCATCTGTATTCACCACTTCAGCTTCATCGGCTAAGACGGGTTTTCCCCATTTTCCTTTTACATCCTTTTTTACAATCCATAAATCAGAGAATGCACGTCCCGTCCACTCATCCTTTAGTTTACTCTTGGCTCCGTCGCGGGAGCTTGTGAAAATCACTTCGCTATAAGCAGCATTTGCGTATGTGGCACTGAAATCGTCAAAACGGGTGTTGATTGCGTTTTCGGCTTCAATAGAATGGCGCGACGGCTGCGAGAGTAATTCTCCTGCAATTTCACAGGAAGCTTTACCTGCCAGGCCTTTTTTATCATCGGGTACTGCCTGAAGAAACTGATTATAATATTCTAACGCGATATCATATTTTTCGATCAGCCGTTGTAAATCAGCATAATATAAAAGGACAAGGGGTTCTTTTTCATTATATTTCAGGTTAATGAGCCGTTTATATGCCGGTGCTGCCAAGCGTACATTATTCGTCATCCGATAACATTCAGCTATCTGAAAAGCAATCCGGTTTTTCTCGTCTTTGTCTTTTATTTTGCGGGATGCCCGTTTATATTTTTTAACAGCCGTTAGATACTGATGGTTTTTAAAGGCCAGATCGGCTGCCTCCGTTTTTTTGTTTTGTGCCTGAAGGTTTGATGGGAATGCTATTCCACTAATAAACAGGGCGCATAGCAGATAAAACGTAAAAGTTTTCAGTGTCCTCATGCTTGATTGGTTTTATTGGGTTCTCCGGTCTGTTTTGGTTCATCCTCCTGAACGGGCTCAGATGGAGTTGTCTTTTTATTTAACTCCGCAGTGTCGGAATTATTGTTTTTCAGAATTTGGTCAGGATTAAGGATGTCCTTTATTGCGGAAGTCTCTGTCATTACTTCTTTTTTAATCTGATCAGATGCTTTACGCACTTCATAAAGTGCCTTGCCTATGGTTCGGGCAATAGCAGGAATCTGCTTGGGTCCAAAGAGAACCATAATGGCAAGAATGATAATAATCATTTCGCCTGCGCTGATGTCGAAGAGTAATAATGGATTTCCCATGGTTCTTTAATAGTACAAAATTAATAATCCCCGGGTAATTATTGAAATTCTGTCAAGAAAGCTTTTACATAAAACAAAGCGACCCGGACAAAAATGCCGGGTCGCTTAGGTAGATCAGGAGATCTACTATTTTTTTGCATTCGCTTTTTCTTCTTTTTTCCGTTTTTGCCATTGTAGCAGGTCAAAAGCTACAGGGCTGGCATTGAAAACAGAAGAGTATGTTCCAATAAGAATACCCATAAACAGCGCAAATACGAAACCACGCAGTATTTCACCACCAAAGATGAAGATAACGAGCAGTACGAGCAGGGTAGTTCCGGCAGTATTTAATGTACGGGCCAGAGTGCTGTTAACCGCGGCATTGATATTCACTTTCAAATCGCGTTTTGGATAAAGGAAATTGTATTCGCGGATACGGTCAAAGATAATTACGGTATCGTTGATGGAATAACCGATGATGGTTAATACGGCAGCGATAAATGCTTGGTCGATTTCCAGATTGAATGGTAATACATTATAGAATAATGAGAACCATCCGATTGTAATAATTGTATCATGAAACAAAGCCACGAGACCCGCCATACCATATTGCCATTTTTTAAAACGAATAGCGATATATACAAAGATAATCAGTAAAGCAAAAACGATGGCAAGAATAGCATTTCTCTTGATATCATAAGCAATGGTAGGTCCAACCTTTTGTGAGGTCAGAATACCAATCATCTTATCATCAGTATTTGAATCGGATGAAAAATCGGTGTATTTAAGGTCTTTTGAAGTATATAATGCTTTAAGACCATTAAATAACTTATGGGTGATAATACTATCGACTTCTGCACCCTCATTTTCAATCATGTATTTGGTGGTAATCTTTACCTGTGAATTGGGTCCAAAAGTTTTCACCTCAGGAGTTTCGCCAAATTCTGCGGTCAGTGATTTACGAACATCATTAACAGAGATATTGTTATCAAATCTCACAACATACGAGCGTCCTCCGGTAAAGTCAACGCCATAATTCAGACCACGAATAGCAAAAGAAGCCATTCCGAGTACAAAAATGGCGATGGAGAAAATGTAGGAATATTTTCTCATCGATATAAAATCGAACTTGGTATTTGCGAGGAACCCACGGGTTATCTTATTATCGAATGCAAGGGTTTTGTTATTGTCGAGTAACCATCCAAAAATAATACGTGAGATAAGAATTGCAGTAAAAAGTGAAGAAAGGATACCGATGATAAGAGTGGTAGCAAAACCCTGGATAGGGCCACTTCCAAAAATATACAGCACGATACCGGTTAAAAGGGTTGTAACGTTACCATCGATAATGGCGGAGTACGCATTTTTATAACCATCATCAATAGCGAGGCGCAGGCCTTTACCAGCTCTTATTTCTTCAAGAATACGTTCATAAATAATAACGTTGGCATCCACCGCCATACCCATGGTGAGGACAACACCGGCAATACCGGGAAGTGTGAGTACCGCTCCAAATGAGGCAAGTACACCAAAAAGGAAGAAGATATTAATAACCAGTGCAAGGTCAGCTACCAAACCACCGCGGTTATAATAAAAGAACATGTAAAGAAGAACCATCAGGAAGGCTGCAACAAATGAGTTCAAGCCTGCAGCAATGGCTTCACGTCCGAGTGATGGTCCAACGATATCTTCCTGAACGATACGGGCAGGAGCTGGTAATTTACCTGCTTTCAAAATATTTGCAAGATCCTGAGCCTCTTCAATGGTCATACTTCCACCAGAGATGGAGGAACGGCCACCAGAAATTTCGGACTGTACGTTGGGATACGAATAAATATATCCATCAAGAACAATGGCAATTTGACGGCCAATGTTGTCACCGGTAAGGTTTTTCCATGTTTTGGCACCTTCGGCATTCATCGACATACTAACTTCTACACCACCGCCCGTTGGATTAACATCCTGACGTGCATCAACAATAACATCGCCACTAAGTGGTGCGGTACCATCGCGGGTTTTAATTTTGATTGCTACCAGTTCAAGGATGTCTTTACGTCCTACCTCTGGTTTTACCGTCCACATTAGACGCAGCGAAGGAGGGAAAATACTGGCTGTGCGTGCAAGCATATTGTTAATGCGTGCGGTATCTTTAATGAAGGCTGACCCAACTCTGGCACTTTCGAATGGAACATACTGTCCGCTTTCGTTTTGAACAAATGCAGGATTAAGGTATGCAAACAACGGATTTTCTTTTGAGTATTTCTCAAATGATTTATCATCGCCTGTTTTTCCCTCAAGTTTTTCGGCATCGCTTAATTTTGATAACAGCGAAGTATCTTTTGATGCTCCAATAGTATCTGAATCAGTGGAAGTAATGTCTTTTGATAAGCTATCACCTTCAATAAGACCGGTTTTTGCTGCTTCTGCTAATTTTTCGTTAGCCTGGGAGAAAAACTGATAAATTTCTGGGAATTTATACGTTTCCCAAAATTCGAGGCGTGCTGAACCCTGAAGCAGTTTACGTACGCGTTCCGGGTCTTTGATACCAGGAAGCTCAATCAGAATACGTCCTGTTGTTTGTAACTTCTGAATGTTTGGCTGAGCAACACCAAAACGGTCAATACGGGTACGAAGAATGTTAAACGTCCGATCAATAGCGCCTTCAGCTTCCAACCGAATGATGGAGATAACATCTTCATTGGTTGAATTGAATTTGATACGATCTTTTAATTCTACCGTATTAAAAATAGCTGCAAGACTTGCTTGAGGATCTAGTTCTTTAAAGGACTCTGCAAACAAGGTAACAAAGTCAGCATTGCTGTTTTTTTGTTTTTCCTTAGCCAGTTTAACGGCATTGTTAAAGGTGCTGTCCTGATTGTATCCGGATAACGCACGAATAATATCAGAAACTGATACTTCCATGGTAACGTTCATACCGCCTTTGAGGTCAAGACCTAAATTGATTTCTCTTTCCTTTGCTTCCTTGTAGGTGTATTTTCTAACCAGAAGGTTAAATGCTGTTTCGTTGGCTACGGAATCAAAGAAATATCTTTCACGTGATTTTGATATTGAATCAAAAAGCATGAGTTCTCTAAAATCATCACCTTTAGCCATTTGAGTGGCAAGTTGATGCGATTTAGGTCCAAAGGCGTAATCCTTGGCTTTGGACTCAACCCTGCTGGTCACGATTGTAAAAGATAGCTGAAATAGGCAAACAAGTGCGAATAGTACAGCAAAGAACTTTACAACTCCCTTATGTTGCATGTCTTATAGGATTTTAGTTTAATGATTTTTTACGAAGGGTGCAAAAATAGGTGTTTAATTTCAATTCACCAATTTTTGACGGTAATACAATAGGTGTGTTTTAATAGCTTTGCTTAGTCGCGGTACTTAATCCACTTCCATAGCTCACTATAACTGGCTTTTTTACCATACATCAATATACCCACCCGGTAAATTTTTGAAGCAACCCAGGTTGTGAAAAGAAAACCGGCAACTAATAAGGTAGCCGAAAGTATCAATTCCCATATGGGTACACCAAAGGGTATCCGTATCATCATACTTACCGGTGATGTCAATGGTATAATGCTGAACCAGAATGCCAGTGTGCCATCCGGATTATTCATGATATAACTCGAAACAATTAAGCTGAGTAATATTGGAACGGTAACGGGCATCATCAGTTGATGGGTGTCGGTTTCTGATTCTGCCGCTGATCCAACAGCAGCAAGTAAGGAACTGTATAGAAGATAACCGCCGATAAAATAGAAGAGGAAAGTGATAATAATAATGGTAAAATCAATTGATTTCAGGCCTTCCAGTACCTGAACCATGGGGTCAATGTTTTTTTCGTGTAAAGCGTTGAACTCGGCTAATTGGTTTGAATCCAGTATTTTTTGACTTCCTGAATAGGCCGGAACTGTTTTTTCAAAAGAAAGTTTTTGACCGTAGGTGGCCTGAAAAACGGTGATTATTCCAAAGGTGAGTATTATCCATAACAGAAACTGGGTTAGGCCCACAAGACCTACACCGATTATTTTTCCGAGCATCAATTGAAAAGGTTTGACCGACGAAATGATTACTTCGACAATACGGCTTGTTTTTTCTTCAATAACACCGCGCATGACCTGAGCTCCAAAGATGAAAATCATCATATAAATGATAATTCCGGAAATAAAACCTAGAATCATATTGATTTCGACAACACTTTTTTTCTCAGTTCCATCTTCATTGAGCTTGATGGCTGTGAGGCGAATGTTGGTCTGAATGGACTGCATAATCTCTGGATCTATACCTTTTGACTCAAGTTTTAAACCTTCCACACGTTTTTTCATGACGTCGCGTATGTACGATTTCACATCCGGATTGGGCTGACGGGCAGAGAAAACAAGTGCCGTTACCGGTACACTTAATTCGGTTTTTGGGATGTACAAGAGTGCGTGATGGTCCGTTTTAAGCAATGCATTCTTCGCACTATCTAATTCAGTTTCTGATGATAGGACAAAGGTTAATTCGGAAGTGTTTTTCAGATATGATGCGAAAAGACCCGTTTCATCAAGCACTTCAATGGTTTTATTTCCTTCGCTCATCGTGGCGATAAAAAACGGTACAATCCACAGTCCAGCCATTAACAACGGCCCTAGTATTGTCAGAATGAGAAACGATTTTTTTCTTACCCGTGTAAAATATTCTCTTTTTATAATAAGTGCCGTCTTACTCATTGTTTTTGGAATGAATGGGTTTGTTCAATGTGTTGCTTACTTTTTCGATAAATATATCGTCCATGGATGGTAAAACTTCATGGAATTTGCGTAATTCGCCATGCTCTAAAAGCAGACTGATACAATCGTTCGAAGAAATGCCCTGAGATAAGCCCAATTTTAGGCGGGTAATATTAACTTCCTTTTCTTCTGATATAAGTTTCATGCCTTCCGGAAAGGGAAGATTGTTTTTATAATGAATCATTTCGGCTTCAAAGAGATTTGTTTTATACGATTCTTTGATATCTCTGACTTTCCCTTCCAGAACAACCTGTGATTGATTAATAAGTGCAATGGAATCGCAGAGTTCTTCAACCGATGACATATTATGTGTTGAAAAAATAACCGTGGCACCTTCTTCCCGTAAATTCAATATTTCATTTTTAAGAAGATTAGCATTAATGGGATCGAATCCACTGAATGGTTCATCAAAAATCAGAAGCCGTGGTTTATGAATAATTGTAACAATAAACTGAACCTTTTGCTGCATTCCTTTCGATAATTCCTCCACATTCTTGTCCCACCATTTCTCTATGCCAAATTTTTCGAACCAGTGTTTCAGGCTTTTTAGAGCATCGGATTGTTTCATGCCTTTTAATGTTGCCAAATAAAGAGCCTGTTCGCCTACTTTCATTTTTTTATACAATCCTCTTTCTTCAGGAAGGTATCCAATTTGCGATGTATGAGCCGAGCGGAGTCGCTGACCCATAAAAAACACTTCACCTTCATCTGGGCCGGTGATGCGATTAATAATCCGAATAAAAGTGGTTTTTCCGGCACCATTTGGTCCCAATAAGCCATAAACACTTCCCTCAGGGATGTCTATGCTTACATCATTAAGGGCTGTATGGCCGGAATATCTCTTAATGATATTTTTTGCAGATAAAATATGGGTCATATATTATAATGGATGATTTTTTTGCAAAACTATCTAAATCATTTCAATTGGTGACCACAAATCTATTTTCCCGATTTTGTATTTAGTGCATTTTTTAAAGCATTATGTTTAAATGCTGAATTGGTAAAAATCAAAGTGATTCATACGGCGGTAGTTAAATTATTTCGGCCTGCTTGTTGTGCAGATGACAATAATTTGTAGATTTGGGAGAGAATAATTTTATATGTTTAAAAGAACGCCCTTAAAATTCAAGTTGCTTTCCATAGCCTTGTTACCATTGCTTTTTGTTTTGATTCTTTCGTATGGCTTTTTAAGAAATCAAATGAATAATCTTAACCGTGCTTCCGATTTACGTCAGGATCTCAGCATGGCGGATGAAATGATGCATTTCTTATTGGAGGTGGAGGATGAACGACTGCAAGCAATACAGTATTCGATCAAAAGTGATTCAAAGCATTCGGAAGAATTTCAGAAATCATATCTCAGAACCGACGAAAGCCTTGAAAAAACGCTATCAGCCTCAAAAGGTCACATGGATTTCCATGACTATAGTTATCTGAAAGAAAAATTACAATTGCTTCGGGTTGATGTGATAGACCAAAGCCCGACAAAGACAATCAACATTGGATTATATGATGTCTTTATAGACGGTTTGATTGATGAGATTTCTTTCATACTTCTCGACGTGTCTAATATTGAAGCAGAAGTTGGCGTTGGAAATCTTATTGATGTTTTGAGAGTGGAAGATAAAATTAAAGCACAGGAAGTGTTTATTTTGAAGTATTTTAGTCCGGAGTATTTTTCTCAAATGGCTGTCGAGAGAATTCTATCTGATTTTGAGTTTATCCAGCAACATGTATACGTCCTCCAAAATTCTGAAAATGCAAACCTTACGAGGTACATTGATAATGAATTACGAATTTCAGATTTTAATGCTTATGAATCGCTGATTAAAGGACTGACGCTTTCAAAGTCTGATAATCATTCAAACACATTTATCAAAGACTATCAGCTTTTATCGAAGCATCAGAAGAATGCTTTTCACAGCATAGCTGAATTTCAGGTGGTTGAACTTGGGCGTTTATTCGAGCAACAGTATCAGAAAAGCTATCGTTCACTCATTTTTCTGGCATTGGGCATGTTTCTTATGATTTTGATGTTGATATGGATTCTGTATTTGATTTATAAAGATATTACTGGAAATATAAATAATATAAAGCAGGCCTTTGGTCAGTTGGCTATTGGCGATACAAACGCTCAGATTAATATCGTTTCAGAAGATGAATTTGGAGATCTGGGCAGAAGTTTCGAAGGCCTTCGTTCCATTACAGGTAAGTTAGCTCAGTCTGCTTCACATATCGGTAAAGGAGATTATGATAGTCCTATTGAAGTCAGAGGGGAAAATGATTTACTGGGAAATGCCTTGGTTGGAATGAGAAATGACTTGAAACAATTGGCGACTGAGCGCGAAAAAAGAAACTGGCAATTGACGGGTCAGGCCAAATTTTCTGAAATAGCCCAGCAATACCAGCATTGTTCAGACTTCAGCGATGCTGTTCTTTCAGAACTGGCAGGTTACTGTGATATCCAACAGGCTGCTTTTTATGTAAAAGATCTCGAGGGTGATGTTACCATCATGAAGCTGGTTTCGACCTATGCCTTTGATGTTCGTAAAGGCTTTCATTCCAAATTTCTTTCCGGTGAAGGCATTATTGGGCAGGCCTGGGTCGAAAAGAAACGATTTGTTCTTACCGATGTCCCGGATAATTATTCTACGATAAATAGTGGATTAGGCAATACACTGCCTGTTAATATCCTTGTGCTGCCGCTAATATCTGAAAAAGAGGTGAAGGGAATTATTGAACTGGCTGCTCTTCATACTTTCCAATCGTGGGAGCTTGAGTTTTTGGATAAACTCGCTGAAAGCCTTGCCGGGGCCATTTCATTAATAGAGGCCCGAAAAAATACTGAGCTCTTACTTCAACAAACACAGGAAGCAAATGAAAGACTCAGAACGCAGGAAGAAGAATTGCGGGTTACGAATGAAGAACTTGCTGAACAGGCCCAGGTTATAAAACAATCGGAGGAAGAACTTAGGGTACAGCAGGAAGAATTGCTGCAATCCAATGTTCAGTTGGAGGAGAAATCGCAGTTACTGGAAGAAAATAACCAGGCAATTCAAGTGAAAAATAGTGAACTCGAAAATGCCAGGGAAGCAATAACGCTAAAAGCCAAAGAATTGGAACAAGCGAGTCGGTATAAATCGGAGTTTTTAGCAAATATGTCGCACGAGCTTCGTACACCACTTAATTCAATGTTGATTCTTGCGAATCTTTTATATGAAAATAAGCACAAAACACTAAACAATGAACAGATAGAATATGCACGGGTGATCAATAAATCGGGCAATGATTTATTAAATCTCATCAATGATATTCTTGATCTTTCAAAAATCGAGTCTCGTAAAATTGATTTGGACATCGAGCGTTTTAAATTGGATGATTTATCATCCGACCTGATGGCTTTATTCGAAAGTCTTGGCAAGGAGAAAAATATTGAATTTACAATCAACCGATTGCCAGGCACACCAGAAATTATTACCACCGATCGTTTCAGACTCGAACAGATTATTCGTAATTTATTATCTAACTCATTTAAATTTACTCCCAAAGGAGGGCGTGTTTTCCTTGAAATATTTTCGATGCCATCCGATTCGGTTTTTGTCTCGGATAAATTACGTCATAGTACCAAAACTATTGGATTTGCAGTAAAGGATAATGGAATCGGAATACCGGAAGAAAAACGTAAACTGATTTTTGAAGCCTTTAAACAGGCGGATGGAAACACCAATCGAAAATATGGTGGAACCGGGCTCGGGCTTTCTATCAGCCGCGAACTTGCCATAATGCTGGGCGGCGAAATTCGTCTCGAATCCATTCTGAACATGGGAAGTACATTCACCCTCATATTACCTCAGGTTTTTGATGGCGAAATGGAATTTTCAGGAATACCATCGTACAAAACGAATGATCAGCCGATTATTGTTGAGTC
Source organism: Bacteroidales bacterium (assembly GCA_030656615.1). Lineage (GTDB taxonomy): Bacteria > Bacteroidota > Bacteroidia > Bacteroidales > TTA-H9 > JAUSOY01. Next base: position 13,725 of record JAUSOY010000061.1, on the reverse strand, counting down.
AGCTGATGTGATTCCGATGCCTGTATTGAAGGATGATGAATGTTTGAACTCTTTTTCTTTTACCGATGACAGAGCCCATTTGGAACCTACCGATCGATGTTTGTTAATAATCGAGGATGATGAAGTATTTGCTCATATTCTTACCAGTTTTGCCCGTGAGAAGAATTTTAAAGTTATCGTGGCTGATCGTGGTGATACAGGACTTTCTATGGCAATAAAATTCAGGCCACATGCTATTATTCTGGATATAGGACTTCCCGTTATGGACGGTTGGACTGTTATAAAAAGGCTTAAGCAGCATCCCGATACTCAAAATATTCCCGTACATATCATTACCGGAAATGATAATAAAGCGATGGGACTTGAACTGGGAGCCGTGGAATTTGTAAAAAAGCCGGTTTCTGATAAAAAATTGCAGCAGGTATTCAGTAGTTTGTGTGACCAAACAGATAAACTTTTTAAAAAAGTTTTGATTATTGAAGATAATAAAGGTCAGCAAGATGCGCTGCAAGCACTTTTTGGTCAAAATGGAATTCAACCTTTGAAAGCATTTACGGGGGCTGAAGCATTGGAACTTCTTTCAACCAACGATGTGGACGTTATTATCCTGGATCTTAGTTTGCCGGATGTTTCGGGGATGGATCTTTTGAAAAACATCAAGACAAATCCAAAGTATATTTCTATTCCTCTGATTATATATACAGGAAAAGAATTAAGCAGAGAAGATAATGCATTACTTCTTCAGTATTCAAATACGGTTGTTTCAAAAAAAGCACGATCCAATGAACGATTACTTGATGAAGTAAGCCTGTTTATTCGAAAAGTTAATCAACCCTTACAGAATGAAATGCCAAATGTGTCGTCTAGGGTTATTGATTATGGCGAGGAATTGAAAGGGAAGAAAGTATTGCTGGCCGATGATGACATGCGTAATATTTTTGCATTGGAAAAAGTAATGGAAAGTGTGGAAATGAAAGTCGTTGTTGCGAATGATGGAAAGGATGCTCTGGATAAACTCGAACAAAATCCTGATATTGACATTGTTTTGATGGATATCATGATGCCGGTGATGGATGGATATGAGGCTATCCGTAAAATTCGTGCTCATAAGAAATTCAGAAATATCCCTGTCATTGCCTTAACAGCCAAAGCAATGAAAGGCGATAGAGACAAATGTATTGAGGCCGGAGCTTCTGATTACCTTGCAAAACCCGTAGATACTCAGAAACTATTATCGCTCATGCGTGTTTGGCTTTCGAAATAATTATGATAAAGGAAATATTCACCGACGAACAGATTGCTGAATTGCTTAGCATAATCAAAAACCGATATGGCTATGATTTTGCTAACTATTCGGAAGCGTCTTTAATACGACGAATTACCCGTTTTCGGGAAGTTACTAAAACGTTTGATTTTTTTGAATTAAAAAACAGATTGCTCAATGATGCCACATATTTCGCCGATTTCGTTATAGAAATAACGGTGAATGTTACGGAAATGTTTCGCGATCCATCGTTTTTTAAAGCACTACGGGAAAAGGTGTTTCCTTATCTCGAAACATATCCTTTTTATAAGGTATGGAATGCCGGATGTTCTACCGGTGAGGAGGTTTATAGTACGGCAATATTACTTCATGAGAAAAAAATACTCGACAGAGCAAGAATTTATGCAACGGATATCAATTCGAAGGTTCTTGCCTCCGCCCGGGAAGGAATTTTCCCATTGAAACATATGCAGGATTATTCATCAAATTACCAGAAAGCCGGCGGAGAATTCTCCCTTTCTGATTATTATGTGGCACAATATGGTCTTGCCAAGTTCGATAGCCAATTACCGAAAAACATGATTTTCTCAGTGCATAATCTGGTGAGTGATGGTTCTTTTAATGAATTTAATCTGATTGTTTGTCGAAATGTCATGATTTATTTTAACCGTAAATTACAGGAACGGGTATTTCGTTTATTTTATGAGAGTATGCCTGTATATGGTTTTTTGGCTCTGGGTTCAAAAGAAACCCTTCAATTTAGCGGGGTATACGAATGTTTTGAAGTGGTAGATGCTAAAGAAAAAATTTATCGCAAAATTTATTGATTCTTGAAAGCTAAAAAAGGGATAAAGATGATAGTAATTGGTGGTTCTAATGGTGGAGTAAATGCCATTTTAGCCATCGTCAAGGTATTACCGGCGAAATTAATCGTTCCAATGGGATTAGTTTTGCACCTTAGTAAACGATATTCGAGTTCGCTGGCACAGGTTATTGATTATCATTCAAAGTTCCCGGTTACTGAAGCAGAAGACAAGGAAATGATTAAACCCGGCAGACTTTACGTAAGTCCTCCAAATTATCATTTAATGATAGAGCGTGATGGTCGCATTGCATACGATGCTTCAGAATTAGTAAACTATAGCAGACCTTCCATTGATGTTTTTTTTGAAACAGCAGCCCTGGCTTTCGGTCCTGATTTGGTTGGAATACTTCTTACCGGCGCCAATAATGATGGAGCTGTCGGCCTGCATGAAGTTCATCGCCAGGGAGGTTATACCATTGTTCAGAATCCGCTCAATGCCAAATCTCCAGAAATGCCTTCTTCAGCATTGGCATTATTCACTCCGGATGAAATATTGGATTTACCGGAAATTGCAGCCAGAATCATACAATTGGGTTATTAATTAAGCTAATACTTTTTCAGATTTTCCTTGAATTATTAAGATATGAAGACTATAAATGAACCGAATAAATTTCAGCATAAAATCCTTATTGTAGATGATAAGGCCGAAAACATATTTGCGCTGGAACAAATCCTCTATGCCGAAAACAGGAGCTTTCTTAGAGCCAATAATGGAAATGATGCTTTGAAGATTGCTCATGCCCACCCTGATATATCACTAATTTTGCTCGATGTTCAAATGCCAGAGATGGATGGGTTTGAAGTTGCTGAATTTTTAGGGGGAAACAGACATACCAGTAGCATACCAATTATTTTTGTTACAGCCATTAGTAAGGAACGAAAGTACATGATCCGGGGATTGGAAGAAGGAGCAATTGATTATTTATTTAAACCACTCGATACGGATATTGTACGTGCTAAAGTTTCGACTTTACTACGCATTGCCGAACAGCAGATGGTGATTAAGGAAAATAATGTTGCACTTCAGGAGCTTAATGAAGAAAAGAATTACCTTATTGGTATGGCTGCTCACGATTTGCGAAATCCTTTAGCAGGTATTCTTATGCTGAGTGATTTGTTGATTCAGGAAGATTCGAACGTTGTAAATGATTCGGTCAGAGAAATGGTGAAACTGATGCATACAGCCAGCAAAGGGATGCTTGATATTATTAATGATTTACTGGATGTATCAAAGATTAGTGCCGGAAAACTTGAAATAAATTCGCGGCCAATCCGTATTTCGGAGATCATTCAAAAGAGTATCTCCAATAATAAATTTCAGGCGGAGTATAAAAAGATTCAAATAGACTTTAGCACTGAAGGAGAAGTATTTAAAGTAATGGCTGATTCGGTTCGTGTTGAGCAGATTATGGATAATCTGATTTCTAATGCCGTAAAGTATTCAGAAAATAATACCAGCATTATTATTAATTGTCACCGCTCAGAAAGCGGGATACTTGTTACTGTAAAGGATCAGGGACAAGGGATACCTGCATCAGAACTGACGAAGCTTTTTCAGCCATTCAGCAAAGCCAAAGGGGTTAGAACTACTGCTGGTGAAGCAAGCACGGGCCTTGGGCTTGCTATTGTTAAAAAAATGGTGGAGGCCCATAATGGATTTATATGGGCTACGAGTGAAGAAGGTGTGGGTTCGGAATTTAGTTTTACACTCCCCGAAGCTGTAACCCCAAACGCTTAGTCGCGGAAATACTCCCGCATTCTGTCCATTAAAGATTTGTCGCGTTTTCCGGGATTGGGTCTGAAATTTCCAGATTTGGATAAGTTTTCAACCATTTCTTTTTCTTCCCGACTCAGGCTTTTTGGCGTCCAAACATTCAGATTGACGAGTAAATCGCCTCGTCCGTATCCATTAACATCAGGAATTCCTTTTCCTTTAAGACGAAGAATTTTTCCGGCTTGTGTCCCTGCTTCAATTTTCACACGGGCTTTTCCTTCTATGGTGGGTACTTCTACGGTACAACCCAAGGCAGCTTCCGGAAAACTCAGATAATGCTCGTAAATTAAATGGTTGCCTTCGCGTTGAAGGTGCTCATGCGGCAGTTCCTCAACCAGTATAAGCAGATCGCCGGGAACACCACTTTTAGCACCAGCATTGCCTTTGCCACTCATGCTTAGTGTCATTCCTTCAGCAACGCCAGCAGGAATATCAACTTCAATAATTTCTTCACCCTTAATAATTCCATCACCGTAACATTTGGTGCATTTTTCAGTAATGGTTTGTCCTTCTCCGTGACACGAAGGACAGGTATTAACCGTTTGCATACGGCCAAGGAAGGTATTGGTAACCTGAGTAACCTGACCAGTTCCACGACAGGTGTTACATGTATTGTGTGATGAACCTGCTTTAGCTCCACTGCCATGGCAGCTATCGCATTTGACATACTTTCCTACTTTTAACTTTTTCTTGACACCGGTAGCAATTTCTTCAAGATTGAGACTTACTTTGATACGGAGATTAGAACCCCTGTTGACTCTGCGTCCACCACGGCCTCCACTACCACCAAAACCACCGAAACCGCCGAAAGCTGAGCCGAATATATCTCCAAAATTCGAGAATATATCATCCATCGACATTCCTCCTCCACCAAATCCTCCGCTTCCATTGCCCATACCGGCATGTCCATATTGGTCATACCGCTGGCGCTTTTCAGGATTGCTAAGGACTTCGTATGCTTCAGCCGCTTCTTTAAAATTATCTTCAGCAACTTTATCGCCCGGGTTTCTGTCCGGATGATATTTCATGGCCATCTGACGGTAGGCTTTTTTTATTTCGTCGACCGAAGCAGTTTTGCTAATATCCAGTATCTCGTAGTAATCACGTTTTGCCATCAGAGTCTTCCTATTCCTTATTTTGGATTAATTTCCTATTACAACTTTAGCGTAGCGCACAACTTTGTCGCCGAGCATATATCCTTTTTCAATTTCGTCAACAACCTTACCTTTTAGTTCGTCGGATGGAGCAGGAATGTTTGTCAGAGCCTCATGAAAATCGGTATCAAAATCTTTTCCAAGGGTTTCCATCGGAGTTAATCCCTGATTTTTGAGTATGCCTATAAGTTTTGCATAGATGAGCTCCATACCCTGAAAATAGGCATTTTGTACTTCATCATCTTTTTTTAAACTCTTCATAGCCCGTTCGAAATCATCAACAACAGCAAGCATTTTTACTAAAACATCGGCAGAGGCTGTTTTGAGTAGGTCCATTCTTTCTTTAGCAGTGCGTTTTCTGAAATTATCAAATTCTGAAAACAGTCGCAGATATTTGTCTTTCCATTCAGCAACTTCGTTTTCTAATTCGGTAATGCGTGAAGATTCTTCGTTTTCTTCTTTTTTATTTCCTGAAAAGAGGCCTTTCTTTTTTTTCTTTTTTGACGGTTCAGCAATTTCTGCTGCTTCTGTGGCTGTTTTTTCAGTCATTTCGTCCTGAATTTCTTGTTCAGGTGTATTAATTGCCTCTTCTTCCGGGATATTGTTTTCTTTATGGTCCGACATAAATCAGTAAATATAAAGCGTTTAACGATTATCAATAATTATTATACCGGGCAACTCACAAAAATATTGCCAAGCAGAAAACTGCGTCATTTTGGCAGAAGCCAATTATGGTTTAGGAAATGCGGCTGATATCTGCACCCAAAGCCCGAAGACGGCCATCAATATTTTGATAACCCCGGTCTATTTGCTCGATATTGTCAATAATGCTGGTGCCTTCAGCAGATAGTGCTGCGATAAGTAGCGCAACTCCAGCCCTGATGTCGGGAGAACTCATGCGTATTCCCCGCAAGGGTACCTGATGGCCTAATCCGATTACGGTTGCTCTGTGCGGATCGCAAAGAATAATTCGGGCACCCATGTCGATGAGTTTATCTACGAAAAATAAGCGGCTTTCGAACATCTTCTGGTGGATGAGAATACTTCCTTGCGCCTGTGTGGCTACAACCAATGCGATACTGATTAAATCGGGCGTAAATCCAGGCCATGGTGCGTCGGCAATGGTGAGTATGGATCCATCCATAAAATTCTCGATGCGATAATGGTCGGCGGCGGGAACAATAATATCGTCATCTTCTTTTTCGATCTGAATTCCAAGTCTTCCAAAGATGTCGGGAATCATTCCTAAATGCTCAAATCCACAATTTTTGATGCGGATTGCAGAACGTGTCATGGCGGCCAGACCGATAAAACTCCCCACTTCAATCATGTCGGGTAGCAGGGTATGCGAACATCCACCCAGACTATCCACTCCATCGATGTAAAGGAGATTGGAACCGATTCCACTGATTTTGGCACCCATAGCATTCAGCATTTTACATAACTGAACGATGTATGGTTCGCAGGCCGCATTAAATATCCGTGTTCGCCCTTTGGCCATACAAGCAGCCATAATGACATTAGCGGTACCGGTTACAGATGCTTCGTCGAGGAGGATATATGCACCTTCCAGATTGCTTGCATTAACACTAAATATGCCGTTAGTCGAATTGTAATCAACCCTTGCACCCATTTTTAACAGTCCTGTGAAATGGGTATCAAGTCTACGGCGGCCAATTTTATCACCACCCGGACGGGGTACAATGGCTTTCTTAAAACGGCCACATAAAGGGCCCATCAACATAATGGATCCTCGAAGTGATGAAGCTCTTTTTACAAAGTCCTCTGAATTGAGGTAATCCATTCGGATATCGCTGGCTGTGAAACTCCATGATCCATTGCCGAGGTTAATGGTTTTTACACCCATTTCTCCAAGGAGCTGAATCAAGCGGTTCACATCAAGAATATCAGGAATATTATGAATAATAATTTCTTCAGAGGTAAGCAGTACTGCGCTAATTACCTGTAAAGCCTCATTTTTAGCACCTTGTGGTATAATTTCACCAGCAAGTCTTTTGCCCCCTTTAATACTGAATGAACTCATAGGTCAGCGACTATTTATGTTTCCTTCTTTTGTGGAAATTTTGCTTTTTTGGATTCTGTGGAACCCATTTCCGGGGTTGATTTTGCTCCAATATGTCGCTGGTTTGACTCAGCTTTTGGTCGGGTTGCAGCTTGAGTTGGCCTTTTGATAGTTCAATCAGTTGTTCTTCAATAAGTTCATCATTGACCGAATCACGATTCCACGTCAGATAGAGCTTTTTCATCTGGTTAGCAATAACCTGTGTGGTTACCTCCTTTTCAACTCCATCATCTTTTTTTGCCACTTCGTTAATGATGTTGACAATATTTTTGCCATAATGACGGTAACGGATATGGCCCTGGGTGTATTTTACCGGTTCCGGTTTTAGTTCAACCTCTTCAGGAGTAGGAGCGGGGTAGGGTCCATCAACATCCAGTTTAAATTCTGAGATGATGTGTATTTGATCCCAAACACGTCTTTTATAATCAGCGAAGTCTTTTTGCATTGGACTTCCCTGTATTAGTACATTGAGCAGATAGATGGCCGAACGGGTTCGTTCTTCACGGTCAGCAATCTCTGTAATGTGTTTTATTATATTCTGTACATTTCTGCCAAATTCTGGCAAAATAAGTCTTTCGCGGGTGCTGTTATATTCCATAAATAAAGGATTCTTATACAATTACTACCTGACAATTACAATTTAAAAAGGAAAGGATGCCTTAAGTAGCTATTATTCTAAAATTCTGAGTTTTGCAAATTTAAGCAAAAGTTGCTTTTGTCCTACACTTTCAAACAATACTGTTGCTTTTTTGTTTGCACCACTTCCTTCGATGAGCGTAACCTTGCCTTTTCCAAATCGTTCGTGTTCAACAGACTGGCCTTCGATAAGGTTGGTTTCCAGTCCGGGAGTGCCGGTATTGCCCGAAGAAAGTGTTGCGTTATTGATTTTTTTGAGTTTTGAATGGTCAGCCTGAGGCCCGTTGATGGGTTTTGGTGGAATGATATTTTTTGGTTTAACAAGCCCTTGCCAGGATGCTTTTTTTGGGGAGTCGATGCATTCAACATCAATTTCTTCGATAAATCGACTGGGTTCGCAAAAATTAAGACTTCCATGATGGAACCTTGATTCGGCATACGACAAGAACAAAAATTCCTCCGCTCTGGTAACGGCAACATAAAATAGTCGACGTTCTTCTTCTAAATCTGTACGGCTATTTAATGACATAAAACTCGGAAACAGATTCTCTTCAAGCCCAACCAGGAAAATATATGGAAATTCCAATCCTTTGGCGGCATGTATCGTCATGAGAGAAACTTTGTCGCCTCCTTCCTTATCCTCATTATCGGCATCCGTCAGAAGTGCTATATCTTGCATAAACAGATCCAGGCTTCGCATTTCGGCAATACTTCCATCGGGTAATTCCAAAACTTCATCACTTTCTGTAAAATCGGCAATGGCATTCAATAGTTCTTCCACATTATCCATTCGGCTGACGCCTTCAGGGGTTTTATCTTCTTCCAGCTCTTTGATAATGCCGGAACTATACGCTATTTGTTTCGCTAAATCGTATGCAGGAGTCGTTTTTAACTTAACAGAATGGCTCTTGATCATTATCATAAACTGATGAATGCGCGAAAGAATATTCTGTCGGATATCAAGATTGTAATGGACGGCCTTTTCAAGGGTTTCCCATAAACTGATGTTTTCTTCGGCGGCCTTTATGGTGGCTTTTTCGAGACTGGTATCACCAATTCCACGGGTTGGATAATTAATACACCGTTTTAAGGCGTCTTCATCCATATTGTTTATAACCAAACGGTAATAGGCGCAGATGTCTTTAATTTCTTTTCTCTTATAAAACGAAAGGCCACCATAAATACGATATGCGATATTTCGTTTTCGAAGCGCTTCTTCCATTGCTCTCGACTGAGCATTCGTTCGGTATAAAATGGCAAAATCAGAATTTTTACGCTGAAAATTCATCATTTGTTCAAAAATGGTGTTGGCGACTATGGCGCCTTCTTCATTATCCGATACTGCTTTGAGAAGTTTAATTTTTTCACCGGTATCGTTGTCAGTCCATACGGTTTTCTGAATTTGATCCTTATTAAAAGCGATCACGCTGTTGGCAGCCTTAACAATGAGTTTTGTGGAGCGGTAGTTTTGTTCCAGTTTAAATAATTGATAATCGGGATAGTCTTTTTTAAAATTGAGCATGTTCTGGATATTAGCTCCCCGAAATGCATAAATGCTTTGGGCATCGTCACCAACCACACTTATATTCTCATTATTCGCCGCCAAACGTTTTAAAATAAGGTATTGGGCATAGTTGGTATCCTGATACTCATCTACAAGAATGTATCTGAATTTTTGCTGGTACTTATAGAGTGCTTCTGGAAAATCGCGAAGCAAAACATTCATATTAAACAATAAATCATCAAAATCCATGGCTTGTGATCGAAAAAGCCGTGCCTGATATGTGCTGAATATTTTACCCAACTCCGGCCGCGATGCCTGGCGGTCAGATTGCTGAAGCTCGGCATTGTTATTATAATCGATTGCAGATATCAGGTTTGACTTGGCACCCGAAATCCGTCCTAATACAAAACCAGGACTGTAAGTTTTGGAATCCAGATTTAAATCAGACACGATGGAGCGAATCAAACGCTTGGAGTCATCTGTATCATAAATATTAAAATTGGATGGAAAACCGAGTTTTTCACCTTCGATGCGAAGTACCCGTGCAAAAATGCTGTGGAATGTTCCCATCCAAACATTTTTGGCTTGCTGCCCCACCAGATGGATGATTCGGTCTTTCATCTCCCTGGCCGATTTATTGGTAAATGTAAGTGCAAGAATATTGAATGGATCAACTTTCTTTTCGAGAAGGAAAGCGACACGGTATGTCAATACCCTTGTTTTGCCGGAGCCTGCTCCTGCAATGATAAGGCTTGGGCCCTCTATGGCTTCTACGGCTCTGCGTTGGGCGTCGTTAAGATGTTGTAAAATTTCACTCACGGTTTGAATATTCAGTGGCAAAAGTACTACATTTGTCTTGTGTTTTCGGGGTAAAATCAAATCCAAAATCAATACGCATATTATGAAAAAGAATTTATTGGCCCTAATCGTAAGCACTTTTCTTATGTTTTCGATGGCTTGTAATAAGGACAACAATACACCCATCGATCCGAATATATTCACACCGATGGCTTCTTTTACATACTCTGAAACGATTGGTGTAAATAGTGTTACGATAACATTTACCAACACCACCCAGAATGCACATACGTATTCCTGGGATTTTGGTGATTATAATACATCAACCGAAAAAAATCCAACGCATACGTATCCCAAACCCGCTTCCAAACCGAAATTGTATAATGTGGCACTGACAGCGTACGATACGGTGAATAAAACGAAAAACACCCGTTCAAAGGCCATTGAAATCAAGCCCTGAGGATGATTTTTAAATGCTATATGGATAGTCCCCTTGGATTAATCCAACTCAGCGGAACTCAATACGGACTGCAATCGGTTTTGTTTAATAACCGTTTTCATGCATCGGAAGTTGTTTTGGATGAACCGCATGATTTGCCTGATACGCTTCGTTTTGCACGCCAACAACTTCAGGAGTATTTTTCGGGTAAAAGAATATTTTTTGATTTGCCTTTGGATATGCAAGGTACAGATTTTCAAAAATCGGTGTGGCTCGAATTGGTAAAAATCCCTTTTGGTAAAACGCTTTCGTATTCCGAACTTTCTGTAAAATTGGGCGATATAAAAGCCGTCAGGGCAGTAGCCGGAGCCAATGGCAGAAATTTATTGAATATCGTTGTACCCTGTCACAGAGTTATTGGAGCCAATGGTTCATTAACCGGATACGGCGGAGAATTGTGGCGTAAAAAGCAATTGCTCGAATTAGAGAATAACACCAATCAGATTCGTTTTGATTTTTAGTATGAGCGCTTATTGTAAAAGGTAGCCCCCGTTTTCGAAGTAGAAGCGCTTGACGAAATGATTAGGAATATGTTCGAAATGGTAATTTAAAATCTGAATTCCTTTTGGTGGATTGACCCATAATTCTTCCGGATTTTCCATTTGTTCCAGATCAATAGGCTTATTATAAAGACTATATCGGAAAAATTTGCGTGAATCAGAAATCACAAAAAGTGGTTTATTATAGTGTTGACAAGCAAGGGCAAGAGGAAGTGAACCTGTTTTATTGATGAATTCACTCCTGAAAATTCTATCGGCTCCCATGATTACAAAATCAGCCATCTTCACGAATTGTGATGAGGATGCATCACCCACGATACTTACTTTAAAACCCATACGGGCAAGGATTTCAGCCTGAACCTTGCCCTCTTCAATAGGAAAGGATATCGTTTGAATAACAAGTGGTTGAATCCCTTTTTGGTTTAATAACTCGAAAAGGCTTATAATATTCGAACTATTCGAATGAAGTAAAACAGTTTTTCCGAGAAAATCGATTTCTGAGATTAGAATTTCGGCAGCTCTTTGTCCGGCATTTTTCCACTTTGTTTTATACAATTCCATTAGCGTATTTGCTGTTTGGCAATTATTCTCGCTGGTGGAAATGATATTTTTGAATTCATCACAAAAATGATGTAGTACGGCAAATTGAGGCAGGGAATTTTTAAGATTTTCTAATTCCACCATAATTTCTTTTAATCCACATTCACCGGATAGCTCGAGTATATGGTGTAATTCGTCCACCAATTGATTCAAAATTGCGGTAGAGCCGGAAATTCTGTCATTTCGGGTATTGTCGATTATCTCTTTGATTTTCACTGCCTCAAGGTACGCTATTAATCAGCGTTTTCCAAATTTTTATGTAAAATCTGTCCCACATCATTTAATATGATACGATTCTGTATGCTTAAATTGAGATGGCCATGTTGGACGGGCCTAAGAACTGTTTAATGATGGGCAGAATGTTTTTTTTGGAAGAAATTGCAATCGAAGATTTCTACCGACAAACTTGCTGAAAGTTTAACCTTTTTTCAAAAGAAGTTTGATTTTGTTTTTTTCGATACTTAATACGATACTTATGAATGCAAGGAGAAGTATTGTATTGAATATCAGTCGAAAAACAAGCGATTCGATGGATACAAATGCTGAAATAGAAACAAGTATTATGGCCAGAGCAATATATCCGGTAATTCTTTTCAGGTCGTAATGAACAGGATAATACTTCTGTCCGATCAAGTACGAGACCAGCATCATCGAAAAATAACAAATCAATGTGGCCCATGCCGAACCTACGTATCCAAAAACAGGAATCCAAAGAATGTTCAGGATTATGGTTACCATCGCTCCAAAAATAGAAATGTATGCCCCCCATATCGTTTTATTGGTGAGTTTATACCATATCGAGAGGTTATAATAAATACCCAGAAAAAGGTTCGCCAATAAAAGAACGGAAATAACGGGCATTCCTTCCCGAAAACCCGGACCGATAAAGAAAATGATAACATCCTGAAGATAAAGCATGGTTCCCAGGAAAATGAGTGAACATGCTATTACAAACCAGTTCATCACTTCAGCATATTGTTTTTTTGCATCATTCTGCGCAGCCTGTGCGAAGAAAAATGGCTCTGCCGCGTATCGGAATGCCTGAATAAAAATGGTCATCAGAATGGAGATTTTATATACAGCACCATATATTCCAAGCTGACTCATGGCTATATCCTGAGGCATTAAATATTTTATCAAAATGCGATCGAGGGTTTCGTTCACAATTCCTGCCAATCCAAAAACAAGCAGAGGAAGCGCATAAATCATCATTTTTTTCCACAATACGATATCAAAACGCCTCGTTACTTTCATGAATTCAGGCGTAAGAATCAGCAGTTGAATAGCACTTGCCAGCAGGTTTGAAATAAAAATGTACTTAATGCTTATTTCTCCGTCATATACCAATGAAGTAAAGGAAGCGAACATTTGATTTTCGTGGAAATATGGGCATAGTACGATGAAAAAAATATTTAAACCCAGATTAACGCCTATAAACAACAAACGGACAATTACAAACCGGCGGGCTTTGTTTTGCGCGCGTAAAAGGGCCAGAGGAATGGCAGAAATGGCATCAAAGGCTATGATTAAACCAAACCACAGAATGTATTCTTTGTGTTGCGGATACAGTAAGATGTTGGCAATATCCTGTGCGAAAAATCCTACGAGCAGTAAAAATCCTGCCGAGGTGGCAAGAATGGAAAGCAGGGTAGTGGAATAAACTTTTATTTTGTCGGTTTCTGTTTCGTTATAACGGAAGAAGGCCGTTTCCATGCCGTACATCAGTATTACCACCAGAAACGCCACGTATGAGTACATTTCGGTAACGGTGCCATAGGCTTCCGTAGCGAGTTTGTAGGTATAAAGAGGCACGAGCAGGTAATTCAACAATCGCCCTACGATACTGCTCAGACCATAAATGACCGTTTGTCCGGCCAGTTGTTTCAGAGATGCCAAGGTTTAGTTTTTATGGCTATGTTCTAATTAATACAGCATTTTCTTTAAAAAGCTTGAACAATTCATAAGCCTCTGAAGAAGCTAGTATTGAATAAAGCCAAGCTTTGATAATTGTTTTTGTTCCCGATAATTTTCCGGCATATGCATACCAG
>JAUSOY010000042.1 GCA_030656615.1 Bacteroidales bacterium | reverse complement strand
ACAAATTTGGGCAAGATATAAACACCTGATCGCTGCGTAAGCGTTATCGAATATTTTTTCGAAGTAAAAAATTCTTCACGCATTGAAAAAAATTATCAGAAATCATGAAATGAAGGACTTTATGGACAGACACTAAATAGTACCACAATAATATTTAATAAGGCATTAGTTTTTTTTTTAAATAAACAGATGTACACAAATAACTATTTACGTACCTTTCCATGGTTAATTAATCAAGCAATAACCAAATAATTGTTTAATTATGACGGATATATTGAACAGTACAATTTTAGTAGTTGACGACGACGAATCAAACGCAATTCTTATCGAGGAGTATTTGCGTACATTTAAATTAAAAGTCATTCGTTTAAACTCAGCCCTGGAATGCCTGCAAACAATGAAAGACATACCTGAAATCCGTATCATATTTCTTGATATTAAAATGCCTGGTATGGATGGGATTGAATGTTTAAAGGAGATTCGGCGATTGAAGGAGGATGTAATTGTTATCGCACAGACGGCTTATGCTCTTAACGGTGATAGAGAACGTTTTTTAGCAGAAGGATTCGATGACTATTTGGCTAAGCCCATTCCTCGAAAAGATTTAACCGTCGTCATGGAAAAATTTATTTAATAATATGAATACAAAGCGTTTGGCTTTTTACCTTACTGCAGGTATAAGTGTGCTTGTAATAGCGATAATTATATCCGGCTTTTATGTACATCAGCAGCTGTATACCCAAACAAAAAATATTGTTTTCTCTGAATTGAAAGCGGTTGGAAGTGAAAAAAGATTTTTTCTTTCCTATTGGTACAATAGTCAAATTGAATTTGGTAGAGCCGTTAAAGATCGTGCCTTATTAGTGAATGATTTAAATGCGATTAAAAATAAACAACGTTCACAACCTTCAGAGGCATTGGAAAATTTTTTACGGGGTCTTCTCATGGATGATGAGTATGTAGCCTTGTTTTTAGTTAATGAAAACAATAAAGTATTAGCCCAATATTTTGCGATGGATTTTCCATTGGATGACTCTTTAACGGAATTTCCTATTTCTAATGATAAAATCAAATTCGATGTTCCTTTTATCAATCCAACAGTTATATTTCAAAGTAAAGAGTCGGTTTTTTCTGATTTAATTATTCCTCTTCGCATTCAAGAAAAATATGTGGGAAGTTTGGTTATAAGGATTGAAATGAAGCGAAAAGTATTTAAGAATCTGAATCATTATCCTGGTAAAGCTGTATCTGGTGAATGCCTGATGATAGGATCTTTAAATGATAGTGTCGTGTTTTTCAATGACTTAAAATTCGGAGATCAAAAGACGAATTTACTTAAAAGATCAATAGCTGATACATTTTTACCGGCTGTAAAGGCTGCTCTTGGGCATTCTGGATTATTTCTGGGAAAAGATTACAGAAATAAATTGGTATACGCTGACCTGGGCAATATACCAAATACATCTTGGTATGTGATTGTTAAAGCTGACCAAAGTGAGATTTCGCGGACATACAGACCAACGTTGATAACTATACTGTTGTCATCCTTGCTTCTTATTGTTCTATTCATTGTTTCGGGTTTATTGATTTGGAGAAATACGATGACATCATATTTCCGGTCATTATATTATGCGGAATCAAGAATTAGTTTAATTCGAAAGAATTACGACGAGTTTTTTACCAGTGCGAATGATGTAATAATTCTTTTGGACATAAATTACAATATTCTGGAAGTGAACTTAAAGGCCACTGAAGTATATGGATATTCGAGGGCAGAATTTATTAAAATGTCGATCGATGCAGTTGATCCTTCCGGAAAAATTCGTCTTTTACCTGATTTAGATATTAAAAAAGGCTTGGTATTTGAAAATGATCAACAACGGAAAGATGGAACATCTTTCCCTGCTGAAATTAGTGTTCGAAAAATAATTATTGAAGATAAACCTCATATTCAGTTAATATTACGCGATTTTTCAGAACGATATCAGGTACAGACTTTACTCAGAAACGAAAAATCGCTCCTTCAAAAAGTTCTCGATTATTCTCCTGCAGTTATAATGATTAAAGATCTGAATAATAATATTATGCGGGTTAATCGTCAATTGGAAATTCTATATGAAAAAACCAATGCAGAACTAACCGGTATGAATCTGAATGAGGTTTTTCCTTTACTTGCTGCATCTTTATACAATAATGATAAAAAGGTCATCGAATCAGGGAAAGCTGATTTGAACGCATTGGAAAATATTGTTATTGGAAATAATGAATATTACTTTCTTTCAAGCCGGGTTCCTTTGAATAACGATACAGGAGAGATTCATGCCATATTAGTACACTCATACGATATTACGAATGAAGTTATTAATCGGAAAGAACTTGAACGGACGCATAATGATTTACAATACATTTTTGATAGTATTTCTGATGGCCTGATTGTTGCCGATAAGCATGGTAAAATAAACAGAATCAATAAGGTAGCAATTCAATTGGTCAAGAATGATACGCTCAATTTGGAACAAGACCAAAATATTTTCGATCTGCTGCTACTTGGCTCCGTAAAGGAAAATATTACACCTGAGATGTTTGAAAATTGTCTGACAAATACATTAGCGAAACCGAAATTAAGAACAATTCTTCATTCAGCTCATCAACGTGAAATACCTGTTGACGTTGGCTTTTCCAGGATTTTGAACAAAGAAAATGAAATTGAGGGTGTAATCATTTTGTTGAGAGATGTAAGTTACGAATATGAACGTGAACAGACCATTATTAGAAATACAGAACAATTTAGGAATCTGATCGAATTCACGCCCATTGGAATACTAGTGTACCAAAATGAAAATGTTGTTTTTATCAATCAAAATACTCGACAGTTAATTGGGGATGTTAAACGCAATGTGGGCTTCCTGAATATGCTGGCTACAGATGAAATGCGCCAGAAAGTGAGAAGTGCTATTGATAATTGTTTGATCAACTTTGCCCGCAACAAGGTTTTGGAGGTAAACTTTCTATATAACGAAAAATCGATATGGACAGAATTCAGATGTATGCCTATCGAGTATAATTCTCGGGAGTCGGTATTAATAACCTTATCAGATGTTTCTCACCGCAAGGTTTTTGAAAAAGTACTGGCACAGAGTGAAAAGCGCTTTCGTTTATTGTTTCAGAAAGCCAATGATGGAATTATCTTTATGCAAGGCGAAAAGTTCCTGATGGTAAATGATACCTGTCTGAAACAATTTGGAATGGCACATAATGAAGAAATGAAAGGCTATACTCCCTTTGATTTCTCTCCACTACGTCAGTCCGACGGACAATTATCTTCTGAAAAGGGTCGATTTTACATTCAGAAGGCCTTAGCCGGAAAACCTCAATCGTTCGATTGGATACATTGCCGGAAGGATGGAACTGAGTTTTACGCTGATATTTCATTAAATAGTATTGAGATAGAAGATGAAAAGTTTGTTCTTGCAGTAGTTCGTGATATTAGTTTGCGAAAAAAAGCCGAAGAAGCATTGATAAAAGCCATGCATAAAGCTGAAGAAAGTGATCGTTTAAAATCTGCCTTTTTGGCAAATATGTCTCATGAAATCAGAACACCCATGAATGGTATCATTGGTTTTTCTGAACTCTTGGTAACACAAAATGTTGGTGAGTCCGAAAAGCAACGTTATGTTCAGATTATCAATGATAATGCGAATCAGTTACTTCTTTTAATAAATGATATCCTTGATATTTCAAAAATGGAAACTGGACTGCTAGCCGTTAGTTATGCACAGGTTTCTTCATTTACTTTATTGAGTGAGTTGCATGAATTTTTTGGCAACCACATTCTTTTGCTTTCAAAACCTGATTTAAACTTTGAAATTGATTGGATAGAAGAAGAGTCAGACATAATCCTTAATACGGATTTGGCACGTCTACGTCAGGTTTTAAGTAATTTAATCATGAATGCTCTAAAATATACGGATACCGGGTATATAAAAATAGGACTTACCAAAATGGATGGATACGCGCGTTTCTGCGTTCAAGATACCGGTAGAGGTATTTCAAAGGAAAAATTGGATCATATTTTCGAGCGATTTGTTCAGGCTGAAGACAGCGATCGGCTGAAAGGAGGGACAGGACTTGGGCTTACAATTTCTAAAGGTCTCGTGGAGCTTTTAGGGGGCAAAATTTGGGTAGAGTCGGAGTTAACAAAAGGCAGTAATTTTTGTTTTACCATTCCTCTATTATCGGGCCAACAATTGAAAAAACCTATTAGCAAGAATAATGAAGGAATTCTTAAAACGAATATAGTGGATAAGAGTCTGTCAATTTTAGTGGCTGAAGATGAATTTGTTAATATTCAGTTTTTTAAGGAGTTATTTAGAAATTCTCCATATCTTGTTCACTATGCCGCTAATGGTAAAGAAGCAGTGGAATTGTTTAAAGCGAATCCAGAAATAGCATTGATATTAATGGATATCAAAATGCCCGTGATGAATGGTGAAGAAGCCATGAATATTATTAAATCGATAAAAAACATTCCGATTGTAGCTCAAACAGCCTACGCATTGCTAGGTGATAAGGAAAGATTAATAAATGCTGGTTTTGACTCATATATCCCGAAACCAATTAATAAAATTCAATTGTTTAAAATGATTACCGAACTGACCAGTTGATGATGTTAATTGTTTTTATCATCATGGCTTTTTTAAGATTATAAATGTCACGACATATTTCCATAGTGCGTACCGTTCTTACCTACAATATAATTGTGACAATTGCTCTTGTTGCTGCCATTATTTTTGTTTTCGCTGATTTTGAGTCTTCAAATCTGAAATATCAGGCGAAACAATTGAATGCAGAGCTAATGCGAAAAAAGCGGGAAACCATTCATTTTGAAACCGAACATCTTATTCAGATTATTGATTATCAGATAAAAAATGATTATGAATTACTGAAACGAAGTATTATTCAATCGGTTGGCAATGCACACGAAGCCGCTCTAAGTATATATAAGCAGTATAAAGGTAAAATACCTGATGAGATCCTGAAGCAGATTGTTTTTCGAATAATTAAGGATCATAGAATTCTTGATTTTGACACGCCTGTGTTTGTTCGTAGTAATAATAACGGTATTATTTTTACGATAAATGATTTGGGAAAGGTTCCAGATGTAAATGATATAAATTATCTGGAAAAAAGAAATTTACTCGATGAATGGAATTTTGCTTTTAATAATGGATCTGGATTTTATCGGGACGATTTGATTCCAATAAGCAGCAGTGGTTTTCAATCGTCTAATAATTCGCTGACCTACTTAAAATATTTTGAACCCTATCAATGGGTAATTGGAATTCGCCTGACCGAAGAAGCTGTATATAATGCCATTAAAAATCAACTGAATGCATCTATAATTGAAAACGTTCGATTGAAATCATTTCAACTTGTTGTTATTTCAGAGGACGATTTAGTGGTTTATTCAGATCAGTCAATTTTTGAAAAAAATAAACCAGCAAATATGTTCACCGATGCATACGGGCAGAATATTTATGCTGAAATCCTGAATCAATTAGCGTCAAACCAGAGCGGACTGATTGAGTATTATACGAGGCAAGAAATAGATAATCAGGTACTGCCACTTTTATTTTACTTTAAAAAAGCGAGTAATATTAAGTGGATTGTGGGGTACTCAGTTTCAATTAGCGAATTATTGCCAGAAATTGAAAAGTCAAAAGAGGAACTAAAACAAAATCTTTTGGGAATCATTTATCGGATTTCATTGATACTTTTTATTGCCATTATAGCAATATTGCTCAGTGGATTATGGTTTTCACGCAACATTCGAAAAAATTTAAGTGTGTTTGCAACACAGTTTCAAAATGCAGTTGACAAAAGAGATCTGATTGATTATTCTAGGTTTACTTTCCGTGAGATGCATTCAATGATACATACGGTTAACCGGATTTTAGAAATGAACCGACAAAGTCAGGAAGACCTTTATGAGAGTGAACAAAAGTACAGGCTAATCGCTGAAAATGTTTCCGACGTAATCTGGAATTTGAATATTGATGGAAGCATCAGGTATGTTAGTCCATCCATTTATAATATGCTGGGTATTCATCCAGAAGATATTCTGGGATTAACCCCATTTCGGTACCTCTCAGAAGGTAGTCAGCGTAAATTGCGCTTTTTACTTGACAAACTCTCAGTCTATAATGGCCGTTCCTTGCCATTAACAAAGCCTGTAAACGTTTTTTTAGAAGTCACTTATGGAGTGAGTGATACACAGTTTTTGGATGGTTCTGTCAGTATAGTGTATGATAAAACGGGGGCATTTATGCATATTCTAGCTATCACAAGGAATGTAACGGAAGGAGTTAAATCCCGAAAGGCAATGCTTGAAATTCAGGATAAAATTCAAATTATTTCAGCCAATTTAAGGGATGTTATTTGGACAATGGATTTTGATTTAAAAACTACTTATATCAGTCCTTCGGTAGAATTACTGGAGGGATACACTGTTACAGAGCGCCTTGCATTATCACTCGAAGATATTTTAAAGTATGAGGACTATATAGCCATCAAGAACGATTTTTTAGAAACGAATAATGCCATTAAACAAGGTTTATTGGATCCTAAGTTGGTCAAAAGATCATACGAAATTGAAATCCGGAAAAAAGATGGGAGCTGGTTTTGGGCTGAAATTCTCGTGGGGCTTATTCTCAATGAATCTAATTCTATCGTAGCCATTCATGGAGCAACCAGAGACGTTACAAAACGTCATATGGCTCAGAAGTCACTCGAAGAATCGGAAAGAGAATTACGGGCATTGAATATTACGAAGGATAAGTTTTTTTCTATCCTCGCGCATGATTTAAGAAGCCCGTTCAATTCGCTTCTTGGTTTTCTTTCACTATTAACGGAAAGATATGATGAGTTTACAGATGTGGAAAGACTAACTTTTTTGGAGCAATTAAAAACATCATCTGAGAACACCTACCTTTTACTCGATAATTTACTCACCTGGGCAAAAACTCAAACCGGACATATTTCCTGCAATCCGGAAAAGCTTATTCTACGCGATATTGTTGATAGTGTTATTTCGAGTATTAATGTCCAGGCTGTTGCTAAGGAAATTTCTATTAATAGTGCGATTCGTTCTAAAAATGTTGTTTTTGCAGATACAGATATGTTACAGACAGTACTCCGTAACTTGATTTCAAATGCAATAAAATTTACTCATCGGCGCGGAAATATTGAGATTTCTGCTAAACAACAAAAAGGAAGTTTTGTGGAAGTATCGGTAAAGGATTCCGGAATCGGTATACCACCGGAAGATATCGATAAGTTATTCGCAATCAATGAAAAAATTAGACATGATGGCACCGAAGCAGAAAAAGGAAGTGGGTTGGGCTTGCTCTTATGTTTCGAATTTGTTGAAAGAAATGGGGGTACAATAACTGTTGATTCTATTCCCGGACAGGGAAGCACCTTTAAATTTACGATTCCGGTTGGTTAAGTAATTTATAACCAGCCATTTGAACGATACCAATCGATGGTTTCTATTAAACCCTTCTCCAAAGGATAATCCTCCTTGAAGTTTAGTTCTTTACGAACAGGACCTGTATCACATTTCCAGTTGAGCGCTTTCATGTTTCGGAACTTATCCATATTCAGGGCCGTAGCTTTTCTTGTGAATTTTTGCATTCCTTCACTGATGGATGCAGCAGCTTCAACTAAAAATAGGGGTATCGGTAATTTAATAGCGCCAGGATTTAACAGACGCTTAAGCAAGTCAGTGTATTCATCTGTAGTATACGATCGTTCTTCCGCTGCAATATATGTTTTATTCGAGAGTTCGGATTCGGCCGCATCCAAAACCAGTCTAGCAAGGTCTTTCACATAAATAAAACTTAGGTGTTGTGCACTAAAACCAATGACCGGTGCGAAGCCCGACTTAAGCGTTTTCATCACCATCAGATAGTCGTGATCTCTCGGACCATAAACGCCGGTCGGACGAATAATCATCCATGGCAATGTTTTCTGGTCTTTTACTTTTTTTTCGGCCTCTAATTTACTGATTCCATATAAGGTATCGGGAAGCGATGTGTCAGTAGCCTGAAGAGGTTTCAGTGTAACCGGATCACCGGCTCCCTGGGCAGCCAGACTACTCATTAGTATAAACCGCGGTGGGTGTTTATCAAATTGCTTAAGGCCGTTGATGAGATTTTCAGTATTTTCAACATTAGCCCTAAAAAACTCAGAATTATCAATGGTTTTTGTAATACCCGCGTTGTGTATTACAGCATCTGGTACTCCATTCTCCTCAGCTATTTGTTTCAGTATTGAATCAAGGGCAGATTTTTCTTCAAAATCAGAACGATAAACCCGAATATTTTCTTTTGGCAGATTTGTAATCCGACTGCTGTGTCTGAGTAAAACCACCGTATTATGGCCACGTTTAATTGATTCTTCAGTAAGAAAAGAACCGATGAACCCGTTAGCTCCGGTAATAAGGATATTCTTTTTCAAGGATAAATTATTGAATAATGAATTTGGAACGGAAAATTACTTCATTTTTTTTATTTCTTAACTCAATAATGTACATCCCTGAAGATATTTCAGATACATCGATACGTGGTGAAGCTTGGCCGCTGTTCACTAAAATCGCATTCATAGAATAAATAAAGAACC
The DNA here is from genome assembly GCA_030656615.1 of Bacteroidales bacterium. Classification (GTDB taxonomy): domain Bacteria; phylum Bacteroidota; class Bacteroidia; order Bacteroidales; family TTA-H9; genus JAUSOY01. Next base: position 24,696 of record JAUSOY010000042.1, on the reverse strand, counting down.
TGTACTGTTCGTAGTTTTCGAGCCCCAGAATTTGAATTTTATCTTTGACGGGATTCAAGATAGATGTTTTATTATTCAACTCCAGATCATTGGGGCTGGATGTTGCTGTTTTTGTCATCCATGCCTTTTTCGTATTCAAGTATGGGGTACCGTTTTGAGAGAGTGTTGTAATTTCAAACTTAAAAACCGGTTCCTTGCTTCCTGATTGATACCAGGTATACGAAGTTATGGATGTTCCTTTTACCAATCCTTCGTAGTAATCGAAATAGGCTGACTCAGTTTTCACACGTAAAATATCACGGAGTACATTGCCTCCTGGTAAAAGCAGCGTGCCATAAGCATCTGCGGTGCCATATGAAACACCGGAACGGTTTGTATTGCCACCTATTCCGGTATAGGTATCATTAAATTCGCTGTCGTAAATGAACGGATATGTTATAATAGTTTCCGGATTTGTATAGATCGTGGAGGATACTCCTGTACCTATTCCAAGCTTTTGAATTCCATCGTTTGAATATCGAAAGTAATGGTACTGATTCAGTTCGTCTTTTAAAGCAACATTTGACATAGGGAAACCCCCTACAAAAGGGGTTGCTGATGGGTTCAAATATTTGATTTCCTGATAATTTGAAGCTACGGTCAGATTTGAAAAATCCCAAATGGCATTAGGGCCATTTTCTCCAGCATCTAGATTTCCAACAACATTGTACGTGAGAATGCTTTCATTGGGATAATAGGTATACTCGTGGTTAATTAATGGTAAAACCGGATTTTTTCGGGTAGTGAAACTCCAGAGAGGGCTAAAAGCTTGTCTGTATCCTGAATCGTAAACAATCACGTACCAATAATACTTAACATCTGCTAATAGGCCAGTTACCAAGACCTGTGGGTCTTTCAGGTTTTCAAATTTTAAAGGAGGACTGGGAGAAAGGCCCAAATAAACATCGTATCTGCAGGTAGGATTCCAGTTTACAACCGACCAGGATAAAACCGGTGACACACTGACATCGGTTGCCTCATGCTGCGGAATAGGTGATGCAGGGGCGGGTGGCTGTGCTTCCATACCTAATGACCACAGGATTGCGAAAAATAAAAACAGAAAATTGTTTTTCATGATTCAATTTTTTCTAAAATGTTCAGGCTATGCGTTGCCAATATTTGATGTATTTCATCCAACTTATCATCTTCGTTTTTTAGACCATCAATCCAGTGAATGCAATGTCCCTGTTTTTCCATTCGCCTGAACCATGTCATCTGGCGTTTGGCAAATTGATGAATCGCTATTTCCAGCTTACGATACATCTCGTTATAAGAAATTCCATTACAAAGATATTGACTGATATAGCGATATTCAAGTCCGTAATAGTCGAGCCTTTCGGGTGAAATATCCATAGCAAGAAGCGCTTTTACTTCATCAATCATTCCTTCCTGAAGGCGTTGATCCAGACGTTTACTAATTCTTCTACGGATGATATCTCGTGGAACCTGAACTCCAAAAATGATGTGAGGTATGCTATTTTCAGATTTGCTTGATGCGAACTTCTTTTTAAAGCGCTCGATTTCAACAGCTCTTGTTAATCTTTCCCGATCGGTTATATCGCTTGTATTGTGAAGCGAACGATAAGAAGTAAGTAAGTTGGTCAATTCTTCCATGCTTTGATTCGATGCGAATTTGCGGAATGTTTCATCTTTAGGAACTTCCGGAAAATCAAAACCAGAAATAGCAGCCTGAATATATAATCCGGTTCCTCCACACAGAATCACTGGTTTTTTTCGCTCTGTTATATTCTTATAAGATTCTTTAAAATATTTAGCAAATTGAAATACACTGAATTCTGTACCCGCTTCAGCAATATCGATCAAATGATATGGTATGATACCTCCGTTAATTTTATAATCACAAAGATCTTTACCCGTGCCAATATCCATTCCACGAAATACCTGACGCGAATCAGCAGAGATGATCTCTCCATTGATTTTATATGCTAAGAGAGCAGCAAGACGGGTTTTTCCAGTTGCAGTTGGACCGGTTATTACTATCATTTTAGTATTCTTATTCTGTTACGTTCAGAGAATTCAATGTTAAACAGCAATTCCCTTATATAATCTAACCCCACTAATGTGTAAAAGTTGCCTGAAAATTCAGAATCTGGTAAAAAATTCTGAAAATTATCATTGAAAAAGGTTTGCAAATTGGAATAATCTTCAGAAAATTCCTGATTCAGCCGATAACGAAGGAATTGTAATATTTTTAAACCGTCGATAGATTCATGACAAGCCTGAATAAACCGCTTCTCGGTTTTACATGATTTTCTGATTTTTTGCCAAAATTTGGAGTCTCCGTATGTTGAATTTAGAAAATCATCCATTGGAGTGGGTTGGTCATTTTCAAAGAGTATTGGAAATAATTGAATTGTGGTGGCCACTTCATCAAAAAATCGGGCTGGATAAATAGGATACGAATCCCAATTGCCACTGGAGCCTTTAATCATGGCAGGACCGGTTCCGAAAAATACCCGGTCAGAAAATCGTGCAGCAGGCCATGCCAGGGTATCAGCCCAAATAATGATGCTCCCACTTTTTCTGAGTTTCTGAAGAAAATAAAAATCCTCACCACTCTTATGAGGGGTAAGTCCGCGAATTTTTTTATATGCTTTACCAGTACAGGCCATGGCGGAACCAATGGCTGTAAAGGCATAATATTGTCCGGTGCGAAGCATATTTACAGCAAAATAACGCATGTATATTTCATATCGCAAAATTGCTTTGTTGGCTTCTTCGTTGGGTGTTTGCTTATGATAATATGGAATTGCCATACCTAATGCCTGAGGATGCATCGAAAATCCATGAACTACCTTTGTGATATAATCTTTTGGATATTCGGTATCAGCATCCATGCTTAACAAAATGTCAGAAGGATAGGCCATACTTGAAGCCTCATCCAAACAGACTTTTCTTGCCCAGCCAACACCATAAAATTTATCGTCCCATCCAATGCCCTGACTTGCTCTGTCGATGATAATGGCGTTTGGAAATTCTTTCCTGAAATATTTTAATGCCTTTTCATTTTCTATACAAATATGTTTTTTTTCGGGAATATGCCTGTAGCTTTCCGGTTGATTTATACAGATCACAAGTTGAACGTCCGGATAATCCTGATGTTTAAGGCTGTTAGTAATAGCCTCTAAATATGCTTCTTCCTGCATCACTGGCAAACAAACGAATACTTTAGGAAACTCTGTCATTTGAAGGGTTTTGGCTATTTTTGTCAAAATTAGACGAAATATCATGACCCGACTTAGAAATATTCTGTACAACCGCAATTCATTTCTTATTGCTGCTTTACTCTCGGGTCTGTTATTGCCTTGGGCAGCTCAATTTACCAAACTGTATTTATTATATATACTGATGGCTTTGATGAGCTTTTCGTTGATGAGTTTTTCCACCAAGGATTTACGACCTTTTAATTTGGTGATTCGTCCTGTAATAAGTGTTATTTTATTGAATTACATATTGTTTGGTGGCTTGTTAATGGGATTGGCCTGGCTATTTTTTGGTTCCGATTCCAATATGATGGCCGGATTTCTTTGCATTGCATTGGCACCTCCGGGCGTTGTTATTGTACCGTTTAGTAAAATGATTCATGGAGATGTCAAATATTCGACACTGGCAGTTTTGGCTGGCTACCTTTTATTGTTGATTATTATGCCCGTAATGCTATATTTTATGGAGTTTCAAAGTGGAAATTCAATGCGTGTTATTATTGAAATGATTATAATGCTGGTGATTTTACCGCTCTTTCTTTCGAGAATTTCGGAATACCCACCAGTACTTAATCGCATTAAACCGTATATCGGGAAGATAATAAATACACTTTTTGCGGTCATTGTTTACACGGTCATTGGGCTGAACAGAGACATAATAATAAACAATCTGGATGTAATTTTGCTGCCAATGCTGGTGCTCAGTCTGCTGCTATTTGGTGGTGGATATTTATTTCGCCTGATTACAATTCGTATTGCAATGCAAGAACAAATCAGGCGCAGCCTTGAACTGATATTCAGCGTAAAAAACACAGGATTTGCGGCTGTATTGTGTTTAGCTCTTTTTGGTGAAAAGGCAGCTATTCCTTCGGCTGCTCTCAGTGTTATTCTGCTGATTTACCTTATATGGTTATCTATAAAAGCAAAAAGGCAGACGGATACGCCTGCCTCAATGGGTGTTGAAAGGTAGTTTTGCTTTTAGATTTGCGATGTTACTACCTCAAATACCGGTGGATCCTGTATCGTTTTCTTTACAGCACAAAGTTCAGCTGTGCGAATGACAGACTCTTTATACTTTTCAGGAAAATCGACAGGAAGCTTAATGTCGAGTTTCATCTTGCTCATTTTTCCTGCGGCACGATCCCATTCCATACTTTGTTCGATATATATATCATCGGTGGGTATTCCACGTTGATCGCAGAATGATTTTACGTAAATACCGGCACACGTGCCGATAGAGGCAAGAAATAACTCATAAGGTGCCGGAGCAGAATTGTCTCCACCCGCTTGAACGGGTTGATCAGTTCTGACAATATGTCCGTTAATGTTGGCATTGATTTTTTTTGAACCGTCAAATGTGATTTGTATATTCATAGGTAAATAATTAGATGTATGATAATTATTGTGTTTATTCTAAATTTTTGAAATTACTTGCAATTCATCTCAATAAAGATGCCATAATCATTTTGTCAGGTTATTACCACCAGATACTATAAAGAATAACCAGTATTACGACGATAATAACAGAAGCAATTTTAAATCCAACGCTTGAATTATAAAGCCCTTTGTGCAGGTCGATGGCTTTGGGGTGATTCTTGTTACCAGCAACGCTTGCAAAAGCCCAAATAAGTCCAAGGCAAAGAAGGAATACCACACCCATTCGATCCATGAATGGCAATGCAGGTAATAAAAATTTAAATGCCAGTGAAAATACAAAGGTTGCGATGGCTGCGGCAAGAGCTCCATTAGCATTGGCTTTTTTGTAGAAGAATCCTGCCATAAAAATCGCTAACGCACCCGGACTAACAAATCCGGTAAATTCTTGAATGTATTGAAAAGCCTGATCAAGATTTTGGAGCATGGGTGCAATGAAAATGGCAATAAGCAGGGCAGAAGCACTAACGATACGTCCGGTTTTTACCAGTTGCTTTTCAGAGGCTGTTTTATTAAAATATTCCCGGTAAATATCCATGGTAAATATGGTAGAAATGCTGTTCATCATCGAAGCCAATGAACTTACTATAGCCGCAACCAAGGCAGCAAACGCCAATCCTTTAACTCCTGTAGGAACAAAATTATGCAAAAGCCAGGGGTATGCTTCATCGGAACGGCCAATGTCTGCATGCAAAGCAAATGCAACCATCCCTGGAATTACAACAATAAGAGGCAATAAAATTTTGAGAAAGGAAGCAAATACCAGTCCGTGTTGCGCTTCTCTCAGACTTTTAGCGGCTAAAGCCCTTTGAATAATGTACTGATTGCATCCCCAGTAGTATAAATTAGCAACCCACATTCCTCCGATTAATACGCTTATGCCAGGTAAGTCAATATAAGCATCTTTAGTACCACCTTTACCATCCGGAATCATCATACTGCCTTTTTCGATAATCATGTCAAATTTTTCGGGGGCAATGCGGAGCAATTCTTTAAATCCAGCTATAAACCCCACTCCACCAGAAAGATAATCCAGCGCAACGTATGTGGTAACCAATCCACCACCTACTAAAAATACGACCTGAATGACATCGGTCCATGCCACCGCTTTTAATCCTCCGTAAATGGAATATAAGGCCGCGAAAAATGCCAGGCCCAGAATACCATAAATCATTCGGATACCCATAATTTTTTCCATAGCCAAGGCTCCCAGATAAACAATGGACGTAAGATTAACAAACACAAATACTATGAGCCAAAAAATGGCCATGACTGTTTTAACCCGTTTATCGAAACGTATTTCGAGAAACTGAGGCATGGTATATATTTTTTTCTCTAAGAAAATGGGAAGAAAATAATATGCAACAATGATTAAAGTAATGGCAGCCATCCATTCATATGATGCAATTCCCAGTCCTAAAGCAAATCCCGAACCGGACATACCAATGAATTGTTCTGCTGAAATATTTGATGCAATCAGTGATGCTCCAATGGCCCACCAGGGAAGTGCACGACCTGCAAGAAAATAATCACTGGAATCAGTTTCTACTCCTTTTTTCCGCCTCGATACCCATAATCCTATCCCGATTATCAATATACAGTAGGCTATAAATACAATGTAATCAAGTGTAGCGAAATGCATAGTCCTGTTTTTTAGATGTTTGACATTAAGGGTCTTTTACCATAAATTAAAACAGATTTTCAGCCAATATACTGATAATATCCACCTATAAAATCTCGACACCTCAATTTTTTTAGTCCAATTCATTGATTGAGAATGAAGCCTGCAATAAAGGAATTAATTATTAGTACAAGTATTTATAATACTGAACTAAAAGCGATTTCGCCTTCCAAAATTGACATAGATACCATGCACTGAGTATTTATTCCTTCAAAGATATTGGAATCGCATTTTTGAAATTGTTGACGGGCAGTCAATACTTTTTCTGTAGAAATATCCATGATACACAGGTTTGCAAACATGTTTTCTGCAATTACCCCTGATTTATCGAATCCGAAAATCCGTGCGGCATTGGTCGAAGTGAATCGAACAAATTGCTCAGTCGATAACAAACCGCTTTTAAGTCCAAAGGAGTATATTAATGGAATTCGAAATTCAAGTCCTCCAGCGCCATTGGGGATTTTTCGGAAATCATGAATTCCGGCATCTTTCTGACCAACAAGGTTAAACGGACAATGGTCAGTGGAAATTACATCGAAAACATTCTGACGCAATGCATTCCAAAGTGCTTCCGAATGCCGTTTTTCACGTAGGGGAGGGCTTATTACAAAAGGTGCTGATTCATTAAAAGAATGATTGTATTTGCTTTCATCCAGTATAAGATATTGAGGACAGGTTTCAGCAAAAATCGGAAGTCCCTCTTCTTTGGCTTTTTGAATTTCTAAAATCGATTCCGCAGTGGAAACGTGTACGATATACGTTTTACAATTCGTTTTCCGACATAATGCAATGACCTTTTTTACAGCCTCTGATTCGGTTTGGGGTGGCCTCGATAAAGCATGATATTTCGGTTGAACCTGACCATTTGCGATAAATTCATTTTGAAGCCGGATAATGTTTGCATCTTCTTCGCAATGAATCAGCAATACAACATCTTCATTGGCCAGTAGTTGCATTATTTCTTCCAGTTGAGAATAGCTAATGCCGATGCTTGATGTATAGGCAAGATACGCTTTGAAGCTTTTAATGCCCCGGTGTTTGATTAGATGAAGAATTTGACTAGCTGAGGAGTTATCCCACCAGGTAATACCCATATGAAGTTTAACGGGAATCATGCTTGCTGAAGCTTCTTCAAGGCGCTGATCCAGCGCTTCTTCATAAGGCTGAAAGCGTTTTGGTGTAACAAAATCAATTATAGCCGTTGTGCCACCGGCCAAAGCAGCCCTACTACCCGAAAAAAAATCGTCACAGGAATTTCCGGCAGCCGTATGCAGTTGTAAATGAACATGTGGATCGATACCTCCGGGAATAATCAGTTTGTTTGTAAGATCGATAATTTCAAGCTCGTCCGGATTCAAGTCTATTTTCCCTATTCCTCGGATATGCTTACCTTCGATAAGAATATCACTTCGTTTTATACCATATTCGGTAATACATTGGCCGTTTTTCAGTAAAAATGGTTTCATTATCGTGCCATTTTATCCCAAAGGTATGTGGCAAATTTTCTTGACTCTTTTAAAATTGCATCTTCATCCACCGTTTTGATTTTTTGATTTTCCATGATCAGTTTTCCTTGTGCGATGGTGTGGACGATATGGCGGTTTTCGAGTCCGAAAAAGAAATGTCCCAAAAAGTTGGAGGACGTTAATTCTGTGGGGGAATCGTAATCCATCACGATGAGGTTATTATCTCCATCTCCTTTAAACTTATTGACTTTAAGATATTTATGTACATTTCTTAAACGGGTATACATGTCGTTCCATCCAATCGACTCATAATTTTGGCCTGTAAAGAAGGCAGATTGTGCGCTTTTTATCATATTGGAATGCATGCCATCGGTTCCAAGCATAATTTTGTCTCCGAGGTTTTTTCCTGTAAATATTCCTACCCGATTGTTGAGGTTGCTGTCCATATTTGCCACCACCCAGCTATTTGAATCAGCAAGAATTTTTCGCTCTTTCAGATTCAGATGAATACAATGTGCGAATATATTTGATTTTAAATCCAGAACTCCGGCATCCAGCAGGCGTTCCATGACTCTTTTGTTGTGAAATTTCTGACAATGCTCCTGGTCTGCAATGTCTTCGGCTACATGAATATGTATACCCGTTTTATGTTTTTTGGCAAGACTGATGCTGTTTTCGAGGGTGTCGTTTTCAACGGTAAATGATGCATGTAAACCAACCAAGCCCTGATGTTTTGAAAGATAGGTATCCGTTTCTTCAATGCCTTCCCATGTACTCATTTCGCCATAGCGATCGGTAATTTCATAGCAAAGCAAATGTCCAATGCCCACTTCATCAAAGGCTTTTGCAATGATTTCGAGAGAACCTATGAGATGGTTGGGCGAAGCATGATGATCGATGACGAAGGTGCAGCCATTTTTTGCACAGGCGATGGCTGTACTCAACGCACTCAGACGAATCATATCGGCATCCAGATTCTGATCCAAAACCCACCAGATGTATTTAAGCGTTTCTGAGAAATTCGAAGGTGTTTTTTTTGGAGCGTGCATCCCACGAGCCAAAGCCGAATAGACGTGATGATGCGCATTGGCAAAGGCTTTAGTTACCAGTTTTCCGGTACAATCAATGCTTTGCGTGATATCCGCTTCAGGTTTTGTGAAATAAATTTTACCATTCACCCTTTCATCTACAAAAATGTCGGTTTTTTTTATTTTAAAAGATTCTGGATGAATATACGTTGCGTTTTTAAGATGTAACATGATCCGTTTTTAAAGGTAGTTTATAAAATATTTTCCCGTGATATTGGGCCATTGCGGTGGATATTGCTGCTGCGGTCGGAATTAGTCCTATTTCTCCAATGCCTTTGGCACCATAAGGCCCCACCGGATCAGGAACTTCAACAGGAATTACAACAATATCAGGTGTTTCATGTGCTCTTAGGACGCCGCAATCACGTAGTTTGTGACTGATAAGTCGACCTTCTTTCATTGGTAAATCTTCTGTCAGAGCATAACCTACGCCCATGTGAATTGCCCCTTCAATCTGGCCTTCGAAAAATACCGGATTCATTATTTTCCCGGCATCGTGTGCTGCATAAATTGTTTCAATTTGGCCATCATCATTTAGAACAACGAGCTGGGCCGCATAGCCATATGAGTAATGTGTAATATGCTCCTTGACGTTTGCTCCGGGTTTTGTGGTCCAGTCGCAAATCCATTTAGCGTGATATTTCTTTCCTGCTAAATCCTTCAATGAATGGTTCTCCAAATCCTTTCGTAATTCACAACAGGCTTCAAGTATCGCATTGCCTAGCAAAACAGTAGCTCTAGAAGAAGTGGTCATTCCCGTTTTTATCCCTGCTTCGGTATCGGTTTCAACCTTTACCAGAGATGGTATTATTCCGGTTTCATTGCATAGAATCTGAATGGCAATGGTATCAACTCCCTGACCCATTTCCGTCCAACCGTGTTTTAAATAAATGAAACCATCATTACCAATTTCGATAATGACATCCGAAAAATCGACCATTCCATTGCCAATTCCAGAATTTTTTATGGCACATGACAACCCTTTAAATTTCGATTTATCATAGTATGGCTTAAGGGCATTCAGACAAGCTCTGATTCCTGAAGCATTAACTTTTTGGCCAGTGGCTGTTTCCAATCCATCAACCAGAGCATTGTTATAACGGAACTGCCATCGGTCAAATCCACCTTGACGGCATAAATCATCGATGCAGTTCTCGATGGCAAAAGCCACTTGATTAGCACCAAACCCCCGCATGGCACCACATGGGATATTATTGGTATACACCGTGAGCGCCTCAAGTTCAATATTCGGAACGTAATAACCTGCAGTAGCATGACCTGCAACCCTTTCCATTACTTTTGTACCTACCGAAGCATAGGCACCGGTGTCGCCAATGGCTTTTAAAACCAAAGAGGTAAGCTTACCGTTTTTATCACAGGCGAGCTTCATATCCATCCATACAGGATGTCTCTTCGGGTGCATTCGGATGCTTTCTTCACGACGCAGTGTTATTTTAACAGGCTTTTGTAATAATAAGGCTCCTAATGCGACATGGCCTTGCACCGTTAAATCTTCTTTGCCTCCAAAACCACCACCGTTTGGTACAAGTATCACTCTGATTCTTTCTTCAGGAAGACCGGTAATTATTGAAATTTGTCTCCGATCCTCATAAATTCCCTGTCCGCACGAAAATAACAGAATCCCATCCCCATCGGGTTGGGCCAGAGCTGATTCTGTTTCAAGAAAGGCATGCTCTATTCTCTGTGTTTCAAAATCACCCCGGGTTTTGAATTCTGATTTTTCATAAACAGCAAAGGCATCGCCTTTTCGAATACGACAAGTATCCAGTAAATTATCATGATGATTATGTACCTGGATACTGTTGGGTAGGAGAGCCTCTTGGGGAGAATATACCCCTGGAAGAACTTCGTAATGAACCTTGATTTTTGATGAGGCTTCACGGGCAGCTTCCTCACTTTCTGCAATTACACAGGCAATTACATCACCGATATAATGGGTAATTTCTCCTGTAGAAATCATGAGTGGCCAATCGGCGTATATTAATCCTGTATTGATTTTCCCGGGAATATCGGAAGCGGTCAGTATTTTCGTAAGTCCCGGAACTTTATTAGCATCTTCAATATCAATTGACTGAATAATGGCTCTTGGGTGTTCACTGAAATGTAAAACGCCATATAGGCAATCTTTCGGAAACAGGTCGTTTACAAAAGGACGTTGTCCTATAGCTGTTTCAAATGCTTTGTACTTCGGTAAAAATTGTCCCACACCTGTCGATTCTGGTGTTTCAGGAAGAAGGGCTGTTTCATTCAGTACGTATGCTGTGTGTTGTATAGCCTTTTCTATTTTTTTATATCCGGTACAGCGGCAAAGATGTGGTTTTATAGCCTGACGAATTTCTTCGAGGGATGGTTTTGGATTTTCACGCAGTAAAAGGTGAGTCCGCATCACAAAACCAGGTGAACAGAAGCCGCATTGTATCGCTCCACTTTCTACAAAAACAGCGGCAATACTATTTCGGATATTTTCTGGAATGCCTTCAAGTGTGTGAATTTCAGCATTCTGCAATTGTTTCATGCCCGTAACACAGCTTAGCTTAGGCTTTCCATTCATTTCAATCAGACAAGCCCCACAGGCTGCTTGCCCCGAACAGCCATCTTTCACGGAAGTGATATGCAAATCATTACGTAAATACTGCAAAAGTGTCTTTTCAGGCGAATCGCTATATTCAATATCCGTACCGTTAAGTTTAAATCGAATCATGAGAGGACATTGTTTTTGTAATACTTTCGAGAGAGCAGGGGAGGATTTCCGGCAAGCTGAAGGAACTCATAGGCGTTTTTAAATCCTTCAAACCACTTCCAGTACTCAGTACCAGGTTTATGGAGTTTTTCCCTGTTTTCCCATCATAAAGATACTTCAAAAAACCCGCCATGGCAGCCGAAGCTGCTGGTTCGGCAAAAATACCTGAATTCCGCGCTAATATTCCAGAGGCATCGATAATTTCCTTATCATCCACAAGGGCTGTCATACCTCCATATTTATGAAGATAGTGTTTCGCCATATTGAAATTGCGTGGTACATCCACCGAGATACTATCAGCAGTAGTAGATGCAGGTCGTGATTCGAATGTATCTGAATTCAGATTTCTGACAAGATTATCGCTTTTTGAAGCCTGGACTGCTACGATGCATGGTATTTTTTTAAGTATGCCTAATTTCAAAAGATCTTCAAATCCTTTATAAATTCCTGAGAGTATTACTCCATCGCCAACTGGAACGAAAATTAAGTCAGGCATTTTTTCACGGAAAAAATCAAAAATCTCAAGAGCTGCCGACTTTTTGCCTTCGATGGTCAGGGGATTATAAGCTGTATTTCGATTGAACCATCCAAATTCCTTACTTGCTTTCAAACTTAACTCAAAGGCATCGTCATAATTTCCATCAATCAAAACCGGGGTGGCTCCATACATAACGATTTGTAATAATTTGGCCGGAGGAATATTTTTGGGTACGATGATAATCGCTTTTTGAGATGCAGCAGCACATATACCAGCCAAAGAACTGCCAGCATTTCCAGTGGATGCAGCTACAATTTCATGTATGCCATTTTCCTTGGCGAAGGCCGATACCAATGCCGATGCCCGATCTTTAAATGAAAAAGTCGGATTTTGGCTATCGTCTTTAACAAAGAACTGGTTTATTGGCTTAAAATCGCCGGATAATTCTACCGGATATACAGGCGTGTTTCCAACGCGAAGATTTGGAAAGCTATTGATGGATTTAAGCGGAAGAATGTCGATGTAATGCCGGCTTTTTAAGGTCTCGAATTTTTCAATTCCTGAAAGTGCTGGTAAAATCTGTTCGTAATAATACCGTATGAATAATACTCCACGGGGAGGTATTCCGGGTGAATTATCTTTACTGCACTCTGGACAGAGGTATAGAAAATTCTCCGTATATTTTTTCCCGCAATCACAGCATTCAAAAAAGTACTTCATAACAGGTTTTCTATTTCTTTAAAACTTCTGCATTGAATTTTTCAATTTCTATATCCCAATCTTTAACGGAATTGAAATGCATATCCCAGAAATCGCGGTCGTACCACAGTTGATTGATTTCTTCCACCGTTTTTCCCTGTTGTTCTACCCAGGTGAAGTATTTCAGGTTATGAAGTGCTTTACGGTCTGTGTAGGTCAGTTCTTTCAAATAATCGGTACGCTGAGAAAGGAGGCAGGTCTCGTGATCGATGGCTGCTTGTATGTGAGAATACTGGCCTTTTTCAGTTGTAAGTTCCTGAAGTCGTGAGTGGTACATATCAACGCTATCCGTTGCAATGGTCAGGATAACATCTTCGTTGGTCATTTCGAAGTATTTGGCTGTTTTGATGGCTGAAATCAGGTTGGCTATCCCACTGATGCCAATTTGTGAAAGCTGTCCCACAAATTCTTTGTCCAGACCGGAATCAATCAGGTGTGTTTTTCCTTCCGGTTCATTGAAAAGACGAAGAATACGCATGCAGTCTTCATCGTCTATAGCCGTTACCAGATCAGTATTTTTTACATTATGCACCCATGGGACATGTTTATCGCCAATACCTTCGATACGGTGTCCACCGAATCCATTCTGAAAAAGTGTGGGGCATTGCAGAGCTTCTGAAGCCACAACTTTCATAGTCGAAAATTTGTTTTTCAGATAATCGCCGGCAGCAATGGTTCCTGCCGAACCTGTATTGGATATGTATGCTGCCAGTTTATAATTTTTAACACCCAAATATCCGAAAACTTCTTCCAATGCTGGCCCTGTAACATTGTAATGCCATGCAGGATTTCCAAATTCATCAAACTGATTTAAAATAACGCAGTCGGGGCGGGTACGTTTAAGCTCCCAGCACTTGTCATAAATCTCTTTTACATTCGATTCACAACCAGGTGTTGCAATGACTTCAGCGCCAATATTCTTAAGCCATTCGAATCGTTCACGACTCATTTCTTCGGGTAAAATTGCCACCGCGGTACAACCCATAATTTCAGAATCGAAGGCTCCACCCCGGCAGTAATTTCCTGTGGAGGGCCAAACGGCTTTATGATAGGTAGGATCAAACTGACCTGAAATGATACGGGGTGCCAGACAACCATAGGCAGCACCAACCTTATGAGCACCAGTAGGGAACCATTTACCAATCATCAGAATAATCCGGGCATCAACTCCACTGATGCTTTTTGGAATTTCTATATGATTTACCCGGCCGAAAGTACCACCCTGAGCTACCGGCTCATTTTTCCAGGTGATGCGAAATAAATTCAAAGGATTTAAATCCCAAAGTCCAATATTTTTTAATTTATTCTTGATTTCAGCAGGAATCTCTTCAGGATGACTCATCTGACGGAACGTTGGCAGAATAATACCTTTTTCGCGAAACCGTTGAATTGCTTTTTCTCTGATTTCGTAATTAATTGCGGATGATTGATTCATAAAATACTATGCTTTGTTTTGTGTGTTAATCTTTTAAATATAATGAAATAGCACCATGTAAAAGAATTTTCATGTGTGCCGCTGTTTCGAAATATGCTTCTTTTACACATGGAACTCTAAAAATTACTTCTTGTAAAGCAAAATCGGTTTTGTTGAAACTGGCGAAAATTTCATCGGTTTCGTACAAATATTTATCATGTATAAGACTCAATGTTGTAATGCGGCCATGCTCCCGCCGAATAATAACACCACGGTCGTTCAGACGACTGATGAGGTATCCTTTTTCTACATCACGGAATGACGATGGACTCAAATAGAATTTGGGTTTGTCTTTGTATGGGGCACCGGCAGTAGGGCAGAAGGTGGCACAATTTCCACATTCGTTACAAAAATCCCCAATATTTAAAACCTGTGGTTTTTGAGTAAGTTTAAAAGCTTTATCTGGCAGTATTTGAACTTCTTCATCAATACGAACGGCCTTCATTAGAGAGATTTCTTTCGTATCGGTGAAATATGAATAATTGGCAAAATTGGGACAAACGCTGACACAAATATTACATAACTTATTACATAGTAGGCAACGGGAAGCTTCTGCAATTGCATCTTCATCGGTATTAATGCGTGGTGGTTGATAACTTTCCTGACCATGAACAAGGGTTAGCCCACTGAGTTTGCTTTTTTGACGCTGCATCCGCTTTATCATCAGAGCGGTATAGTCAGGTTCTGCCGGGTGAAAACCATTCAGACTCATTTTTTGATGAATGGTATTCTCGATAATTTCGAAAGCGGCATTTCTTCCGTCGGCGGCAGCTTGAATAATCGTAGCACCACCGTTTTTCAAATCACCACCAACATATACCTTTGGAATCAAGGTGATATGTGAATTAGAAATAGTTTGAAGTTGTTGAATATCAACAAAATCAATCGTTCTGTTTTGGCCGAGAGCGGGAATAATTATATCGGCATTTAGCATTACTTCTTTTCCCGAAACAGGAATTACCATGTTACGGCCTTCTGAATCAAGACCACTGTAAGTCATTGTTTCACAGAGCAATGATTTTATAAGACCATTTTCAACAATGATTTTTTTGGGAGATAACATTTCCCGAAGGTGTATGCCTTCGGAGAGCGTTTCAATCACTTCCTCCAGATTAGCCGGCATATCATTTAAACCACGGCGATACACCAGTTTTACTTTTCCATTGGTTCCGCAATGTAGTTTTGCTGTGCGGGCTACGTCCATAGCAGTATTGCCACCACCAATAACGACAATGGTTTTGTTTTCAATATTTATTTTTCCCGATTTCGCATCGGTCAGAAACTGCAGTGGATCGATTACATCCGGATGTGTGCTGCCTTCAATATTTAATGATTTGGCCGCAGGGGCACCGGTGGCGATGTATACAGCATCATGGCTTTTTAACAGGGCCGAAAAGCCATCTTTGGTGATTTTTTTCCCTGCCTGAATTCGTGCACCCAAATCAACAATACGTTTCACGTCTTTAAGAAGAACCTCTTTACGCATTCTGAATTCTGGTATCACCGAGTGTACCATTCCTCCAGCCATTTCCCTTTCTTCAAAAATATCAACCTTAATTCCGGCTTTTAAAAGATAGAAAGCACAGGAGAGACCGGAAGGTCCGGCACCAATGATAGCCACGGATTTAGAAGTCCCGGCTGCCTCTCTGATTTTTACCGGATAAGCATCCGATACATACCTTTTTACTTCTCGTATAGCCAAAACCTCATCATAATTCATTCGGGTACAGGCCGTTTGACATGCATGGTCGCATATATAACCAGTTAAACCGGGTAAAGCATTGGCCTTTAAAATGGTGTGCATGGCATCCTCGAAATTCCCTTTGGATGAGTCTTCCATATATTCAGGAATGGCCTGATGCGCCGGACAAGTGTTAACGCAGGGGGCTGCTATGCAATCGAAATCGTCGAGTTTTTGTTTGCGTTTTATATCAGGAGTTTTTCGTGCTCTGTAATAATCAGGATTTTCAAGTACAGAATTCGCATAAGAATTAAGTCGGTTTTTTTCTTGATGACCAATGTATTCGTCAAGATTTTTGGAATGACCAGCGTTTATTGCTTGCTGCAAATTCGTGATATACTGATGCAACCGGCCGTAACCACCTGGTTTTAATAAATCGGAACAGACAGTTACCGGCCCTAGGTCGCAGGCAATAATATCGGAAATATTAAAGGCATCTGCACCGGCCGAAAACGAAATTCCGGGACAATTTAGTAAATCGGAACGTAATTTTTTAGCAATTTGGATTGATATTGGATGCAAAGCTTTGCCACTCATATACATATTTTCTTCGTTGGAAGGCAGAGCATCTCTGAAGTTTTTGCTTTCGAGTGTATTGGTGAGTTTGAGTCCGAAATATACCCCGGCATCGGTGGCACTTTTCTGTAGGTTATTTATAATATTAATCGCATCCGGATATGTTAAGTCATGCTCAAATGCTATTTCAGGAACGGGAGTTTGATAACCTAATTTTTCGTTTAATATATATCGCAATTCAATTACTCCTAGCAAGGTAGGATTTAGTTTTATTATCGTATGAAGCTTTTTTTCTTTCAGCAGATAATGACCAATTTTTTCGATTTCGTCGGGTGGACAGCCATGCATCGTACTTAATGTGATATTGTCGGATATACAATCCGGAATATTCAGGTTGAGAATTTCCGGATAAACAGAGGCTAATTCTTTAATTTTTATCGCCTTCTCTTCCCCGCAGTTTCTCATTCTTGATAAAAACCATTGCACATTTTCTTTTTGAATTCCCTCAAGATTATAGCCCACACTCATATTAAATATGGTTCCATCATTACCTTGCCGTCCCCAAATTTTATGATTTAATAAATGAATTAAAATCCATGCATTCAGGTATTGATCGAATGACTCCTGAATGCGTAGTTCCTGTGACCACTCGCAGTTGTATCCCTCTTCCTGCATATCAATACAGGGCTTACTTACATTCAATTCATCCAGCGTTTGAATCGTTTTTAATTCGATGTAGCGGGCACCACAAAGCCAGGCCCCAATTATGTTCTGACTAAGTTGTGAATGTGGTCCGGCAGCTACTCCTACCGGGGTTTTTAGGAATTGACCAAAACGTATGCTGCTTAGCTCATTGCTTTCTGAATGGTAAAAAAGTTCTTTTGGAATGCCAAAAAAAGTTCCGTTTTCGATCTGATTCAGGAGGATTTGAGTAAATCTCCTGAGTGGAATCAATGAAAAATGATCGGTCATTTATGCTTTGTTTAACCAGCAAAAATACAGGAAAATGCGGCGTTTTAATAAATACCCATCAATTCTTTACTTTAATCCTGAATAAACAATAATCCTGTACTTTTACCGATGAGAATTTTAAAAATGAAAGCTATCTGTTAATGAATGGTTTAACTGCAATAATTCTGGCAGCTGGTGAAAGTTCACGAATGAGCTTTCCAAAAGCGCTGCTTCCATTTAATCATGAAGAGGTGTTTTTTATTAAACTGATTAACGCATTTGTAAAAATTGGTTGTGAAAAAGTGGTGTTGGTTCATAATCAAAAAGATACACATTTATTAAAAAAACACTACCACACACAGGATCAAAAAAAGTTTATTCTGGTAGTGAATAGCAACCCCTTTTCCAGCCGTCTGTTTTCCTTGAAACTTGGTCTTAATGCTTTAACAACCAATGACTATTGTTTTATCCATAATGTGGATAATCCATGGGCAAATGAATCCGTATTAAAGCAATTGTTTAACCATCGGTTTGACAATCCGGTAATAAAAGCGGTATTTGATGGCCGGGGAGGACATCCAATTTTAATTAATTCGCTGGTAATGAATTACATTAAAAGTTACGAAGATGATTCTATTACATTAAAAAAGCTGTTAAACCAATTTTCTTGTACGAGTGTGATGGTAGATGATCCTAATATTTTAATCAACATTAATTGTCCGGAAGACTATAATCGCTACTTTCCGGATATGCCATTTCCTTTAGATATATAAATTGCTGAATACTTGTACACAAGCAGCGTAAAAAGTGTTTTGATATGACGCAAAATTCTGTATTTTTACGCCCCTTTTTATGTGAAGATGATTAATATATAACAATATGATTAATAAAGAATTAGTCGAAAAGATTAAAAAATATTCAGACAAATACACCGATTATACAGCAGCTAATTTGTCAAAACTCGTTAAGATTATATCGCTTAGTGGTCAGGAAAAAGAGGTCCAGGCTGAGGTGATGCGTCAGATGAATGAAGCTGGATTTGATGAAGTCAGAATGGACGGACTTGGTAATGTTATTGGACGTATTGGTAATGGCTCAAAAATCCTTGCCATCGATGGACATATTGATACCGTGGATGTTGGTAATCCGGATAATTGGAATAAGGATCCGTTTTCCGGAGAAATTGCCGATGGATTTGTTTATGGTAGAGGTACCGTGGATCAAAAAGGCGGCATTGCTTCATTTATCACCGCCGGACGTATTATAAAAGAAACAGGAGTGCCTGACGATGTTTGCATCTATTTTGTTGCGAGTGTAATTGAAGAAGATTGTGACGGACTCTGCTGGAAATATATAATTGAAGAGGAAAAAATCATTCCAAATTTCGTTATCAGCACAGAACCTACCAATCTGAATGTTTATCGTGGACAACGTGGTCGGATGGAAATTCGCGCAACATTTCGCGGTGTTTCTTCGCACGGCTCAGCTCCCGAAAGAGGCGTAAACGCTGTTTATATGGCTTCACGTGTGGCACTGGAAGTTGAAAAATTGAACGAAAAGTTGGCCTCCGATTCCTTTTTGGGGAAAGGTTCAATTACGATTTCAGAATTTGTATCTGGATCACCTTCCTTATGCGCCGTGGCCGATTATGCACACCTTCATCTCGATCGCCGGCTTACATGGGGAGAAACCCTTGAAAGTGCGATGGCAGAAGTTCAGGCCCTTCTTCCTGCAGAAAATGCGAAAGCAGAATGTCTTTATTACGAAGGATTGGCATTCACCGGTTTGCCGTATGGAATGAAAAAATATTACCCAACCTGGAAAATGGAAGAATCATCAGAAGTTGTCCAGTTTGGTATAGAGGCAAGCAGTCTTGTATTTGGTGAAAAGCGGGAAACTGGTAAATGGACTTTCAGTACCAATGGCGTGACTATTAATGGAATTTATGGAATTCCTACGATAGGATTTGGTCCGGGAAATGAAGTTATGGCGCATGCTCCCAATGAAAAAATCCCCGTATCGGATTTAACAGCCGCTACGGCATTTTATGCTATTTATGCTAATCTCATATAAACTTATATTCACTAATCCGTATGGACAATATTCGTCAATTGATTCAGCAGATTGAATCACTAAAAACTTCACTGCACCAGAAAGATTTTCTGCTTACCTGGGAAAAAAACCGTAACGAACTTGAACTGGTTCTACATGTAGCAGAGACCTTGCGTCTGATGTATGAAAAAAATATTTCCACACGCTGTTTTGATTCCGGACTTGCAGTTTCACAGTTTCGCGATAACAGCACAAGAACACGATTTTCTTTTGCCTTTGCTGCCAATCTTTTGGGACTTGAGGTTCAGGATATGGACGAGGAAAAATCTCAAATATCGCATGGCGAAACCGTAAGGGAAACCGCCAATATGATATCCTTTATGACCGAGATTATCGGAATTCGGGATGATATTTTTCTTGGTGCAGGTCATACATACATGAAAGAAGTAGCTGATTCACTGGATGATGGATATCAGCATGGTGTACTACAACAGCGTCCCGGCATCGTTAATCTTCAGTGCGATATGGATCATCCTACGCAAAGCATGGCCGATTTGCTTCACCTGAAAAACACCTTTGGCTCATTCGAAAATCTGAAAGGGAAAAAAATCGCCATGACCTGGGCGTATTCTCCTTCTTATGGTAAACCTCTTTCGGTTCCACAAGGGATAATTTCACTGATGACACGTTTCGGAATGGATGTATCCTTGGCTTATCCCGAAGGATATGGATTAATTCCTGAGGTTGTTGATATTGCACAAAATAATGCCAATACGCATGGTGGAAGTTTCGAAATTGTTAACTCGATGGAAGAGGCCTTTAAGGATGCGGACATTGTGTATCCTAAAAGCTGGGCGCCTTTTCATGTGATGGAAAAACGTACACAGCTTCTGCAGCATGGCGAAAAAGAAGGACTAAAAAGTCTTGAAAAAGAATGTCTTGTTAATAATGCCCGATTTAAAAACTGGGAATGTGATGCTGAAAAAATGAAACAGACAAAAAGGGGTGAAGCATTATATATGCACTGTCTGCCGGCCGATATTACCGGAGTTTCCTGTGCCCAGGGCGAAGTTTCAGCCGATGTTTTCGAGAAATACCGGATTGCTACCTATAAAGAGGCTGGTTATAAACCGTATGTAATTGCCGCTATGATGCTTACCAATCGTTTTCATGATATGCCTGATTTACTGAATAAAATAATGGACAGGAAACGAGAGCGGATTATGTTTTAAATAGTACTATGAATTGATACAGAGCAGACCTAATAGTCTGCTTTTTTTGTGATTTTTTCGTAGGTAATTAATTAGAAATAAAGACTTAATGAATGTTATCTGGATTGTTCACTATTTTTAGAAGTGATAAGAATGTCAAATAAATAGTCACTATCCCGGGAATTTACCAGATTTTAAACCTCATTAACGTATTTACTAATAAATCAGCTTATTATGTGGTTTATATATATCTATATGGAATTGTTCTAAACAAAATCTGGTTTTTCGTGTTCAATCTTTAGTCTTACTCAGATCAACCAATTTTTGCTAATCAAATCTTACATTATGAAACGGAAATTTTTACTATTAGGCATTATCGGCGCATTTTTTCTTATGTCATTTGGTGCCTCTGAATTGTTTTATCCAACAGGAGCGCCTCCGGGGCATACCGGTTCTCCGGGTGATGGTGCAAACTGTACTGCTTGTCATGGAGGAACAGCAACAAATTCAGCAGGTTGGATAACTTCCAACATTCCACCCGGGGGTTATGTACCCGGACAAACATATCAAATTACAGCTACAAATACCCTGACCACTTCTACCGGTAAATACGGTTTTCAGGTATCGCCACAAAATGTAGCTGGAACTTTAATGGGAACACTGATTGCCGGCACTAATAATCAATTGGTGGGTTCAAACAAATACGTGACTCATACACTTGCCAATTTAACGGATAATAGCTGGACGTTTTCATGGGTAGCACCAGTGGCCGGTAGTGGCAGCGTTACGTTCTACGGCGCCTTTGCCCGTGGAAAACCCGGTCCCGTTACGCTTAGTACCTTAAGTGTTAATGAGGCATTATCAGCTCCGGGTCCAGCTGGTGCAATTGCAGGTCCTTCTTCAGTTTGTCAGGGAAATTCCGAGTCTTATTCCATTGCAGCCGTTAGCGGTGCTACATCGTATACATGGAGCGTGCCTTCCGGAGCTACAATCGTTTCAGGACAGGGAACAACCAATGTTTCTGTTAGCTTTGGTTCTTTTGCCGCCACTGGAAATATTAGTGTTTTTGGAAGTAATTCGGCTGGAAGCGGCGCTGCAAGTAATTTAAATGTTACTGCTACAGCTTTACCAATGGTTCCATCGGTTCCAATGGGACCTGCTATGGTGTATTTTAACATTACGCCAACTTCAATGTACACAACAAGCGGATCATCGGGTGCACTGACCTATCAATGGCAAATCTTACCTGCTGGTGCTGGAACTATCTCAGGTTCAGGAATGAGTGCTACAGTTACCTGGGGAATATTCCTTGGTCAGGCAGAAGTTAGGGTTAAAGGAATTAACTCATGTGGAGAAAGTATTTACTCCGATGCCTTTATGGTAACCGTTGATAATAGTACGGGTATATCAGATCCTGAATCTGTGGTGTGGAATGTTTGGTACAATTCATCTTCAAGATCGCTGATGCTGAATCTGGAAAATATCAAAGGCGACGTAAAAATGAATATTTCAGATGTTTCAGGACGTCGTTTTCTTTCAGAAAATATTCAGGGGGGTCAAACCTATAGCAAATCCACGGATTTAAATTCGGGTATTTATATTGTTCGAATTCAGTCCGAAACACAATTATTTAGTCGGAAGATATTTGTAAAATAGGAGTGAAAGTTTGATTTAAGTAGAATTGTTTACCAATTCTTGAAGCAGTGATTGACGTTTGAATAATGATAAATACTTCAATATTCGAATGTCAATCACTTTTCTTTTTTGTATTTCTGGGCTTGCTTAATAAATTCCTCAGCAAGTGGAATCGAAAAATCTTTGTGTTCGCTCAGGCGTTCGGGATGCCATTGTACAGCCATTAAAAATGATTTTCCTTCCGGATTGTTCCATTCAATGGCCTCCGGAAATCCATCCGGTGCCCTGGCCGAAACAATTAGTTCCGGAGCTATTGTTAGAATTCCCTGATGGTGATTGCTGTTGACGGTGTCTTTGTTCTTTTGAAGAATTTTGTTCAAATCGCTACCAGTAGTCACCTCTATGTCATGAAAACATTTCGTGTAGTCTTCCATCCGGTGTTCAATCGTCGAAGTATATTGAGAAGGAATATCACTATAAAGTGTACCACCAAGACCTGTATTGATTAATTGCAATCCCCGGCAAATTCCAAAAACAGGCATTTTTAAGCTTAGGGCTGTTTTTAGCAATGCCAGCTCCAGACTATCGCGGCGTATATCAAATTCATCACAAAAAGCGGTATCTGCTTCCATAGCATAATAGGCTGGGTAAATATCCTCACCACCGGTTAATAGTAAGGCATCGCAGGTTTTTAAAACAATGATGGCCGAATCGATCGATAAGTAATACAGATTGTTTATTTTCAGACTGCTATCGGATGCAAGAAGCCATTTATCATAATTGGGTGATGCCTTTGAAATGGCAATGTTTACAACCTTATCGCAATTACAGGATATTAAGCTGAAAATAATCCCAATAAAAAATGAAATGGAAAATACTTGTTTGATTTTTATTTGATTGCTGTTATAGATTAATTGCAAAAATATTTTCATAGGACTAATTCCGGGTCTGGAGAAATTGAAAGGAATTATTTTCTAACCCGGAGATAGATATGTTTAATGCGTGACTTTTCTACTTCGCGTTCATCCACTTCAAAATACTCATCCATTGATTTGATTAGAGGAGTAAGTTTCAGGAATCCATAGTTTCGTGGATCAAAATCCGGTTTCTTCTTAATGATTAGATTTCCTACTTCAGCAAGAAATGCCCATCCATTATCATCGGCCAGGTCTTCAACAGTGGTTTTTAATAATTGGATGAACGCATTGTCGATGGTATCCAGTTCGGTTTCTGTTTCTACGACTGAAGTTTGTGATTTTGTGTTTAGGAGTTTCGGCTGTTTATGCTTACCAATGATTTCTATATAAATAAACTTATCGCATGCAACGATGAAAGGTTTAGGTGTTTTTTTTTCGCCAAGCCCTACCACCAACATGCCGGACTCACGAAGGCGAATGGCCAGACGAGTGAAATCACTATCACTAGAAACAAGACAAAATCCGTCCACTTTATCGCTATGTAAAATATCCATGGCATCGATGATCATGGCCGAATCTGTGGCATTTTTTCCGGTGGTATAGCTGTATTGCTGAATGGGGGTGATGGCATGTTCAAGCAAAGCAGGTTTCCATCCTGAAACTGTGGGCTTGGTCCAGTCGCCATAAATGCGCTTTATTGTAGGCAGACCCAGTTTGGCAATTTCGTCGAGCATTCCCTTAATATTTGAATAAGGAATGTTGTCAGCATCTATAAGCACTGCAAGATGTAAGTCGTGTTTTTCGTTCATAGCCTGATTTGTTAACCGTGTATGCCCTCCTCTAGTGAGGAGGTTAAAAGGGTGTATAAAGGTAATGATATTGATATTCATTAAAGTAAGTTTTTGAATAAACTTATTAATTTCCAGACCTAGAAAAGTGGTTGGAATTTTTTATACAAAATCGCTGCTTAAGAGTACTTTTTTTTCCATTAACTATTGCAGGAATAAAACAAGTATGTATCTTTGCACCGCAATTCAGGTCAAGTACTGAATTAGGTTTTTAAATAATTCGGGAGTTTAGCTCAGTTGGTTCAGAGCACCTGCCTTACAAGCAGGGGGTCACTGGTTCGAACCCAGTAACTCCCACGATAAAAAGTCACTGCAAAACAGTGGCTTTTTTGCTATTTGACAATTTTGAGTGTGTTTTATCAAGACTCTCCGGGAAACGTTGGTTTAGAGCATCCCGACATTCAAGTCAGGAGGGTTATTG
>JAUSOY010000041.1 GCA_030656615.1 Bacteroidales bacterium | reverse complement strand
ACAAATTTGGGCAAGATATAAACACCTGATCGCTGCGTAAGCGTTATCGAATATTTTTTCGAAGTAAAAAATTCTTCACGCATTGAAAAAAATTATCAGAAATCATGAAATGAAGGACTTTATGGACAGACACTAATTAATTGAGCTTCTAAAAGTTTTAAAAATAAAATACGGTTTATCCATGTAATACTCAATTCAAGCCCAACATTGAAAAGCCTTTCATGCAAATTTGCACCAAATTGACTTGGGTTTTCAATCCGAGAAATTTTGTCAAGACTGTCTAACTGGATAATTGCATTTTCGAGAAACGAGCCTGTATTTCGTTCACCTTCTTTGTTACGTTCAATTAGTTTTTTGCTTCCATCTTTGGTTTCGGTCAATCCAATAATATGAAGCAATTCGCCATAAAATCGTTTATCAAGGCTGTTACTGTCGTTTGCAAATGGAAGTTTTAGAAGATGTTCGGGAGAAAGTAATTTGAATAAAGCAATTAATTGGTTATCGTCCTTTTTATCGGCATTTCGCAATGGTTTTTCATAATCCCGAATATCAAAATATGTAAATTCAATATCGTGCTTAATTTCCGATATAAATGGTTCAGCAACATGCTTGTAGAAAAAATCTGTTTTTGTATCAGCTAATCGCCCACATTCAAAGTCATTGAATTGTTTTACAAGGTTTTTGTTTTGGGCAAATAACCTATCGAAAAGCGTTACATCAAATATGAACCATTCATTTATATTGGTTGCAATCAGGTATTTTATCTCAATATTTTTCTGTGTAATCCGCTCTCTTAAATAATACAAAACCAATTCTTGAAAAGCTTTAACGTTTACTTTGTCTTTTGTAAGCATTTCGGCTTTATTGGTCGGCTTTTTAGCTTCAATAATAACACCTACAGCGCCGGATGCGCTATTTGTGTTATGTATTACAAGGTCATTTCGACCTTTTGTATTTATAAAATGATTCGGTTCGTAATATGTTTTCTTTAAAAAATCACTAACAAGGTTTTTATGAAATTCTTCTGATTCGCTGTCATTAATCCTGTCGAGAAGTTGAGATAAATTGGTCTTGAAACTCTCGATTTCAGTCCTGTTAGGTTTTACTTTCAGAAAGGCTTTGTTTAGTGCCTTCCGAGGTTTCAAGATTCGTATTTGCTCACTCATAAATAAATTTTCATTTGTGTTCGCGAACCGCAAGCGGTTTCCATTAATCAAAAATCTGTTAAAATGTTAATTATTATCCACAAATATACAATTATCCACGGGTGCGTTAGCAAGAAAACAACTCTTTTGCAAACTTTGGTTTCGTGTCGGCTGGTGCGGTTTGCAAATGTGTTGTTTTGAGCGTTGGCTGTTCATTAATCCGTTTTTGTCTTTTTGCAGCAAAATTACCGCTGTCGTTGGTTTTTCTTCGCTTGTGCCTAACGTTTCGCAGCTATAAGAAGTTGGCGATTTCGAAGCACAAAACTTTCAGCCTGCACGAAAGTTTGATTGAAAAACTGAACTTCATTTAACCACTGAACCGCCAATTTCTTATAGGTGCTGTTACCTGCTGGCGTTCTTGTTGTCATAGAATTACAAAGCTTGTTTTCAGTGAATTGTATTTTGTCGTGAGGCTTTTTCTTGTTCCAACTTGAAGTAAATACGATTTTTTGTTCTTTAAAAAAATTATCGCCTTTGTTGGTAGTCCTTGTTGGTCAAAAGTATATTCAATAGCAGAAACGCCTTGATATGTTGTGTATGTGTAACTTATTCCTGCATTTTTGAGATTAGTAGCATATTGTTCAAGATATTTCTTTTCAAATGTTGCATAGCCCGATGGCTGAATATTTTTATAACTCTTTGACTCATCATAAATATTTATGTTGTTAATTACTCCAATGTCTGGGTTATCTTCATTTTCAGCACAAATGTATGCTGCCAAAATATTATTTGCACCCTGTTGTTTAGCCATTGAAATAAATGTCGTGTTCACATAAAGTTTACACCCACATTTGACTTTGAAACCTGCGTTTGTAAAAGTTTGATAGGTTTCTTGTCCATAAATGTTAGCAATAAAAAGTAATGCTAAAATTGTCGTTGAAATACTTTTTTTCTTCATTTTTTTAATTGTTACAAGTTTTAATTAATAGTGCAATTATAAGGCAAAAAACAGCCATAATAAGTAGGGATGGGATTTGGATGCCAACCTTTTCCGTTGCTGCTTTCATCCCTTCTTTTGTCATACCCTTTAAGTCTTCGATTGTTTCTTTTGCTAAATCAACGGCTTGTTTTTTTGCATTATTCATCCATTTATTTAGAATTTCGTCTTCGACTTCATAATCTCTGGCTTGACTTGTTGTTTCCTGATAATGTTTTTGTTCTTCTGTTTTTTGCTTTTTACTTTGTTCTTCTCTTTGTTTGTTCTCGTTATATTTTTGTTTTTGAAATTCTTTAAATCTAAGATATTCTATATTGTATCTCTCTCGTGCTTCAGGGTCAAGCAAGATTAGTTTAGCTTCATTAACGTCTTGCATTATTGATGTTGTATCCTTACGAATATTTCTGTCGGGATGCCATTTTAATGCTTGCCTTTTAAATGCAGCCTTGATGTCGTCTTGTGAAGCGGATTCATCAATTTCGAGAATTGCATAGTAATCTTTAAACATAAAAATCAGTTCTTATCTAATTTATGTCTGTCAATATCGGTTGATGAACTATTAGAGTTAGAACTAGAATTGTCATCAGGTTGGTATTTCCAAATTGCTCTGATTGCAGCGGCAGTTGCACCCCAAATTATCATAATGAAAATAACTCCTGGTGTTTTGTATCCCATACTTTGTTGCCAAGCTGTCCATATGCCGGGAATAATTACAAAACCAACAATACCTGTTACAATACAAAGCAATAATTTTGCTCCTTTGGATAAGTTGTTCATAGTCTAATCGTTTTTATCGGTTTTCTTTGAAGAAGATTTGAAAAGATAATAAACTACTGCAACTCCTACAACAATTAAAACATTTCTAATCATTGCGTTTGCAAATGCGTCATTGCCTGCTTTTGTTGCTTGCTCATTTATTGATTGAGCGTTTACGATTGCGGTCATCATAATTGTCAGACCTGTCAAGAAAAATTTGTTCATATTTTTTGTTTTTAGTTTTTATTGCCTACTCTGGTCGGTTTTCGGCTACCCCGTTTTGTCTGCTATCGCTGTTACGCTTGCAGGTAACGATTGTATAAACACCACTACCTTAAAACACTTGTAAATCAATAATTTAAATTGTTAAAAAATCGTAAAAAAATATACACCACTCCGCAAATCAGAAAACCCTGCCTTATTTCTTCACTAAAAAAACATTCTACTTAATTCAGGTACTTTCATACCTTCCCCACAAATATATAGAAATTCATTTCCACTTCCGCAAGCCTTTGATAAAAAAGTTTTTAGAACCCATTTAGCGCATGCTTTTATCCACAAAAAAACCGGCAGCGGTATTCCCATGCTTAGGGAATTCGCTGCCGGCTGGCTTGAAATCAGTAATATAATAATAGCTGTTGGGGTAGGTCAATTTGGAATGGACCGTCTGCCACAAATGAAGCGGTTTAGGCTGTACTCATTGCTTGGCTGCCTTTTGCAAGGCAGGCCTTGCAGAGCGCTCCGAGTCCAATTTAGTAAGGTAGCTTAGATTTTAATCGTTAAGCCAAATTTACCACCCGAGAAAGCATTACCGCCACCAAATTCGAGATTTAGTGCTACTTTATTCGTGAGGAAATATCTACCGCCAATTTGACCACCTAAACCTAATCCGGAACTATGGTTTCCACTATAAGCATCCGGAGATGACCAAACATAGAATCCTAAATTCAGACCAGCATAAAAATCCCATCTCGATGGAATATTAAGCAAGCTATTAAAATGGTAGTTTCCGTTGCCAGAAAATCCCATAATGTTATGGTTATAATGTTTATCGTTGTACGAACGATATGAGACTTCTACACCCATTGTAATATCCTTAATAACACCGAAATCTAATCCGATATAAAAAGGAACACCCCATTCTGATAATCCAACACCAAGATTGAGTTGCGTTTTACCAACAGGTAAAGGGCTTTGACTAAAAGCAGTGCCTGATATAAAAATCAAAGCAAATGCGAATAAAAATAATGATTTTTTCATACTTAATTACGTTTTAAATTTCCTACTCCTATGACTTTCCTGCCTGCCGTCAGGCAGGTCGGTTTCTCCCCGTTTTTAATTTGGTTTCTGGGCTCCATTTTGTTCAATTTCAAAGAATAATGCACCATTTATTTAGCGTATTCTTCTTCTGCTTAAAATTAATTTTTAATCATTTCGGTCAATAGGAGTCGTTGTGATTACATTTTGAGCATTTATTGAAATGTCATAATCAAAACACTGACTCATAACAACTGTTTCTACATAATCATTAACATTCACCGTAATCGTAAATGTCACGGTTCCTGCAGCATAGCTTGCATATGGTGATGCAGTGCCGGGGTCTACATTATTAATGTTGACCGTATTACCCCCCGAAGTTTTTATTTGAACACTGGCTTTATGTGTGCCATTATTAATAATCCTTGCTGTAGGGTCTTCTCCTTTGCATTTTGAGCAACTATTTAAACTCACTCCTATCATAGAGATTAAAAGGATTGCAATTACAAATTTGATGGTTTTCATAGTTTCAATATTGATATTTTCCTACTCGTTTGGCTTTCCTGCCTGCCGTCAGGCAGGTCGGTATCGCCCCGTTTTTAATTTGGTTGCTGGACTCCAATTTTTTAAGGTAAAAGAATAATAAACAGTTTATCTAATATTTTTTATACTTGCCCTTTGAATTGTTTTTATATTCTTTTCCATTTTTCTTTATCGAAGATTTCTTATGTGAATTTTTATACCATCCCTTATGTTTACCATTATCATGATTTCGATCTGGAGATAAAACAACACAAGATGTTGCCGAAAAAAGAAATAAAAGAAGCGTCACAAACATAACAATTTTAAATAATACTTTCAAAGTGACATTCATTAAACCTATTCGTTTGATTTTAAGGTTTACACCGCCTTTTCGGAAAAGCTGGTCTCAACATTTATGCAAATTAATTCCTCTTAAGATCAGGCAAAGGTGACCCCATCAAAGGCAATAAATGATTGGTTTTTCTTGCGATTTTTTAAAATGCAAAGATGAGCCTTTTCTTGCTGGCCTTAGTTCTTTTCTTAACATCCGCCAGATTGTGCTTTACTTCGAGAACTTTATCTCCAGACGACTGGCATGCGGCAAATAGTGTTCTTGCCATAAACCATGATACGGTGACGATAAAATTGCACTTTTATTATGGTGTATTCCTTTAATTACCCGAAATTGTCGGGGCAAGTGTGAATGAGTTTTCACAGGACAAAGGTGAGGCAAGTAATTCCCGAA
Organism: Bacteroidales bacterium; assembly: GCA_030656615.1. Lineage (GTDB taxonomy): Bacteria > Bacteroidota > Bacteroidia > Bacteroidales > TTA-H9 > JAUSOY01. The sequence continues at coordinate 10,584 of JAUSOY010000041.1, read as the reverse complement.
AGAGTTACACAACTATAAAATTAAGTTATATATTTCACAGATTCTCAAGATTTACAACCCGCTTTTGCTTCAACTGCTTGTAAAAGGTGGGGGTAAGTCCAGTAATTTTTTTGAATTGGTTGGATAGATGGGCCACGCTACTGTATTGGAGGCGGTAAGAGATTTCTGTTAAATTTAACTCATCATAAAGCAGTAGTTCTTTCACCTTTTCTATCCGATGGATAATAATATAATTTTGCAGGGTAATACCTTTCACCTCAGCAAAAATATTCGATAGATACGTGTAATCGTATCCAAGCTTATCGCTAATATAAATAGAGAAGTTTATCTTAGGTAACTCATCGGCGTAATGAATCATTTCTACCACCACATTTTGTATTCTCTCGATGAGGACACTTCGTTTATCATCGAGTAATTCCAAACCTGACTGAAGCAGGTTCTCCTTTAGCTGCTTGCGTTGCTCAGAAGAGATGTCATCAAATATCTCAACAACACCCAGGTCAACCACTACGTATTTAATTCCTAAATTTTCGAGCTCCGCCTTCACTATTAACTTACACCGAAGGCTAACCATGTATTTAATGTATAGCTTCACTTTTCCATCAAGAATTACTAGCATATTTTAAGTTTAAATTCGTACTTAGAACAACATGTCTGTATCGACATTTCCCAGTCAAACCGAGGCAAGCTGTCTTACAATCTGCTTTTGTAATTATTGTGTACCAAATATAAGCAAATTTTTAAAAAAAATGAGGATTTGATTGAATATTTTGAATTTTTTTGTATGATATTTACCCCGGATATTACGCATCAATGGCTTATACGAGCTATAATAGGGACGGAAATTACTATACCCATATGTCCTTCCTGTGGCACTCCGGTTCACGCATCAAGCAGATAGAGCCCGTCGGCCGGGTCATTGCATGTGTGACATGGGTTTCAGGCCGCTCAGCGTCTTATTTATTAGCTGTAGGTTTATTTTGAGTAAGTCATTTTGTAGTCTTGCTACCAAGCTGCTTCCCTAGTCTTTCGTATTCGATGTCGTTGGGTTCCCAGAGTTCCAATTTATTCCCTTCGATGTCAAGAATATGGACAAATTTACCATAATCATAGGTTTCGATCGTGTCTAAAATAACCACGCCATTTATTTTCAAGTCCGCAACAAGAGCTTCTATATCATCAACCCGATAATTTATCATAAAGTCTTTTGTAGAGGGTTCGAAGTATTTTGTTTTTTCATTAAACGGGCTCCACTGGGTGAATCCTTTTTTGGTGGTGTCTGCACCCTGCCGCCATTCAAAAACTGCCCCATATTGGTTCGTGTTTAAACCAAGATTTGTTTTATACCATTCTCTCAATATGTTTGGGTCTTTACACTTAAAGAAAATGCCTCCGATACCTGTTACTTTCTTCATTTTGACTGGTTCGTCCGATTGTTTTGAAATGATTGTTTTAAGGGAGAAACCAAAACAGAATGAGGTAGCAAGTGCTAAAATTAATAAAATCGTTTTTTTCATTTTTTATGAGTGCTTATTGTTTGTTATGAAGTCTCTAAGTCTGAACAACAAAAGCAGTTCCTGGTCAAAATGGGGTAAGCTGCCTTAAAACCTTCTTCAGTAATTACTGTTTCTCAAATATATGCTGTTTTTTGAAAACAAAATAAAAATTGATGTGATACTCAGGATATTTTTTGAGGCTGCATTTTTGCAGCAATAAACAGGCATAGTCTGTTTATTATAAACCGACTCAGGCACAGCCTGAGCCGAACGAGGGATACCTTCAATTTTTAATATACATGGGTTGATAGCATTGTAATAACAAATACAGTAAGTGATGTGTGGTGTTCATCTCGATAATCGATAGATTGTCAGATTCTTATATCCTGTTCTTTCAAAAAGATTCAAATCAACGCCCTTCTTTAAATCGCGGCTTGCTGTGGCAGATGAAATATCTTTAAAGACATTCAAATAGTCTTTTCTGCTAAATTCAGTTTTCCCTAACTTAATAAAATACTCCAATCGGTCTGTTTCTGTAAATATTTTTTGGTTAAAATTCAACAATTCACTCATGGATTTTTCTATGACATTAAGCATGTATTCGATAAAAATGGTCGAATTTCCATTAATATCACTTGTTGAAAGAGCCTCATAATAATCCTGTTGTGTTTGACTTATCAGGGTTTCAAATGGAAGGAATCCAAAAACGGAATATTCATTCATGAGTATAACAGTTTGCCAAAGCCTTCCCATCCTGCCATTTCCATCAAGGAATGGATGAATAAATTCCATTTCATAATGAAATACACAACTTTTTATTAAGGTCAGCTCATCCTCTTTTTTTAAATATTCGAATAAATCATTCATTAAAAATGGCACATTCTCTGAAGGTGGTGCTATGTGTGCTCCCCGTGAACCTTGAAATATTCCAACATTTTGATTTCTGTAACGACCTGCATTTTCGACCAGGCCATCCATTAAAAGTTTATGCGATTTTAGAAATGATTTTGAAGAATATGGGTCCAATGACTCCAGATCATCATAAACCCTTATAGCATTCAGAACTTCCAATATATCTTTTTTAGGTCCGATGACTCTTTTATTTTCAATTAATGCTGTAATCTGCTCTAGTGATAAGGTGTTTCCTTCAATTCCCAAAGAAGAATGAATTGTTTTAATCTTGTTTTGTTTTCTAAGTTGTGGCGATGGTTTATTAATATAATTCGCATTTACTTCCCCAATTTTTTCCGAAATACCAGATACTTGTTTAAGAATTCTCGGTGTGATGTTATAAGGAGGCTTCATTGATACTATCATTTGATACTATCAAAGATAGGGTAATAATCCATAATTTCAAAGATATTTGCTTTGCTTTCTGCGGAATTTATCATCCATTCGTATTAAAACCTTCTTTAATAACTGCTGATTATCACATATATGCTGTTTGTTTAAAAATAGAATAGGAATTGATGGCATGTACCAGAGATTTTTGTGCGGAGCATTTTCGCAGCGGATTCTGCACATCAATAGCTTCTGAAACGACATTATGGACTGAAAGTGTTTTTATAATTAAAACAACCCTATTAATGTTTCCAACAACAGGTATGTTCAACAGGATACCTGAGACAATCATTACCGGGTTGCTGAGTGCTCATATTGCCATTTCCTTACTTAAGATTTTTTATTCACTAATCGCTCAAACCATAGCATATATTGTTTTTTAATTTAAAAGTTCACACCAATATATAAATTGGGTTCAAAGAGAAAATAGTTGTTCCACTTGTTTTCTTCGTTTTGAAAACTTTGGGGAGCCTTGCTATCAATTGGCCAATAGTTGCAATGAATTTGTGGCTCAACGTACATTCTGTTTTTAAATAAAGATATATGATAGCCAATGTGATAGGTAGTATACAACTTAAAGCCATCACCGATCTTTTTCTTATTTTCGTCTAAATACGTTTTCTTTAAAGGCAAAACTTCTATTGAAGCGTATAATCCTTTCCACAGCATACGCTGATAAGTAACACCTATACCAGTTTCTTTGAGTCTACCAGGGAAGAATGCACCTTCTTTCATTAAAAGTGGATCCCATAATGGTATGCCCATTGGTGCAAAAAGTTTCCATGTGGCAACTTTAATTCCAATTTTGTCTTTTGGAGTAAGTTTGTACCCAACGTGAAACTCGTAGTGGTGCGTGTTTGTCTTTTCTTCTCCAAAATTCCAGAATATCAAGTGAGTTGTGCTTACTGAGAATTTCCTTTCAGTTGATATTTCTGAACTTTGTTTAGTTTGGTTTTGACCAAACATGCTTGTAAATGACAAGGCAAATAATAATGCCATCGTAATTCCTTTTGTTTTCATTTTACTGTAATTTAAATTGAACAATTATTTCAACGCAAAATTACAGCGCCATGATAAGCTAATTCGTTGACTTAAGTTAAGAAAGACAGAAAACAGAATATTTATTTCATTATCCTTTTACGAATCCGGCTTAACGATTCGGGCTTAATTCCCAAATAACTGGCTATTTGATGCTGGGGAACTCGTTGAATTAAATCAGGTCTATTTTTTAAAAGAGCCAGATATCTTTCCTCGGGCGAAGTCATTTTAAATTCAGCAAACGTATCTTGGTATTTTGCCATAATAACTTCCCCTAATGCACGATTTAATGATTCTATCTGAGGAAATTTCTGATATATTTCCGTTTCCAATTCAGGAGTACCAACTCCAGCTATTGTATCTTCAATGCACTCAAGGTAATACTTTGAGGGGATTTTATTACCATAAGCAGAGGGTACAACAGCTTGTTCCTCTGAATAAAATTCTGTTGTTTTTTCTTCGCCGTCTTTATTATAGAAGCTTCTAATACAGCCTTTAATTATGAAAAAGCATTCATTTGAGATCTTTCCTTCTTCAAGTAGAATTGTTCCTTTTGTAAAGAATTTTATAAATTCTATTTTACTGAGCTCCTCTTCCAATTCTTCGGTTATTGGAATGTACTTTGAAAGATGTTTCAATATTTCGTTTTTCATTTTTCTGTCTATATGTTGCAAATTGTCTACTGTGTTGTCTTTTTACACTTGGCGGTAACGGCTGTACGTCTTAAAACCATTTTTTAATAATTACTGTGTATCAAATATATGCTGATTTTTTAAACAAAATGAGAATTGATGTGATATTCCGGATATTTTCTAGTGATGCATTTCTGCAACAATAAACAGGCATAGCCTGTTTATCATAAACCGACTCAGGCACAGCCTGAGCCGAACGGGGGCTGCATTTTTGCAGCAATAAACAGGCATAGCCTGTTTATTATAAACCGACTCAGGCACAGCCTGAGCCGAACGGGGAAGACAATAAAGTTGTTTACCATCAGGTGAAAAAGCAGGCATCCCGCCGAATGGGGATGCTTAAGGTGCTGTCCATTGGCCAATTTTACGGTGCATTGTTTTTAGGAATATTTCCGTTTCTTTATCTTGATGGCGCAGATTCGATTGCCAGAAAACGGTATTTCCATCCGGAGAAAATGTTGGGGCACCATGCTCAATGGTACTATCGACCGAGATAATTCCGAGGGCAAAAACGACCGGCGTATCGCCAGGATGGGTTTGACCTAAATAATCTCCTTTCAAAACAGAAAATTTTTGTGTTGTTTGGGCATGCAGGAGATTAAAAAATCCCATCCGTACAAGAAAGCATAATTATCGCATACAATTCTTCTTATTTTTATGAATATTCGATTAGAGGTTGCCTGTTTAACCAGTTCTTTTTTGATCTTGAAAGAGAAAACTCAGCTTTATTCTTCCTTTAAAAGAAACTCAAGCGAAGTATCCAGATGGTATGACCAATTATCGGGATATTCATGTCCTTTTTCTGGGAATACAACAAATCTGTTTGTGAACCCATATTTGTCGAAATTAACTCCAAGTTCTTTTTGTTCTTTGATGGCCCAATCTTTTTCGCCACAAAGCAAAGCAATTTTAAGTCCTCTTTTAGCAGAATTGATATAAGTAGTACTGTCTATGCCACCTGGTGTAACGGCAAATGACAAGAGCAATCCTTTTGCCGGAATCATATTATTCACACCAAGGATGATTGAACGTGCACCACCCGCAGAAGGACCGGCTATGATTACTTTTGTGGTATCGACAGCATATTTTGCAATGATTTGATCATATCCTTTTTTAACCCTTCCGAACCATCCATTTGTAAAACCCCTGGTATAGGATCCGGCTAAGCTGGCACCTTGAAAATAAGCAAGGATAAATCCGTTTTTCAGTTTATCGGAGATGTAGTCCATCTGTAAATCGGGTATGTTGCCAATACCACCATGCAAAATCAGCATAAGAGGATACTTATTGTTTTTGTTGTAATTCTCGGGGAGTTTGATCATGAATTCGGTATTTGTTGTTTTTGAAGCCTCATCTTTTAAAAGGGTATTATTTTTCATGAACTCATCAAATCCATCAAGCTTGTTCAATTCCGTAACATATTCAGGAAAAGTATTGTCACTGCTACGTATGAAATAGAATAACCCTTCCTTTTGTCCTTTCAGAAGAATTTCCAAGCATTTATCATATTGTTTCAGTTTCGCGTAATGAAAGGATAATTCCCAATATATAAAATGATACCTGATTTCAGGATCCTTGTATTTGCCTAATGCCTTGATACTTATGTCTATCGACTTTTGGTCGTTGCTTTCATCAATTTTTTCAAGGGTTTTTTTAAGTTCAAAATAGGATTTATCTATAGGTTTATGGGGTAACTCTACGACATTTTGCCCTACAGAAAATTGAATATTCAGAAAAAAAAATGAAATTAATAACAGTGATTTTAATGTTTTCACACAAATTAGATTTAATGGTTATGTTTATTTGAAAATGAATGATTTTTTGTCCAAACTGTTTTCAAATACGGTAATGTCGATGAAATTTTTTATGGTGTTTACCGAATCTTTTACCATTCGAACCTCTGCAGGAGGAATATGCATTAAAGTAATATTTTTAGGATTGATGTATTTTTTTGTGAAGGCCCGTTCTTCTTCTGTACTCCAAAATCCATAAAATCCTAAAATGGCCAAATCAATTTTATCATTTTGTAGCGCTAGTTTTTCATATTCAATGGAGTCCGCACCGGTATTATCACCTGAATGAAAAATCTTTATTCCATCTATATCAATTAAATATCCAAAGTTTTCAATGATTGGACGAGTGTCGTGTTGAATAAAAAAGGATCTTATTCGAATTCCCTGAATGGTTAAGTCAAATATTGCAGAATTTGATTTATTCAGTTCAACCATTTGGCTCCTGAGTTTCTGATTATCCGGATTTTTTAAAAGCGCATTTATGACCTGCGAAGGAGCCACCAGCATATTTTTAGTATTGTTTTTGAGATAATCCTCAACCATGGCAGCATCGAAATGATCTCCATGATCATGGGTAATGAGCAGTAAATTTGAATTCGTAAATGGTGCTTGTTTGCCGATTATTTTTGATATGACCTCATTTGTGGGTGTCAAATAAGAGCCCCAGCCTTCTTTAAATAATGCATCAATTAGTACTTGTTTTCCGTTGCATTCAACAAAAAAACCGGCATTGGCAATATAAGTAAGATCAATTTGCTTTTGTGCCAAACAGGATGTAACAAAAACATTAGTTACCAAAATGATTGTGATCAACGCTTTTTTCATATTATTTTTTATTTATTTAGATGTAAACTTTTCTGTTAATCTTTTATAGCTTTTAATTCCATCCTAACCAACTTTGAGATTATATCACTGCATAAATCTCTTGTTATACTAAAGTCGCATGAATTAGTCGCTACCACAAATGCTCTATCAAGTTTTGGTGCAACTAAAACCACAGTATACCAAATTTCATTGGTTCCGGAATGATTAAGGGTAATTCCTTTTGCCCAATTATGTTCTGCAACACCCCAACCACCGGCATAAAATCCATCCGGTGGTTCTATTAGTTTGTCTAAATACTTGCGCTCCAGAATTGGTTTTTCGGTTGATAATTGAAGAGAAATAAATTTAGCCCAATCAGCAATGTTACAATATATATCACCCGCAGGTCCGCCTGCTTCTGAATAGTAAGATTCACTTGACCACCATTTCAATGAATTTCCATGGTGACCCCAAGGTTGATCTGTTGATTTATTTTTATTGGGGTTACCGAATCCTGCCGACGACATCCCCAGTGGCTCGAATAATCGTTTTTTCATTAAAACTTCCCAGCTTAAACCTGTTACTCGTTCTGCCATGCATGCCGCAATCATGTATCCGAAATTTGAATAATTGAACTTATTAATTTCATAGGCAGCTGGTGACTTAAAATTATCTTCTATTATTGCCAGTCGTCTTTCTATGATTTTTTTTGAACTGAATGCATCCTCATCAGTTGGATTTTTTGGAATACCGGCACGGTGCGTAAGTAGTTGCCATAGTGTGATTTTATGATAATCCGTATGAATCTTGTTTTTTAATTCAGGAATTGCTTCAATCAGTTTCATATCCCAATTAAGCTTTCCTTCTGCTACCAATGTGGCAATCATAGTGCTGGTCATTGCTTTGGTGCAAGAGCCAAGATGCACAATGTCATTGCAAGTTAAAGGAACATCAGAGCCAACTTTACGTACCCCTGCAGACCCAATGGCTATTACACCTTTACTTGAAATAATGGCCGCAATTATTCCAGGCGCTTTACCTTTATTTACTATTTCTAAAAGAGTTTTAGTAATTTCATCAGATTTCGGCGACTCAGGTTTTGCTTGCGAATAAACAGGTTGGGTAAACGTAACGAGCAGGATCAGACAAATAAGCACCATATTTCTAAAAACGCAACATCTTTTCTGTTTGGATTGAAAATCCAAATTTTTCGCTACTTTATAAAAGCATTGTATTGTGTCCATCTGTTTATTTACCGTTTAAATCAAATTTCCATATACAATTAGTCCAGGATTTGTCGGGTTCAGCATTTTTAAATGTTGCAGGGAAATCCGGAGTAACACACATGGATGTGATTATCAACTTACCCTCTTTTGTAAAATTGACTATTGGATCCATAATTCGCTGCTTTGAGCCCCCTCCGAAAGTTGAATATTCAATGGTCTTCAGAGTGTTGTCAAGTATAAGTACTACCAAATCCAATCCAGCATCAATTGACGGGTCCAGCGCATCGTTTGTTATCGGAAAATCTTTTGATGCCGACGTCCCGACCAACACATATTTTTGTTTTTCGGTTTTCGCGATATATCTTAACTGATCGGTTCTTGCACCTCCAATAAAAGTTGAATATACCAGCTTATTCGATTTCAGATTAAACCTTGATATAAAACCATCAGCTCTCCCTCCAATATACTGTTTGCTTATAGCGTCGGAAGTAATAGGAAAATTGGGTGATTTTGTTTCACCAACGAGAATAATATTATCTGCATCTTCTATATAGATATAATTGACTATATCGGTTGAATCCCCTCCGATAAAACTTGAATATTCAATCTTAGACAGTTTTTGGCTGAGGATTGTAAGAAAACCATCTTCTTTTCCAACCTTGGATTTTTGATAAGCGTTTTTTGTCACAGGGAAATTTTCAGAATAAGTCTGACCAGCGAGAATAACCTCTCCATTTAAGCCGAAAGCAAAGGATTTAATAAAATCCATAGAATTTCCTCCTAAATAAGTGGAATATAAAACTTTATCAAGATTTAATGATAGCGATGTAATTGTTATGTCACCCACGATATACCTGTTACTACTATCTGGTGGTACAGAATTATCGTACTCCTTTTGAAGGGCTCTTTTTGTAGTGGGATAATCCTGCGATTTAGTTTTTCCAATTAAATACAAGTTATTTTTATTGACTGCAAGTCTTGTCCAGTGATCACCTCCTGAACCTCCTAGGTAAGTAGATGCGATGTATTTGCAATCATTGGAGAACTTAATAATGTAATGATCATTATCACCTTTTATTGATTTTTGGAAGGCATTATCTGAAACCGGCAAATCCTTTGAATCTGTTGTAAATCCAACATACACATTGCCAAGGTCATCAAGGGTCATTTGTAAGCAATAGAACTCTGAACCTGAACCACCTATATAAGTTGAGTAAATTAATTCTCCTGAAGGTGATAATTTCATTAAGAAGGCATCGCCTCCAGCCCAATCATCTAAAGTATGCCCATTATATTTTTTTTGGAAAGCATCGTTTGTTAATTTCAAACCCTCTCTTGTACCACCGGCAATAAAGATGTTTCCTTCCTTATCTACAACTGATGGGGTAGAAGTGTGCGTTCCACCGCTGGAAGCTAAATATGCTGAAAAATCTACCTTCTGGGCGAAAATATTGGAAGCAATACTAAAAAAAAGTAAAGCTGTAATAGAATATGATTTCATCGTTATTGTTTATAATTTTAATACACCTTTCATATAGAATATAATGATCTTAAAGTATGCTAATTTTTATGAAATTCTGAAATCAGGAGATTTGTGTAATTCATGCACTTTGAATTTTAAATAATTTACTTGCAAAAAATCATTCAAAGAAATAAACTCAAACCCATGTATCAAAAGGAAAAATGATAAGCGGTTAATTATAGTGATAAGTGGTTAAACGATCGGAATGATATTTTCAAACTTCAAAAAAAACATCGCGAAAAGAATTAATCCCCCAATGGTCGATTTAAAAGTCCACATGATTTCTCCGAAAATACTTCTTTTGAGACTTGATGTATGATGTGGAGCATTGCTTCGTCATTATTGGGTCTTCATTTTTTAATTATTCCTTCAGTTCAAACATTGATTCACTCTTGCTAGCCAGACCGTTATAAAAATCAATTAGCACCGGCATATAGCTTTCGAGTGTGGGATAGGTATTCCTGTTTTTTTCATAAACGCCTAAAGATTCAACCAGGTCCTTTATCCAAAAAAAGCCATTACCAAATTCTGATTTTAGGGGGGTTCTAAAAATTCATTTTTTTCAAAATTTTCGGAAAGATATCAAGAACCCGTTACGATATCTTGCGAAAACGACATTCAAATGAAGGACAAATCCCTATAATTCGCACTTTAAAATGTCGCAATTTTTGA
>JAUSOY010000048.1 GCA_030656615.1 Bacteroidales bacterium | reverse complement strand
AAATTCAAAAATTGCGACATTTTAAAGTGCGAATTATAGGGATTTGTCCTTCATTTGAATGTCGTTTTCGCAAGATATCGTAACGGGTTCTTGATATCTTTCCGAAAATTTTGAAAAAAATGAATTTTTAGAACCCCCCTACAATATTCACACATTTCGTAGAGAGCGAAGAGCGGAAATGTAAAAGGCAAAGGAGAAAGTAGAGGCCTTTACCAATCATTTCAAATAACCAATCAAATTGTTTAGTTTAAGTAACTCCTTGGAATCGCATAAGAAAATTTACTCCCCCCCTTTACCTACTTCACTCTCACCATTAATTTCATATTCGTCAAACCATTGATTCTGAAGCCTTCGTATCCCATTTTTTACAATGCTTTTTTATTAACTCATATAACAAGGTCTTATTAATTGGCTTAGAAATATAATCGTTGCATCCTGCTTCTATTGCCTTTTCTCTGTCGCCAACAAAAGCATAGGCTGTTTGAGCAATAATGATTACCTCTTTGTTAAATTGACGGATTTGACGTGTGGCTTCCAATCCGTTCATCTGGGGCATTCTGATGTCCATTAATACCAAATCAAAGTCTGGGTTATTACGACAAGCCTCAACTGCTTCAACGCCTGTTATTGCTTGTATAACTTCTTTACTGATTTTTTGAAGTGTTAAAAAGAGTAATGAATAGGATATTTTATCATCCTCGACAATCAATATTTTAAGGTTTTTAATTTCAACTTCGTTATACTCATCAAACTCTGCATGAATTATTTCAGTTTTTTCTTTTGATACTGCATTATAAGGAATGCTAAAATAAAATGTTGAACCCAAACCTTCTTCGCTTTCCACCCATATCCTGCCACCAAGCATTTCTACATAGCTTTTACATATTGATAAACCCAAGCCATTGCCTTCATAACCTCGGCTATGAGATTCACTACCCTGCCTGAATCTCTCAAAAATCATCTGATGTTGTTTTTGGGGAATGCCTACCCCTGTATCTTTAACGAAGAATTCAAGGTATTGCCCTTTTTTCTCATAGCCAAATTCAATCGAGCCTTCAAAAGTAAACTTAATGGCATTTCTAACAAGGTTCGTCAGTATTCCATAGACTTTTTCATTGTCTGTTTTAATGATGGATTCTTTTGTTGGCAGACCGGTTTTAAACGAGAACTTCAACCCTTTAAGTTGAACTTCTGGTTTAAAAAACTTATAAGTGAATTCAATCTGCTCGTTAATATTCGCTTCTGTAATTGCAATACCCATAAGTCCTGATTCAATTTTAGACATATCAACAATACTGTTGATTGTATTGAGCATACGTGCTCCACTAATTTCGATGGTTTGAATATAATCTTTCAGGTCATCACTTGATAAGTTTGGTTCTTTCAGGAGTTCTGCAAATCCAAGAATGCCATTCATGGGAGTACGTATCTCATGGCTCATATTGGTAAGAAAAGCTGATTTCAATCGGTCGCTTTCTTCGGCTTTTTCTTTAGCTATAGATAACTCTAATTCAGCCTGTTTGCGTTCAGTGATGTCAACACCTGAACTAATTGTTCCCGTTATTTTCCCGTTTAAATCTTTGAGTAAAGTATTGTGCCAAAGTATTGTCTTTAATTCACCACTTTTTGTTTTGACTGAGTTTTCAAAGTTTTCATAAGTCTTGATATTTCCATTTATCAGTTTTTCAAAATCGTTTAATATTTCACTTGAGATTTCTTGAGATATACAGGTTTTGAACCAATTCTTTCCAATTAATTCATCTGTTTTATACCCAAGTAATTTGCATCCACTATCGTTCAACAATGTAATGTTGCCGAGAGTATCCAGTGACATGATTAAATCAGCAGCAAGATTCAGGTATCTTTCGGTAATTTTCCTACTTTCTGCCAATGCTCTCTCTGCATTCTTGCGTTCTGTGATGTCAACATATGTTCCAAGAATACCAGTAACCTCACCTTGCTTATTAAGAAGTGGGGTTTTGCTTGTTAGCAGATTAATTGTATTTCCTTCTGGCGTAATTTGTGATTCTTCAAAGTCTAACTTTGGTTTTTTGCTAATAATAACCTGCAGGTCATCGTTACGATACAATTTCGCCACTTTACTCCATCCCATCTGGAAATCATCATTCCCAATAATGTCCTTTGGACTGGAAAATCCTGCATCATTTGCAAATAATGTGTTACAGCCTAAATAGACAAGATTCTTGTCCTTCCAGAAAACCCTTGCAGGAATAGAATTGATAATACCTTCAACTATTTGATGTGATTCTTTAAGATGCTCTTCTCCTTTTTTGCGTTCAGTGATGTCGTCAACACTGGCTATCATGTAGGGTTCTTTATTGACATTGATGATTTTGGCGGAAAACAAACCAGTCATGATTTCTCCGTTCTTCTTACTGAATTGGAATTCTTTCCCTTCAACATCCTTACCAGAAAGAAGAGTAGATATTACCGAATTTCGTTCTTCTTTATCTACCCATATGTTAAGTCCAATTGTTGTATTGGAAAGTGCCTCTTTTCTGGTGAAACCTGACATTGAGACAAAGGTATCGTTGACTTCAATGTATCCCCCATCTTCCAGCCTTGATATAGTGATTGAATAGGGGGATGACTGGAATGCCTTTGAAAACTTCTCATTGCTTTCTTTCAATGCCAATTCTATTTGTTTGCGCTTTTCAATTTGATGGGTAAGTTTTTTGTTTGCATTGATTAACTCTGCTTTATGGGCGAGTTCCTTCTTAGCACTAATTAATTCTGCACTACGTTTTTCTTTTTCTTTGTCAGCACAAATTAAAGCTTCTGCTTGTTTTTTTATCTCTTTTTCTTGTTTGGTTATTATTTTGTAAGCGGCAGATAACTCTTCGGCATTTTGTTTGTTCTCATGTATTAGCTTAGATAGAGTCTGTCTTTAAACTTAAATTGTTGATAACTAATATAATAACTTAACGATAAAAATATTTTGGGTATAAGAAG
>JAUSOY010000040.1 GCA_030656615.1 Bacteroidales bacterium | reverse complement strand
ACAAATTTGGGCAAGATATAAACACCTGATCGCTGCGTAAGCGTTATCGAATATTTTTTCGAAGTAAAAAATTCTTCACGCATTGAAAAAAATTATCAGAAATCATGAAATGAAGGACTTTATGGACAGACACTAATTACTGTGTATCAAATATATGCTGTTTTTGAAAACAAAATAAAAATTGATGTGATATTCCGGATATTTTTGATGCTGCATTTTTGCAGCGATAAACAGGCACAGCCTGTTTTCATAAACCGACTCAGGCAATGCCTGAGCCGAACGGTAATTTTTAATGCTGTGTTTTTACAGCGGGAACTCAGGCAGAGCCTGTTTTAATAGACCGACTCAGGCATAGCCTGAGCCGAACGCTATGCTTTTTTTTAAAAACAAAATGTAAGTTGATGTAATATTCCAGATATTTAAGTACATAGCTAAAAATCTATTGGTTGCGCTGTATCGAGCGAAGTCGAGATATAGTTCAACATGTAATAATCGCTGGTTCCGAAAGCTTTCGGAACTGCGCACCACTCATATTCCTATTTATTATGGTGCGTTTTATTTTTTTCTATTTATCAATTTTCTTGTCCAAGCATTACCATATCGGTAGCTTATATTATTTGGTAGAGACTTTATAAAACTGTCAAATTTTTGATTTTCCTTCAGAAGTTCATTGATTTTTAACACAAAATTCGATAGCGTTACAGCTTCAGGTATTAATGGAAAAGCTGTTGGCGTCCAATAGCTTTTAAACGAATAGGTATTAGTTGTTGCATATTCGATTAGATATATTGTGCCATCAAAACCATCTACCCAACCTTCTATGGAATCTTGAGGTGGCAAAAAAAGGATATTATATTCCTCTATAAGCTGTCTGATTATTTGTGTAGTATCTTCTCTAATGATTTCATTCCTGAATAAATATTTTATGTTTTCAAGATTATCTTCAGAGGTAGAAGTGAAGTAAGTTTGGCTTCCAAAGAACTTCTTGCCATCTTCAGTCCAAATATCTGTAATTGTGTTCAAAGAGGAAATTCTGATTGCAAAAGGAAACTGTGATTTTGATAACTCCTCCAGGCCAATCTTGTCATTTAAATATTTTTGATAATTATACCAATAGGTTGTATCTTCAGACCATGCCTTTTGCTGACTGAATGAATTCAGTGTAAAAATGACAAATATGCTTAATAATATTGTTCTCATGTTCTTAAATGCACCATAACGGCAGTTCGTCTAAAAACCTTCTTTTGTAATTACTATGTATCAAATATATGCAGTTTTTTGAAAAAAATAAAAACTGATGTGAAATTCCGGATATTTTTGGGTGCTGCATTTTAGCTGCAAGAACTCAGGCTCAGCCTGTTTTCATAAACCGACTCAGGCACAGCCTGAGCCGAACGGCTTATGTGGTGTTATTTTTCTGTTATTCTATTCTTTAAATCCATTTGTTCGTGAAGAATTCTTAGGATTTCTATTTCATTCCTCTCAATCATGCGGTAAAAAATGATATGTCGTCCTGCTTTAAACCCTAATAAGTTTTCAGTAACTCCTGAATAATTATTGCCTAAATCAGGGTTGCATGCTACTTCTTTGCAATTTTCGATAAGCATATGATAGTATTTGTCTGCTTGATTTTCAGACCATTTATCAAGGGTGTAATTCCAAATCTGAGTTAAATCATAAACCGCTTTGTTTGTAAACGTATATTTAGCCATTTAAGTTCCTATTAGCCTTTATTTTTCCTAAATGGGTCTCAGCGTTAAAGTCATGAGCAATTCCACTTTCTATCCCTTCTCGAATACCTTCTCTTAGGGCAATAGCCTTATTTTCTTCTTCTTCTAAAAGTCTTAGTCCTGCCCTGATTACTTCACTCGCATTTTTATATCGCCCTGCAGAAATTCTACTTTTTATAAAACTGTCAAAGTAGTTTCCTATTGATATTGAGGTATTTCTATTCATAATTCATCAAATTTTCTTCAAAAGTACCAAATATTGGTATAATTGTCAAGTTCAGATTCATTTTAATAATCCCACATAACGTGGCCTGAGCCAAAGGGGAAACAAAATAAAATTAATGTGCTATTCCGGATATTTTTTGATGCTGCATTTTTGCAGCGAGAACACAGGCACAGCCTGAGCCGAACGGGAACCGCTCAGAGTTCTATTTATTGGTGGCTGTTGTTTTTAATTTATATTTCTTTCCAAATCAATAATCATTTTTTCTATTACTTCTCGCATTGAAGCTGATGCCATAATTCGCGTCGCTGTCTTTCTTGTCACAAAAGCATTTGGGCTTACTGGAGAATTCTTATCTGCATCGGTAATGTCGATACAATATGTTTGTTGTCGGTTATGATATTTAACATTTATTTGGCAAATCCCATGAGCTCGAATATATCCAAATCCAATCAAACGAGAATCAATCCCTTGAAGTCTAATTTGTAGTGTATCATTTGATGATAAATCAAGAATTGCATTTGATTGTTTCAGTAAAGTATCAACATATTGACCAAGCTTATAAATACATTCCGATGTCTCAAATTCAGAAGAGTTTGTAAACTCAACATCAGAGCATCCTGTTTTTGATAATTTTAATTTTGCTCTATCATCATAAACTTCCACTCTAAATTTTGCCTGTTTTAAATCGTGCCGATCAATTGTAGAATAATAAGCAAATTTTTTACCCGGTAAAAACCCATGTTCAGGCATAATTGCAGAAGCAACTAATCCTGCAGGGAAAAAGAATACTTGTGCATAAATTGACTTTAGAATCAATAAGAAAGTCAATGTAAGAATCAATTTATTATTCATAATTTATAATAGTTTGTCGTTATTCCTATGCTTGCCCCCAACCCCACTTCGTCTTAAAACCTTCTTTTATAATTCCTGTGTATCAAATATATGCTGTTTTTTGAAAATTGATGTGATATTCCGGATATTTTTTAATACTGCATTTTTGCCGCGATAAACAGGTACAGCCTGAGCCGAACGGGGGGACAACCTGCTCGACTACCATACATTATTATTTTTATTTATCAAATTCACGACTACTTTAACCATTATTTCTTTTTCCACTGGGTTGCTGACTGCAATCATTAAAGTTAAAGCCACCATTGCATTGTCTGCAATTCTCTTATTTCCATTCTCATCAAATAGAACTCCATTTCGTTCTAAAAAATATAAAAACAAAAAGGCTCCAATTCGCTTATTGCCATCTATAAATGAATGATTCTTTGTGATGAAATACAATAAATTTGCAGCCTTCTCCTCAATACTTGGGTACAAGTCAACTCCATTAAAAGTTTGATAAATTGTTGATAATGAACTTCTAAAAGAATTATCTTTTTCACGTCCAAACAAATTACTATTACCATGTACTTTTTTTGCCACCGAAATTTGACTCATTGCTTCCTGATAAGTCAACATATAAATTCCTTTTCCAGATGTATTCTTTATTTCGAGGCTTTGATAATCATATTGGTCTAAGATATCGAGTGCATATGCATAATCTGAAATTATTTTTAGCAGCCCAACACTTTCATCGTTCGTCAATTCTTTGTAGTTCAATACAGTTCCAAGTAGCTTAAGGGGAGTTCTATAAATTAAACTGTTGTAATTCAAATATATATAGCTATATTTGTGTATGAAAAAGCACACAAAAAGCATTAAAAAGCAGTCT
>JAUSOY010000039.1 GCA_030656615.1 Bacteroidales bacterium | reverse complement strand
ACAAATTTGGGCAAGATATAAACACCTGATCGCTGCGTAAGCGTTATCGAATATTTTTTCGAAGTAAAAAATTCTTCACGCATTGAAAAAAATTATCAGAAATCATGAAATGAAGGACTTTATGGACAGACACTAATTACTTTACTATCAACAATACTGTCAGATTTAATTAACTCCAATACAGCTTTTCTATTTGACACAAATGTCACTCTCACTGTCTGTTGGTTGATTTCTTCTTGACTGTATCGATGATGCCTTTTGATTTGTTCCCAAAATGTCAGTGGATGAAATGCTCCCAAATTTGGATTATCAATAAAAACTCCAACCGCTGTGTCTGCATAGTTTCTATACTCTCCGTTCAACTTCTCGAAGTCTGTCTTTTTCAAATAAACAAAATGCTGATTAGCCATTTTTGATTCCTGTATAACAGCACAACTTGTCATTATAAAAAGCAAAAATATTATATGTAGTATTTTCATTGTATAGGCTAGTTTTTGGTATAATTACCCATAAAGACACTTCGTCTTAAAACCTTCTTTTATAATTACTGTGTATCAAATATATGCTGTTTTTTGAAAATAAAATAAAAATTGATGTGATATTCCGGATATTTTTTGGTGGTGCATTTTTGCAGCAATAAACAGGCACAGCCTGTTTATCATAAACCGACTCAGGCACAGCCTGAGCCGAACTGGGTTATTGTGGATTCATCGCTGGGTTACAAACAGTACAAGCGATGCAGACCGCTCAGAGTTCTATTTATTGCGGGTTCGTTTCCTGTTTTTCTTGTTTCATAAATTCTATCACAATTCGATTGAATTCATCCGAATTATCCATATTGGCACAATGTCCTGCATTTTCAATCAGGTAATAATTACTCGTCGGTTCATTGTGGTGCCACTTTTTACTCATACTTCGTGCTAATTCAATATCCTTGTCCCCGCTTAGAATTAATAATGGGTAGATTCTGATGATCGTATCTCTCTGTTTAATAACATTCCCAAGTCCAGACATGCAGGTAAATGACTTTCTCGTGAATAGGCCAGCCATCTCATAGAATCGTGCTTGCTCTTCTGGTTTAGAAACAGAACCCGATGAGGTATATCTCCTAAACGATTTCATTGAGAATACTGCTTTAAATATCCATTTGATATTTTCCGAACGCTGTGCTTTCGCAATTTCCTTATTGTCTGCATTTATATCATATCCACCTAAAATGGTCATCGACTGAACTTTCTCAGGATGGTGCAAGGCATAATACTGAGCAATCAATGTTCCCATGGAAACCCCAACAAAATGAGCTTTGCTATATCCTTCCATTTTAAGAATCGTGTCGATGTGGTGAATCGTAAAATCAATTTTATCCTTTGATTTTTCAAGCTTTGACAATCCGTGCCCAAGCATGTCAATCGTTATTATTCGAAACTCCTTTGCAAAAAAAACAATTTGCTTATCAAAGCACCGATGGTCAGCAAATGCAGGATGAAGAAATACAATTAATTCCTTGATTTTGACCCCGGTAGTATAATAATGAATGGAATATCCATCTTGCTTTAATTCCTTGTGTTCAACAGGGTTTTCTATGATAATTTCTAAGGTCTTATCATCCTTCATTTTCTGAACTTTGTTTTCATATTGCTTATTAGCAATCGTTGTTTGGATTGTAAAAGCCCCCAAAACTCCTATTACTATTATTAAGGCTGTAATCATTTTTCTTCTTCGTTTCATTACTTGCACGCTGTCTTTTTTAAATTATGCCTGATACTTTGTAGCTTGCTTGTCTTTTCGTTTCTGCTGTTGAATTGAAGCGGTGTCATGTCTAAGCGTTTCTTATAACCGAAACACGAAGGGCATGCAAGCAAGATGCTGTGATAGGCTGGCAACTTTCTCTTTAATTATTTAGCATCTGTCTGATCAAAATATACCTTGACTTTAGTCGTGTTTAAACGTGCTTTTAGCCAATTATCAATATTATTCTTTTCATTATCTTTCAGAGAATTCTTAGGGCTTGAAAAAATTATTAAAGCGGTCTTTTGATAACTGGAAGATGTATCTGAAAAAATAAATGTCTCAGAATAAGAACATGTCTTGATTTGAGCATATAATGATCTGATTTCAGCGAGTATCTGTTTCCCCATTAATGGCTTATTTGATATGCTGTCGATTGTTCGTTCGCTTTTATTAAGTGAAAGTGTCAAGGCATTTAACTCATTCCGTAATATATCTGCCTCGTTATTACTAGTTTCATCGGTTGAAAATCCCTGGTCGATAATCAATTTTGCATTTTGCAGATCATATTCTTTGGATTTGGAAATCACTTCATTTTTGCTTTTTTCGGTCAGGGTATTACCGCCATATACCAAACGTATAGTTCTATTAGGGGCATTAATCTCATCTTTTAATAAATAGCTTCCTTCAAAAATAGAAATGCTTTTAGTGAATTTGGAAGCTTTTTCTGAAAATTTCTCATTCTGAACCATCAGATAACCAAAATATATGCTCGGTATAATTGTAAATGTTATAACAACCCATATATATTGATTCAGCAGTCTTTTCCGTTTCAGGTCCACCTGTGTTCTTATCGGAAACTTCAACACTTTAGAGATAACGATAGAGGATATGGCAATAAATACCGTATTGATAGTAAAAAGATACATGGCGCCAAAAAAGAATTCAAATTGTCCGGTACCCAAGCCATACCCGGCTGTACATAATGGCGGCATTAATGCAGTGGCGATAGCAACACCGGGAATGACATTGCCCTTGAGCTTACTGCTTATGGCTACAATGCCTGCGAGCCCGCCAAATAAGGCTATTAGTACATCATAAATGGTTGGACTTATTCTTGCCAATAGTTCTGAATGAGCGGTGGATACCGGGCTGAGTGCAAAATAAAGCGTTGAGGCAATTAAGCCAGCCATAACTGCAAAGCTGAAATTCTTAATTGCACTTCTGAAAATTTTAAAATTGTATGTTGCCAAACCATAACCAATACCATTTATTGGTCCCATCAATGGTGAAATAAGCATTGCTCCAATAATAACCGCTGTGGAATTCGTATTAAGTCCGACCGATGCAACAATTATTGCAAAACCTAAAATCCAAAGATTTGTTCCTTTAAAAACGATACTCTTTTCAATCTCTTCATGAATGGTATCGAAGTCCTCTACTTCTGTTCGTAAATCAATGAATCTTAAAAATTCTTTTATTTTCATCTTTGGGTTTTATTGCTTTTGACTAAGGTCAATTTTTCGTATTTATAATCAATACGATACGAAATCTAAAATTTCAATTGCACGTTCAAATTTAGTGATTTGTTTTTGTATGTGCTTCACCAATCTTAATCTTCTTTTGGGGTTCAGGTATGGATATTCTTTTTCAGCCACAGATATGGTCTCCTGCATGGTTCTTAACAAAACAGTCATAATTAAGCAATCTGGTATGCACTTTTGATACAAAAGGAAATCGTATTCCCGGTAGCGAACAAAAAGGAATGAAAACAAACTTTTTAGGCAATTTTAAGGGTGCAAATGACTTAAAAAAGCATAAAAACCGTCTTATTTATTGTGCGCAGTAGATTCATGTTTTTAATCCCCGTGCTTTTAGTTCACACGGTAAAATGCAATTATATACAAATTTATTAATCGGTGTCTCAATTCCAAATTTTTCTCCCAATCTGACAACTGTACCATTTTGATATTCAATTTCTGATGGTTTTTTATTCCAAACATCTCTTGTTAGTGAAGAAGTTGAATCATATGGGAATGTGTCGATAAATGCAAGCGTCTTGTCAACGAAATCAGTCTCAATATTTACTCCAATTTTCTTAGATAAAAGAAATATCTCATTGAGCATATCAATCATTAGCTTTCGAGTCTCTTTTATTTCTCTTAATTCTCCGTATGTTGTGTTTGAAACGGCTAACAGTCCACTTACACAAATCGCGATGAATTTTCTCCATAAATCTGCTTCGATATCATTGGATATTTTTGAATCAATCCCAGCAGTTTTAAATATGTGCTGAATTTTAACAATCCTATCTGTTTTCGATTTATCGAGTTCTCCAAATACTATTGTGGGTGTAACTCCCATATGGTGAATCATGTTAATTCCATTTTAACATATGGATCAGTTTCATCCGGAATAGTGGATCAGTTTGGATCGGAATAAGTGGATCAGTATGTACCGGAATAATCCCCAACCACAATATAAGTAATATCGCTGACCCAAAGCTGGTTTGGTGCAGTTGGATAAAACCCTTCTATCAGGTTAGGATACTTACGCATCCAATGGTCTGAAAATGTTGTTATTGGTTTGTTCCGCTTCCTTTTTCGAACCAATAGACAACGTTCTGAAAGCAAATCAAAAAAAGCATCACGCCCTATTGAAATGTGGTGTTCCTGTATAAATGGTTCTAATAAAAACAACAGTTTTCTGCCACCTATATGCTTTTGTTTTTTCCTGATGTTTAGGACTTGGTCGATCAACAAATCATGCTGCAACGATTCTTTCTCCAATTGCTTCTTATGTTGGTAATAAGCCTGTCTGGTATAGCCAAGCAACGAGCAAAGAGCAGTAATACTGCGGCTTTCTCTTTGACTCACATTCATTATCGCTTGACACCAAACTTTTTTCGCAGGTCGATTCCGGTATACTCTTCAGAAAGTTTTAGCATTTCTTCGAGCAGTTCGCCTTTTAGTTGGCTTTTATGCAAAGCATCTTGCAAAAGCTTTACATCTTTTGGCAACTCCGGTTCAGGGCTTTTACCTTCTTTTTCTAATTTGTGCCGTTTCTTTTCTTTCCAACTTGGCTTTCTGCCCTGATATTCAAGCACCCAATCGCAGATACTTCTGCTCGGAACTCCGTATTTAGCTTCTAATCCACGGTAACTTATTGACCCGGTTAGATACTCGGCTACGATGGCCTCTTTACTGATGTTTTCTTTTTTCTTGTCCATGATATTTGTGCGGTGTTAATTTACACTATTTGTGTAAACCTATATCAGGACAAGTCAAATCGGTTTCAATCCTAACTCTTTTAAATATTCATTGTGTTTCTCTGTATTTGTTTTTATGCTTTCATTTATTGAAGTCAGTTTATTGTTTACATCCTTTAAGTCAATTTGTAATTCATCTTCTGATGTGCTGACATACCTTGAAATATTAAGATTGTAACCGTTCTTTTCAATTTCGTCCATTGAAACTCTACGAGCATATCTTTCAATGTGTTCAGGGCGGTATTTGTATGTTTCAACTATTTTTTGAATATCGTTTGGTTCTCCGTTTTCTCCTTCTCTTAGCGTGTTTTGTCTCTTGCCTTGTTTGTAGTGTTCCGATGAATTGATAAATAATACATCATCGTGTTTTTTGCATTTCTTCAAAACCAATATGCAAACAGGAATACCTGTTGAATAGAATAGGTTGGAAGGCAAACCTATTACTGTGTCAATATGATTGTCTTTTAGAAGTTTCGTTCTAATTCGTTCTTCTGCTCCGCCACGAAATAAAACACCGTGAGGTAAAATAATCGCCATTGTTCCTTCTTTGCCCAAGAAGTGAAAACCATGTAATAAAAAAGCAAAGTCTGCTGCTGATTTTGGTGCTAAACCATAGCTTTTAAAACGAAAATCTTCTGCCAACGTATCATTTGGTTCCCAACGCAAACTAAAAGGCGGATTAGCTACAATAGCATCAAATTCTGTCTTTTTGCTTGGGTTCATTTCGTTGAGCAATGACCAACTATTTTCTAAAGTATCTCCGTGGAATATCTCAAACTCGGTGTCTTTCATACCGTGCAAAAGCATATTCATTCGGGCAAGGTTGTAGGTGGTGATGTTCTTTTCTTGTCCATAAATTTTGCCTACACTACCGCCACTGTCTTTGATTCGTTTCCGCACATTCAGCAACAAAGAACCCGAACCGCAAGCAAAATCTAAAACCTTATCTAATTTACCTTTCTTGCCTGTCTTTGGTTCTTGGCTGTCTAATGTTACAATTTCAGAAAGTATGGTTGATATTTGTTGCGGTGTATAAAACTCACCTGCTTTTTTGCCCGAACCTGCTGCAAACTCGCCTATCAAATATTCATAAGCATCGCCAAGCGTATCAGAGTCGGCAGAGAATTCCGCAATACCTTCGGCAATTTTTTGAATGATGGTGCATAGTTTCTTGTTTCTTTCAGTTGATGTTTTTCCGAGTTTTTCGGAATTCAAATTGATTTCGGAAAACAAGCCTTGAAAGGTGCTTTCAAACGATTCGTTCTCTATGTATCGAAAGCCCGATTCCAGTGTTACTAATAACTCTGAATTTTGGGTACGAGCCATTTCGCTGATATTGCTCCACAAATGATTGGGTTCGATTACATAATGCACTTTTCTACGCATTTGTTTTTCAAACTCAACTACTTCATCTTTATTAGAAGCATACCATACCGAAAGAGGCGTTCTCTTGTCAGTTGAAGGCAAATTGGGATAGTCTTTCCCTAATTCCTTCTTTGTCGCTTCTTCGTAGTTGTACGACAAATACCGAAGGAAAAGAAAGGAAAGCATATAATCACGGAAATCATCCGCATTCATCGCACCTCTTAGGTCGTCTGCTATATTCCAAAGGGTTTTGCCCAGTTGTTGTTGGTCTTTATTTGTCATATTATTTTAATAATTTCCTATTTTCAACCTCCGCCAGCACTTTCATTTGCTGTATGGCTATTTGGTTTAGTTTTTTCAAGCGTTCGTTCTGCGGCATTTTTTCCTGAATGAATACTGCATTCAGGTTTTCCATATTGGCAAGACAAATGAGTTGGTTAATATTGGCGTAATCTCTTATATTTCCCTTAAGGTTTGAATTTACATCACGCCATTGTTTGGCAGTTATTCCAAACAAGGCAACATTAAGTACATCGGCTTCGCTGGCATAAATAATTGATGTTTGCTGTGGTGTAAGCTCTTGGGGTATCAGATTTTGCTTTATGGCATCTGTATGAATGTGATAATTAAGTTTTGTTAATTCGCGTTTTGCAGACCAGCCCAGTAGTTTTTGTTCTTCTTCTTTGAGGCGTTGAAATTCGTTAATAAGATAAATTTGAAATTCAGGGCTGAGCCACATTGCAAAATGAAAAGCAATGTCTTTATGTGCATAAGTACCGCCATATCTTCCAGCTTTTACTATTAAACCTGCGGCTTTAGTCCTTTCTACCCATTGCCCTACCGACATAATAAATCGGTTTATTCCTGCTTCCTGTTCAATTACCCCGAATTCGGGGTAATTAAAATGGAGGTTCTTTAATTTTTCCCAAATTCCCAAATACTCAAGCGTATTTTTATTGGTAATCCATTTGCCTATTAAACCACTTCCCTCTTTCAATCCAACGGTCATATCGGTTAATGAGATATAGTCCAAGTCGTTTTGTACTAAAACGGTAATTGCGATACCTTTTACATTTATTTTGTTACTCTTTGCCATATTTGTTAGCTTTTCCTATTTCATTAAAGGGGGTTGAATTCGACCCTCTTTTTAATTCCATCGAATTCGATGGAATTAAAGTGGTGTAAATTGACCACCTTAAAAATGGTTTTTTATTTTTTATCCTTCATACTTTAATCCTGAAAATCATAGTTTAGACATTTTTCGGAAACAAGCCCTGCATCAAACCCTTTTTATGCAATTTCAATTGCTCTATCTTCTCCGCTTGTGAGGTGATGAGCGCATCTAAGGAAGAAAGACAGGATGCGATTTTTTGTTGTTCTTTTGGATTCATAGGAATAAGGAAAGGAAATTCTTTGATTTGTTTTTGCGAAAGCATTGGAATTGCACCCATAGCCATATTCTTTCTAACCTCGACTTGGATTCTGTCCCCAATTAATATATAGTACAAAAACCTAGCAACACAAGTGATATTTTTTAATAAAACCATACTTGGGTTAATTGTAGCTGGTCCTATTTCTCTGTCAATTATTGCACAATCTCCTAATGTCCCTCGTTGTGAAAAAATAATATCTCCAACTTCAACCATAATTTCCGGTGATTCGTAATACTTTTCCCAACTAAGATAAGTCGGGTCTTTTAATTCAATCAATTGATTTTGAATGTGTTTTCCGCCAAGTACTATTGCTCCCTCACCTTGACCCACCAAATCTTCAGTTGTGTAACCACGATAACCTATTCTTCCCTTGACCAGACAATTATCTTCTACAGTTGTTTGAATCCATGCCCCATCATTCTCAAACTCCTTAAACCGATACTTCGGTACTTTCTGACCTTCTTGCGGGAAAAGGTTTTGCATCAAGCCTTTTTTATGGTCTTTTAGGGCTTCTAATTTTTGGCTGTGGGCGGCAATAACTTCATCTAAGGAAGAAAGACAGGTGGCGATTTTTTGTTGTTCTTTTCCCGATTTTGGCGATACTAATTGTAAACTTTTCAATTGACCGCCTGTAATCAATGGTTGACCTGAGCCAAAAACAAGTTTATTTAAACCAATTTTATCAAGTGAAAAATGTATAAAATCAATTTTATCAACATTTTTTAAATCAAGAACTAATGTATTATCAGTGACTCCAAATTTTCCTTTTGCTCGATTCAAAAAGCCAGCATTTGCCCCAACCCTTGCTACCAATATGTAATCACCAGAATAACTTATGTTGTCTGTTTTACCTATGATACCAGTTGAACCATATAGTGGAAATTCACCTTCTTCTGAAATTTTGTCTTTGCCGGAAGAAATATTGAAGCAAAAATGATTTAATTCATTTTCCTCCCATTCACCCTCATTTTTAAATTCAGGAAAACGCAATTCGGGTATCAACCCTTCGACTTCGCTCAGGGCAAGTTTTTTCTCTTTACTCATAAGCCAATTTCATTTAAAATGTTCCCCACTGAGTTTTTATCCAATTTGGAGAAAGCAAACCATTTCTTACCCAAATCTTTGAGCGAAGCCCCAATGTGATACACTTCTGAATTGTCGATAATTAGAAAACGGTCGTGGCTTTTGTTAAATTCTTGTATCTCAAAATTTCCATATTGCTCATTTGCTTTTTTTACATCTAAAGTCAATTGTTTATTAACTGTTTTGGATAACAAAAGCACTTTAACGTAGCTGTTTTTCTTGGCTAAATGCGCAAGAGTACTTTCGTCGATGTAATTATCAATCAGTACAATATTTTTTTTGGCTGTACGAATTATTTTAGAAGCCAATTCGTAAGCATCAAATACCTGTCCTTCAAAAAATACGCCTTGGTTAGGAATTGCATCTTTGCTTTCAAGTGCTTTAAATACTTGTTCAAACTTTTGGTCGGTTTCGATTTGCTTTCGTTCAATACCATCAATTCTTTGCAATAAACCACTATGAGCCGCAATTATCTTACGCATTTCGACAAAAGCATTTATAATTTGAATGCTTATATGTACTGCAATTTCACTTCGTAATACAGCTGATAGCATTGCTACGCCCTGTTCGGTAAAAGCATAAGGCCGATACTTAATGTTTAGCCCTCTTTTAGAATCTGATTTGTTCAAGGTCACATTTTGTGACCTTGAACTTGATGGTGTATTTTGCGCATTAACAAAGCCGAAACGTTCACAAATTGTAACTAGTTCTGTTATCTCATGTTCAGTAAGTTGAAACCTGAATTGTATCGGAAACCGTTGTAAATTTCTTTTTACAGCCTGATTTAAGACTTTAGTCTCCACCTGATAAATCTCAGCCAAATCTCGGTCTATCATTACTTGTACCCCTCGAATTGTAAAAATCTGACTTTCGATGTGCTTTTGCGATATGGAAGGTAGGTTATTCATTGTGCAATTTTATTTTGAATTCTGAACAGTGTTCCTTGCTTTGAATTTACACGATACCCAACCGAAAGAATAGCATCAAGGTTATAATATTCGATATCTCGTTTTACTTCACGCCCAGCCTCTATTTGAACTGTTGCATTTTTTGCAACAGTTGACTCAAAACTAAGTTCCCCATCTTTAAAAATATTACGCAAATGCCTTGATATAACAGATTTATCTCTATCAAAAAGTTGGGCGATTTGATTAAGAGAAAGCCAAACGGTTTCCTCGTCAATTCTTACCTCAATGTGTTCGGTAAATTCGTTTGGGCTGTATAAAATAATTTCGTTATTCATAAGCTGCTAATCCTGAAATTTCACGCCCTTGGGCTATTTTTTTTAATTGTTGTCTGAACACGATTACTTGATTTTAGGATTGACAAGATTTTTATTGTAAACTCTTTTAAAGTCCAAACTTTTCCCTCCAAAATTGATTAATAAACCGTCGGCAATATTGTAAGCTTCACAGTAATTAATAGCTTGTGCTTTATGAACATCTTCTAGTCTTTCTATGGCTTTTAATTCGACCATCACTTTGTCTTCCACAAAAAAGTCAACACGTCTTGTACCAATATCAAAGCCATCATAAAAAATGGTCATTTCCATTTCACGCTGAAAGCTCAATCCTTGCTTTTGCATTTCAATCGCTAAGGCTCGTTGATAGATTACTTCTTGAAAACCATTACCCAAAACTCGATGTACCTGCATAGCACATCCAATTATTTTATGTGTCAAATCATTTATATCTTCTTTCATAATCGTGTCCATCTTGTAATCCATTTAATCGTGTTCAGACAATTACTCATAAGCTGCTAATCCTGAAATTTCACGCCCTTGGGCAAGTTTTCTTAATTGGGGTACTAAGTCATTCATCAATGCCAATTCCTTTACTCTCCGTTCTTTCCAACTCAAGTCTAAGGGTTCTAAAAGGTCGGTTAGTTTTTCACCGTCAAAAATCATTCGGCTCATTATTTTTTCTACAAAGTTTTTCAAGTCAGCCGTTTGCAAACCGTGTTGGTGGGCAATGGCAGCCAGTTCTTTGTTGTATTTGTCGTCTTTAAAAGTGTCGTAACCTTTGCGAAGCGTTTCGACATCTTGTCCACTATTCCAATCCAAACTATTGATGTATTCGGTTAAATCTTCTTGTTCGTCCATCAGGTTGGCATTAGAACTCAGCAAACTAATCACCTGTGCTTTGGTCATTTTTTGCTTAGCAGGTTTTTGTTGCGTACTGTCGGCAATCAAGCTCATTATATAGTCGTAATCAATTACGGCAGAAGCAAACAACACAAATTCAAAATCCAGTTGCTGTATTTCGGGCGGTGCATCTTCACCGTTTTTCTGTTGTATTTCTCGCAGTTGTTTCGCCGTTTCAATGTATGAGCTTCGGAACTCCTGTAAAGTTTCTGTTGGCAGAATAGCTTCAATTTTAGTTTTTTGGTCTTCGGTAATGTCGGTGTATTGGTCAAGTTGTGTTTTCAACCTTTGCACTTCTTTGAAGTTTTTCACAAATGCAATTCGTGCCGCATCGCCTTTCAGGTTGTACACTTCTTGCGGTTCGTTTACCAAATTATGTTCTTGCATAAATACCCCCAAAGCTTCTACCGCTTTTTTGTATTTATCAATCACCACAGGTGCAGGGTCAACCAACCATATTTCTTTGGCAAGTCCCTTATCTTCGCCTGAATACATTGCAATAGCCACATTTACAGCCTCCTGTTGCGAACGGAAATCTAAAATATTGCCATAAGGTTTCGTATCGTTAAGTACCCTGTTGGTTCTTGAATACGCCTGAATTAAACCGTGATTTTTCAAGTTTTTGTCTACATACAGAGTGTTCAGGTATTTGCTGTCAAATCCTGTGAGCAACATATCTACCACTATAGTTATGTCAATTTTATTTTTGTGTGGGTAGTCTTTGTTGCTGTATTTCTGGTCTTTGATGCGTCTTTGCACATCTTGGTAATACAAGTCGAAAAGATAAATCTCGTGGTTAGTGTCAAACTGTTTGTTGTAATCGGCAATAATGGTTTTGAGTGCCGCTTTCTTTTCCTCGGGGTTCTGTTTGTTGTCCTCTTTCTCCTGTACCAAATCTTCTTGTATTTGTTGTATATCGCTATTGCCTTCGGCAGGTGGCGAGAATACACAAGCAATGTTTAAAGGAATATAATCAGGATTTTCGGTTTGTTTCTTTTTCTGAATTTCTTTGAAAAGGTTGTAAAATTCAATGGCATTATTAATAGAAGCCGTTGCCAATAAGGCATTGAAACGTTTTGCATTCGTTGCAGCAGCGTGTTTCTCCAAAATGGCTTCTACTACTGCTTGTTGGGCAATAGCCTCTCCAGGTTTAGCTTGGAGCGTACCTTTGCCTTTGAAAAAATCTATATGGAATTTCAGTACATTTCTATCATCTATAGCATGTGTGATAGTGTAAGTGTGAAGTCGTTGTTGAAAAACGTCCTCAGTGGTTATGTATGAAGCCTCATCTCCAACTCGTATTTGATAACTTGCGTTTTTATCAAATATGGGAGTTCCAGTAAACCCAAATAATTGAGCATCTGGAAAAAACTCTTTAATCGCTTTGTGATTTTCACCAAACTGCGAACGGTGACACTCATCAAAAATGAAAACCATTCGCTTGTTACGAAGTGGCTCTAATCGTTCCTTGTAGTTTTTTTTGTTTGTGCCATCCAACGCCAATCCTAATTTTTGAATGGTGGTAACAATAACTTTGTCGGCATAGTCGGTCGATAATAAACGCCTTACCAATGTTTCAGTATTGGTATTTTCTTCTACGCTTCCCTCCTGAAATTTATTGAACTCTTCACGGGTTTGACGGTCAAGGTCTTTACGGTCAACTACAAACAAACATTTTTCAATATCGGTATTGTCTTTTAGTAAAGTGGATGCCTTGAAAGAAGTCAATGTTTTACCGCTTCCTGTTGTGTGCCAAATGTAACCGTTGCCTCTGTTTTGTTTAACACATTCATCAATTGCCTTTACTGCATAAATTTGATACGGTCGCATAATGAGCAACTTCTGTTCACTCTCGACCAAAACCATATACTTGCTTATCATACTGCCCAAAGTACATTTGGACAGGAACTTTTCAGCGAATAAATCAAGGTGGGTTATTTTCTTATTGCTCTCGTCAGCTAATTGATAAATGGGTAAAAACTGTTCATCTGCATTAAAGGCAAAATGTTGATTTTTATTATTGGCAAAATAGTAGGTGTTGGTGCGGTTGCTAACAATAAACAACTGCATATAGCATAGCAAAGAATTTCCATAACCGTTTCCCGCTTCGTTTTTGTAATCTACAATTTGCTGCATTGCTTTTCGTGGCGAAATATCTTGCTTCTTCAACTCGATTTGCACCACAGGCAAGCCATTAATCAACAAAACAATGTCGTATCGTTGATGGCTGTTTTCAGTATTGATGCGTAACTGACTAATTATTTCATAGTCGTTTTTGCACCAGTCTTTGTTGTTTACGAGTGTATAATGTAAAGGCGTTCCGTCTTCACGTTGAAAGTATTGTCTTTCACGCAAGAGTTTAGAAGCTTTGAACACATCGGGTTCAATGATTAATTCCCTCAATCTTAAAAACTCATTATCTGACAAGCGAACACGATTGAGTACTTCAAACTTTGTTTTGAAGTTTTGCTCAAGCGTTTTTCTATCAACTATGTCAGGGCGATGCGTGTATTTCAGTCCTTTTAGTTGCTCAATTAGATTTTCTTCTATTTGAAACTCTTTGCTCATTATTCTTCTTTCAATAAATCTTTAGGATTAACATCCAATATTTTTGCTATCTCATAAAGTACCTCAAGTCTTGGTTGCTGTCTATTTTGAACATAAGAGTTGACCATATTGTAACTCTTACCCAATTTCTCAGCTAACCAAGTCTGCTTGATGCCTTTTTCTTCAAGCACCTCTTTAATTCGATTCATTTATATCAAATTATTTTCCGCTAAAATACAAATTTATCTCAAAAAACAAGATATAATTATCAAGTAGTTCGGTGTGTATTGGTAAAATTGCACTCTTTGGCAAGCTTTGGTTGAAGTTTCGGCACGTGCGGCTTGACAATGTGTGCAATGTGGGTCGGCATTTCAAAATTTTTGTGCGGTGGGTAATTAAAACACATTCGGTGTCGGCAATGAGTGTCGGGTTATATGTCTGTCAGTTTCTTTTTTCATACCAAGTTTAATGTTCATTTTTCATTGTCAATTTGCTGTGTCGTTGTCTTTTCTGCGCTTGTGGATAACGGCTGAGGCTAAAAGCTGGCGGGCATTTCGGAGCACGTCACTGTCAACCTGCGATGAAGTTTATTAGTTGAACTGCCCAACAAATTAGCACTTCCCGTCCGCTTGATTTTAGCCTTTGTTGAACTAAATCCCGCCATAGCGGGATAGCTATTTCAAAAGTACCTGATTCTTTCTATAATTCGAATTTATTCACCTTAAAAATTTGATTATGAGAAAGAAATCGGGTTTTACCATCGTTGAGCAGGCTATTGTGC
>JAUSOY010000038.1 GCA_030656615.1 Bacteroidales bacterium | reverse complement strand
ACAAATTTGGGCAAGATATAAACACCTGATCGCTGCGTAAGCGTTATCGAATATTTTTTCGAAGTAAAAAATTCTTCACGCATTGAAAAAAATTATCAGAAATCATGAAATGAAGGACTTTATGGACAGACACTAGTTAGTACATCATTTACAAATAATCAATCCGTTGTTGGCTGGGTTGAAACCGATACACTTGGGAATTCAACTATTAAAGGACAAAATTTTTATATTAATGGGGTCGTCAGCATAGAGGAGAAAAGTCCTCAAAGCAACGATGTGAGGTTTCTGCCTAATCCGGTTAGTGATGTTTTGACTTTTTTGAGCAATAGTTCTTTAATTTCAGTTAATGTATATGATATTACAGGGCGTAGGATATTAACAGAAAGAAACCCATCAATTACAAGTATTAATCTGAGTCAGTTAAATCCAGGCGTATATTTTGTTCAATATATGACTATTGCTGGTGAATATGGCACTAAAAAAATAATAAAGGATTAATTAAGAGAAATTTGTATTCCTGAATCGACAGATGAATTCCTCGATCGAATGAATGATATAAAAAAGAATCCTGAGATGTTTAACTTGAATTGTAAGGAAAATAAAGACATTCCTTAATAAATTGGATTTTGAGCGGTTTGCATTGCCTAGTGATGAGTTCATAATAAACCAAAAGAGTTCTACTTATTTTAATCTTTACCGGCAGCGGAATTTCCGGAATCCGCTGCCGGTTTTTTGATGTGTTGAAAATGTGCTATAAAAGGGGTGGGTAACTTTTTTGTTAAAGACGTGCGGGAATGAAAATGGATTTCTATATATTTGTGAGGGAGCCTGCACACAAAGCTTTGTTTGGTTTATAAATCTGAAATTAGGTTATATTCACAGAAGAAATATGAACAATGAAGTCTTTTACAATATCAGTAAAATAATCGAGAGAGATAGTAAGGCCACAACTTATAAGTTTGCTCTCTTACGTGGCGTAATTGACATCATTCAAGATAATTCCCCATTTATTACAATCTCAAAAGATAGGGTTCATTTTCCAACGGGTTTATTGATTGAAAAATGGATGTTGTATTACTATCCGATTTTGGAATGTTCAACTAACATTCCTCAAATCAATGGAGAAACGAATCTTGCATTTGGAAATCACCTAAAGAAAATTATTACTGATTACAAAACCATTGGCGGCTTTTCCGCTTTCTACAATGATTTAAAGAACAAAGGAATTCCCAAAAATCTACAATCAGATTTTTTTGCATTAGCAAAAAAATTAAAAGGAACTATTACAACAATGCCAATGAAATACATTGGTCGTTCAATTAACAACGATTACTATTCAATCTTTCAATATGAATCTGATACTGTAAGAAGAAACACAAACGAAATTGATTTAGAATTCTTGATAAACACTTCGGGTTCGTTTTCTATTCCATTTGAATATTACGAAGCGTTTAGAGTTTTAGGGAGTTTCATCAGTGGACAAGATTCAATTTTTTTTAAGTGGGCTGAGTTTTCTGTAAAGGCCTCAAAACAGAATTTGTCTTTGGATAAGGTTGTGAATGAAGTTTTGAAAAGTCCGATAACTGAAAGAGATGTAGCAGAATCAAAACAGATTTACAAAACAATTTTGAAGCAAGAAGGAAAAGTGTTTTGTGTTTGGACGGGAAACCCAATTACCAGTTATGATGTTGACCATATGATTCCTTTTTCAGTATGGAAGAATAACGACTTATGGAATTTACTTCCTTCACAATCAAAAACTAATAATCAGAAACGAGATAAAATTCCTTCAACTGATTTGATTGAGAAAAGAAAAGATTTGATTTTACATTATTGGAATTTGATAAATGAAAATCAATCTCAAAGATTTCAAAAGGAAATAAGAGTTGCACTCTTAGGAAATAGTTCAAGTACAGGTTGGCAGGAGATAGCAATCAAGCAACTGCAAAGCAGTTGTAATTACTTAATCACAAATCGTGGATATGAGGAATGGAAAATCTAAAATCAAATCAATACAATCATTTAACAGCAAAGGAAAGAGAAACACTTTCCTTTCCAGCAAAACTTTTGTTGAACAAAAGTTTATTGGTTGGTGATATTTTGGATTTTGGATGTGGCTTTGGGAAAGATGTTGAGTTGCTGAAATCTAAAGGGAAAAATATTGTCGGCTACGACAAGCATTATTTCCCAAAGTATCCGGCAAATAAATTTGACACGATTATTTGCTTTTATGTTCTGAATGTTTTGATGCAAGAAGAACAAGCAAATGTGCTGATGGAAATTTCACAACTCTTGAAGCCAACAGGTAAAGCATACTTTGCAGTGAGAAGAGATTTACAATACGAAGGTTTCAGAATTCACAAGGTTCATCAGAAACCAACATACCAATGCAACGTGATTTTGAATTATAAATCAATTTTCAAAAATGAAAATTGCGAAGTGTATGAATACAAGCATTTCAACCAAGTCAGCAAAAAAACAAATGCTGATTGCCCGTTTTGCAATCCTGATGCTAATAGAGAATTGCTTTTAGAATCTGCAACTGCTTATGCTATGCTTGACAAATACCCAGTTAGCAACGGACACACTTTAATCATTCCAAAAAAACATTGTGCTGATTATTTTGAACTTTCATTCAAGGAACAATCCGCTTGTTGGTTTATGATGAACAAAGCAAAAGAGATTTTGAAAAAGAAATTGAATACTGATGGGTTCAATGTTGGAATCAACATAAGCGAATCAGCAGGGCAGACTGTTCCTCATGTTCATATTCATTTAATTCCTCGTTACAATGGAGATGTTGAAGACCCAAGAGGTGGTGTTAGAGGTGTAATTCCTAAAAAACAGAAATATTAAATTAATGATGGATATTTTTGGAAATAAAAAACCAGTTCAGATTGAATTAAACGAATGGTGGTTTAATGGTCGTATTATTATCAAACAGGACGACTTTCGCCTTCCATCTTGGATTTCATTCTCAGATATAGAAAATTATGATTTTGTAGCCATACATTCAACTAAATCAGAGGCGATGCAATTTGTTGAAAAACCGCTCCAAATTCTGCCAATTTATCGTCACAAAGTCATTAGGAGATTACCAAACCCCTAAAAAGCAAAAAGCCCGAGAAAATTCTCAGGCTTTTGCGGTCCGGACGGGACTCGAACCCGCGACCTCCGCCGTGACAGGGCGGCATTCTAACCAACTGAACTACCGAACCAGAACGTTTATCGTTTCAGTCTTTTTATGGGTGAAACGGTGTGCAAAAGTAATATTTGTTTTGATTCCCGCAAACTAATTCACGGTTTTTTTGCATTTTTTTTGAAAGTATTACCGGCCAATTCCTTTGAAAATTCTCGTTTTACTTTCTTAATGTTTTTAATTGAGCGAATTAAACTGATTCATCGGCATATACTTAAATCCGCCTTTTGGATTCCCGAAAAACAATGAAACCGTATTCCAGCTTCTTACACAGGTTTTATCTTTTTCGGCGGGACTCCATTTCAGAAGTTGTATCACGCGTATGGCCTCTTCGGTACATCCCATTCCCAAATGTTCTGTAACAATGATGTTTGAAATAATACTACTGCTTTCTATCACAAATTTTAAACTGACTTGTCCATTAAGATTCATTTTTTTTGCGGTTTCGGGGTATTGAAGATTTTTCTTGATAAAGGAGGTAAAATCCTGGTCTTTATCAAAAACAGGAGTGGCTGTTTTTGATAATTGCCGCCCTTTATAAATTGAAGCGGAACTGTCGCAGCTGGAACAATAGCACGGAATGCTGTCATAACCACGCCTTTTGACGTAGCGATGATATTTTTTAATTTTAAATTCTATTTGAGTGGTGTTGGAAGTACGAATTTGCGTTCCACGGCTTTCGCCCGGAATCCATACCGTTCGCTTTAATAATCGCCTGGCTTCCTTAATCAAACTGCTATCGCTGCTTCCTGTGATATGTATTGCTGTTAGCTCTCCGTCCGGCAATACATCAAATGAAATCCTAAGCTTCCCTTCTGATTTATTTTTAATCGCTTCGGCCGGATATTGCATTTCGTATTCCAGAAATTCCTTGAATCCTGCTTTACCTCCGGCCACTTCAGCTTTTTTGAAGTTCTGACCCATGGTGGCCATAGAAACCGTGATAAAAATCGTGGATATAAGAATGGGGAGTGATTGAAGGTATTTCATTGTTGCGCGGGGTTTTTATAGAACGATTTTTTATACAGCAAATTCACTGGAAACAGAAAACATTTTCGTAAAAATACCAATTCCCGATATAATTCTCATGAATTCCGTTTCATTTTTTGGCCGGTATACTGCGAATGGTATTCATATACATTTTGTGGATGCCAATAAGCTGATCAAACATTTGGTTTTTGAACGTTTTGTCTTGATTTTTGCCGCTATTTTTGTAAATTCATCATCAAAATCCGGCGAATAGAGATTATTCCTTGATATTTGTCCTAAAATGAGAACACCGATGAAACAGTATAAAAGCATTTTTAATCAAGCTGGAAATAATTTCTCATCGAGCAGTGATTTTATATTCAGAATTGAGATGCTTAGTTATAAGCCGGAGCGTCTTTTTACGGCCTTAAGGCTTTTTGCCACAATATTCGTAGTATCAATATTTTCGGCTTGTCATACGCCGGTCCCACTTTCTAAAACAAATATAGCAGGTTTGTATAATCCCGGATTTCGCCCCTTTGCTCCGCGGGTTTTGCTTGTGAGGGAAAACGATCAGCCATTGATAAAAGTAGTATGTTCTGTTGATGGAGCAGTATACCGTCCTTGGGGAAGCAGTGGTGAGTTACATGCGAATTATCGGTGTTGGGTAGGAATTCGCCCGGCATATGATGCACCAATAATTTCTGACAGCGCTTCAGCCATGAGGCGGTTTTCGAAAGAAAATGCTCCTGAAACGCTTTCATTTACCTTTAATATGTTTTCTGAGAGTCTGCATCACGGAATTGCAGAAATCGTTCTTTGTGATGTAAACTCCGGGAAATGTCAAACGGTATTCTACCCCTTATCACCTGAATTATTTATCGGGAATACCGAAATGCTTCCCAACAAATTTGAGCGTCAGAGCGCATCGGTAATCCTTGTCAGGGGTCATGAGATATCGTTAATGCAGACCGAAGGAAATGATTTGGCGCTTACGGTCGAACGGTTTTCACGTCCACCTCAAATACCATTACCCCCGTTTAGCATGGAACTTCCAATGAGACCTGAATTTGGACCCGATTCGGTTTGGATTCAATCCTGTACGGGAAGTCCGGTGTGCAATATTCCGGCACGTTTACCGCGAGTATATCATATACAATGCGAAAATACCTCTCTTTTTCTCAAGGTATTACTTAGATCATCAGAGGCAGTTGATGCAGCGCAGTCCATACGGTATATAACCACTGCTGATGAATACAAAAAAATATTCTCAGATAA
This sequence comes from Bacteroidales bacterium, assembly GCA_030656615.1. Classification (GTDB taxonomy): domain Bacteria; phylum Bacteroidota; class Bacteroidia; order Bacteroidales; family TTA-H9; genus JAUSOY01. The sequence continues at coordinate 95,232 of JAUSOY010000038.1, read as the reverse complement.
GGATATCAATCATGGCATGGCGCGTTTTTGGACTGATTGCAGTGGAAGTACACAGCGGGCCGCGATGATGTCGGGCGATTACCGGGCACGGACAGAACAGGCCGATTTATTGTTTACAGAAAAGCAGGAAGGCTGGTCGACGGATCGTGGGATGATATACATTGTTTTTGGCCCTGCTGCATTTGTATATCGTTCAGAATCAATCGAAACATGGATTTATCCGGTCGAGGGTGATATGCAGGGTTTGCGTTTTGATTTTGGCGTTAAAAAGCAAGGCAATTATGAAGAATTTAATCTGATAAGAAAATCCGAATACCGCGAATCGTGGCGTAGTGCCGTGGAAGGATGGAGGAGGTAAACATTATAAACTTCAACTGTCCGCAGTAGATTTGGAGTATTGTTTTAAAATTGATTTTTGGCACGCCATTGTACGTAATTGATTGTAAAACAAGAAGGTAGTCCTTTTTTTAATGATTATTTTCGGAGCTTGCAAGCCGTAATTATTTTTTCCTAATTCCTCCGTATCTTCGCAGTTGGAAATATTACTGTTTTGAAACTCATAACAATGGCGATAAAATATCCGGAAAAGCATTTTTCTGACGGTGGTATTTCTTACTAAAATGAATAATTAATTGATTTTTGATGAAAAATAATGATTTGATATATGGCATCCATCCCGTGATGGAAGCTGTGCTGGCTGGCAGGGAACTCGAAAAAGTAATGATTCAGAAAGGTCTTACGGGCGATAATGCTCGGGTTCTTAAGGCTTTACTGGCCGAGAAAGGAATTACCTATCAACCGGTGCCTCCTGAAAAACTGAACCGTTTGGTTCGTGGTGTACATCAGGGTGTTGTGGCATTTGTTTCACAGGTTACTTACCAAAACATTGAGGATATTCTGCCTTTCGTTTATGAACAGGGAGAGGTTCCATTTATTCTTGTACTGGATCGTGTAACGGATGTAAGAAATTTTGGTGCTGTTGCGCGTTCTGCCGAATGTGCCGGTGTTCATGCCATCATTATTCCTGCCCGTGAATCCGCATTAATTACTGGTGATGCCATTAAAACATCTGCCGGCGCTCTCAGTCGTTTACTGATTTGTAAGGTTCCTAATCTTAAGGATACGCTGAATTATCTTCAGGATAGCGGCCTTACCTTGTTTGCGGTAACCGAAAAGGCTCAGGAATCGTTTTATTCGGTCGATTTCCGTGTCCCTGCTGCATTAATTCTGGGATCAGAAGAAGATGGCGTCAGCCCTGAGTTAATTCGTATGGCGCGTCATCTGGTGCATATTCCAATGAAAGGAGAAATTGGAAGTTTAAATGTTTCTGTAGCGGCAGCCCTCACCATGTATGAATTGGTCAGGCAAAGAAATGAAGTAGAAGGTTGATGTTTTAAATATTTTGTGAGGCATGAAAAGCTTTTTAGATAAATATCTTTTTCAGATTTTACTGGGTCTGATCATGTTTACTGCAGCGCTTCTTCGCCTGTGGGATTTTGCATCCTGGTCCTTAACCAATGATGAACTTAGTGCGCTAAATCGTTTGCAGTTCGATAATTTGTCGGATGTCATTCGTCAGGGTGTGATGCTCAGCGATTTTCATCCTGCAGGAGTGCAGGTGTTTTTATATTTCTGGGTTAAACTGGTAGGGCCAGCCGCCTGGCTACTCCGATTGCCCTTTGTGCTGTGTGGCATTGCTTCCGTTTATGTGTTATTCCTTATCGGACGACAGTGGTTTGGTAGAAATGCCGCATTGATAGCCGCTTCCATTTTTTCTGTCCTGATATATCCGGTATTGATGAGCCAGCTTGCCCGTCCGTACAGCCCCGGATTGCTTTTTGTATTACTGAGCGTTTATTACTGGAATAGAATTCTTTTTACAGAAAACTGTAAGCGATTTGATTATGTGCTTTATGCGCTGTTTCTGGTTTTAACTGCCTACATGCATAATTACAGTTTCTTGTTTGTTGTAATTCTGGGTTTTGTTGGTTTTTTTCTTGTGAACAAGCAAAACTGGAAAAAGTATTTTGCATCGCATGTGTTAGCTTCTGTTTTGTATCTTCCTCATCTGAATATTTTTCTGTACCAGTTTGGAATTGGCGGAATTGGTGGTGAAAAGGGATGGTTAGGCGCTCCGGATATGTATTGGTTAGGCGATTTCTTGTTTTATGCTTTCAATAATTCCGGATGGTTTATCGCCCTTATGTTGGCAGTCCTGCTGGTTATTTTATTGGGAAATCAACACGGATTCAGAATGCAACGTGCGATGTGGTTAAGCCTGGTGTTTTTTCTAGTGCCTTACCTGATAGCACATGTTTATTCGCTTTTTCGTAATCCCATTCTTCAGTTCTCGACTTTATATTTTAGCTTTCCCTTTCTTCTGCTTTTACTGGTCTCCTTTTGGAAACGAGAAAGTCTTATTGTTACAGGGTTTATCGTTGTAATAATTTGCATTGCGGGAAGCATTAGTGTTTTATCAGGAATACAGTCATACCGTGATTATCAGTTTGCTGATTTTAAATCCGTGGTTCATGACATGATTAAAATTGAAACGGAGAATCCGGGCACTCGAACGGCCTGGGTTTTGGCAGCTAACCATCCGAACTATGTGCGTTATTACTACGATGATGCGAATAAAATATCACCGGAATTCCCTGTTTATTCACTGGAAAATGGATCGGAAGTAAAGGCTCTGGTCTGGATGCTGGATACCACTACTGCCGGTATGTTTGGTTATGCAAGGCTTAAAAATGCTTTGCCAGGAATACCAGACATTATTGAAGGAACATTTCCTTATTTGATATTTTCCGAGAAATATGCCGGTAAATCGGAGTTGTATATTTTTTCGAAGGATAGTACGCTCGAAAAAAAGCCCGAAAGAAAGCGTATTTCACATTTTTATACTTCTTTCGAATCGGAGGATGACCGATTTCATGTGAACCGGCTTATGCTCGATACCAATGCGTTTACGGGACAATATTGCTACCGCATCCCGGCCGCTGATGAATGGGGTCCTGGAATAACTATTAAAACCGGCGAACTCGGCTTGCGTTTTCCATCCATTCTTAGAGTTACATTAAATGCCCGATCTGAAGCTCAATTGAAAGATTCACCGGTGGTAATCAGCATTACAAACAGTATTGGAGAAACATATGTATGGGCATCTTCAAATCTGGAGAATTTTCTAAAACCCGGAAAATGGGGTAGGGTAGTCCTTACGGTTCAAATTCCTCATCCAACATCCATTGACGATGTGCTTAAAATATTTGTATGGAATAAAGATCACCAGGAAATCTTCATCGATAATATGGAAATCACGTTTTATAAAGATTCTGAATCTGCTCTATGATGCCTTCTCCTGATACCTTTTTGCCTTTGAGGCAGGTGAAACAGTTGCTGGTAGCGGTTTGTCTTATGCTGCCTTCGCTTTTGATACCTACTGGTAATTCGCATGAATGGGGTGATGATTACGCACAATATATTCATCAGGGGATAAATATCTCAAGGGGAATTGCACAAACCGATTGTGGATATATTTTTCACCCCGATAATGCCATGCTTGGCCCACATGCATACCCGCCAGGTTTTCCGCTAATGCTGGCAGGGGTATTTGAATTATATGGCAATTATACTTCCGATTTTGTTTTCTTTATGTTTCTTCTGACTTTAATGACTGCGGTTCTGGCCTATTTATACTTCCGGCAATTTTTTTCGCATCTCACGGCTTTGGCACTCATGCTTTTCCTCTTTTACAATCCATGGGTGATGAATTTCCGTAACGAAGTAATGGCTGATATCCCTTTTACGCTTTTATTGCTTCTGTTCCTGTTATTGTGGCCATTTTGTAAAAAATGGTGGCATTTTTTATTGGCTGGTTTATTGGCAGGATTTACAATCAGTGTGAAAGAAGTGGGATGGGCGTTATGCATTGCAGCGATGCACAGCATTTTTATACAAAGAGTCAATGCACCCTTTGATGGAATTAAGAGTAAGGGAAAATGGGTCAGAGGATTGGTTTTTTTGCTGTCAACTTTGGCTGTATGGTATATTATTGAAATATGGCTTTTTCATATTCCAAGACCCTATGACGAGAATTTCGTTTCGCTGCACATTTTGAGGAATGTGATGGATAATCTGGACTATTACCCGAAAGTTTTGCAAACATTTTTCTATAATGATTCGGGTGAATTTAATTTTATCCCGACATTTTTTGCTCCTTTGGCCTTTGCATTTGTGGTCATGGGACTTTACAGGAGTTTTGTAAAGGGATTGGGATTAAAGGAATGGCTTGTCATGATTTACTTTGCTGTTTTAGTCATCTATCCTTACCATAGTTCCGGATTTCGTTTTCTGTTACCCATTGCTCCTGTATTGATGATTTATATGGCAGAAGGGCTGAAAGCATTTCAACCACTTCAAAAATGGTCATTGGTATATAAATTTTATCTGTTTATTGTCCTTGTTGGATTGCAGTATTCTTTGTCATATTCTCAGATTTTATATTATTCGGATAAGGTACGCTCCGGGCCACAGGAACCATTGGCAGTACAGATGTTTGAATTTATGAAACAAGGTCTTCCAGAGAACAGTCGCGTGGTTTTTGCAAAACCCAGAGCCCTGGCCTTATACACTCCCTTTAGCGCGCTGGCACTTCATCCCAACAGTTCACCACATTTAACGGATTCCTTACTCCGTTCGTATGATATTCATTATGCATTGCTATGCTCTGATTTAGTAGATAATGCACTTCGCGATTATTTAATGCTTTATCCTCAAAGAGTGCAAAAAATCCGAACCAATGCAAAGTTTGAATTATACGAAATAATAAAAATCGATCCGATTCAGAATTGATTTATTCGGACTGGATTTTTTATTCCCTTGCACTTAATGGCGCTTTGTATGCGCCCATTTGGCTCAAATCATGTACGGGAATTTTGTGTTCTTCAGCTTCCTCAAGCCATCGCCTTATCCTCCATGGTTTATTACTTCCATCCAGGACATATATTCCAGCCTTAATTCTCTGGCTGATATCGAGTAGCCGCTCCTGTGCATCATGACAAATGATAGCAATATCGCATGTATCAGAAGGTTTTGCTTTGCCTCTTCCATAAATGATAATTTTTCGATTGCCGGCATTGAGGATACACATCTTTGAATTTTCTTCCTTCAAAGCCTTTAGCGAGGAGGTGTCGATTTTAATACGACTCACACCCTGCACAACCCGGGTACCGGAAAGGTATAAATCCACTGAAGGGTTTTTAATCAATGCAGCATCCGATAAATTGCTTGCTGTTTTTCCTTTGACAATATCTGCTGAGAAATATCCCGGAGTATTATAAACCATCAAATGAAACTGTTTATTTACATTTATTTGCCGCATAGCAACGCTCATCAATAAAAGACAAAAAAGGACTGCACTACTGAGGAGCATGCGAGGCGATTTTTTATTCATCCAGAATATAATGAATGTCAGGAAAAGCATCAACAGGATTAATTCGCCAGTATTTATATACAAGTTCCTGCTCACCGAAAATGGCAAGTCTTCTATACCTCCCACAATGGTGTTTAATGCTTTTATTGTAAAGGCGAGAAGCTTTACCATGTAAATTCCGATAAAAGGTATCCACATGGCCCCCAGACTGACAATTCCGCAGATCATCACGATAAACGACATTGGAATAACTAAAACATTTGTCAGGAGAAAATAATTTGGAAATTGATGAAAGTAATAAACCGATAAAGCAAAAGTACCGGCCTGTGCTGCCAGTGAAACCAAAATCAAATCTCTGAAATATTTTACAGATTTATAGTTGGTTTTCCACAAGTCTGCCATCACGGGTTGTATACTTACAATTCCTAATACAGCAGCATAAGAGAGCTGAAATCCGATTTCAAAAAGAAATAGTGGTTTTATAAGAAGAATGAAAAAGGCTGAAGCGATTAAGGTGTTATAGATGGGTGTTTCTCTGCTGAATATCATCCCGATGCTAACAAAACTGAACATACAGGCGGCTCGGGTTACCGAAGGCGATAAACCGGTAATGAAAGCAAAAATCCAAATGATTAAGAGGATTATTATGGCTCGTATTTTTTTGCCATTTTTAAGTTTTACCAAAAACGATAAAAGCAGTGTAGCAATTGCGAAAATGATTCCAACATGTAATCCGGAAACACAAAGAATATGCATGGCACCGCTTCCTGAATAATTTTTACGCAATTCGGGCTCCAGATAATCGTCGTATCCCAAAAGAATTGCTGAGGCTACTGCATATTCATCACCGGAAATTCCTTGTTGTTTTAATTTAGTCAACATGCGGTGCCGAATATCCTGTGCAAACAAGTACAAACCGAATGTGCTTTGTCGACTGTGTTTTTCCCACTGTTCGCTTTTTATGTATGCTCTCTGAGTAATCCCTCTCCGGAACATGTATTTCTGATAATTGAAATTACCCGGATTACCAGTATTACCTATGAATTGAGGATTTGCACAAAATGTAATGATATCGTTGGGTTCTGGACATTTTTTGGTACTGTCTTTCTCGATGTACACAAGAATTTTTCCTGAAACCGGATGCCAACCGTTTGAGTCCTTTACAGAAATAATCTCCGCTGTAATACGATATGACTTTTTCTTTTGAATGGCATAATCCGAAATTTTTGCAAGAAATTGCTCCGGTGACGAATAGGTCGAATAGTGATTATGATAAAAACTGGCATATGTATATGTAGAAACAATGATTGCCAGATTCATCATTATCAGGTAGGTGATGAGCCCGCCAACCCAGCGCAGTGAATATGCGTGAAGCTTTCGGTACGTTATAACTAGCAATAGAAGTAGTAAGAAGAAGACGTATAGTGCAGGAATGAGAATTTCGGGCGCCCGCGAGGCGAAAATGTCGGAGAGGTATATACCTGCCGCGAAAGGAAAGAAAAATCGGAGTAGAGGAATTGTTTTCATCCTCCGGGTTTTTATTGTTTTCTACTTCAATTTTTTTTAGACGATGCGTGATCAATGCATGTCATTAAAAATCATATGGTAAATATACAAAAACAGCTTGCTGTTTAGCAAGCTGTCGAATAAAATTATTTTGTAATTATTTTTTGATGGCCGAAGTGGTTGTTGGCTGCTGTGGCGGGGTTTTTGCTTTATCGCCTTCGCAATAGTGTTTGTAGGCAGCTTCTGAAGCCTGATTGCCTAATCGAATACTTTTTTTCCAATCACGACAGGCTGCATCGCCTTCACCTGCCATAAAATTGGCATTACCACGATTGTTGTATGCCGGGGCATAGGTGGTGTCGAGTTTAATGGCCGAAGTAAAATCCGTTACAGCTTCCTTGTATTTTTCAATACCGCTGAGTGCTAATCCACGGTTATAATATGCGAGCATGTTATCTTCCTCATCCTTAATAACTCTGGTAAAGCTTTCGATTGCATTCGGGAATTGCTTTTGCATTAAGTGTGCATGCCCTTTGTACATTTTCGCATGGGTATGATTGGGATTTAGATCCAGAGCCTGTTTAAAGTCTTTTATGGCATCCTCATATAATTTCAGTTGGTCTTCAGCAAAACCGCGTACAAAATACGCATTGGCATCTTTTGGATTTTTTTCGAGATATTGAGAGATAAGAACGATTCCCTCACTATAATTTTCGAGGCCAATTAATGTGGCTGCTTTGGTAAAAAGATCCTTCGATTCATCCTGTGCAGAAGGTGCAAGATTATTGATGTCAGGATGGTCCATATTCCTGGCGGGCTGTTTAGTAGCGGCTTTAGTGAGTTCTTGTTCGGTGGATGCTGTTTTTGTATTATTACACGAAAACAGTAATAAAGAGCTGACAATGAGTAGAAAGAAGGATTTTCTCATGACGAAAGTAAATTTTCAGATTAAGGGTACAAATGTATTATTCTTTGCAATATTTTAAAAGGTAGGCATTTGCTTTCGGATCGCCCATATCGCGTGCAAGACGGAAATCGGCACAGGCGGAGCTGATTTTTTTCAAAGCCATTCGGGCATGGGCCCTTCCAATGAGTGCATCCGTTGAAACCGGGTCGATGATGAGTGCCTTACTGTAGTCGTTTTCTGATTTCTCGAAACGGAGGAGGTTAAATTGAGCCAGACCCCGGTTCAGATATGCTTCAAAATATAAAGTATCCGATTGCAGTGCGAGATCAAAATCTTCTATTGCAGCATAAAAAAGACCCTGAACGGCTTTCAAAACACCACGGCTTGATAGATACTCCGGATTACCGGGGCTGAGTTTAACGGCCTGATCAAAATCGCGTAAGGCACCTTTATATTCTTTTGTTTGATGCCTGATAAGGCCACGATGGTACCAGGCTTCGGTATATTCCGGATTTCTGCGGATGAGAATGCTAAAACTCTTTTCTGCCTCGGCCAGATTACCAGTTTCGAGATATACCAGACCAAGGTTTTTAGCGGCGTCTTGCAAGCTGCTATCTGCTTTAAGGGCGGCTGAAAAGTCTTTGATTGCGATGTCGGATTTATCGAGATGATACCAGCAAAGTCCTCTGTGTAAAAGCGCTTCTGCTTGCTCTGGTCTGAGTTGTACGGTTTTATTAAAATCGTCGAGCGCTTTTTGATATTCGGTTAAATCGAAGTAAACCAATCCACGGTTATAGTATGCTTCGGGGAGCTTGGAATCCAGCTTTATAGCTTTGGTAAAATCTTCCAGAGCGTTGTCGGTATACCCCAATTTTGCAGCTTTGGTACCGCGGCTGACAAAATCTTCGGCATATTTCTGGGCGTATAGTCCGGGATTAATTGTCAGGGTAATAATAAAAATCAGAATAAATAAGCGAATGTTTTTCATCCTTACGTTTTTAATTGGGCGAAATTGAAATTATTGGTAAAGAACATATCAGAAATTTTGTAATTTTTAATTCTTCGTATCTAAAAATCGTATAATTCCTTCGGCAGTTTTAGCGGAAGCTCCATTACCACCTAAAGCTTTGCGTAATTCGTGATAATCGGCAAGCATTTTTTTTCTTTCTGTTTCGATATGCAGCAACTTATCGAGTTCTTTAATCAAACGGCCTGTATTGAGGTGATACTGAATAAGTTCAGTTACAACAGGTTTATCAAGAATCAGATTGGGAAGTCCGATGTATTTAATTTTTACCAACTGTCGAGCAATATGGTATGAAATCGGGCTGGCTTTATAGCAAATAACCTGTGGTGTGCCAAGCAAAGCAGTTTCGAGGGAGGCAGTACCAGATGTTACCAATGCTGCTAGTGAATTCTCGATAAGGGTATATGTTTGTCCTTGAACTACCGGAATTTTTCCGCCAGTAATTTCATGATAAACTTCAGGATTAATGGAAGGAGCTCCCGCAATAACAAACTGATATTGCGAAAAACCTACCAGTACCGATTGCATAATGGGTAGTATGGCTTTGATTTCCTGTCTGCGGCTGCCGGGCAATAAAGCGATTTTCGGGCGGCTATCCAGACCATTCGTTTCGCGGAATTCATTTTCCGGAATAAATTTGCGACGGCTAAGAGCATCTAAAAGAGGATGCCCGACAAATTCTACATCCATTTCGTATTTCTTGTAAAATTCTTTCTCGAATGGTAAAATAACGAACATCTTGTCGACATTGCGTTTGATTTGATTTATTCTTGATGCTTTCCAGGCCCAAATTTGTGGAGAAATGTAATAGATCGTTTTTATTCCTGCCTCATGTATTTTTTTAGCCATACGGAGATTAAAACCCGGATAATCAATCATAATGACCGCATCTGGATTAAATTCCTGAATTTCAGACATGCAGCAGCGAAAATTGCGAAAGATGGTGGGCAGGTTTTTAATAACTTCAGCAAAACCCATAAAGGCAAGATCTTTATAATGCTTACTGATGACTACTCCCTCACTTTTCATCAGATTTCCGCCCCAGCCTTTCATTTGAGCAGAGGGATCGCGTAAAAAAATCTCTCTTGCCAGACCCGAAGCGTGTAAATCGCCTGATGCTTCTCCTGCTATGATAAAGTATTTCACAGATACCCGGTTTTAATATTGTTTATAAGTGCGTTGTGCTTACAATCGGTAAGTTTTGGAGACGGCTTTAATTTGTTTCCATTTCCTGCTTAGCGTTTATTCATGTTTTTTGGTCCGCTTAATTTCTATATCGGAATTGATTTCTTTCATATGATTTAAAAAATCGTCTTTATTGATGGGTGAAATCATTATGGTTTTGTTTTTCTCATATCGAATTTCCAGCCGATCTAATGAATTAGCAGGCGAACTCATCATGTTTTTTGTTTCTGATATTTTCGTAATTGATTCTATGTTAATTGCTTCGTTTACAAAAAATCCACTTCGGATGATCAATACCTTTTCTTTTACTTCATAAATTGTTGTCAGAAAAGTATGAATGATAAAAGCAGCCAGCAGTATGATGATTAAAAGCCCTGGCCAAGCTTGTAGATAGACCATTAGAATAGAAGTTCCGCCTAAAATAGTCAGAAGAAAGAGTATGATTCCAAGCCCGATTTTTGAACGATACTTTTTCATTGGAGGAATTTTGACGAATATTCGATAAAATTATAAACTACTTAAATTTTTATCATCGAAGAAATATTACATCTGGAATCCGAATTTGTGCAGGATAAATAATCCGATTATTAGTATAAAAGTCACGGTGAGCATTCCTTTAGCTGTTTTATCATGCTTTTTCTTTACGAAGAAATAGCGCATGAGTACAATGTTTGGAATGCTAGCTAAAAGTCCGGCTTTCACCATGTCGGCTTCTGTTTGTCCCGAGACCGTCGGCCACAGTAAAATGGCAGGATAAAACACGATGAGCCATACCGTTACGGCTAAAAATATGCCGGTAATCCAAGTGTCTTTATTCAACATCGTTCGTCATTTTTTTTATGTGATCCATGGCCTGATGGGCCGTTAAGTCAAATTTTACGGGTACTACCGAGATATAATTGTTTGCCAGAGCCCAGTTGTCGGTATCTTCATCCATTTCATAACCATTGAAACGGCCGGTAATCCAAAAATAATCTCTTTGTCTTGGGTCTTTACGTTCATCAAATTCTTCTTTCCAACTTCCCAATCCCTGTCTGCAAACTTTATATCCTTTTAATTCTTCGCCTTTGACAGCCGGAATATTAACATTGAGGCAAACACCATCCGGTAATCCATGCTTCAGGACTTTTTGAATAATGTCGCGTACATATGGAATGGCGTATTCGAAATTAGCATCATGACTGTAATCGCATAAGGAAAAACCAACTGAAGGAATTCCCGACATACAGCCTTCGAGTGTTGCAGCCATCGTTCCTGAATACATAACGTTAATACTTGCATTCGAACCATGATTGATTCCGGAAAGCAATAGATCAGGGCGCTTCCGCATAATGATTTTTTCGCCCAGTTTAACACAGTCCACTGGTGTGCCGCTAACGGCCACTTCCTGATGTGCATTGTCTGAAAAAATCGGATGAAACCGTAATGGGGCGGTCACAGTGATGGCGTGACCCATGCCTGACTGCGGATTTTCCGGTGCAACAACAAATAGTTCGCCAATGCCTGTTGCGGCTTCAATTAATGCCCGAAGGCCGGGGGCGTGGATGCTGTCATCGTTGGTGATGAGTATGCTTGGTAGAGTTTTCATTATGAGATACGTGTTACACCGCCCGAAATGATAAGTTTCATGACATCGGCCGGAGAGGTGTCAATAGGAGTAATGTTTTCGCGGGGAACAATGTATAATTCGCCCATGATGCTATAGGATGCGGGGAAATAAACAGCCACTTTATTCTCTTCAATACCCAAAGGGGTTAAATCGTGTTGAGTGACAAAACCAAGTCTTTCAAATTCATGTTCTTTATTTAGCTTTACAAGTACCGGTTCCGTGAACTTTTTCTGTTGCCCTACGAACGCCTGAAACAAGTCTTTCATGGCTGAATAAATTATCTTAATCAGCGGAGCCTTTCCAACCAAACGATCTAAATATCGCATGATGGGATTGAATATCAGAGAAGAACCTAAAAATCCGATAACAGTAATACTGACTAGAACGGTGAGAAGTCCGAGCCCTGGAATATTATAGCCGAGATATCCTTCGATATACTTCGATACCAGCCCGTCAAGAAATTGAAAGGATATCACTATGGCATATACCGTTATTGAAATGGGTGCCATATACAATAAGCCTTGCATAAAATAGCGGATAAGTCTTTTGGTAGGATTTATTTTTTGTGTTTTAAACTGCATTACCATTAATTTTAAGACAAAATTAGGTCTTTATACGCAATGATGCCGCGGTGATCGATAATCATTACTGACAAATCCTTTATAAAACGTCCTTTCTGTATCAAATGGCTTGGTGTAATGACGAATTCAGAATTACGAGAAGTGTTTTAAAACTTCATAAAGTTTTTGGGTAGGAAGTCCCATTACATTGAAATAGGAACCCTGAATACGACTGATGGACGTATAACCAATCCATTCCTGAACGCCATAGGAGCCTGCTTTATCGTATGGTTTATACGTATCAATATAATAGTCGATTTCAGCATCAGTAAGTTGACGGAAATGGACTTCAGACGCTTCACAAAAACTTTCCATACGATCCGATGTTCGTATACACACGCCGGTGAACACCGTGTGATGATTTCCCGAAAGGTCTTGCAGCATTTTGCGAGCCTCATCCTTATCTTGTGGTTTGTTTAATATAGTACCTCTGAGTGAAACCACCGTATCGGCGGTGATTAATAAATAATTGTGGGGTAATTCGGATGCTATAAATGCCATTGATTTGCGTTCAGCAAGGTGTAAAGCTGCCGATTCTGCATTTAGTTCATTCGAGAATTCTTCATTGGTATTTTTTACCAGAATGGTGAATGGGATATCAAGGCCAGCCAAAAGCATTTGTCGGCGCGGCGATTGTGATGCGAGAATGATACTGTATTTATCGAGTTTGAGCATTGTTTTTATTTAAATCCCAGCATTATAAGTTCCATACCGGCAATTCCCGCCACCATGGTATATTTTGCCATGGTGCCCGCATTTTTCCAATCTTCTTTCGATAAGGCGTGATAAGCTCCGGTAGCTGTATAATAAATCAATGCCTGAATAACGAAATAATAGATGGCGGCTTCAGTAAAACCGTGCTTCATAAGTAAATACTGCGACCACAGTAAAAATAGCATGCTTAAAAAGCTGATGACTAATATGATGCGTGCACTTGTTTTTAAACCCAGTCGAATAGGTAATGTGTTACTTCCAGAAACTTTATCACCCTCAATATCTTCAGCATCTTTAATGATTTCGCGAATTAGGGTTATGATGAAAGCAAAAATTATAAAAAACCAGCTGAGGCGATTGAAGAGGAACATATCGCTAATCATAGCGGTATAGTCCATTGGTGCATTGAGTAATGCGAAAAGCTCAAAAAGCCAGGTAATTCCAATGACCAGTGACGATAAAAAGGCAATGGCCAGATTTCCAATAAGAAACCTTCGCTTATACGATACTGAATAAAACCAAAGTAATGCAGCCGCGATAAAAAACACGAATACGAGTTTTGGATATCCGGTGGCCCTGGCTGAAAAATAGCCAGCAACTATTCCGCAAGTATTCAGGCTGATATATAAACTAATTCCCTGCGATTTGGAAAAGAATTTCCCGAGAATCATTTTTTGTGGCTTATTGATTTCATCGGTTTTAATATCAAAATAATCATTGATGATATATCCGGCAGCAGTTATGCAGATTACCCCAAAAACGAGAAGAGAAAAAGCTACGCGGCTTAATGGAAGGCTAATTCCTGCATTATCGGCCAGTGGAATAAATATAGCATAGCGAATTAAATACATGCTTATTCCGGTGATGAGCAGATTTGGCCATCGCATTAAGAGAAAAAGGTTTTTAAGAAGCGTCATAATTTTTACAGTTCTCAATTTATATTACCAATGAAAGGCATCGCCGTTAAACCACTTGCCCTGAATTTTCATAATCTGTTCAATAATGTCTCTTACGGCACCTTTTCCGCCACTGAAATGTGAAATGAAATGGGCAATGCCTTTAATTTCTTCAGTGGCATCGGAAGGGCAGCAGGCTACTCCAACTTCTTTCATAATCTCAAAATCCGGAATATCATCGCCCATGTACATCACTTCTTTCGCGGTGATATTGTGGTCAAGCAGTATTTTATGAAAAATTTCTATTTTATTTTTTACTCCCAGATAATAATCGGTAATCCCCAGCATTTCGAGGCGCTTAACCATGGATGTTGAGTTTCCGCCCGATATTACCAGAATACGGTAACCGTTTTTAACAGCTAACTGTAATGCATAACCGTCTTTTACATTTCCTGCTCTTAAAGCTTCGCCATCGGGCATCATAAAAACGGTGCCGTCGGTAAGTACACCATCATAATCAAAAATAAGGGTGCTGATATGTTTTAAATTTTCTTTGTAATTGCTCATTCTATGTAAAGTGTCGTGGGGTTACTTATGTTTTTGTGTGGAAGTTATCTTTAATTTGCCGGCTTAATATTTCATATATTTCCCGGTAGTCGGGCAAATTGTTTAGTAATTCAAGATGGTGTTGAATGATATTTTGATCATTTCGTTTGGCCGGCCCTGTTTGTGCTTCCCTGGGATTTAAATCGAGCGCTTTTGAAGCACATTCCAGTATCAGCGGATTCAGGATATCAAAAGAAATGCCGTCGGCTTTTAATATGTCATTGGCGATTGAATACATGTAATTGGAAAAATTGCATGCAAAAACAGCAGCCAGATGAATATGTTTGCGCTGCAGGCTGTTTATTTGCCGCACATCGCTGCTCATGGTTCCGGCAAGCTTTAGCAACAATTGTAAATCGTCTTCGGTGGATGATTCAATACAAATTGGGATGTGACTAAAATCTGCTTCCCGACTCTCAGAAAAAGATTGCAATGGATAAAAGACACCTCTTTTGCTGAAACCGGATAAAACATCCATGGGTTGGCTGCCCGAAGTATGAACAATAAGTCCACGAACCAAAGGAAGTTTTTTAGCCACTTCTTCAATGGCGTCATCAGAAATGCAAATAAAATAAATATCACTGTTAAGGGGTAGGTCTGCTATTTGGGAAACTGCAAAAGCATTGCATTTTCTTGATAAAGTTGTGGCTTTATGGATGTTACGACTAAATACACAGTCAATCGTATGACCATGACCCAGCAATGCCATCGTGAGATGAGATGCCAGATTACCAGCACCGATAGTTGTTATATTTAGATTTTTGGAATTCATATTTTAAGCACTGCAAAGATAACAAAGCCTGCCATGAAGTCTTGTTGATTATATATACCAATTTCTGTAAACATTAATTACCCACGATACTTGAAGTATTAGAAACTGCTATTAAGCGATCGTATAACTGACCGGGCTGCCTGTAGTATACTAAAATGGAGTACGCATTTTCGGTTTCAAAATGATTGCCTTCGGTCACGGATAAGGAAGCTGCATTTTTCCCGGGTTCAGCTATGGCATAACAATAGTTATAATAACCTTGTTTCAGGAAGAGATTGCATTCGTATTGATGCTTGTCGTAATTATAGTTCATGCGTGCTTCCGGAAGAAAATCCCAATAGGTGAGGGCTCCAAATACGTATAGACTGCCCATTGCAAATGGATATTCCATTGGAAGAATAAAATGTACCATGGCATAATCAGCTTCTATATCGCTGCGGTCCATGTCTTCTGTTTTTATCAGCCGTTTGCCGTTGATGTCCTGTTCGCTGTAATAGGGCTTAAAGGTTTTTACGAAGGAAGGTTTTAGGTAAACGTCAAAGTGCTCATCAAAACGGATGGCAGCAACAAATTCCGAGTTATACCTCAAACTTTTAATATCGAAATTTCTGAATTCATTCCCGGCTTCAAAATTGTTCAGGTCGTCATAATCAAAATCCAGTTCGTCAATCCGGATATTTTTGGGAGGAATGGTTTTAATCGCATTATCCCAACGATTGTTTTGGAGTATCATGACCTTTAAATCGCGCCCGGGAGCAGGGATATTAAAACTACCCGGGAAAATACTGAAATCGATTTCCTGATGCGTCCTCATGAGAGAAGCCGTACCCGAACGTTTGACTTTAAGTTTGTCGATTCTTACGAGGCTTTCAGAAACCATAAATCGGGCGGTGGCAACGGGAGCATTGATGTCATCCATATAAATCACCATCAGGTAATTACCGGAAATCCGTGGACGCATATATTGATTCGGAAATACATATGAATAATGCGTATACGTAGTGGTGGTATTAAATGAATGGGCATAATCCCGTATTTCGTCATCATAAAAACCATCGATGTATTCCGGTGCCTGTATCAGACTCGGATTCCATAAAGCATCGCAATGAATAAAAGTATACATGTATGTTTTGATTCCGCCATCGAGGTCGTCAAAGCTTATTTGGAGTTTATCATTGCTGCCCAATTGGATAATTGCTTCATCCAGAGGATACGATTCAGGATAAATCTGTAGACTCAGAATATTTGGAATGTATGTTCGGTTAGAGTATTTTATGCCTTCCTTATTATAATAGTCGTCCTTTTGGGCAGATATATTTTGGAAAGCAAGTGAAAAAATACTTAATATCAGAATGCAACGAATTGGAATGGTCATAAATTTTACAATTTGAACGAGTTATGTCTGGTATAACAAGTACTGTGAATCAGACAAAGGTAATCCAAAAATAATTTTTAGCCTTTTTTGTGATTTCATACTTTTATTTTTCAAATCGTTGAGTTAAACTGAAAAATATTTATTGGTTCGTGATACTCGTTTTTTAAGGGAATTAGCGTAATTTGTGTTACTTTGTATGAAAATAAATTTGCGTTTATGGCAAACTCATTCTAAGTTTGCATCCGATTTATGTAGATATTTCGAAGTATAAATATAAATATAATGCACTATTAATACTCATATGTCAAACTCGATAAAAATCACGAAGGGTTTTGATATCAGGTTGTTGGGTGAGGCTGATAAAGAATTGCGGGATAATTCCACGCAAAACTTTGCGCTTAAGCCGCCTGATTTCATCGGTGTTCTGCCTAAGCTTCTGGTTACGGAAGGTGATGAGGTAAAGGCCGGTACGCAGGTATTTTTTGATAAGTACCGCGAAAATATCCGTTTTACTTCACCTGTTTCGGGAAAGGTAACTGAAATAGTGCGTGGTGCCAAGCGGGTGATTCTTGAAGTCCGCATCGATTCGGACGGCAATCAGACATCTGTTGATTTTGGTAAGGCTGATCCCTTATCGCTTACCAGAGAGGATGTAATTGAAAAAATGCTGGAAAGCGGCGTGTGGCCTTTGATTCGCCAGCGCCCGTATTCTGTCATTGCTAATCCGGCAGATAAACCCAAATCAGTATTTATTTCCGGTTTTGATTCAGCTCCCTTATCACCGGATTATTCATTTTTACTGAAAGGGGAAGAGTCTGTTTTTCAGACGGGTATTAATGCTCTTTCTCGCCTTACAGACGGTAAAATTCATCTCAACATTAATGAAAAAGCTGAAATTCCAGCAGCCTACACTCAATGTAGCGGAGTTCAGAAAAATCACTTCTCCGGGCCACATCCGGCAGGAAATGTTGGTATTCAGATAGCTAAAATCAATCCCATTAATAAGGGAGATATTGTTTGGTATCTGCGTCCTCAGGAGGTTATTATTATTGGTCGGTTGTTTCAGCGTGGTGTATATGACAATTCAAAACTGACGGCTTTGTGCGGATCTGAATTGGTTAAAACTGCTTATGTAAAAACACGCGCCGGAGCTTCTATTCAGGAAGTGGTTAAAGCCAATGTGAAAGCTGGAGAATTAAGATATATCAGTGGAAATGTTCTTACAGGAACTAATATCGGACCAAAAGGCTACCTTGGATTTTATGATAATCAGGTCACTGTAATACCCGAAGGACGTTATCATGAGTTTGTTGGATGGGCACTTCCCGGTCTCGACAAATTCACCTTCTCAAAAACATTTTTATCATCTTTATTCCCTAAAAAAGTATTTCGGCCAGACACCAATTTTCATGGCGGCGAAAGAGCATTTGTAATGACCGGTGAATATGAAAAAGTATTGCCGCTCGATATTTATCCGATGCATCTTTTAAAGGCGATTCTGATTGACGATATCGATCAGATGGAACGCTTAGGGATTTATGAAGTTGATGAAGAAGATTTTGCGCTTTGCGAAGTCATCTGCAGTTCAAAAATAGAAATTCAATCGATCATTCGTGGTGGGCTCGATCTCATGCGTCGCGAAATGAGCTGATCAATCCGGTAAATATTAAATAAATCAATTATTGTTTAATGAAATCATTAAGAAAATACCTGGATAATATTAAGCCACAATTCGAAAAAGGCGGCAAGCTGGAGAAGTTACACTCCACCTTTGAAGCTTTCGAATCCTTTCTCTTTGTGTCAGATAAGGTAACATTTAAGGGCTCGCATATTCGCGATTCTCTTGATCTTAAACGAACAATGAGTGTGGTCATTATAGCCCTGGTTCCAGCCCTTTTATTCGGGATGTGGAACATTGGCTATTTCCATTTTAAATCAATTGGTATGGAAGCTGGGCTTTGGGCTTGCTTCTTCCATGGATTTATAAAAATTCTTCCCATCATCGCCGTAAGTTATATTACCGGGCTTGGTATAGAATTTATATTCGCACAATCGCGCGGTCACGAGGTAAATGAAGGTTTCCTGGTTTCAGGGATGCTTATTCCTCTGGTAATGCCTGTAGATATTCCACTTTGGATGGTAGCTGTAGCAACTGCTTTTGCAGTTGTGATTGGGAAAGAGGCTTTTGGAGGAACGGGAATGAATATTTTTAATCCTGCATTATTGGCAAGAGCTTTTATATTTTTCGCATATCCTGGCCGAATAACCGGTGATTTTGTATGGATATCCGGTTTGACAGGCAGAGAGAATATTGTCGATGGATTTACCGGAGCAACTCCACTTGCCCTAGCATCCACTGGAGCTGCATTGCCCAGTATATCTGATCTTTTCTTCGGATTTGTACCTGGTTCCATTGGTGAAACGTCCAAATTGGCTATTATCATCGGGGCCATAATTTTATTGATATCCGGAATAGGCTCCTGGAGAATAATGCTCGCCTCACTCACCGGAGGTCTTTTTATGGGATATACCTTCAACCTGATTGGTGCCAACCACTACATGCAGATTGATGCTATAACGCAAATTGCCATGGGTAGTTTCTTGTTTGGTGTAGTATTTATGGCTACTGATCCGGTTACTGCCTGCCAGACGAATAGGGGAAAATACATCTATGGATTTTTAATTGGAATGTTTGCCATTATGATACGAATCTTTAATCCGGCATACCCGGAGGGAACGATGATGGCCATACTGCTGATGAATACTTTTGCGCCCCTTATCGACCATTATGTGGTAGAAGCTAATATTAGTAGGCGTCTGAAACGGGCTGTCAAAACTGTAAAATCTTAAATTAAGGAACAATGCATAGCAATAGATATATCTTTATTTATTCATCCATATTGGTAATAGTTGTGGCAATGGCTCTTACGGTTGTTGCCGTGCAGCTTAAGCCATTACAGGAGAATAATATCCGGATCGAAAAAATGCAGAACATCCTTTCATCCATTCATGTTAAAGCAACCGTAAATAACGCTGAAGAAATGTACAGTAAGTATATTGTATCTTCATTTGTAATTAACGCCTCTGCTAATGAAATTAAAGATGTTGATGCATTTAAAGTGAACATCGCTGCAGAGCACAAAAAATCGACCGATGACAGAAAATTGCCTGTTTTTGTTGCTAAACTCGATAATGGCGATACCAGTCTTGTTTTCCCCGTTTATGGAAAAGGCCTTTGGGGCCCGGTCTGGGGTTACATTTCTCTTCAAAAAGATTTTAATACTGTTCTGGGTGTAGTGTTTGACCATAAAGGTGAAACCCCTGGCTTGGGAGCTGAAATTAATACGGAGTGGTTTCAGGAACGTTTTAATGGTAAAACACTTTTTAATGAGGATGGGAAATTTACTTCCGTTCAGGTTCTAAAAGGTACACACAATGACGATCCGCATGTAGTTGATGCCATTTCTGGCAGCACCATTACCTGCAGTGGTGTTAGCTTAATGCTGGTCGACTGTATGGAATTGTATGAGCCCTTTTTGAAAGCTAAGCTCAAGAGGTAATCATTTTATTGATAAAAAGAATATTCAATATGAAAGAATCCATATTTTCTCCCAAAAACCTAAAATTGTTGTCGGGGCCTTTGAATCTCAACAATCCAATTACAATCCAGGTTTTAGGCATATGTTCGGCCCTTGCAGTTACCGTTCAGGTGAAGCCAGCTTTTGTAATGGCCTTATCTGTAACTATAGTAACAGCTATTTCC
Source organism: Bacteroidales bacterium (assembly GCA_030656615.1). GTDB lineage: Bacteria > Bacteroidota > Bacteroidia > Bacteroidales > TTA-H9 > JAUSOY01. The sequence continues at coordinate 74,821 of JAUSOY010000038.1, read as the reverse complement.
AATCTTATTATTTCACTTCTGCGAAATACGATTCCTTCGCGGATCCGTATTATCGTTCAACTGGTTGTTATAGCCGCACTGGTTATTATTGTTGATCAGGTGTTGAAAGCCTATATATATGATGTGAGTAAAAAACTTTCGGTTTTTGTAGGCCTTATTATTACAAACTGCATTATTATGGGACGTCTGGAAGCCTTCGCGATGTCGCAAAAGCCCTGGCCTTCTTTTCTTGATGGTATAGGAAACGGGTTGGGCTATGGCCTTATCCTGGTACTCGTGGCTTTCTTACGTGAATTCTTTGGAAGCGGAAAGGTTTTTGGTTTTCAGGTTATCCCGGATATTTTTTACCAGTGGGGGTATGAAAACAATGGCTTGATGATATTACCTCCTATGGCATTGATTACCATCGGTGTTATTATATGGGTGCAACGAAGCCGTAGCCGCGAGTTAATTGATAAAAGTTAATATACACAGGAAGAAAAAAGACAAACAAACATGGAAAATTTATTGAACTTATTCGTACGTTCGATTTTTATCGACAACATGGTTTTTGCATACTTCCTGGGGATGTGTTCATACCTGGCTGTTTCAAAAACTGTTAAAACCTCTTTTGGCCTCGGAATTGCGGTAATTTTTGTTTTAATGATTACGGTTCCCGTTAACTGGCTTATCGAAAATTATCTTCTGAAAGCCGGTGCCTTGGCATGGCTCGGTTCAGAAATGGCCGATGTAGACCTGAGTTACCTTAGTTTTATAATGTTTATTGCTGTAATTGCCGCTATTGTACAATTGGTGGAGATGATTGTCGAAAAAATGTCTCCCTCATTATACAATGCCTTAGGGATTTTCCTTCCTTTAATTGCCGTAAACTGTGCTATTTTAGGAGCTTCTCTGTTTATGCAGGAACGTGATTACCACTCAATCACAGAAGCAACGGTATACGCTGCTGGTTCGGGTGTCGGTTGGTTTTTAGCAATTATATCCATTGCAGCCATCAGGGAGAAAATTCGGTATTCCAATATTCCTGCACCTTTGCGTGGACTGGGAATTACATTTATCCTTACTGGTTTAATGGCAATTGGTTTTATGAGTTTCATGGGTATTAAAATTTAAGAGAAATAATCATGAATATTGGAAGTATTCTTATAATAAGTGCTGTGGTGTTTTTGGTAATCGTACTCCTTTTGGTTACCCTGTTGCTGGTGGCTAAAGCAAAACTGGCGCCATCAGGCCCAGTCAATCTTACCATAAACGATGAGCAGCAAATGGAAGTACAAGCCGGCTCAACCTTGCTTAGTACCTTGGCTGATCAGAAAATATTTCTTCCTTCGGCCTGTGGTGGAGGTGGAACCTGTGCCATGTGTAAGTGTCAGGTAGTAGCTGGCGGTGGAAGTATTTTGCCTACAGAGACGGGATTTTTTACCCGCAAGCAGATTATGGATAACTGGCGTCTGGGTTGTCAGGTGAAAGTGCGTGAAAGTATGGAAATTCATATCCCCAAAGAAGTCTTTGGAATTAAGAAATGGGAATGTGAAGTGGTTTCCAACAGAAACGTAGCGACTTTCATTAAAGAGTTTGTTGTGAAATTACCCGAAGGCGAATGGCTTGATTTTCGTTCTGGAGGTTATATTCAAGTGGATGTCCCTGCCTGTGAGGTGGACTTTAAAAGAGATATTCAAGTGGATGAAGCTTTCCGTGAAGATTGGGATAATTTCAAAATGTGGGATTTGAAGATGAAGAATCCCGAGCCCATTTATAGGGCTTACTCCATGGCCAACCACCCTGCCGAAGGAAATATTATTATGCTTAATATCCGTATTGCTACACCTCCCTGGGATAGAAAGACCAATTCTTTCATGAAAGTGAATCCGGGTATATGTTCATCATTTGTATTCGGTTGTAAACCTGGAGATAAGGTTACGATTAGCGGTCCTTATGGCGAATTTCATATTAAAGACACAAAACGTGAAATGATGTTTATCGGTGGTGGTGCTGGTATGGCCCCCATGCGTTCTCATATTTTCGATCTTTTTCATACCCGCAAAACGGATCGTAAAGCCACTTTTTGGTACGGAGGACGTTCACTTCGCGAGCTTTTTTATGTTGATGAATTTAAGGCCATAGAAAAAGACTTTCCGAATTTTAATTTCCACATCGGCTTGTCTGAACCAAAACCGGAAGATAACTGGAACGGTTATACCGGATTTATCCATCAGGTAATTATGGATAATTATCTGAAACAACATCCAGAACCTGAGGAAATTGAATTCTATCTTTGCGGTCCACCAATGATGAATCAGGCGGTGCTTAAAATGCTTGACGATTATGGTGTGCCTCCCGAAATGATTGCCTTCGATGATTTTGGAGGTTAATATATGAAACAAAAAAAGCCGGTTCGCCGGCTTTTTTTTATGCTATTTGTAATAAATCACCTTCCCCAGTTTTCGCGATCAAGACTACGGAATTGAATGGCTTCGGCAAGATGATGCGTTTCAATTTTTTCGGAATTATCAAGATCAGCAATGGTACGCGATACTTTTAAGATGCGATCATAGGCTCTGGCCGAAAGACCTAACTTTTCCATGGCAGTGCGCAAAATAGTCTGACCTTCTGAAGTAATCTGGCAATGTTGTTTTAAAAGTTTTGTGTTCATTTGTGCATTGCAATGAATATTATCATGTCCCTGATATCTATTATCCTGGATGTCACGGGCCAAAACTACACGTTCGCGAATTACAGAACTTTTTTCTGAATTTGTGGCACTGGATAATTCACGAAAAGGTACTGGTGTTACTTCAACATGTAAATCGATTCGATCGAGTAACGGACCTGAGATTCTGTTAAGATACTTTTGAACCATGCCCGGGGCACAACTGCATTCCTGTTCAGGATGATTATAATAACCACAGGGACATGGATTCATGGCGGCTATTAACATGAAGCTGGCAGGATATTCAACAGAATGACGTGCACGGGAAATAGTAACCACTCGATCTTCCATTGGTTGACGCATTACTTCAAGAACAGTTCTTTTGAATTCAGGTAATTCGTCTAAAAACAACACTCCGTTTTGGGCTAGTGAAATTTCACCGGGCTGCGGAAAAGTACCACCACCCACGAGACCTGCGTCTGAAATGGTGTGATGTGGCGATCGGAATGGTCTTAGCGAAATCAAAGCACTCTCCTTAGGTAATCGCCCAGCCACAGAATGAATTTTGGTGGTTTCAAGCGCTTCATGCAGATTTAATGGAGGTAAAATGGAAGGTATACGCCTGGCCAACATTGTTTTACCGGAACCTGGCGGACCAATCAATATAGCATTATGCCCACCGGAAGCTGCAATCTCCAGAGCTCTTTTTATATTCTCCTGTCCTTTAACATCTGAAAAGTCAAACTCATATTCGCTTAATTTTGAATAGAATTCATCACGTGTATTAACGATGGTTCTTTCAGGAATCGCATCATCATTAAAAAAATCCACCACTTCCCGAATATTTTCAACACCATAAACTTCAAGTTCGTTAACGATGGCTGCTTCCCTTGCATTATCCTTTGGTAGAATAAATCCTTTAAATCCTTGCCGGCGAGCTTCTATAGCCATTACCAGAGCGCCTTTTACAGGTTTGATACTGCCATCGAGTGATAGCTCACCCATAACAATGAAGTGCTCTAATTTATCGATTTTTATCTGGCCGGAGGCACCCAGAATTCCGCATGCCAAGGTCAGATCATAGGATGAACCCTCCTTTCGGATGTCGGCAGGAGCCATGTTTATAACAATCTTCATCCCCGGAAAACGCAACTCGTTTGTTCTCAAGGCCGACTCAATTCTTTGCTGGCTTTCTTTCACTGCACTATCGGGCAGACCAACAAGGTAAAAGTTAATACCTTGATCGATATTAACTTCAACGGTGATGCTGATGGCATTGACCCCAAGAACGGCACTTCCAAAGGTTTTGACGAGCATACGCAGTGGCTTAGAAACTTAATCCAATGCTGAGCGTCAGAAAGTGAACCCCTGTATTTACCTGATAAGGCGGATACCAATATGGAGGCATAATCCATGGATTGGGATCAATAACCGGAGGTTCTGGATTTGTACCATTTGGATCATCACCGCCTGTAACTCCCGTTTCAATTCTATAATCATAGTAATAGATCTGTTCGTCATATTTGAAATTCTGGTAGCGGTAACCCAGGCTGATACCGAGACTCGTATTGGCCGAAAGCTCCGTATTTACTCCAAAACCAACGCCTACTATCAAACCTCCGGTATAATTCCTGTAATTGTAATGATCGGATGGAGTGCTGTAACCAATTCTTCCGTAAACATAAGGAGACGTAAGTCCGTGTTTTACTTCAGATCGTAATTCCAGGAAAACAGGAATCCAATTAATGCCATCGTAATTCTCCAGACCAACCCCAATACCAGCACTAAAATTCCTTTTTAGTTTATAGGTAAGACTTGCATTTAAACCAGAAAAATTATCCAGATAATAGTTATCATTTTGATTGATTGGCGTGCCGAAAATCAAATCAAAATTCAGGTTGTAAGGGGATACTTCTCCCAAAGGTTGTGGGTCAGCTTGTCGGTTACGAAAAAATGGTGGCCTTGATGGTGGAGTTTCCCAAACAATTTTTTCTACATCTTCGATGGAAAATACAAAAGTGCTTTGATCGGCAGTCTGTACTTTGTATGATTTGTTTGGAACTTCCTCTACAATAAATCCTTTAATAACGGACCCATTTTTGAGAAAAATTGTTTGAACACCGGGGCGCTGAGCTAAAATGAACAACGGCATGGCTAATAGAAAGCTTAGCAGTAAGATGCGGTAATTTTTGGTCATTTTGAAATGGATTTGAGTGAATGCTGTTATTTGCAAATATAATGCCATTTCATAGCTTTTGGTACTCTGCTTATCCAGAATTGCTTATTTTTTCAAGACGTTGATAATCAGTGATTGATATGAATTTACCATCAAGTTTAATAATATTCTCATTGGTAAGGTCCTTTAAAACGCGTATAACACTATCCGGAGATGTATTGGTATAATCGGCAAGGTCGTTACGTGTGATATGAATCTCTTTTTCAAATATATATTTCCCCAAATAAATTAAAGCATCTGCTACCCGGCCATGCATTTGTTTTTGTGAAAGACTCAAAAAACGATCATATTCAAAAAGACCTTCCTGGGAGATGAAACGCAAAAATCCTTCAGCGAAATCAGGATTACTTCTTACCAATTCACGAAAGGCTTCAAATTCAATGAAACATACAGTGGATGGCACCATGGTTTTTACCGTGAAGTGATGTATTTTATCTACATACAACCCATGCCCGCCTATAAAACGAGTGGGTTTTAAAAACCGAAGAATAAGATTTTTCTTTTGAATACCTTCAATGAAGACTTTTGCAAGACCCGACGTAAAACTTAGTACATGTGTTATTGGTGTGCCTTGTTTAACAATCGTTTCACCCGCTTTATAATTTACTTCCGTGCGATATTTGCTAATGTAATCCAATTCAGATTGCGTGAGCAAATTAAAAATTGGAGAGCGCTTGGAACATAAAAAACAAGCAGAACACTCACTTTCAGAATTAATAAACATAATATCCGATATTAATCGTGGAATACTCCGTTTTAAAAATAAGCTACCTATAATGAATTATGGGGGTAAAAATACGATTTAAATCGGATAATTCTCGTGGTAAATCTTTTTTTAATTGATTTATTTGTGATTTTCAGAGGTCGATTCCAGCTTATTCATGGCTTACTTAGTGGTTTCAAAGCTGGAGAATTATTATTTATGGCTCTGCAATGTATATTTTTTGTTAAACTCCTTTAAATAATTGGTATTCAGTGATTTTGAATTTGCCTTGAAAATTGAAATTTTATTTTTTATGAAGAAATTTTTTGTGTTATTTATTTTTTTGACTGTGATTTTGTTCGCCTGTAGCAAAGACGATAAAAATCCATCTTCTCAGTTAACAAAACCGAAAATCAGTAGCCTGATATCCTCAAAAGATACCATCAATTATGGCGGTCTTGAGCCAGCGGTATTATCGGTTACTGCTTCGGGAGGTAATTTAAAGTATACCTGGGAAGTTGATCTTGGTGATATTATTCCTGAAAATGCTGATGCTACCGTGGTTCATTTTACCGGTTCATCTTGCTGTGTCGGGAAAAAATATATTTTCTGTACTGTATCAAACGAGATGGGTGTTGACGTTGATACTGTTGTCGTTGTTATTCGTGAACCGTAACAACGAAAAGTGGTTTGATGAGAAGGGCCGGAGAAATCCGGCCCTGTTTTTCGTTAGTACATATCACCGAAAATGAATTTTCTGTTTGATTTTTTTTAGTCAAAATTTATATTTTCCATAAGCTTATACCTATGCGTACATTTACGTACTTGTTGATTGTTATTTTTATGATGTGCTTCTCTTATTTTGCAGATGCCCAATGTTGCTCTGCCGGTAATCCAATGTCATGCGGAATGGATAAAGGGAGTACAGGAAGCAAGGTCTTTTCAGTGGGGCTAACGTACCGTAATTCCTATTCAGATACCTATTATAGTGGCAGCTCCAAATCGGATTATACATACATCGATAATTCGGGTTTTAATTTCGCATCACTGGATGTTTCATATGGATTAGGCAGCCGCTTAACACTTGGGGCAAGTCTTGGGTACTTTGTTTCGAAGGATCAGCAATTTAGTAATAATGGATACAAGCGAAAAGCTTTTGGCTTGGGCGATATGGACATAAGTCTACGATATCTTGCCCTGAATATGGCTGGATGGACGTTGGTTCCGGGCTTTACGCTAAAAGTTCCTGTAGGCCAATTCGATCAGGAATTTCAGAATGTTATCCTGCCTATTGATTTACAGCCTTCCTCAGGCGATTTTCGTTATAATACCAGTTTTTTTGCCCGTAAACAAATAAAGGCTTCCCGATGGTCGTTTCAAACGTACAATGCTGTTGAAGTTTCAGGTACTATTGCGACCGATCGAACAATCAGTTATAAATATGGGAATGTTTACCTGCTTTCTTTGACAACAAATTATGGTATTCGACCTACTCTTACTGCCGGCCTCCAGTTACGAACTGAAGTGCGTGAAAAAGCTGAAGATAAGGCCGTATTATTAAATCATACAGGCGGAATGATTGTATATGCAGCACCGGAAATTTCATGGATATTTATTCCTGACTGGGCTTTTACAGCGCAGTTTCATCAGCCGATCTATAAGATCGTAAATGGTTTGCAGCTGACCAATAAATTTATGTTTATGGCAGGTATTCGAACAAACTTTAAACTATGATTTATTTCCTACTTGGCTTATAACCCGAGTCATTAAAGAGTTTCATGTAATCGTCCATTTTCATTAAAGCATCGATATTGCTGCCCGGGTTCTTATTCACCCATGCTTTCACAATTTGCCATCCTACCCATTGCCCCAACATCCCAGGACTCTCCCGTGGAAGTCCGGGGGTAAAAGGTCCTTCCATCATGAGTTTTGATGTGATGGCCTTATCGGAGTTAAATAGTAATTGACTACTAAGCAAAAAACTCCAAATCTCTTTTTCATTGGATTTTACCCATTGGAGTTGCTGTGCAGAATAACCACAAATCAGTCTGGCATCCGATTCAGGCAAAAAATACTGACTAAAATACAGCACCTTACCGGCTGCAATCATTTGCTCCACTAATGTTTGTCCTGAACCGGAATATGGGTATAATATATAAGCCATGGCTTTTACAACATCAGGCACAAGATTATCGGGGGTCATTTTAATTGTCAGGTAAGAAGATATTCCTGCTTTTTTATATGCAGGAAAGCCTTCACCTAAATAATTGTCAATAGGGACTACCAGAGATGAATCGACCATGAAAATTCCAGTATTAATATCAAAGCCCGAAACGTAGGTGTAAACCGAAGGGTTTTTCCATCCAGGAATTTCTTTATTTAGTTTTTCAAAAATTTTTGAAAGTGAAATTTCGATGTCTTCAATTTTTCCGAACTGCTTCTGACTCTCTTCATATGCTTCAATAATTCCCGGATCGTTCAAGTAAGCCCTCATCTGCATGAGGGATGCGGGTTTTTGATAATCGACTCCAATAAACAGGCTGAAAGTTTTGGATATTTTTTCCAAACCCTCTTTAAGGCTGTCGTCAGGAATTCGAAAAAGTGCCTGTTCGTATCGGTGTATTTTTACGTCCTTGCCTTTTGACATAGACTTTTTAGTTTCACCTTGTTTACATGATGGTAAGTACACGAAAACAGAAAGTAAAATAATCAGAATTGTACGGATTTTCATTTTACAAAATTGTTAAAGAATCTTCCAACCAAGACTGATGTTGAAGATGTTATTTTTTAGTGACTCTCCGGTTTCTCCCGAAATATTTTTAACGCCTAATTCATAACGTACATCGAAAGTAAACATTAGAAAATCGATTCCTGCTCCGATATTTGCACCCCAGTTTGCTGATGATAGATTATTTCGTTCGAAAGTCTGTTCAATGCCATCAATTGTAAATTTGGAAGTTTCTTTTGTTTTAAAGGAAATGATAGGCCCGGCAAAGATTCTCATATTAAGAAAGGGAACATTAATAATTTTATAGCCGACTAAAACAGGAATATCGATTGAGTTGAAATCATATGATCCTGTGACTAGTTTTCCAGCTGCATCACTATATGAATACGATCCTCCCCTTACCGAATATAGTAATTCGGGTTGAAGATACGTTTTTCCGCCTACTCTTGCGAAAGCCCCTATTTGGAATCCGGACTTGCCTTCCTCCTTAATGCTTGTGGTAACTTCATCAAGGTTGGCACTGAGTCTTGATAAATTCAATCCAATTTTAGGCCCTAGGGTAATTTGTCCGGAAGAAGATAGAACGAAAACGAAAATGATGATTAAAACACTTAAAGCTCTGATTTTCATTTTATTTCGTATTAGGTGAGCGTTTCTTAATAATTCCTGGTAATATTTATAACGCAAAAGTACCATTTTCGGTATTTCTAGCGTTGATATAGAAACTGCTGGTTTATCAGAATTGCTTTTGGATTAACTTTGCCAAAGATTTATGGTCGCGAAAAAACTTATTATTCTGACAATGACCCGTATTTTTACAATGTGAAATGCATACATTTACACAAAAAATCAACTGTATTAAAGTATGGAAAGCTTAAAGAATTATCCAATACCGCCAAAGGAATTGATTTCAGGTAGAAAATCAATTTTATCTATTTTGTTAGAAATGAAGGCTTTAAAATTAGTTTTGTTGCTGTTATTTATCATTAAGCTTACAGCTTCGTATTCCCAAAATGATACTCCCAAATTTCAGTTTGGTGTTAAAGCATCACCGGCAATTTCGTGGTTGAGTCCCGAAACAAAATTCTATAAAAACGACGGTACCAAGCTTGGGTTTGCCTGGGGATTTGTTACCGATTTTCATCTTCTAAATAATTATTTTATCAGTACTGGATTTTCGGTGAATTATGTTAACGGGAAATTGAAATTTCCTTCCGAAGTTCAAGTGGAAAGCATTGTAGTTAAAGGAACTATGCTTCGTGATTATCGCATGCGATTTTTGGAATTTCCGTTTTTATTCAAGATGAAAACAAATTCTTTTGGCGATTACCGATTTTATGGTCAGATGGGATTCATTACCGGTTTTAATATAAAATCACGTTCGGTTGATGTTTTTTATCCGGAGACCGGACCTACAATTAATGATGAACTGGATATATATGACGAGACTACTTTTGCTCGGATCAATCTGGCCGTGGGCGGAGGTGCTGAATATAAAATTGATAATTCAACATCCATTTTTTTCGGTCTGATGTTTCATAACGGACTGACCGACGTATTGAGCGGTAAAAATCCGGTTGATTTCCGCACTGAAAAGGCAGTACCTAATGCTTTGGAAGTGACATTTGGTGTGATGTTTTAAATTATTTATCTATGAAAATTGCTCTGGCTCAGTTAAACTTTCACATTGGAAATTTTGCTGAGAACACGAATAAAATTATTGATTATATTCATCAGGGGATTCTTGAAAAAGCTGATTTAGTGGTATTTCCCGAATTGGCTGTCTGCGGTTATCCTCCCCGCGACTTTCTCGAATTCGATGATTTTATTTCCCGCTGTGATGAGGCTTTACAGGAGATTGCATCGCATTGCCAGGGCATTGCGGCTATCGTTGGCTCTCCCAGTTTTAATCCTGATTTGAAGGGTAAGGATCTGTTCAATTCGGCCGTCTTTATGACGGATGGAAAAATACAATCATTACGACATAAAACATTGCTGCCCAATTATGATATTTTCGACGAGTATCGTTATTTTGAACCCAATAAAGAATTCAATATTATTGAATATAAAGGGCAACGCATTGCACTGACGATTTGTGAGGATTTGTGGGATATACAGGACGATCCGATGTACACGATAAATCCCATGGATGAGCTAATGTCGTTTAACCCTGATCTCATGATCAATATTGCTGCATCCCCTTTTCACAGACATCAGGCCCGAATAAGGCAACAGATTATGCTCGATAATGTTACGCGGTATAATTTGCCACTTTTTTATGTGAATCATGTGGGTGCTCAAACAGAACTTATTTTTGATGGAGGTTCGATGGTATTATCACCGGACGGTTTTATAGCCGGTCAATTATCGTTTTTTAAGGAGGATTTTCAAATTTTCGAACTTGAAAATGTTATAAATTGTAAAGAATCACTGAGTGTTCAATTGCGTAATCCGGATGAGGCTGTTTATGAAGCTTTGGTAAGTGGTATTCGTAATTATTTTGAAAAATTGGGTTTCGGAAAGGCTATCCTTGGGCTTTCCGGCGGAATTGATTCAGCCATTGTTATGGTATTGGCCGCGGAAGCTATTGGCCCGGAGAATGTTTTGGGCGTTTTAATGCCTTCACAGTTTTCGAGCGATCATTCAGTGAATGATGCATTAAAACTAGCAGAAATTATAGGCTGCCCTGCAAAAGTTATCCCTATTGAAGAAGCATATCATTCCTTTGACTCTTTGCTTAAACCTCATTTTGAAAATCTCCCGTTTAGTATCGCCGAAGAGAATATTCAGGCTCGTATTCGGGCGGTGATTCTGATGGGATTGTCTAATAAATTTGGCCATATCTTATTAAATACCTCAAACAAGAGCGAAGCTGCCGTTGGATATGGTACACTGTATGGTGATATGTGCGGAGGACTGTCTGTTATCGGCGATTTGTACAAAGTTGAAGTGTATGAATTAGCAAGGTTTATTAACCGAAATATGGAAATTATTCCGGATAATATTATAACCAAACCTCCCTCAGCCGAATTACGACCTGATCAAAAAGACTCCGACTCTTTGCCCGACTACGAAATTCTTGATAAAGTCTTATTTCAATACATCGAGAATCGTAAAGGACCACGTGAATTGGCAGAAATGGGTTTCGAGAAGACAATGGTCGACAGGATTCTGAAACTCGTTAATACCAGCGAATACAAACGTTATCAGACACCACCTATCCTGAGAGTGTCTTCCAAAGCGTTCGGAATGGGAAGACGTATGCCAATTGTGGCAAAATATCTTTCCTGATGAAAGCCATGATTCTTGCTGCCGGATTGGGCACACGTTTAAAGCCACTTACGGATCGTTTTCCAAAAGCCCTGCTGGAAGTCGGTGGAAAGCCATTACTGGCACATGCTATTGAAAACCTTGTCCAGCACGGTTTTGATGAAATTATTGTGAATGTTCACCATTTTGCCAGCCAGGTAATCAGCTATCTAAATCAATTTCCCACAGAGAATTTTTCTATACAGATTTCAGACGAAAGCGATCAGTTATTGGATACTGGTGGCGCCATTGTTCATGCCCGTGGATTTTTAACAAGCGATTTTTTGCTTTATAATGTCGACATTATCACGGATATTGATTTAAAGGCTTTTTTCGAATTTCATCAGAAAGAGTCAGCGATGGCAACATTGGCCGTAAGTAATCGGCAAACGTCACGATTGCTTGTTTTTAATGAAGAAAATCGTTTGTGCGGCCGGATAGTAAAGGATTCTTCTTCATCTTATCCTGATGTAAAACCAGGACAATACCATAGAGCTTTTAGTGGTATTCATGCAATTTCACCCTTGATTTTTAATAAGCAATATCCTTCTGGAGCATTTTCTATCATTCAATATTATTTGCATTATTGCGATAATGAAAAAATTATCGCTTGGGATCATACCGGAGCGCATTGGTTTGATGTAGGCAAACCTGAAACGCTTAATCAAGCGGATGATTTTATTAGAAATCGTCATCACTGATTTTAGCATTTTAAAAGGGCTTTTGGTTATATTCGCTAAAAAATAATCATGGCTCAGGCATTTCTAAATAAGGTAGCAAAGTTCCTTTGTGAAAATTATGGTAATGATTTTCATGAAATCTGCGTGGTTTTACCCGGGCGCAGAGCTCATCTTTTTCTTGGAGAAGCATTGAAAAAACAAATCAATGGCGATTCATTCATGCCTAAGGCCTTTTCGATCGAAGAGTTTGTATATGAAATTACTGGTTTGGTAAGGGTTGATGCTATGCATCAATTAGTTCAACTTTATAAGGTTATTATAAAAATTGACGAAAATCCTCCTTCTTTTGATGAGTTTATGGGTTGGGGAGAAGTACTCCTAAATGATTTTAATGATGTAGACCTGCATCTCGCCGATAGTTCCGCGCTATTTCAATACCTATCGGCTGCCAAGGCCATTTCATTATGGAATCCATCTTCTGATGCACTAAGCCCTTTCCAGACAAATTATTTGAAAATGTATGAAGTGTTTGGCGATTACTATACGGCATTCAGTGATAAGTTACTCGAGTCTGGAGCTGTATATCAAGGACTTGCTTATCGTACACTTGCTGAAAATCCTGTGAGTTTTTACGAGAATTTGCCATGGAAAAAGGTTATTATGGCAGGGTTTAATGCCATGAATCCCGCTGAAGAATTAATCCGTCAGAAGCTTGAAAAAGCCGACAAACTTGTAATGTTATATGATGCGGATAGCTATTATATGGATGACCATTCGCAGGAAGCGGGCAAGTTTTTGCGTAATTACTATAGAAGTGAGGGTCCAGAAAACTTCCGTTGGATAGATAATTCACTGGCAGAATCAGAGAGAAGTATTGATGTATATGCACTACCACGTAAACTTGCCATGGCTCGTTTGTTAGGAGAACTTATCCAAAGTGGTCTTAGTAAACTGCAAACCGAAGATGAAAAGAAGGAGTGGTTATCAAGAACCGTAGTAGTTGTGCCAGATGAACTGCTATTATTTCCTGTTCTAAATAGTTTACCACCTGAGGTTGGAAAGTTCAATGTTACGATGGGATTGTCATTGGCGCATACTCCGATAGCCTCACTGCTGAGCGGAGTCTTTGACCTGAATGAACCGCCTGTTGGAGATACATCAGGAAAAATGATTTCGGCCCGTGCTTTTGTCGGTATGATGAGGCATCCTTATCTTTCGTTGTTTATTCGAACTTTACTTCCTGATATTGAGAAAGATATTAGTCTCCAATTAAAAAAAATATTGGAAAGTGGAAGAGTTTATTGGCCTGTGGATGCTTTGTTAAATCGTGTTTTTAACGGTTTGGGTGGTGAAGTTGAGCTGCTTATCAGAAATTCATTCATTGGAAGCGAAAGTTCATTAATTGAATGGTTGGAAGGTATCGACAGGGTTTTTGGTGAATTGCATCAGTGCTTGATTCAATTGGAGAGCGATTGGAATATTGAGGCAGAATATTTTCGGGTTTTTCGAAAAGCCATAAATGAAATGCTGGGGGCTGCTACCGATTTGGAATTTGTTTCCTGGTTTCAGATTAAACGATTACTCAAACAACTCATCCGGAGCACGCAGGTTGCATTTTACGGTGAACCACTGGGTGGTTTGCAGGTTATGGGAATGTTGGAGACCCGTACCCTTGATTTTGAACGGGTTTTTTTACTATCAGCCAACGACGATATATTACCGGCAGCTTCGCATTCATCATCAATGATTCCTTTTGATATCCGCATTGAGGATGACTTTGCCCTTCCGACATTTCGTGAAAAGAATGCCGTTTTTGCCTATCACTTTTTCCATTTGCTACAGCGGGCAACGGAGGTGCATATTTTTTATGTCAATAGCGCCGGTTCCTCAGGTGGGGGAGAGGCATCCCGTTTTTTGCAGCAACTAAAAACTGAGTTTGTTCCCAAAAATCCAAAAACACAGTTAAAGATGCATAAAGTGGTAAATCATCCTGAGAATAGGACGGTAGAACCATTCCTTGTTGAAAAAGGACCAGACGTCATGGAATTGCTTCATAAAAAGGCTAAAAAAGGATTATCTCCAACAGCTCTTAATTCGTATGTTGTTTGTAGGTTGCAATTTTTTCTCCAGTATGTTATTGGAATCAGGGAAGATGAAGATACAGAGGGAATGGCCGACTACCGAATTTTGGGACAAGCCGTTCACAAAGCGGTGGAAAATCTTTATTCTAACTCTTTGGGGGAATTCCTCACGACAGAGGTTTTGGATAAGAATAAAGAACAGTGCAGGGAATTGATGAACCTGGCGTTTGGTGAAGTATATCCCGAAATCGCAACGGATACAGGGATGAATCTACTGTTTCTGGAAGCAGCCACACTTATGTTGAAGTCATACTTTGATTATATGAGCACTCAGGTTCAAGAGGGCCACAATATCCGTGTATTGGCTTCTGAATTGGAAATGAAGCGGGCAATTCAAATCGAAATCGAAGGAGAACCAATCCTGGTTAATCTTCATGGTAAAGCGGATAGTATTGAGGAGTTTGATGGTCATAATCGTATCGTGGATTTTAAAACTGGTAAAGTAGAACTGTATGATGTTGGTATTGACGCTTTAGCAGGTCTTATTACCGAAAAATCAAAACCAAAAGCTTTTCAGTTATTGATGTATTTGTGGTTGAGTAATCATTCTTACGGGGACAATATCAGTTCTGGCATTATTTCAATGAAGAAAATATCTCTTGGATATATTCCCTTAAAAATCCAAGGCAACGATCGTATTTCCGGATCTCAACTTCTGGATTTCGAAGAACTACTAAAGGAATTGCTTGAAGAGATATTTGATCCAAATCAATCATTCACCCTAACGGAAGACATCAAACCATGCGAAGTTTGTAGTTTTAAAAATATTTGCGGCAGATAACTACTCTATAAAATCGATGCTTTCGAAGGTATATATATCGGCATCTTTCCATCCAGTCCATCCGAGACCCGCTTTATCGCGGCTGCAATGCCCCAGAAAATCAGTCAGACTCCAACCGGTTTGTACGGCTACTTTTGGCAGAAATGTGCCATTGTAGTGCCCTTTGCTGATGTAAATCCCATGTTTGCCTAAAATAATCTCATCTTCCGAGTTAATCTTTTTCATGGGTGTAAGGACAGAAATCTCGATGCGAATGTCGTCCAGTTCTTCTATTTCAACCGGAGTAAATCGTCTGTCATACAAGGCAGAAGATATGGCCATTTCCATAATTAGTTCAGGAAGAGGCATGTCTGGATTGAATCGTCCGATACAACCACGTAATTCATCATGTTTATACAGAGTAACAAATACACCACACCGCTCATTTCGAATTTCATTATCAACAAAATCGGAATATTTAGGACGAATATTAGTTTTTAAATAA
Organism: Bacteroidales bacterium; assembly: GCA_030656615.1. Lineage (GTDB taxonomy): Bacteria > Bacteroidota > Bacteroidia > Bacteroidales > TTA-H9 > JAUSOY01. The sequence goes on along the minus strand of JAUSOY010000038.1, from coordinate 59,109 downwards.
TACTCAAGCGTTTTACGGGCAAGATGAAGAAGTTGTTTTTTTTGATGCGTTGTTAAGATGCATTCTTTGGAATCTATATCCCTTACTATTTTCATCGAATAGTAACCCACCACTCGCTCTTTTTCACCAAAGGGCGAATCGCCTGAATTTCGGTAATGTAATGGTATATACTTATAATGAGATTGTTCGTGGGTAATATTCAGCAGTATGCTGATGGCATTTGCCCCGCACAAACTGGTTGATAGGCCTTTAATGTTTTCCTCTTTGTTTTTGAGCAATGCCTCATATAAAATATCCGGATTATTCTGAACAATAGCTTCGGCCGTGATACTATCTGCTCTTTTAGCGTCATAGTATCCCGGGTAATGTGAAAAATCAGTAGAAATGATGAATAAATTATCGGAATTGAACCATTGTTGAAGTTTTCGGGCAATTTCTTTCTGAACTATCCTGTTTTCCGAGCCCACCAGTATTGGAACGATGCGGATATCACTTCCTAAAATTTCCTGAAGAAAAGGCAGTTGAACTTCAAGATTGTGTTCATATAAATCAGCTTCGGGCTTATACGAGAAGAAGGATGACGTGTTAATAAGTTCGTTTGAGATAATGGTATTAACTTTTACTTTACCCATTGGGGTCATGTAATCGCCCTGATTATAAACGGATGCGCCTTCAAAACTACTTCTGTGACTGGGGCCAATGATAAAAATATTGGAATATTTTTTATTTCGGGGAATTTGATTATAAGCGTATGCAGCTACCTCACCTGAATAAATGTATCCCGCATGAGGTACGATAAGTGCTGCCAAGTTTTCTTCAGGATGACTTGGATTATTATCTAAATAATTTCTGACCTGGGCTTGAAGTTCAGTTGGGCTGGCAGGATAGAACTTTCCTGAAACTGCGGGCGGACGGTCATGAGTAGTCATAATTTCACTTCGTTTTAGAGCATTTAAAACATTAAACCGTATAAAAGTGATAGTATAATGTTAACGTATTTCATGCCAAGAGCTTACTAATCACACAACAGGTCAATTTTTAATTTTTGCTTGAAAAATCAAAAAAGGACAAGTCTAAAATATGAATAAACTCCCTCTAAATCTACGCAAAATTAATACGGTTTTACTCCTTTTTTACAAAATTCTTAAGTTTTTTAATAAAAATCTTATAAGTTATGATTTAATCTGTTAATATAGAGGGGAATACAAGGAATGTGTTTTTGTAGAATGATGTTCACAATAGTTGATACTCTTTCAATGGACTTGGTTTTCTACCCAATTTTTGAATGAATTGGGTTTCCCCCCTTCTTTTATCAATGTAATACTAAGTAAACATTTTCATATGATGCTGAGTTAATGATTTCTAACAGCGGTTTGCAAGTCGAATCTAAAAAGCTTAAAAGCATTTCCCCCGTTTTTTCGAATACTCCTTCAAATTGTATTTTATTCAACATATGAAATATTACATGAAGGATACAGCAAGGATTTTGACCTTAGTATTATTGAATTTAAATCTAAGATTTTGTGCTATTCATGAGGACAGATTTCGGGATCAATGTTCGTGTGGTGGGCGCATGCCTTGCATCATCATAAACGGAGGACGATCAGCGTCAGGAGGGTTTTTTGATTGAAAATTTCTAAGATTATATGTGAATGTCAACATGATATAACGTTGTAAAGAATTGGTTTTTACATCTTCTAAGTATGTACTGGTGACATTTCGACTAATGCTTTGGTTCTGTCCAAGAATATCAGAAACGCCCAGTTTGATTTCTCCTCTTTGATTGGCGAAGATTTTCTTTCCAAAAGAAGCATTCCATAACCACAAACTCTGATTATATGCGTCATCAAGTCCTGTGTAAAGCATGTGATTCATATCGGTATTAAATACGAAATTCTTACCAAAAATCCAGTTAAACCGAATGCTTGATACCTGTGTGTGGTAGTTATTATCTAAGTTAGCATTTAGACTGTTTTTAACAATATTGTAATTTCCAAAAGTGGATAAAGTAAAATCAACTTTTGGACTAATGTTGCTCGCTATTACTAGCCCTGCTGTTAAACTGGTGGTATTTGAATAGTTTGTCACCATATTCACCAGACCCGGTGAACGGCTCCAATTAACTCCGCTGTTTATATTAATGCTCGATTTAATCCATTTGACAGGTACACCGTAAGTTACAAATGAGCGTAAACTCCAGTACCCGTTAAGGTTAACAGGCATACTCAACTGAGTTCCGGGAAGCATGGTATAGCCATTGGGTAATTGTGTGATGGTATCAATGGTTATGGTTGATGTGCCAATATAATCCATCGAATTCTGCACATTAAACATAATAAAGAAGTTATTCGAATTTTTTGGATTAACAGCCGAATAACGTGCCATTAGCATTTGTGAATATTCTTGTTTTAAATCGGGGTTACCTGTAGATACCAATAGGTTGTTTGAATTGTCAACAACATCTTGAAGTTGTGATACCGATGGCTGACGGGTTGAACTCCGGTAATACACTCTCAGGTTGTTTGTTTTACTGAATCGATAATTCAGCATCGCATTGGGCAGTATGTTTTTAAACGTTTTATTGACCTCACTCGTGTATGGTAAGGTTTGATCCCCATTTAACTCGGCATATTGATATTGAAAGCCAAAGTGGAAATTGAGTTCCTCTAAGCGGTAACGATAACTTATTCCCGAGCGATGAAAAGTATACCTGGTAACATATACATTTGAAAGACTATTTACGGCGATATTGTATAGATTGCTTACCGTATCCCTTTCGAAGGTTTCCTTATTGGCATCGTTATAGTTGTATGATGGATTGTAGTTGAATTCGAGTTGACCATTTTTCCCCAAAGGTTCAGTATATGAAATGTTTGCTGATAAGGTATATCCCTCATTGTATATATCCGCATTCTGGTCGATTAAATATATTGAGTCAAAAGGTATGTGATAAATATTCTGCGATAACAAATTAGTGGAGCCATTGCGATTATTGTAGTCGGTGCCAATGTTTATTGAAAATGTTCTTCCCTTTTTTCCTAATTTATGACGCCATAGGATATTATTTGAGAAACTTATGGCTTCCTGATTACTGCCATCCTTACTTATGGTCTGATTCATTAATGTGCTATCAGTTTTCAAATATCTACCATCCAGCATATTGGACTTATTATTGTCCTGATATGTAAATGAAGGACGAATAAGTAATGAATTGGAAGAATCGATATCATAGTCGAAACGGAAATTGAACCTATGATTCAGGTTTTCGGTTTTGCTGTCTGAGTTTTCGTAATATTTCTGACCCAAATTTCTGCCTGATACATAATCACGGACAAGTTCAGAGATGTTTTTATTATCCGAATAATTAACGAAATAGCTTCCATTGATTTTCATTTTGTTATTCCACTCATCCGCATAATTGAATCCAAAAGCATGTGTTTTAGTTATTCCGTTTTGTTGACCAACCATGAAATTATTTAAACCGCCACCCCGCCTCCCATGTCCGCCACCTCCCATAGCTCCCATGAGATCCTGAACCGCAAAGTTTTGCTGGTTAATATTGTTAGACAAGCCTAAGATGGTAATCTTTCGGGCTCCATTAAAAAGGTTAAGGCTTAATCCGCCTGAAAAACGATCATCAGTACCATACCCACCGTAAAATTTCCCAAATTGACCGTTACGGTTTCCTGATCGGGTTACGATATTCATGGTTTTAACGGAGTTTCCATCATCAAAACCAGTGAATTGTGATTGATCACTTAGTTGATCAAATACCTGGATTTTATCAACGATTTCTGCAGGTAAATTTTTAAGGGCCATATTCGGATCATCGCCAAAAAATTGTTTACCATCCACCAAAACACGTTTTACTTCTTCACCCTGGGCTTTTACTGTCCCATTTTCTACGGTAATGCCGGGCATTTTTGTAATTAAATCCTGTGTGCTGGCATCCGGATTAATTTTAAATCCGTCAGCTCTGTATTGAGTCGTATCCCCGCTGATTTCAACTTTGACAGCATTGGCTTGAATTTCAACGTCTTTAAGCATTTTTGCTGTTGGCTTAAAAACAATAGTTCCCAAATCGTTTTTGCCTTCTTTCAGCATAACCGGCATTTGGTATGTTTTATAGGAAATGTGGCTTATTCGAAGCATGTACCTTCCGGCTCTGAGATTATCAACCACGAAAACACCTGCTTCATTACTAACACCTCCTTTTCCGGAAGTAGTATCCCTATTGTTGGCAAAAAGAACATTGGCTCCGTTTATTGCTTTTCCATTGTCTTCATTCAACAGTAATCCTGTAACACTCACACTTTGTGCTGATGCTCCAAAACTGTATAACATGCATATTGAAACCGCAAGATAAAATTTCTTCATCGAATATTTTTCTGATTGATTATTTGGTCTTTGACGATACCCTTTTAGGTTTACAGAATTGGAGTGTATTTAATACCAAAGGTTTAATTTATTGGTCAAAAAAAAGTGGTTTCATAATTTGATTGTAAGTAAAGAATGGGCTGAATTACGCCCAGTAATAGCCTTGCCCTATTTACCTTTTTTGGTTCATAAGAAATTCTGACGAACTATATTCTGATTAATAATCCATTAATGCGTTTGATCGGGAAAGCTAATCGCTAAAAATTTTGTTCGACCGCTGGTAAATGATTAAAGTTTAAGCGCCTGAGCAACAATTTCGGCAATGTCCAGATTTTTTATTTCGTCTTGTTTGTCGATAAATTTAATGCCATCTGTAAACATGGTCATACAAAATGGGCATGATGTGGCTACAATATCGGCTTTGCTTTCCACGACTTCACGGGTTCTTTCGGCAAATACTTCGGAATCGCCGGCTTCTGTTTCTTTAAACATTTGCGCGCCCCCTGCACCACAACATAACGCAAAACTTTTATTGCGTGGTAATTCTGTTATTTGCGTGCATGCTTTTTGAAGGATTGTACGCGGAGCCTCGTATTCGTCATTCGCTCTTCCCAGATAACACGGATCGTGGAAGGTGACGTTTTTGCCGGAGAAAACATCGGAAGAAATTTTAAGTTTGCCATTATCCAAAGCATCTCTGAGAAACTGAGTATAATGAATTACTTCATAATTTCCACCCAGGTCCGGGTATTCGTTTTTAAATATATTAAAGCAGTGTGGACAAATTGCGATAATTTTTTTTACATCATAAGCTTTTAAAGTCTCAATAACCTGCAAAGCTTGCATCTGATATAGCATTTCATTGCCGGCCCTTCGGGCCGGATCACCCGTACAGGTTTCTTCGGCTCCCAAACAGCCAAAATCGGTTCCCAGATGAATCAGAATTTTGGCAAAAGCTTGAGTTACTTTGCGGTAACGCTGGTCGAAAGCTCCCGCACAGCCTACCCAGAATAAATACTCCGGTTTTTTATTTTGCTGAAGTAAATCGGCCATCAGTGGTATTGTGTATTCCATGGTTGTTTTTTTTTGAATTGATTGGGATTGTCTGCGAAGGCTAGTTCATGTTATTCATCCATATTTCTCGGTCTTCGGCCGGATATTGCCAGGGAGCACCATTGTTTTCGATGTAGGAAAACATGGAATTAAGTGCGGCTGGTGCAGCAGCTTCTTCCATAACAAGAAAACGACGCATATCAACAATAATTGATGGATGATTGATGCTTACAGGACATTCCCTGGCACAAGCATTACAAGTGGTACAGGCCCAAAGTTCTTCTTCGGATATGAATTCGCGAAGAAGTGCACGTTGATCATCATAAGTTTTCCCATGTTTAAGCAATCCATTCGACTTTTCTTTCATTCTGGCCCGTACGTCCATAATTATTTTTCGGGGTGATAATTTCTTACCCGTCATATTTGCAGGGCAAACGGAAGTACAGCGTCCGCATTCGGTGCAGGCCAGTGAATCGAAATATGTTTTCCAGCTGACATCTTCTATGTCTTTAACACCGAATCGTTCGGGTGCTGCCTCGCCCTCTGGAGCAGCTGCGAAAGCTGTTTCAGGATTCATCATCATCCGAACTTCTTTTTCAATATTAGGCATGTGTGATAAATATCCCAAAGGCTCAAGCCTGCTTAAGAATACATTGGGAACCGACATAAATACATGAAAATGCTTGGAGTAGGGGAGGTAGTTGGCAAAAATGAAAATCAATACGATATGCGTCCACCAGAATAATTCATGCCAGAAATGAATCGTACCAGTTTCCAATACAGGAATGAATCCAGCTATAAAATGACTTACCGGAAAACAGCTGGCTGCTGTTCTCTGGCTCATTAAATCGTAGAAAATATTCATGCCCAGCAAACTCACCATTAATAATAGTATCAGCGTAAGAGCCAGATTAGCATCCAGTTTGGAAATGGGCTTCATTTCGACGCCATAAAACCGGGGAATGTGCATAAAAATTCTTCGTCCAAGAAATGCTTTGATGGCTATCAGGACAATAAGAGCAAATACATCACCGGTAAAAATTAACACTGTATACACTGGTCCAAGGGCAGAAAGTATCCTTTCAGTTCCGAATAATCCATCAATAATCATTTCAATGCTGCCAAAAAGGATAACCAAAAATCCCCAGAAAACCAGGGCATGCATAAGACCTACTATGGGTCTTCTGAAAATGCGGCTCTGAAACATGGCAACAACCATCATTTCGCGGAAGCGCTTGCCAAATTCTTTAATCGGAAAAGGCTTAAGCAGCCTCATAAGGCGAAAAATGCGCCATGCCGAATATGAAAATACCGCCAACGTAAGTAGCAGTACCAATAAGAAAACGATTTGCTTAATCATAAGCCAGTTTTTAGGAAATTGTCAGTAATTCTGTTACACAATATTACGAATTACTCCACGGAAATCAAAAAGTGATTACCCCTGCACTATGTTTTTTTTGAGAGAACTTAAAAATATTTGGTACTTTGTATTGCATAGTACTAAAAATAGTTTTATATTTGCAGCATCATTTTGTAAAAATGAATCATGAAATAAATATCAGATCATGGCAAAAGTCGAAAACAATGTAGCGCAAATGCGGAAGGGGGTTCTCGAGTTGTGCATTCTGGCGGCGATATCGGAAAAGGAAGCGTATGCTTCCGATATATTGCAGCGACTCAAGGATGCCCATTTGCTTGTGGTGGAAGGAACTTTATATCCCATTCTTACCCGCATGAAAAACGAAGGGTTTCTCAGTTATCGCTGGGAGGAATCCAATTCAGGGCCACCACGGAAGTATTATTCAATAACGGTTGATGGCCGGCGATTTTTAGATGAGTTGGCCGAAGGTTGGAAATCTTTGGTCGAATCTGTTAATAATTTGATTAACAATTAAAAAACAAATCCATGAAAACAAATTTTTCGGTTAATATCGGAGGACGTAATTTCAATATCGATGAAGATGCTTATCAAATATTAACGGCATATCTTGATGGATTGAGGATGCATTTTAGTAATGAGACGGGTGCAGAGGAGATATTGGAAGACATTGAGTCGCGGATTTCTGATCTTTTTGCTCAGTATCAAAATGAAGCTCAGTTAACAATATCATTGGTTCAGGTTAATCAGGTGATCAATGAAATGGGGCAACCTCAGGATTGGGACGACGCGGGCCAAAAGTCACAGGATTATCGTGCAACAGCAAAAACTGAAAAACGAATGTACAGAGATCCTGATCGAAGGATGATTGCTGGCGTGGCTTCGGGAATTGCGGCCTGGGCGCGCATTGATCCTGTATGGGTGCGCCTGGCATTTGTTCTGATATCCTTTTTCTATTTTAGTGGGGTATTATTCTATTTGGTTCTTTGGTTTGTTATACCTGAGGCTCAAAGTATGTCAGACCGGCTAGAAATGCATGGTCAGGAAGTTAATGTTGAAAATCTGATGAAACGTTTTCGTCAGGAAAAAAAACGGTTTCAAAATAATAATCCTGCTGCTTTCACGAATCTTATATCATCATTTTTTAGTGTACTGGGACGTATATTACTTTTTGTACTGAAATTGCTTGGAAGGCTGGTGGGGATAATATTGCTGTTGCTGGTCATTGGTTGGTCAGTTGGATTAACGGTACTGATGCTTATTCAGGATGATTTTCAGATGGGTAGTTATATGTTGTTTGATGCATCTTTTGTAGACTTAATCATGATGACCATCCCAAATAGTGCTTTACGATGGGAATTGTATTTTACGGCCGGACTTACCATAATATCTTTGTTTGGACTGATGACCTATGCAGGTCTTAAATTATTAATTGGGTGGAAGCACAATACCCGGCAAATTCCTTTGGTTCTTACAGTTCTCTTGGTTGCCGGAGCATTTTCGACCGCTATGCTGGTTTTTAAATTTCAAGAGGCATTTTCACACAATGGTGCTGAACATCACATACAAACCCTTGTTGTTAAAAGCCCGGATAGTGTGAGCATACAAATGCAGCGCAGACTTAATGCTGAGTATATTAATTTCCCCGGACGTTCTTTAAGTCCCGATGTTACCCGTTTACCCGAAGGTCGGTTTTTTCATTCAATACCAAGTATTTCCATCCGACCTTCGGACGGTGATAGCCTTTATGTTGAGTTTCTTACATCGGCCCGTGGTATTTCAGAAGAAGAAGCCAGGATTCTATCAAAAACAATACTCTATAATTGGCAATATTCAGAATATGAACTGAAACTTGATCGGTATTTTTCAGTGCCTTTGAGCGATACGTATCACCGACAGGAACTCGATATTATTGTTTATATACCCGAGTCAACCCGCATATTTCTTAATGATGAGGCTGTTGGTAAAATTTCGTGGCGAAACTTTACCGGAGATTTTAATCGGGAAGAAGGCTGGTTTACCATTTCACGGCAGGGTCTATCTCAAATAAAATCGGATAGCATTCCTGAATAAGCTCCGGATTTTAATTTTATAAATACTTTTCTTAATGATTCCAGCCCTACCTCATCGGGGCTGGTTTCGTTTATATTCCTGAATTCAAAAGAAGTAATATCGTCTCCGGCTTTCATGTGATCGAAATTTTCTACTTTGCAAAGGAAAATAAGATCGATGGTATGATAGGTGACTCCCGCGTATTGATAGCGGTTGTCTATACTTCCTGCATATTTAATTTTACTGAGTTCAATACCGAGTTCTTCTCGAATTTCCCGGATTAATGCTTCTTCGGCATTTTCCATTGGGTCGATGAAACCGCCTGGCAAATCGAGTGAACCCTTGGCTGGATCGTGTGCACGCCTCGTAAAGAGCAATCGTCCTTTATCATCAAAAATAAGAGCAGCAACAGCTCCCGCCGGATTTGAATAATAAATCAATCCGCACTGACCACACCTTATGGATTTCTTTTCATCAAAACGAATCTTTTGCTGACCGCAAACTGGACAATAACGGAAAAAGGAGAGCAGATGTTCTGACATTGTTTTTTTATGCAATGATAAAAGTATTTTAATAGAATGATAAATTTTTGAACATAAATCATGATTTTGATATTTAATAATTGATATATTTATGCATTGATTACGAATTAAAACTTAAACGATGTCTTATAAACCCGAAAATCATATCCGGATTGTTACAGCTGCTTCTCTATTCGACGGACATGATGCTTCCATCAATATTATGCGCCGGATTCTACAAGCTACCGGTGCAGAAGTGATTCACCTCGGTCACGATCGTTCGGTTGGAGAAATTGTTGATTGTGCCATTCAGGAAGATGTTCAGGCCATTGCGGTTACTTCGTATCAGGGCGGGCACATGGAGTTTTTTAAGTATATGCATGATTTATTGCATGAGGCCGGGTGCGGACATATACGGATTTTTGGTGGCGGCGGTGGGGTTATTCTGCCTGATGAGATTGCCGAACTACAATCCTATGGGATCGAACGAATTTATTCACCCGATGATGGAAGACATTTAGGTTTGCAGGGAATGATTGATGATGTACTTACACGCAGTGATTTTCCGGCTGGTAAGGATGTTAAACCGGATTTGGACCGGCTTAAAAGAGGAGAGATAAATGAGTTGGCCCGTTTTATTTCAGCGGCCGAGAATTTTCCTTTAGAAGTCAAAGAATCATTGCAATATTGTCTGGATCATTGTGAAAGTATAACAACGCCAGTTTTAGGTATTACAGGAACCGGTGGAGCCGGTAAGTCTTCGCTGATTGATGAATTGATTCGGCGTTTTCTCGATTTTTACCCATCCAAAAAAATTGCGATTCTTTCAGTCGATCCTTCCCGCAGGAAGTCCGGTGGAGCTTTACTTGGAGATCGAATCCGCATGAATTCCGTTTACGATTCGCGGGTTTATATGCGCTCGTTGGCAACCCGGCAGGCCAATGTTTCATTATCGAAGCACATCCGTGAAGCACTATGCATCGTTAAAAATGCCGGTTTCGATCTTATTATTCTCGAATCCAGTGGAATTGGACAGAGTGACACAGGAATCGTTGATTTTTGTAATCATTCGCTCTATGTAATGACGCCTGAATACGGAGCGCCTTCTCAGCTTGAGAAAATTGATATGCTCGATTTTGCTGATTTTGTGGCATTAAATAAATCAGACAAACGCGGAGCCGAAGATGCGCTACGTGATGTGCGTAAGCAAATGCAGCGCAATCGCACTGCTTTTGATAAGGATACAACGGATATGCCTGTTTTCCCAACCATTGCTTCGCAGTTTAACGATAATGGGGTTAATATGCTTTTTAAGGCCGTGATGAATAGAGTTTCAGAATCCTTTCCGGATATTTTCGATTCGGTGGAGTTTTTAAAGATGGATACTGGAAAGCAACTGCAAATTATCCCTCCACAAAGGGTTAGATACTTATCAGAAATATCTGAAACAGTTCGCAAATACAATGCGGATGCCTTAAAAAATGCTTTACTGGCTCAGCAGCTTCAATCTGTTATGGAAACAGCGGAATTGATTCTCAAAAAAACAGGTTCTGATGATATCACCATTAAGTCATTAAAGGAAGAATTGGAACATAAACTGGGTCAGGAATATCTCGGTTTGTTAAAAAACTGGCCCGATCGAGTCCAAAGTTACCGCGATAAAGTATTTGTTTATCATGTGCGTAATAAGGCTATTGAAGTGGACACACATACTGAATCGCTGGCACATCTTCAGATACCGAAAGTGGCAGTCCCCACGTATAATGGCTGGGCTGATATTCTGAAATGGAATCTTCTCGAAAATTTCCCTGGTGAGTTTCCATTTGCTGCTGGTGTTTTCCCTTTTAAACGGGAAGAAGAAGACCCTACGCGAATGTTTGCCGGAGAAGGTGGCCCGGAGCGCACCAATAAACGTTTTCACTATTTGTCAGAAGGTATGCCAGCCATACGGCTGTCCACGGCCTTTGACTCAGTAACACTCTATGGCCGCGATCCTCATCAGCGCCCTGATATCTATGGCAAAGTTGGTAATTCAGGTGTTTCAATTTGTACCCTTGACGACATTAAAAAGTTATATTCAGGATTTGATTTAGCCGATCCAAAGACATCGGTTTCTATGACCATCAACGGACCAGCACCTGCCATGACTGCCTTTTTTATGAATGCGGCCATCGATCAGCAATGTGAGAAATATATTATTCAGAATGGACTCGAAGCAGACGTTCAGTACAAAATTCAGAAAATATATAAAGATCACGGACAAAAAGTCCCTCATTACCAGGGAGAACTTCCCAATGGAAATAATGGACTGGGTTTGATGCTTCTGGGTGTTACTGGTGACCAGGTATTGCCAGCTGACGTATATCAAAAAATTAAGGCGGATACATTATGCCGTGTTCGTGGTACGGTGCAGGCCGATATTCTTAAAGAGGATCAGGCTCAGAATACGTGCATATTTTCTACCGATTTTTCTTTGAAAATGATGGGCGATATGCAAGAGTATTTCAATAATCAACAGATAAATAATTTTTATTCGGTATCAATTTCCGGTTATCATATTGCCGAAGCGGGAGCAAATCCTATATCACAACTGGCGTTTACTCTGGCTAATGGATTTACTTTTGTTGAATATTACCTGTCCCGAGGGATGAATATTGATGATTTTGCGCCCAATTTTTCATTTTTCTTCTCGAATGGAATCGATCCGGAATTTTCTGTTATGGGAAGAGTAGCTCGTTTGATATGGTCAAAGGCTATGAAAATCCGGTATTCTGCAAACGAACGTTCTCAAAAACTCAAGTATCACATTCAAACCTCAGGTCGTTCGTTGCATGCACAGGAAATTGATTTTAATGATATCAGAACCACATTGCAGGCATTATATGCTATTTATGATAATTGTAATTCGCTGCATACCAATGCTTATGATGAAGCGATTACGACTCCTACCGAAGAGTCGGTTCGAAGAGCCATCGCTATTCAGTTGATTATCAATCGGGAATTAGGTTTGGCAAAAAACCAAAACCCATTGCAGGGCTCATTTATCATCGAAGAATTGACCAGGTTGGTTGAAGAAGCGGTATTAAGTGAATTTGATAGAATTACCAGCAGGGGCGGTGTTTTGGGTGCTATGGAAACTAATTATCAGCGAGGAAAAATTCAGGAAGAGTCATTGTATTACGAAACATTAAAGCATACGGGTGAATATCCAATTATTGGTGTCAATACCTTTTTGTCTTCTGCGGGCTCACCAACCGTTTTACCGGGTGAAGTTATCCGGGCCACGAATGAGGAAAAGGAAAATCAGATAGCTAACCTGCAGCGTTATCAAAAAGCATGGGAAACGGAGGCAACCGTTGAACTAAAGCGCTTAAATGATGTTGCCCTTATGAGTGGAAATACCTTTGAATGCCTGATGGAAGTTTGTAAATTTGCTTCATTGGGAAGCATAACGGATGCTTTATTCCACAGTGGAGGAAAATACAGAAGAAATTTATAACTGAACAATATCAACCGCAATTTATTATTTATGGATTACGAAACAAGATTTACAGAACGCATCCTCGTGGTGAATCCACGGAGCCTGTTTACGAAAATGGCCGTTTATGATGATAATAAGCTGGTATATCTCCGTAAGATTGATCATAATCTGGAGGCTTTCCAAGGGCTAAGCCATATCAATGATCAGTTCGATATACGCAAGGAAGCGATATTGCGCGAGATGGCGAATGCTGATATTGATCTGGATAAAATAACAGCGGTTGTTGGTCGGGGTGGTCTGGTGAAACCCTTACAATCCGGTGTTTATCTCGTGAATGAGAAAATGAAGTACGATTTGCTTCATAACCCCTCCGGAGAAGATACCGTTAATTTGGGTGCTTTACTGGCAGATGATCTGGCTCAGAGTCTTCCTAATGCAAAAGCGTATATTGCCGATCCTATTGTTGTAGATGAATTGGCCGATGTTGCCCGTATTGGAGGGCATCCTGAGTTTCCAAGAAAATCTGTATTTCATGCGTTGAATCAGAAAGCCATGGCCAGACGATACGCAAAAAGTGTTTTGAGAGATTATGCCGAACTCAACCTCATTGTAGCACATATGGGTGTTGGCATTACGGTGGGTGCACATAGTAAGGGTCGGGTAATTGATGTGAATCAGGGTTTTGATGGCTATGGACCATTCTCGCCGAAACGTTCTGGAACAATTCCGGCTGGCGATTTATTAAGGTTGTGTTTTAGCGGAAAATACACCAAAGACGAGGTTGTTAAAATGGTTATGGGTGAAGGTGGATTAAAGGCATGGCTGGGTACAGAAGATGTCGCATTGATTGAAAAGCGAGCATATGAAGACAGAGATGAGAAAGCCCGGCTGGTTTTTGAAGCCATGGCTTACAATGTTGCTAAGGAAATAGCTTCTATGTACCCTGTTCTTATGGGTGAAGTTGATGCGATTATTCTTACGGGAGGCATAGCCAACAGTGCCCGGTTTGTTAATTATATTATTGAAAGAGTTAATAAACTAGCTCCTGTTATTGTATATCCCGGCGGTGATGAAATGGAATCACTGGCAATGAATGTGCTCGCTGTTTTAAGAGGCAGCAAAGAAGTTTTGGAATACATCTAATAACAGAAATTTTTATTAGCACCGGGTACTATTGCCCGGTGCTTTCTATTTTATTGCTTTGATATTGCTAGTAATTTTGTATTTTTATACAACAAAATTTATATATGGCAAAGTCGCTGATATTTGTAATAAATCCCGGATCTACTTCTACTAAAATTGCTGTATTTGAGCAGGATAAACAGGTTTGGATGGCCTCAATATCCCATTCGCCTGAGGAAATAAATGCTTTCCCTTCAATATATTCTCAATTCGATTATCGCTATAAAAGCATTTCGGATAAAATGAAGGATTCTGGAATCAATGCAGAGGATATTGCTATTGTGATGGGCAGAGGCGGTTTAATCAGGCCGGTTGAATCAGGTGTATTGCTTGTTAATGAAGCCTTGAAAGCTGATCTAAGGGATAGCCCGGTTGGTGAACACGCCAGTAATTTGGGTGGATTGCTTGCAGCGGCTTTTGCCGATTCATTTGGAAGTGCAAAAGCATATATTGCTGACCCGGTAGCTGCTGATGAATTTGATGCGTTGGCCCGGATTTCAGGACATCCACTTTTCGAACGTAAATCATTGTACCATCCTCTCAATCATAAAGCGGTTGCCAGGCAATACGCATCATCAATCAGCACTACTTACGAAGAATTAAATTTGATTATTGCCCATATGGGTGGAGGTATAACCGTAGGTGCGCATCGCAAAGGACGAGTTGTTGATACCAACAATGGTCTTGACGGAGATGGGCCTTTTACACCGGAACGCAGTGGAACTATTCCTGCAGGAGATCTTGTTCGTCTTTGTTTTAGTGAAAAGTATACGGAACAGGAAATCCTAAAAATGTTAACCGGTAAAGGCGGAATGGTGGCATATCTCAACACCAGTGATGCTCGTGCTGTAGAAGAGGGATTCCTGAACAACGAGCCGAAAGCCACCTTAATTTATACGGCAATGGCCTATCAGATTTCGAAAGAAATTGGTGCCATGTTTACTGTTTTAAAAGGAGAAGTTGATGCCATTATTCTTACAGGTGGTCTGGCATATAGCCATGTATTTACCAAAATGATAGCCGAAAGAATCGGGAAGCTGGGTCCTGTAAAGGTGTATCCGGGTGAGGATGAAATGCGTGCCTTGGCAGCTAATGGATTAAATGTTTTAAAAGGAACTGCAAAAATCATTGAATATCAACCTTAAATTTTAATTCTAAAATTATGGAAAAGTCGATAAAGGGAACACAAACCGAAAAAAATCTTTTGAAAGCCTTTGCCGGTGAATCGCAGGCAAAAAACAGATATACCTTTTTTGCTAAAATTGCCCGCAAGGATGGATTTGAACAAATTGCCGCTATTTTTGAAGAAACAGCCCTTCAGGAAGAAACGCACGCCAAGCAATTTTTTAAATTTTTAGAAGGTGGTGATGTTGAAATTACGGCTATATATCCGGCAGGAATACTGGCTACTACCGCTGAAAATTTGAAGGCGGCTGCTAATGGAGAGTATGAAGAATGGTCGGCCTTATATCCCGAATTCGCGCGTATAGCTGGTGAAGAAGGATTTAGTGCTGTTGCTGTAAAGTTTAAAGCCATTGCTAAAGTGGAAGCCGAACATGAGCGTCGGTATCGTAAACTACTTCAGAATATGGAGAAAAATGAGGTGTTCAGAAAAGAGAAAAAAGTGAAATGGGTTTGCCGCAAGTGTGGATTTGTTCATGAAAGTCAGAATGCTCCACAAAAATGCCCGGCTTGTGATCATCCGCAATCCTATTTTGAGGAAATGGCAGAAAATTATTGATAATAAACCAATTCACGACGTCTTTGGGAAATTCTCGTTTACGGGTTTTTTTATTAATTCCCCGGAATTTGAATGAAAGCTTAGTTTTAAAAAACAGGCGAAGAGAAATTTCCCTTCGCCTGTTTTTTATAGATTCGTTTATTAGTGATTGCACTGATGTTGACCGTCATGATGATGGTCATGATGGCAGGATGATCCGGAATCGGCTAATTCATTATTCAGATATTGCTTTACAAGTAATTCTGCGTTACCAGAACATCCTCTGACTACTGAAATACCCGACTGCGTTAAAACATTAACTGCTCCGGCTCCCATCCCGGAGGCTAACATAATGCTAACGCCCTTGGCCGAAAGCTGACTTGCTAAGTCTGATTTGCAGCCGCATCCGTTGGTTGAATTGAATATTTCAGAACCGGAGATTTTATTTTCTGTATTGATCGTATAGATTATAAACTGATCAGAGCTCCCAAAATGCTCATTGATATTATGGTTTGCTTGAATGGGAACGGCAATTTTCTTCATTAAAAGTGATATTTAAAGGTGAATAATAACGTAATCGTTTTCCATTGCCAGGACCTTAGTGGTTGTCAGATTTCCTTCTTAATCCCATACCAGTCCCGCACTGATAATTATTAACGGATTCATGGATTGAATGTTGACATAAGCCAAGTTTCCGACCTGTCCCGGATCCCAGGTTCTCAGGTCCTTTATTATTTAATTGTGACATGATTATCTGAATTTTAGTAGTTTAGATCAGTGTTAATTCCTGATCGCCGAAAGCCGGACAATTTCTACAAGGAATATGATTGTCTTTGCCCTGTATCAGTTTGAAACATCGTTTACACCGGAACCAGTCGTCATCAAAGTGATAGTCGCCTCCAACAATTTCAATTCCTTTTCCTTCAACAAATCCTTTTGCAATAATCTTCAGCGCTTTATTATAAATACGCGTGAAGGTCGGCCGTGAAACATCCATTTTTATAGCAGATTCTTCCTGTGATAAACCATCATAGTTTACCAACTTCAGACTCTCGTATTCTTCAATACTGATTTCCAGCATTTTTAATTCGCAAGCCGGTATTCCAAAAGGCTTAAAGCCTTTCATTCGTGGAGGTTCAGTTACTTTTCTGCTCTTTTTCGGCCGGGGCATTCTTTGATGGATTAAGAAATGATCGAATCTCAGGGGTAATTATCCAGATGAAAACCCCAACAGACAAAATGAGTAAAATTTTTCCGACCAAACAATATGAGCCGCAATAAAATTTCTCATCCAGCCCAAAGAGACAAGATGTACAACCAAATAAAACCATAATGAGGTAGTCTGCAAAAATTATAGCAGGAAGAACAAAACCAAACTTAAATAGCAATGAGTATTTCATGGCATTTTTTACAAAAGTAATGAACGTACGTTCAAAACGCAAATATTTTTTGATATTTATTCGTAATCTGAGTTATGAGTTTTATTGGTTGTTTTTAAATACAATCGAATGAAATACGCATTCATTCTTATTGATTATGATTTTGACGAAGGAAGCTCACTTTTTATCACCCAGATAAAAATCTTTAAAATATAAGCGGCAAGTGTCCGAATCATTAATCATTATATATAAATTGTTTGAGTAAGTGGTGTTCAGAACGCTATGGGTTTTTAGATTATTTATGTACATATAAACGGAGTCAGGTCGTGAATCCATGCGAACAGAGTTCCACTTTTCAATACCCGTTAACAGGGGTGATGGCGTATCCCCAAAATCACGGCCAATTCCACCTCCGTTGCCCATATTGATATACCACAGCTCCCACCATTGGGGTCCATTTATCACAAACATTCTACCTGTTTCTGGTACATTGAGCATTTGAAAAATATTGGAAGTCGATTTTACGGACATTCCACATAAACTCGTTTGAAAACCGCCTTCTTGCTGTATATGTACCGAGGCACTGTAATCGATGGGTATATCATCAAGCAAACGCAACCACCGATAAATGCCGGATGTATGATTTTTGTGAGTAATCAAATTTTCCGATAAAACCTCCCAGTCTCCATCGGCTAACCATGATTTGTTGGCCCATTCAATGATCTGAGTTCCGGCTTCTTCAAATATCAGATAAAATGGTTTATTATGATTATCAGTCCCTCCATTGTTTTTCACAACAATATACGCTGTCATGTTTACATCTGCTGTATATGTGAAAAAGGAGGTTGTATTTCCTATATTTCCCTGAACTCCTTTCACCAGTTCTTTCCCTTCTTTATCAGCCAGGTAAAATGAAATTGCCTCCATCGGACTGCCCTGCAGAAAAGCCCTGTAAAACACAGACTTTATGAGTTTTACTTCGTAAACTCTTTGATTTGTATCCGAAACAAATTCAAATTGATGGAAACGGTTTCCGTTATTATAATAGGCTCTTTTTTCTAAATCTAGTATAAGGGTCTTATCTACACGAAATACAGAAACAGGTTGTGGATCAACAATTTCTGTTTTGTTTGAACAGGAATAAATTACGGATAATAAGACAAAACAGCTAAGAATAGATAAGATGCGTAGCATATTGATTTGTTTTGAACCAAAGTTATCGTTTTTTACAGAAACACTCTGAAAAAAAAATAGGGGTATTGCTCGCAATAACCCTATTTTTAGATTGCTTGATTGGTCCTTAATACATTTTATGAGTGGCTATTAGGTTGATTTTTATCCCAATTTCGTCATTGACAAATTTGTCTTTCAGATTATCGAAGAATTTCCGGGAAGCATATTTTATTTTCCATTCAGCGCGGTCAATGGTGAATTGAGGAACCAACACCAAAACCTGATTATCTTTAATCAGAATGCCGGATTTAAACTGAATGTTTTTTTCGATGCCCTTTATTTTTAGGTTACCACTAATCAGATGAGTCAATGTATCGCCATTAGAGGATGTTTCCGGGGAAGTGAGTGGAATAACAGATGTAATATTAAAGAAGGCTTCGGGAAAAGAATCAACGGCAAAAAAGTCGGTAGACATTAGGTGTCCAATTAGTTTTTGGTTGTAAGCTTCATCAGTAAGGTCTTCATTGACAATGCTTTTCATATCAATAATAAAACTGCCCGAGATAATATTTCCATTTAAGATACCTAGAATACCGCTTGCGATACTAATATGGCCATGATGTGTCCCGGTAGGTTTATAACCTTCCCATTCCAGATGAGAATTATTAGTATTTACAACATACATTGTGGCGTTGGCAGAATCGGCAGCGGTAGCTGCATCACCGGCTGTTGCTTTATCCCCGCCTGGTCCACCACAAGAGGCTATGATAAGCCCGAAGGTAATAATCAGCAATGTTTTTATCGGTTTTTTCATCGTTTATGTGAATTAAGTGGTTGAATTATAAGTAGAAAACAATGGTTTTCATGTGTTGTTCAAGAGACTAAATGATTTATTTACCGCTGTGCTAAAACGAAAGGGATTATTTTTGCTGTAATGAACCGGCAAATATTAAAACTTGCAATACCAAATATTGTATCCAATCTTACTGTGCCATTAATTGGAATGGTAGATATGGCTATGATGGGACATCTGGGATCAGAAGTTTATATTGGTGCCGTTGCCCTTGGAACTGTTATTTTTAATTTTATATATGTCGGATTTGCGTTCCTGCGAATGGGGACTTCGGGATTAACCGCTCAGGCATATGGTGGCAGGAAGCTTCAGGAATCGGCACTTTTACTGCAACGATCACTCATTACCGGGTTTTTATTGGCTCTTGTATTGCTTGTTTTCCAATGGATTATAGCCACCCTTAGTTTTTCCATATTATCGGGAAGCGAATTAACAGAAAATCTGGCTGCCCGTTATTTCTACATACGGATTTGGTCAGCGCCGGCTACTCTGGCTATATACTCATTCAATGGCTGGTTTATCGGGATGCAGAATACGCGTATTCCTATGGCAATTGCCATAGCAGAAAATGTTCTGAATATTGGTTTTAATTTACTTTTTGTGTTGGGATTTGATATGAAAAGTGATGGTGTGGCATTGGGAACTGTTCTGGCTCATTATTCTGGTCTCTTATTATGTATTTGGTTATTCCGAAGGCATTATGGCCGACTGGGCAAATACTTTAATCTGAAGCAGTCGGTGAATCTGGATTCTATGAAAGTGTTTTTCAGACTGAATGTTGATATTTTTATTCGAACGATACTTCTTGTTTTTGCTCTTTCCTTTTTTACTGCAAAATCTGCAATATATGGTGATACAATTTTAGCCATAAATTCTTTATTATTTCAGTTCTTCTTTTTCTTCTCATACCTTATTGATGGTTTTGCATATGCAGCAGAGGCACTTACCGGGAAATATAAAGGGGCAGGGAATTCTGCAGCTTTAAAAAAGATCGTAAAACTTCTTTTACTTCACGGTTTTGGAATTGCACTCCTGTTTACCGCGGTTTATGCCTTTGCAGGTCACGCATTATTGTCACTACTGACTTCACAAAAGCATATCTTAGATGCATCAGCACCGTACCTTTTCTGGTTGGCATTAATTCCCATCGTATCTTTTTCTGCTTTTCTCTTCGATGGCATTTATATTGGTGCCACCGCTTCGGAAGCTATGCGTAACTCGATGATTATTGCAGTATTGCTGGTTTATTTGCCTGCTTATTATCTATTCACTGGCCCTCTTGGAAATCATGGATTATGGCTCGCTTTCATGCTATTTTTGGCATCAAGAGGAATAAGTCTGGCAATTTTTAGTCCTGCACATATATTTCGTATCGAAAAATAGGAGTTAAAATCCGCCCCATTTTCTATATTTGCTGAAAGCTTCTGAATTCATTAATATTCACTTATCAAGCGTATCTGTCATGAAACAATTATTACTATCTCTCTTAACGGTATTTTTATTCTTTCAAGGAGTTTCACAGGCACAAAACTGTTTTTCGATTATAGCAGGTAAAGGAGCTACAGTCGATGGATCTGTTTTGGTTGCTCATAATGAGGACGATTTCGGCGACATGATTGTTAACTGGTACATTGCAAATTCGAAAGAAGGAGATAAGCGTAATAGTGAGCAGGCAGATGTGGCTGTAGCCTTGGAACATCCTTTTGCCGTTGTAGCGCCAGAAAAGCCGGAAAATCTGGATAGAATGGTTAAGGGAAATTTAATTAAGTATTTGTGGCTCGAAATGCCCGGAATGCATTTTTCCGATTCGTATATGAATGAATTTGGCGTTGTTGTTTGTTCTAACGCCTGTGGTTCGAGAGAAGATAAACCGGAATTATCGGAAGGTGGTATTTCGTGGGAATTACGAAATTCGATGGCTACTCTAGGAAAATCGGCCCGGGAAGCCATTCATATCGGTGCTAGGCTTATTGAAAGCAGAGGTTATACAGGTTCGGGCCGTACATATATTGTGGCTGATCCAAAGGAAGCCTGGATGATGTCTGTAGTGAATGGTAAACATTGGGTGGCTCGTCGCCTTGGTGATAACGAAGTGGCTGTAATTCCGAACTATTATACCATCAAGGAGGTGAATCTGAAAGACACCATGAATTATCTTGGCTCTGCCGATCTAATCACTTATGCAAAAAACAGAGGCTGGTATCATCCGGATATCAATGGAAAGTTCAACTTTCGTGAAGTTTATGGAGACCCTTCCAATTTGCAGCATTTAGAAAATATCGGTCGAAAATGGGCAGCTGTTAACCTTTTAGCCAAAGAAAAAGTTGAAATGGGGAATAATTTTGCATGGTCGTTTGTTCCAAAAAAGAAATTGAGTCCGGCCGATTTAATGAAAGTCCTTTCTAATCATTACGAAGGCACCGATCTTGATGATACTGAAAATTATAAACTCCGCAATCCACATGAACTTAAACCTCATGGTGTTTGCGCTTCCCATAATCAGTACGGATTCGTGGCTCAGTTGCGTAGTTTTATGCCAGCTCCTATTGGAAATGTAATGTGGCTGGCACCCCGTCGCCCGTGTATCAATGCGTTTACACCCTGGTATATTGGAATTACTTATATCCCTGAAGGTTATGCTTCGCGTTCTTTTGAAGAAGCCTTGAACAATCATTTTGAAGCTCCCGAAAAGCCTTGCGCTGATGGCGGAAATTATATTTATTGCGATTATGCCTCATTCTGTGAACAAATGGATAAGCAATACGACAGGCATATTGTAAGCGTGAGGGCGAAAGTGGAGGCATTTCAGAAATCCTTGTTTGAACAGCAAAAAGCCTTTGAAGAAAAAGCAATGGCCGTATGGAAAAAAGATCCTCAGCGTGCCGCAATTATGCTTACCCGTTATACACACCAGCAATCTTCTTCCGGAGTTCGTTTGAATGCAGGAATTTTTGAAGATGGCAATCAATAGATTTTTGTTTTTCGATATCCCTTTTAACCAAAACAATGCTATGAAATCATCCAGAATTATTTTTGTTTTATTTTCATCAATTTTACTGGTCTCATGTGTCAGAAATGTGGTTTATACCGACCCATGTGCAGAAAAACAAAGTAAAAGAGCGTTTAATACTTTAACCGATTACGTTGATCCTTTTATTGGAACAGGTGGCCACGGTCATACGTATCCTGGCGCGGTTCTGCCTTTTGGAATGGTACAACTGAGTCCTGATACCCGTCTCGATGGATGGGATGGTTGCAGTGCTTATCATGGGTCTGACAGCATCATTTATGGATTCAGTCATACACATCTTAGTGGAACTGGTTGTTCTGATTATGGTGATATCTTATTTATGCCCACTGTGGGCGATATTATGCTTGATAATGGTTCGAAATCCGGTGCAGATAAAGGTTATTCATCCGCTTTTGATAAGCAAACGGAGAAAGCCCGTCCGGGTCATTATGTCGTACAACTGACGGAAGGTCCTGTGAATGTTGATCTTACAGCTACAACGAGAACAGGATTTCATAAATACCAATTTCTTGGCAATCAACAGCCAAACATTATTCTTGACCTTACCCATCGCGATGATGTTATTGCGTCTTCCATCGAAATTATCAGTGATACCGAAGTGGCAGGTTATAGGCGTTCACGTGCATGGGCATCTGATCAACACGTTTATTTTGTGGCTCGTTTTTCACAGCCGGTAAAAAGTTATGGAATTGCCACTGATGACGTTCCTTCGGAAGATATTAAAAAATCGGATGGAAAAAATCTGAAGGCATGGTTTCGCTTTGATCCTGAAAATGGGCGTGAAATATTGATGAAAGTGGGCATTTCCGCTGTTAGCATAGAAGGAGCCCGAAAAAATCTTGATACAGAGAATCCGGGTTGGGAATTCGATACCATCGTGAAAAAAGCGGACCAGGCATGGGAGAAGGAATTATCAAAAATCATTGTGGAAGGTGGAACAAAATCGCAAAGGGTCATATTTTATACATCGCTATACCATTGTATGCTTGCACCTAATGTGTATATGGATGTTGATGGTAAATACCGTGGACGCGATTTAGAGGTTCATCAGTCAGATAAATTTACCAATTATACCGTCTTTTCGCTCTGGGATACATACCGCGCCAGTCATCCTTTATTTACACTCATTGATCATAAGCGGACAAACGATTTTATCAACACGTTTCTTGCTCAATATCAGCAGGGTGGGAAGTTGCCGGTTTGGGAGCTTGGTGCTAATGAAACCGGATGTATGATTGGTTATCACAGTATTCCTGTTATTGCAGATGCTTACATCAAAGGGATTAATTCATGGGATGCAAATCTGGCCCTGGAAGCTATGCAACATTCTGCGATGCAGGACAATCTTGGGTTGAAGCATTATCGCGAAAAAGGTTATATTCCTTCCGATAAGGAGGGCGAATCAGTATCTAAAACCCTGGAATATGCGTATGACGACTGGTGTATTGCAGAGATGGCGCGCCTGGCAAGTAATCCTGCTGTCTATACTGAATACATTAAACGGGCTCAGAATTATAAAAATCTTTTCGATCCTTCAAGTGGTTTTTTCCGGGCAAAAGCCAACGAAACATGGTTCAGCCCTTTCGATCCCCGGGAAGTTAATTTTAATTATACCGAAGCGAATGCCTGGCAGTATAATTTTTATGTTCCTCATGATGTAAACACCTTTATTGAAATGCACGGGGGAGATAAAGCATTTGTTAAAAAACTGGATGAACTTTTTTCGACAGAGAGTACTACAACAGGACGTGAGCAGGCTGATATTACAGGACTTATTGGTCAGTATGCTCATGGTAATGAACCCAGTCATCATATGGCTTACCTTTATTCTTTTGCCGGCGAAGCGTGGAAAACACAGCAAATGTCGCGTCGTATCATGGATGAAATGTACATTACCTGTACCGATGGATTGAGTGGAAATGAAGACTGCGGGCAAATGTCAGCATGGTATGTAATGAGTGCTATGGGTATTTATCCTGTTTGTCCCGGCTCCGATATGTATGTACTGGGAAGTCCTTTGTTTGATAAAGTGACTATGAATCTAGAGAATAATAATAAATTCGTGATATCGGCAAACAATAATACACCGGATCATCCTTATACGAAATCCTTAAAGCTGAATGGTGAAGATTATAAGCGTTCATGGATTAGTCATTTCGTAATAATGGCCGGTGGAGAGTTGAATTTTGAAATGGATTTAAAACCCAATAAATCGTTTGGCAAGGATGAAAACGACCGACCTTTTTCGAGAATTATGGAAGGCGTTGTGCTATCAGTTCCTTTTGTTAAAGCAGGTGAAAGAACGTTTCAGGATAAAACAAGCATTGAACTCGGTCATTGGGATAAACAGGCTGCAATACACTATTCAATTGATGGAAGCACGCCCGATTTGAACGCTCCTTTGTATTCGAAGCCAATTTCAACCGATAGCAGTTTGACCATAAAAGCCATTGCATTTGATAAAAGCGGTAAACAAAGTCAGGCGATTGAGGCAGTATTTTTTCAGATTCCAAAGAATTGGAGCGTAAAAGTCAAAAATCAATATGCATCTCAGTATTCTGCCGGTGGCGATTTGGCACTGATAAATTTTGTAAAAGGTGGTGAAGATTTTAAAACCGGTCACTGGCAAGGTTACGAAGGTGTCGATTTAGATGCTGTTGTTGATCTGGGTGAAATCAGCTCCATACATTCCTTATCATGTGGATTTTTTCAGCAGCAAGGCGCATGGATATTTATGCCAGAATGGGTCGAATTCTCCTTTTCCGATGATAATAAGACATATCATTCTTTACAGAAATTGCTTAATCCGGTCGACCCGAAAACAGAAGAGGTTGTATTACACAATTTTGAACTAAAGGATCTTGAAATTAAGGCACGCTATATTCGTATTCTTGCTAAAAACCAAGGAATATGCCCTCCCTGGCACTTAGGAGCCGGAGGTAAATCCTGGATTTTTGCCGATGAAATAAGCATACATTAAACTTTGCAGCCCGGCAATTGTTGAATTTCCGGGCTGTTTTTTATCAGTCTATTGAAACCTTTTAATAATAGCTGAATTTTACAAAAAACTACTTTTCCATATATCTTGATTGATTTAAAAATGGGTCTAATAATAATTTTACTGTAATAGTTTTAGGATGAAAAAAATATTCGTATTTGTACTCGCTTCCATTGCTTTGGTATCCTTTCGTCAGGATAAACCAGCATATCAATTGTATAATTTGAACGGCAGTAAGGTTCGTTTTTCGAAAATGATTGTACAATTAGCCAAAGCGGATATAATTCTTTTTGGTGAAATGCACGATAATCCGATTTGCCACTGGATGGAGTTACAGGTAAGTAAGGAACTGTCAAAAGAATATCCTTTGGTGATGGCGGCAGAAATGTTTGAAACCGACTTGCAACTCATGCTCGATGAGTTAATGGCGGAGCAAATTCGTGAAAAGGATTTTGAATCACAGGCACGTTTATGGCCCAATTATAAAACGGATTACAAACCCTTACTGAAATTTGCGCTGGATAATAAAATCAGAATGGTTGCCAGCAATGTACCACGACGATATGCTGCAATGGTTAGTAGTGGAGGTTTAGAAGTCCTCGAAGGTTTATCGGGTGAGGCTAAACAACTCTTGCCACCCTTGCCTATTCCGTACGTTGATTCACTTCCGGGATATAAATCCATCAGTTCAGCCATCGGAGGTCATGGGCCTGCACATATTGCAAAAGCTCAGGCATTAAAAGATGCTACGATGGCGTGGAATATCGTAAAAAATCATAAAGAAGGAGGAAAGAGTATCCATTTTAACGGAACATATCACAGTGAGAATTTTGAAGGAATTGTTTGGTATTTGAATCATTACGCACCCCAGTTAAAGGTGATGACCATTGCAAGCATTACTATGGATACACTTCAGAAACCTGATGAATCGGAGTATAAAAAAGCTGATTTCTTATTGGTGGTTCCTTCAGATATGACAAAAACCTATTAGAATCGATTATTTAGGGTCTGCTGAAAAACTCAGAGAAGGTACAAACGACCTCAGCGAGGTCATATATTTATAGAAAGTGATGATGAGAATTTGTACAACCCCGGCTGGGGTTGAATATTCATTCGTGCTATCCATTTTCTATAAATATTTTATCCCTCTGGGATATTTTTTTGAGCTAACTATAAATTCAGGTGCAAGCTTTTCTCAGTATTCCTTTTAAAATGCTTGCACTTCATTAATGCAAATTGCCTGTTATATTATTTATTATCAATAGTTAACATGTTTCACAGCAGACCCTATTTAGGATTGACTATAGTCGATTGAAAAGGTATCCCCACTTTCATACTCTGTGCACTTTGTAAGCACTTTGCCATTAAATCTGGTTAATTGAGTTCTGTAAAATTCATTTTTCAGTCTTAACCAACGTGGAAGGTGAAGTATGAATTTGCAGCGAAGTTCCAAAGGGTTACAAATCCGATAGCAAATAGTTTTGCCACATAAAAATTCATTCGGCTATTATTAACTATCATCCATAGAATGAGCGTGTTAATTCCAAGTCCGATGAGGGAAATCCCAAAAAACTGACTGAATTCTATCAGCATTTCAGGATTATGACTTCGGAAAGTCCATATCCGGTTTAAAAAATAATTGGAAGTGGCTGCCATACAGAAACCAATAGCATTGGCGGTAAACTTTCCTACCCGGGTTTTTTCTTTAAAAATATAGGTAAAACCGTAATCGATAAAAAGGCCTGAAAAACCGACGGCCATAAACTTAAAAAACTTTTTGATAACTTCTTCGGTGAGGAATTCAAACATAATTTACGGTTTGCAGGCGCAAAGGTAAACGTTTTATCCAAATTACTGAAAGCACTATTTGGTTGGCCATTTTGATGAGCTATTAGTGGAAATTCAGCCTGCACATATGCCTGTAAATGAACTATTTCGTGGAATAAGAATGTCAAGCATGGGTTGCATATGATGTTTTTGTCAATTGTGCGTGATAAATTTGGCCATCGAATCAATACTTACTTACTTAATTAATAAATTCCTATCGCGTGTACTGCTTCCAGAGCCGTAGTAAAAACACATAACTGTTAGGAGAATCATAAATAAATTACTTGCTGAATTTATCGGAACCCTATGGTTAGTCTTAGGTGGATGTAGAAGTGCTGTTTTGGCTGCTGCCTATCCCGAATTAGGTATTGTATTCGTAGGCGTCGCGATTGCTTTCGGTTTAACGGTTTTGACGATGGCATATGCTATCGGGCATATATCAGGTTGTCATCTGAATCCTGCCGTGTTCATCGGATTATAGGTTGGTGGCCGTTTTGCCAAAAAAGAGTTACTGCCATATATTGCTGCACAAGTTTTGGGAGGTATTGCCCGAGCTGGCATTCTTCACATAATTGCTAGCCGAAAGGCAGGTTTAGAATAGGGTGGTTTTGCCGCAAATGGATATGCTGAACACTCTCTTGGTTGATATAGCATGTTCGCAGCTTTAGTATCAGAAATTGTCATGACTTTTATGTTTTTGATTATTATCTTGGGAGCTACTCATTCAAAAGCACCTAAAGCTTTTGCACGATTGGCTACTGGTTTGGGTTTAACACTCATTCATTTGATTAGTATTCCGGTTACTAATACTTCTGTAAATCCAGCCCGAAGCACCAGTCAGGCTTATTTGTTGGCGATTGGGCGCTAGGCCAGTTATGGTTGTTTTGGCTTGCCCCGATAATCGGTGCTATTTTAGCTGGAATTGTTTATAAGTTGATGTCGCCCGAAACAGAAAAGAAATTTGGTAAATAGTTTGTGACTGTAGCGCGTGGCGGGGTTTGAAAAACCCCGCCACGCGCATTCTTATGCCTTTTTTTAGGTGTGTCATATGATGCTTTATACAAAAATAAAGTTCCTGGATAATACCTGTTTGAAAATTCATTTCACTTTTTTTGTATATGTAATTTGTATAATTTAGTCCTTGCAATCATATAGTATGTAAATGCTATAAAAAGACATTCAGAGGGAGTATGCATAAGAGCAGTTTTGTAAGTAATCCATTTGAATATACCATTGGTTGAAAGATTATAAAAACCTAAACAATTTAAAATGAGTACAATAGAACTAAAAAAATTAGTCGTGCTTATTGTTGCATCCTTCTGGGGCATCAGTCAGATATTCTCCCAGTCTGATTCCTTATTGGTAAATAAATTATTCAGGCCAATTACGAATTGTGAGATTGTCTCATATAATTGTCAGGAAGATCTGGTGAAAAGAACAATTGATCAGGATGACAGCATCAAAAATATTCTTTCCATCTGGAAAAAATATTGTGGGGAAGCCGAACCAATTTTGAGAATTGAGGTTTTGATGTCAATCCACCAATCAAATTCTTTTGATTCCAGCCATATTAATTATATTGATCAATATTTATCAAAATACCAACAAAGAGTAAAATGGTCATGTGCAGATCAATATAGTCAGTATTACGAAACCTGGAAAGGATATCTTGATTATATTCCTTTAAGAGGTATGTTTGACCAATGGACTAAAGAAATTGCCCTTGAATTGATCAGTAATCAAAAATTAAATTCATCTGAGTATTTGTTATGCCTTCTTTTTTCTGATAGTATCGATCGTTTTAATAATGAACGGAATAGAAAGGAGCACAAAGACTGCTATTTGTCATCACGAATGAGCGAAAATCAGTATTCTTTTTGGAATGACGGTCTCACGATGAATGTGCTTAGTGGGGTTTGGATTCCTTTGGGGAAGCTTTCTACAACTTTCAGCCCTAGTCCTCACTTTGGATTTTCTTTTGGGGCACCGGTTACCAAGTCCTTACGAATTGATTTAGGCGTTAGTTTGAACATATTAATAAATGACAAAAAATTCGATTTATATATTGAAGACTCCATACAGTCGGTCAACGGAACAATGTGTGTGACTTTAGGTGTGTGGATTACCAAGGAGTTTGTGTTGAATAAATCATTGTTTCTGGATATAAGCGGAGGTGTTGGGCTGGGTGCAATTGATACCAACCGTAAAAAATCACAATCGAATAATACAGATAGTAACGATAATTATTATGGGATGAATACGATAGATGTTTCGATGGGTATTGGCATTCGTAAGAAAGTTTTCGATCGTAACAGTATTGGAATTCAAATCACTTATCATTTTGCACCCTATGAATTGGATGATATTTTGGTAAAGAGACTCGGTAACCAATTTTCTTCTCTGGCTTTGAGTTACAGATTCTGAAGATTGATTTTTGTTTACAAGAAATCCCAGGCCGGTTTATATGGCCTCGTTATGAAGTGTCGGAATCATTCGGGAATAACTATGAATTATTTAATTTAATATTCACTAAATCAACACTTTCTGGCTTGCATAGTTTTTTCTTCTCATCGGCCAACAATCTGCATTTTTTACAAGCAAATTTACCGACCTTGTCATTTTTCAGATGTTCCGATTCACAGCGTTTTTTACCCATATTCAATAAACAAACTTTCGCTGTTTTTGCTCAAAGTTGAGGTTGCTCGCGGTGAATAATTCTGAAATCCACATCTTCATGATCCTGGAGCCGGGTAAATAATTGCTCTGCTGAATATACCGAACGATGCTGTCCACCGGTACATCCATACGAAATCTGCAAATGAGAAAATCCTCTCCGCTTGTATTCTTCAATGCTTTGCTCTACAAGGGCTGTGGTGTGCTCAATGAACGAATGAACTGCATGTTCTTTTTCAAGATATTCAATCACCTCCGAATCTTTTCCGGTTAAAGTTTTATATGCATCCAACCGGCCCGGATTTGGGAGTGCCCGGCAATCAAATACGTAACCTCCGCCATTTCCGGTCCTGTCATATGGAATGCCTTTTTTGTAAGAAAAGCTGTAAATGGTACATGTGAGTTTTTCGGGGACAAATCCAAACGAGGCAAGTTCGGGATTGTTTGCAATCGTGTGCAATACTTCACGAAGAGCAGGAATATGAATGGGTATTTCTGTGTTTTCTTCCAGCCACTGAAGGTTTTTCATCGCGAAAGGAATGCTCTGAAGAAAATGGGTCTTCTGCTCATAATATCCTCTGAATCCATAAGTGCCTAAGGCTTGTAGAATGCGTATCAGTACAAAACCATAAAAACTCTTAAGGAATTTCGCTTTGTCAAATGATGGAGTTGAGGAAGCCTTCTCAATATAATGATTCAGTAATTCCTCCCGGAAAGCAGTGGGGAGTGCGGCCTTGGCATCAAAGAGTAAGGATGCCAAATCGTATTGTAATGGCCCTTTCCGGCCACCCTGAAAATCAATATACCATGGCATATCATTATGTATCATGATATTACGCGACTGAAAATCGCGATACAGAAAGTAATCTGCATTGTTTTTCAAAAGAAATTCTACCAAAATTTCAAAATCATTTTCAAGCAGTTGTTCATCGAAAGGGGTTCCTGATAAGCGCAGGAAATAATACTTGAAATAGTTTAAATCCCACATCATCGAACGACGGTCAAATGCATCACGCGGGTAACAAACTTTATAATCAAGCCCTTTGCTTCCGGCCACTTGAAAATCAAATAAATCGGCCACAACCTGCCTGTAAATATTTTTGACATGTTCCGATAAGCCCGATGATTGTAAAAGGGAAAAGAGGCTACGGTCACCTAAATCCTGCAAAATCATACAATTTTGCTCTGAATCATGCATCAAAACAGAAGGCACATTAAGTCCTGCTTTTTTAAAAAAACGTGCAAAGACTTCGAATGCCCTGTTTTCGGCAGGATGTGGATTATAAGATCCAATAAAACTATCGCCCTGATATCCTATTCGATAATAAACACGGTCAGATCCTGATCGGGGTAATTCCTGAATAAAATCGGGCTGATGCGCATAAAGCCGCTCGAATAATTTGGAGAGTTTATTAACAATCACGGTTTTTTTTCTGCGAAGATAAGCAGTAAGTATAAATTGCACTCTTAACTTTTAAAATTCCGGTTCGTTATTAATCATCTTATTTTTATCTTCGTACTCTGTCCGGTGAAAGATTGATTACATAAAATTTTTGTCACATGAATAAAATTCTAATTTTTTGTATTGGTATGTGTTTGCCAGCCATGTGTTTGTCTCAAAACTGGTGCGATCAAGGTGCATTGTGGTATTATGGATACGCAAATGTTGGCGGAGCAGGTTATGTTACCATCAAATATAAGAATGACACCACTATTGGTGGACAAACTTGTCAGCTCCTTCAAAAGAAGCTTCATTATACGGATGGCAGCTCCGGAGGTACAACGGTTCAAGTCATTGGTAATGCCTATACTTATTTTCAGGATGATGTCGTATTCACTTGGGATAATCTCGAAAATGATTTTGATACCTTATATTATTTCGGAGCAAAGCCAGGTGATATATGGAATGTAAGTCTATCACCCCAATCGCAGTCGAACATAACAATTACGGCGGAAGCTCTTGGGAGAGGGAATCGAAATATAGATGGTCAATTGTACCGTTGGATAAATGTTCAGTACCAATTTGTCGGTAATTCTGCCGGCACCGTTTATTATTCAGATACTGTATATACTAAATTTGGTCATACAGGAACCTATATGTTTCCGGCTGATTGGTACTATAGCCTGACCGATGGCAATGAGGGTGGTGCTTTCAGATGCTATTCCGATGATATAACACCACTTTTTAATCATAATCCACTCATATCCTGTGATTATACCACCGCCATTGAAGAGCATTCATTATCGGATTATAGTGTTTTTCCAAATCCATTTAAGGATATTCTTCGCATCGAATTCCGTGTGAATCGTTCTTCAGCATATGATCTTAAAATAATTAGCCTGAAAGGGGATGTGGTTTTTCAAAAGGGAATTCAATGGACTTCGACTGAATCGTATCCGCTTCATCTTGGTTTTTTAAAACCCGGAATGTATGCTGTTTTAATTTATAACGGACAATCCACAGAAATGATACGAATTATTAAAAATTGACATTAAAAGCAAAATTATAGGTGATTACTATTTTAACGGTTATTGGGGCACGGCCACAGATTATTAAGGCTGCGGCATTGAGTCGTGCTATACGGCAACATTTTCAGGAAAAAATAAAGGAAATTATCGTACATACCGGGCAACATTACGATGCAAATATGTCGCAGGTGTTTTTTGACGAACTCGGAATTCCTGAGCCGGATTTTAATCTGGGTGCCGGATCATCATCACATGGTGAACAAACGGCTTTTATGATAGCAGAACTTGAAAAGGTGATGTTAAAAACAAGACCCCATGCAGTTATCCTATATGGTGATACAAATTCAACCTTGGCAGGAGCTGTAGCCGCCTCAAAAATTCATATTCCCGTTGTGCACATCGAGGCCGGACTTCGTTCGTTTAATAAAAGTATGCCTGAAGAAATCAATCGCATTGTCTGTGATCATTGCAGTACTCTGCTTTTTACACCAACACTTACCGGATTGAAAAATCTGTATGCCGAAGGCTTCAGTAGTCAAAATA
Source organism: Bacteroidales bacterium (assembly GCA_030656615.1). Taxonomy (GTDB): domain Bacteria; phylum Bacteroidota; class Bacteroidia; order Bacteroidales; family TTA-H9; genus JAUSOY01. The sequence goes on along the minus strand of JAUSOY010000038.1, from coordinate 26,399 downwards.
AGTTGCCTTATTCGATCGACAATCCGGCAGTACTTCATTGCGGTGATGTGATGTACGATAATAGCCTGTATTTTGCATCGGTGGCAGCTCAGAAGAGTAAAATTCTTTCAGATTATAACCTTCAATCGGGAAAGTATATTTTGGCAACCATTCATCGGGATAATAATACCGATATAGCAGAACGGCTTCAGGCAATTTTTAACGCCTTTTTTCAGATTGTCAGTGAAAATGCTTTGGATATTATTCTTCCATTACATCCACGTACAGCTGGAATAATTGAAGAGAGACTGGGTAGTGTATTGTATAAAAAACTTCAGGAAACGGAAAAGATTCATATTCTCCCTCCGGCCTCTTTTCTTGACATGATTCAACTCGAAAAGCATTCATTGATGGTGATGACCGATTCGGGTGGCGTACAAAAAGAGGCGTACTTTTTTGAAAAGCCCTGCATCATCATGCGCTCCGAAACGGAATGGAAAGAGATAGTAGAACATAATGCCGGCAGGGTTTGTGATGCTGACACATCCCGAATTGTAGAGGCATTTGTGCATTTTTATAATCATCCGCCAGAGCAATGGCCATTGGTGTTCGGCGATGGCAATGCTGCTGGTTTTATCCTTCAGCAAATCCTGAACAGTTTCGGGCGTTAGCATTCAGGCTTTTCAGTAATAAGCCTTGTAATTAAGGAAAAGAATGTTACCTTTGCACACTATTTTTTAGTTCAACAAGTATAAACCCAATTGTTTAAAAGTCAACACAATGACAAAACAGTACGAAGCCGTTTTCATTATGACTCCCGTCTTATCTGATGAACAGATGAGGGAAACGGTAAGCAAATTCCACAATTTTATCGTGGAGAAAGGTGCCGAAGTTGTGCACCAGGACAACTGGGGTCTGCGCAAGCTGGCCTATCCCATCCAGAAAAAAACTTCAGGTTTCTACCACCTTATTGAATTTAAGGCAGAAGGAACCCTTATTAAAGATCTGGAAATCGCATTCAAGCGTGATGAGCGTATCATCCGGTTTCTGACCGTTTCGCTTGACAAACATGCTATAGCATATAACGAAAAGAAACGTGCAGCACAAAAAAGTGCCGCCACTAATTAATTAACGCTAACGAGAAAGGATATAAAATCATGGCAAACGCCAATACTGATATTAAGTATCTCACCCCGATAGCGGTTGAGACCAAGAAGAAAAAATACTGTCGTTTTCGCAAAAGCGGTATTAAATATATCGATTATAAAGACGAAAACTTCCTGTTGAAATTTGTAAACGATCAGGGTAAAATTTTACCCCGCCGTCTTACCGGAACTTCAACCAAGTACCAGCGCAAAGTATCTCAGGCTATTAAAAGAGCCCGTCATCTTTCTCTGATGCCATTTGTTACTGACCTGTTAAAATAAGGAGGAATAGATCATGGAAGTAATCTTAAAACAGGATGTATCCAACTTGGGATATACCAATGATATCGTAAACGTTAAAAACGGTTACGCACAGAACTATCTGATTCCTCAGGGTTTGGCAATTCAGGCAACTGAAACTAACCGCAAAATTCTGAAAGAAAATTTGAAGCAAAAAGCTTTCAAACTTGAAAAACTTCGTAATGAAGCTCAGACATTTGGTGGTAAACTTGATGGCATCACGGTAAAAATTACAACGAAAGCATCGGCTACCGGAAAAATTTATGGTAGTGTTAACAGCATCCTGATTGCTGAAGCAATCAAGGAGCAGTTTGATGTGGATGTTGATCGCAAACGCATTATCATTGATGGCGAAAGCATCAAGGAACTTGGTAGCTTTACCGTTCGCATTAATATTCATAAAGAAGTTAAAGCAATCGTTAATGTTGAAGTTGTTGCCGAATAAGCAAAAAAACTTAATACCTTTATCCCGCTCATATTGAGCGGGATTTTTTTTGTTAATGATGATCTCAAGAAACGAAATACTTTATATAAAATCACTTAAGCATCGCAAAAGCCGCGAAGTGAATGGACATTTCGTGGCAGAAGGGCCAAAATTGGTCAGCGATTTGGCCAATTCGGGAATGATTCCGGAAAGGATTTTTTGTACCTATGAGTGGCTCGATATGTATCCCGATTATTCCGACCAACTTGATTTTGATGTAAGTCCAGTTCAAATCGGGGAGATGGAAAGGATTTCATTTTTAACAAACCCCTCTCAGGTATTGGGCGTTTTTCGAATGCTTCCGACTCAGGATCTAACGGGTCATCATAAAACGGATTTGGTACTTGTACTCGACGATATACGCGATCCTGGAAATCTGGGAACGATGCTGCGCTCAGCCGATTGGTTCGGGATACGACAAATTGTCTGCTCACAGGGCTCCGTCGACTTATATAATTCTAAAGTAGTTCAGGCTTCCATGGGAAGTATTGCCCGTGTTAATGTGGTGGAAGCGGAACTCCGGCATTATTTTAATGCTATTTTGGATGAGGCACCTGTCTATGGTACTTTTATGGATGGTGAGCCGATCTATTCTTCTGCCTTAATACCTAATGGTCATATTATTATTGGCAACGAAGGCCGTGGAATTGCTTCTGAATTGCAAATGTACATTACCCATCGCATTTCTATTCCGGGTCCATTAATTCATAGCGAAGGCAAAATGGCAGAATCGCTCAACGCTTCTATAGCTGCTGCTCTTGTGATTGCTGAATTTCGTCGGCAACATTCTGCGATTTAATTTGTTTTAAAAAGAAAAAACCATGATTAAACTCATGATATTGTCTATAGCTTTATTGTCTGTGGCTCTAATTTTTATCGGAATTAAAATGTTCGTCCAGAAAGATGGACAATTTTCAAAATCCTGTGCTTCGATAGATACCGAAGACGGCCAACGCAGCGATTGTGTTTGCAGTGGTGGAGGTGATGATTCAAACTGTGAATATTACAGCAAACATCACCCTTAAAAAATCAAATAATACCCTACTTTTTCTTCTGAAGTGCTTTTCCCTCAGCGATGAGTCTTTCCATGCCCGGAGTAGCAAAGGTTTTTGTTGATCCCTCAGAACCGGAATAAATAAAGTATGCCTCCAGTTTTTTGTATGAATCGAGCATGCGTGTAGCTTTTTGAATTCCCATGACCATGAAAGCAGTGGCATAAGCATCTGCAGTGGCCGCATCGTCTGCAATGACACTTACACTTAATAAATTATGGGTGACAGGATATCCGGTGGATGGATCAATCGTATGAGAATATCGATGTCCATCTTGTTCGCGATACTTACGGTAACTTCCTGAGGTGGCGATAGACTTCTCTTTAAGTGGAATAATAAGCTGAATATCACGGCCATCGGAAGCGTTTTCGGCGGGTTTCTCAATACCAACCATCCAAAAACTTCCATCGGGCTTTGTTCCTTTTCCGGCAATTTCTCCTCCTACATCCACGAGGTATGATTCGATGCCCTGTGATGCAAGAAATTTCGCAATGATATCTGTGGAGTATCCCTGAGCTATGGCATTAAAATCAATGTGAATCGCTGAATCTAATTTTATTATATGCTTATTCTCGATTTTTATTTTATCAAAACCGATATGTGACAGCAGTTCTTTAACCTTTGCAGAATCAGGCATTAGCCCTTTTTTGCGATGAAATCCCCAGGTTTCGACCAGTTTACCGACGGTTACATCAAAAGCACCTTTGCTGTTTCTGGTAACATTATCCGATATTTTCAGAAGTTCAAGAATAATACTATCTACTTCTATATCTTCGTTTCTATTGATTCTCGATATTAAACTTTGATCCTCCCATAGAGAGACTGACATGTCAAATGCTCTTAAAATGGAATCAATTTCCTGAGTAAAGTCCCTGTCTTGCTTGTCGTAATATGTAATACTGAAATAAGTGCCCTGGGCTTCACCTTCTATTAGCATCTTTTTTGGACCAAAACTGCATGAAGTCATGGTCATTATTACAAGTACAACGATAAGAATTTTTCTGTGAATCATTTTTTTGTGGGATTTGATGCAAATTTACAAAACACTTTTGCTTTATTAAAATTAATGCATGATGGCAGGTAAATGATTTATCAATGGTAAAATTGCCTCAAAGGATCCGTAGAAAACCACTACAAATATATTCATGCATTCCGTTTAGAAATTGCTAATCACTTTTCACTAAATTCGCTAGTTAATCTATATGTGATGCCAAAAAAGTATGCCTGCATGTTATGCAATTATGTTTACGATCCTGCAGAAGGGGACGAATCACAAGAAATCGTGGCCGGTACTACGTTTGATGATTTGCCCGAAGACTGGGAATGTCCGGAGTGCGGGGCTTCAAAAGATAAATTCTATGAAGATTGAAGATTGAGTTTCTGACTCAAAGCGATAGAAATTTCTGAAGCTTTTCCTTGAAGAAAAATGTCGGTGATTCTTGGGGTATAGAGCGATTTCTCCAAATTTATTTCAATAATTTTCGCCTTATTTGCTGAGGCTACCAATGGGATTTGATTGGCTGGCATCACCTCACCGGCTGTCCCGATTATTATCATAAGATCGCAGGTGGAAGCAGCTTCCATACTTTTACTGTAAGCATAATGTGGAATGGGTTCGCCAAAAAAAATAAAGTCGGGTTTTAATAAACCTCCGCATGCACATTTTGGGGGCAGTGTTTTTAGTGAAACCTCCAAAATGCTTATGGTTTCCTGGCATTTTGTACACAAGAGGCGTGAAGAATTGCCATGAAATTCGTAAATCACCGTACTCCCTGCCATATGATGAAGATTATCAATGTTTTGTGTGATGATGCTGTGTAAATTGTACTGGCTTTCTAGTTTTGCCAAAAAAATATGCGATGGATTGGGTTTTGCACGTTGAAAGTGCGAGTAAAAGATTTCACGTATAATTTTCCATGATGCTTCCGAGTGACTTAAAAAATAGTCGATTTCGAGACTTCGGGAATCGTATTGGTTCCATATTCCGTTTTCTCCGCGGAAAGGAGGAATACCACTCTCTGCAGAAATGCCGGCACCAGTAAATGCCACTATTTGTTTTGATGAATGAATTATCTTGACGGCTTCGCTAATATTTTTTTCCATTGGTGTCTGTTCAATTGTTAAAAATGCCTTCGTAAACTTTGCCTTTTCTTAAAACACGGTATCTTTGACCAAAGATAAAACCAAAAACAAGATGGAATGCGTTTCGGAATTATCAACATGTTCCATCATTATTTAACCTAAACACTTTTTCGGATGAAACGTATTTACTTTGTGTTTTTTGGGATACTATTCTCTGTGGTGATGCTCGCCCAGGAGAGTTCCAAATCCCTGAGTCTTGATGTGGTATTCAAAAGCAGGGCATTGCGGGCCAAAGGGGTCTATGGCCTTAATACGGCAGCTGATGGTCAACATTACTACCGCATTCTGCGCGATACGATGTTTCGCTATTCGTACCTTACCGGTAATGCCGCAGGCTACCTCATCGCAGGAAATGAACTGCTAACTCAAAAAGGCGACACACTTAGTCTTGGTGATATCAGTTTTAGTGAAAACGAGTCAAAAATGCTGATAGCTTCTGGTACTGAAGCCATTTATAGGCATTCATCCAAGTCGGCGTATTATGTTTATGATTTTAAAACTAAATCATTAACCGCACTTTCCGACAATGGCAAGCAGCAATTGGCCGAGTTTTCACCGGATGCTTCCAAAGTGGCTTTTGTTAGGGATAATAATCTGTTTATTAAAGACCTGTCTAGTGGTGCCGAAATTCAAATTACCCGTGATGGCCTCGATCGTAATATAATTTATGGTACCACCGACTGGGTTTATGAGGAAGAATTTAGTTTTACCAAGGGCTTCGAATGGGCGCCTGATGGCAAATCGATTGCTTTTTACCGCTTCGATGAAAGCAAGGTGAAAGAATTCTGGATGACGACTTATGGTGAATTATATCCCGAAAATTACAAGTTTAAATACCCTAAGGCTGGTGAAGATAATTCTTTGGTCACGGTTCATGTATACCATTTAGCAGATGCCCGTACCGTTAAAATGGATATTGGTGCCGAAACGGATATTTACATTCCACGTATAAAATGGACACGTAATTCCTCTCTTCTGTCTATGCAGCGGTTGAACCGTCATCAGAATAAACTCGAAATTCTGATTGCAGAGGCAACAAATGGCAAAAGTGATGTTGTTTATACCGAAACCAATAAATATTATATCGAAATTACCGATGATCTTTACTTTATGCCTGATGGCAAGTCCTTCCTGTTAACTTCGCAGAAAAATGGGTATAACCATATTTACCTGAATAAACTCGATGTTAGTGCTGCTACTCAGCTTACCAAAGGCTCCTGGGAGGTAGATAAGATTCTTGGATTCGATCCGGTATCAAAGCGGATTTATTTCAATGCAGCGTTTTCCAGCCCGTTAAATCGTGAGATTTGCTTTGTGGATCTGAAAGCTCGTATGAAGATTATTGCGGGTCAGGAGGGTACGAATAGTGCAGCATTTAGCAGTACTTTTCAGTATTTTATTAAAACATGGAGCGATTCAAATACGCCTTCTGTTTATAGTGTTTGCGATGCTAATGGTAAAGTGATTCGTGTTATTGAGGATAATGCGGCTTTCATTCCGAAAATGAAAGAATATGGTTTGCTTAAACGCGATTTTTTCAATTTCCGTACTTCCGAAGGCGTCGAATTGAATGGATGGATGATTAAGCCTCCGGCATTTGATCCAAATAAAAAATATCCTGTATTGGTTTATTTGTATGGAGGACCTGGTTCACAAACGGTTACAAATTCGTGGGCTGGCGGACAGTTATGGTATCAGATGCTTGCACAGAAAGGCATTGTGGTAGTTTCTGTTGATAACAGGGGAACAGGCTTCAGGGGTGAGGAATTCCGCAAAATGACTTATCAGCAGCTGGGAAAATATGAAACCGAGGATCAGATAGAACTGGCAAAGTATCTCATTACTCAGGGAATTGCCGACCCAAAAAAGATTGGAATTTTCGGCTGGAGTTACGGAGGTTATATGTCGTCTCTTTGCATGACGAAAGGTGCTGACTATTATTCGGTGGGAATAGCCGTGGCACCCGTTACAAACTGGAGATATTATGATAATATCTATACCGAACGTTATATGCGTACACCACAAGAAAATCCTAAGGGTTACGACGATAATTCACCGATAAATCATGTTGAAAAATTAACAGGAAAATACTTACTGGTACATGGTACTGCCGACGATAATGTTCATTTTCAGAATACTGTCGAAATGGTGAGTGCTCTTGTAAAAGAGAATAAACCATTCCAGACGATGTATTATCCCAATTCAAATCACGGAATATACACGGGGCCTAATACGACCTTTCATCTCTATACCATGATGACCAATTTTTTACTGGAAAATCTGCTATCAAAGTAGATTTTTTATATTATTCTTAAATTAAAGCTGCCCATCCGGCGGCTTTTTTTATAATGGTATGGGTATAATTCGCGCAGTATATATTTGCTGTCCAGGATTCCATTACGCAGAAATTTGATTTATAGATCAATAAAAAGGCCGCGGATAAACAACTTACTGTTATCCGCGGCCTTCGTTAGTCATACGTACTTTCAGGTAAACTGGCCTGTATTTACTATCGTTGCATTACTTACGAACGATTAGTTTGTAATATGAAGTCAGATTACCAGACCTCAGCATTAGCATATACATGCCTTCAGGTTGCCCATTTAGCTGTATTGATGTGCGAAGTTGGTCTTTAATTCGTAAACCCTTTTCACGATGGATTACCACACCCAGTGTATTAAGCACCGAGAGTTCAATGTCAAGCTGTTTAGCCGCTTTTATATCAATATAGAAAGTACCGTCAGAAGGATTGGGATAAACCGTGACATATACCAGCTTCGAGAGTTCATTGATGGAAGTACAATCCTTGAAGCTAACATTAATGGTACTGGTTTTTACACAGCTTTGAGTGCTTGTGGCTGTTACTCTGAATTCTTTGGTGCCTATTCCAATACCCGTAGAATCGATGGTGATGGATGAAGTTGTTTCGCCACCGGGATACCAGAGATACGACTGAACATTTGGCGTTTGAGCATCCAGCATCAGTGTCAGATTGGCGCAAAGCATGGTATCGGCACCTAAATCAACGGCAGGTAAGGGATAAACGGTAACGCTCTGTTGGGCAACACCATCACATGAACCTGTTCCGGCCACGGTATAGGTTAGCGTGTGGCTACCGGCACCAGCAATGCTTGGATTAAATATTCCATTTTGAACGCCTGTACCACTAAATGTACCACCCGCTGGTGTACCACCCGTTAAAGTGAAGGGTGCTTCGCTAAGGCATACTGGTGTAAAGGCTTGTAAACTGGCATCCGGCGATAGCATGACCTCTATACTTTGATAGGCAGTATCTGAACAATCGTTGATGCTGGTATAGATATACATCAAATCCCAGGTGCCAACTCCCGCTGTAGCTGGTGAAAACATATTGTTTGATACTCCGGGACCTGAATAAACACCACCGGCTGGCGATCCTTGTGTAAGCTGGAAGGCTGGATAGGAAGAGCATGTTGCATCAATGCTGCTAAAGCTGGCAACAGGTTTCGGATATATCACCAAATCAACTGGAGTTGCATCACTTTCGCAACCGGAAGATCCTTGTGTTACATAATATGTATAAGTACCTGCAGCACTAACTTGTGGTGTGTATGAAGCACCAGTAGCCACCTGATTACTCAGATTTATATCAGAATACCAGGTCAAATCGGTACCTGTAGCACCCAGCGGAGAAAAGGACATTCCTTCACAGGCAGAAGATGCCGTTACAGTTGGCGAACCAGGTTGATTGGATACCGTAATATACTGCGTTTTTGTGATTGTGTTTGAGCCGTACGCATTAGATACAGAAAGGATTACTGTGTATAGGCCTGTTTGACTGTATACGATACCTGTGGGATTCTGTTCTGTGGAAGAAGCGGGCGTGGCACCGGAGAATGTCCAGTTCCAACTGGTAGGAGTGCCCGATGACTGATCATAGAAATCGATGGCTGCATCTGTGCATATTCCCGTTTGACTTGCGGCAAATCCTGCTGTTGGTGCTACATTTACCACTTTGAAGAATTGGCTGCGTTTATGTACAGGAGTGCCATTAGGGCTTTGAGCTGTAAGGGTTAACAGATATGTTCCTGCAGGAACATCCGGGCTGCGTAGAACATACATTGGTAGTGAACCAGGAAAGGATGTCAGTTCGTTGCCTTCGGGGAAATGAAATGAGAAACTTCCCTGAGGAGGTGTCGGCTGAACGTCTGCTGAAAAAACAGCGGTATCGGAATATAATTTAACTGCCGGTATTTCCATTGACATGCCGAGACTATCCACTAGGGTATCATTTGTGATGTATGACAAGCGCAAAGCAAAATCGGGAAAATAAGAAGTATAACTTCCGAAACTGCCATTTCGGAAATCGGTCCAGGTTAAAGTAGCAACTTTTTTATTGGAAGTTACAGCATTATAGTCTCCCTGATATCTAGGCGTTCCACCGCCACCACAGGTAGAACAGTTTATTTTCATTTTTTTATTTGAAACTGCCTGATTAGGTACAAAACTTTCGCCACCATCATCACTATACGTGGCATAAATTAGTGCACTATCGGAGGTTGGACAATCGCGGGTATCCATCCATTGCAGATAAACCCGTCCAGTTTCAACATCGGTCCACACGGCTGGCATAAAGTTGTGATTATTGGCTGAGTTTGCATCATCATTAACTCTTTTTGCAGCCGACCACGCCTGTCCTCCATTATCAGAATACCTGATCCAAATGTCAGGTTTGTTTCCATTACCAGGAGGGTCATTGGTTGTATAAACTCCATAAAGTCTTCCACTGTGGGGACCATTGCTGTTATCGGCAGAGATAAAAGGATATGGACGAGTACGCATATTTTCTACCGAGTGTCTGTTACTAACATTTGATCCTACATAGCCGGCCCATTGCTGCGATGACATCAGTTGAAAGGTTGTGCCACCGTCAAGAGAGCGATAGAACGTATAGGTAGATGCAAAGGTGCTGCCACCATTAGTGACTACATATACCGAACCGCCGGGTGTGCTGCCATCAGGGCCTACACATACCATCATCCCAGGAAGTCCTTGAGTAGAAGGCGCAAAGGTCGATTGCCATGTTTGACCGTTATTAGTACTCCGGGCAAAATTTCCGGCGCTTCCATTGGTCATTGTTGTGTATACCGAATTTGCATACGGACCGTTTGTTTGGTCAGCGGCCATCCAGTTTTTATCGTTCCCTGCAATGGCAATTACAGGAGAATTCCAGCTTACTCCACCGTTGTCAGATCGAGCCACCTTAGCTCCTTGGATGGAACCAGAACCATACATATTTTCATAATATAGATATCCACTTCCGCTATAAGCAGAAAGAACATCACCATACATGGTTCCACCCCATGATGGATTGGTTGTTAGCCAATCATATCCGTTTAATGTATAATGTCCATTGCCGCCGGCACTTCCGGAAGCGTTGAAGGTTACAAATATTTCGGTAGGATTGAGCGGATTTGATGATATATGCCCCTCGGCAAAATCAGTCCCCAGATTGAAATTGTCAAAATCGTCGACAGTTACAGGTCCCAAAGGTAACAGCCCATCGGTAGGTGCTGTTGGTAAAGTTCGGGCAGCGAAGGGTATCCGATCTAGATTTGGATTGTCTTCCGGTTGACTAACCTGAGCATTCAATGATAAGGAACACATTAAAATACCCAACATCAGCGTGGAGGAACCACGAAGAAAGTAAAAGAATGTTTTCATAGTTCAGGTTTTTGTTAATAATATACGTGTACCATGTCGATATATACAGTATTTGTACTAGCATATACAACGTCATACTTCATAAAATAATTAACAATTCAATTTCAAAAATGGCTTAAGGATTGCCATTTTTATTGTTAATTCGTAAAGTAATGCATGAGAAAGAGACGTCATAGAATAAAAACCTTTTATAATTAAAGTTGTTTTTATAGTATGCTGTCTTTTATCTAAACAATCTGGTATTGAAGGAAAACGATAACATAATTCTTTTTGATGGCGTTTGTAATCTCTGTTGTGGCATCGTAAAATTTGTTATTAAAAGAGATTCGGATGCAATATTCCGTTTTGCTTCACACCAGGGAATGCAGGGACAGGAATTATTAAAACGCTTTGATTTGCCGGAGGATGATTTAGACTCCTTTGTCTTAATTAAAAACGACTTGGTATTTTTGAAAGCCACTGCGAGTTTAGAGGTTTTTAAGTCAATCGGTTGGCCATGGAAAGTATTCTATGTTTTTATCCTAATCCCTGAACCCTTGCGCAACGGAATCTATGGATTTATTGCAAAAAAAAGGTATCGATGGTTTGGAAGAAAAGAAAGTTGCATGATACCTTCTGCAGAAATTATGGATAGATTTTTAGATTAGTTGAATTATCGGGAAAGATTTTATGCTGAACTTTTAAAAGCCATTTGAATTCTTGTAACAGAAATTAGAGGGTTAATTTCTACGGATTTCAGTTTCTGTTATTTCAATTTCGGATCGTTTATGTGAAATTTTTGACATCATGGATGAAACTATATGAGTGGTAATTTGTTTAGCCCCAAATACAAAATTCGGAATGAAAAAAAAGATTGTAGTAGTTGGTGGAGGTTTTGCAGGATTACAGTTAATTCATAATTTGAAAAACGATGTGTTTGATATTCTGCTAATCGATCAATTGAATCATCATCAGTTTCAACCCTTATTTTATCAGGTAGCAACGTCTCAAATAGAACCCTCGAGTATTTCCTTTCCTTTTCGCAAAATTTTTCAGAAACGAAAAGATGTCAGGATTCGTCTTGCTGAGGTAATTTCAGTAGATCCATTGTCAAAATCCTTGCATACGAGTATTGGTGATTTTGTGTTTGACTATCTTGTAATTGCCACCGGATGCAAAACGAATTTTTATGATAATGAAGAACTTAGAAAAAATGCGTATAGTTTGAAAACCACCCATCAGGCCATTCAAATCCGTAACGCCATTATTGAGACTTTTGAAAAAATACTATATGTTGAAGAACAAGAAAAGGAAAGTTTGTTTAATATCGTCATCGTTGGGGGAGGGCCTACCGGAGTCGAATTATCGGGTGCTTTTGCCGAAATTAAACGAGATGTTCTTCCGAAAGATTATCCCAGAATAGATTTCTCGCGTCTTCAAATTATCCTCCTCGAAGGAAGTTCTCATACATTAAACAGTATGAGTGCAATGGCTCAACAGGCGTCTATGAGATATCTGGAGGGCCTGGGTGTCATTTTAAAAACGGGTGTTATTGTACAGTCTTATGACGGAAAGGTGGTGAAACTAAATAGTGGTGAAGTAATTAAAAGTAAGAATGTTATTTGGGCGGCAGGTGTTACAGGCAATGTACTCACTGGAATTTCGGAGGACTTGATTACTTGTAGTAATCGTTATAAAGTTGATAGAATAAACAGGCTTAAAGGGCATGAATCGATTTTCGCTATTGGCGACATTGCCTATATGGAAACACCCGATTATCCGTCGGGACATCCGCAAGTAGCTAATGTGGCCATTCATCAGGGAAAAAATCTCGCAAAGAATATTATGGCGCTGCAATTCAATAAAAAGTTAACGGACTATGAATACAGGGATTTGGGTTCAATGGCAACCGTCGGAACCAATAAAGCCATTGTGGATTTGCCTTTTATGAAGTTTAAAGGATATTTTGCGTGGTATATCTGGATGTTTCTTCATCTGATGCTTATTTTAAGTGTACGCAATAAACTCATTATTTTTATCAATTGGGCAGTAAATTATTTTACTAAAAACAGTTCATTAAGGCTTATTCTGAAGGAAGAAGGCAAATAAGTAATTTCTCGAACCATATTGTTGTTTATAAATCAGAAATTAATGCTGGCACAATTTCTCCTAAGATCCGGAGTTTATTATATAGTATGCAATTAGTCATAAGCGTTTAATGAGAATACTTACCGGCATTTTCGTATTTTATATAAAACTGATTATTCCGACACTGGCCATTTCAGTGGCCTTGGAAACGCTCCGATGGAGCATTACAGACCATTTCTCGATTGGAAGCGTGGGTTCAATGTATATATTTTTCGCTTTACTCTTTCATTTCTATACATACGAAATCAATCGGCCAAATGAATATGTTTTTTATCATAATATGGGACTGAGTAAAATTGCACTCTGGGTTTCTACAATCATAATAAGTGTTCTAATAGGTTTATTAATGATTCTCTATGAGTAGTTTACACGTTGACAGTGTGTTAAAAAATTTCTGGAATAAACAGGTTCTGACCGATGTATTTATCCAGTGTAATAAAGGTGAAATCATTGGTCTTTTGGGAAGGAATGGTTCGGGCAAAACTACCTTATTAAAAATCATTTTTGGTTCCCTTAGGGCCGATAATAAATTCATCAAAATTGCTTCTAAGCGATTACTTGGATTATATGATGCCCGCAAACTAATCAATTTCCTGCCCCAAAATGGCTTTTTGCCAAATCATCTAAGTGTCAGAAATATAATTTCTTTATTTTGCGATAAAGAAAACGCTGAAATAATCCGAAGTGTACCGTGTATTCAGGCTTTAGTCGGTAAAATGAGTAAACAATTATCAGGCGGTGAGAAACGTCTGCTTGAGATTTATCTCATCATTTTTTCGGATGCAGAATTTATTTTAATCGACGAGCCCTTTAATGGTGTGGCTCCAGTATATAAGGAGGATATCAAGAATTTGATTCGCGAGCAATCAAAAAATAAAGGCTTCATCATCACCGATCATGATTACCATAATATTATGGATGTTTCTACACGGATGATTTTATTGCACGATGGAGGAACAAAGGAAATTAATCATATCAGTGATCTGGAATACTGGGGTTATCTTCCCCGGAAATAAAAAAAGGAAATTTATATCGTTGGATATCTTCAGATAAGGGTAAAAAAAAGAGAAGCAAAAGCTTCTCTTTTTTCGGTTTGGTCGGAGTGGTGAGACTCGAACTCACGACCCCTTGCACCCCATGCAAGTACGCTAGCCAACTGCGCCACACCCCGAACCTGTTAAACTTTCTTTGGCTATCAGAAAGCGGCTGCAAATATACGATTTTCTGTTTACGACCAAAATAATTTTATGGATTATGCCTTGGGATTTTTAAATATAAATGCCGCCGGCTCTGAATCATTGAAAATCAATAATGTCAGAAACGGCGGCTATCTGTTAGTATTTAGTTTAGAATAATCTTCTGGCTGCGTTCAGTATTACGCGATTCGATTTTAATAAAATACGTTCCTTTGGGTAGGTAGCTAAGATTTAAACTGTTGGTGATGCTGGCAGCAGGATTGGTATAATATTTCGTGAAAATCACCTGTCCGTTAGCGTCACTTACACTTATGCGGAATGGAGTGCCACCGGTTTCTTTGACCGATAAATAGAATACTCCGTCCGATGGGTTGGGGTATATTTTCAGTTCAGGAATAAGTACCTGATCCTCTATTGCGGTACATTGGTCAATATTGACCCTCATTTCGTCAGCCATGGGTTGAGGACAAGGTTCAATTGCTTCGGCTGTCAGGGTGAGCCGTGCATATCCTTTCAGAATATCGCTGCTTCCTGGAAAGTAATTGGTGACCAATGAATCAGGAAGCGAGAACGTTCCATCGCCTTTTGTTGTCCAGATACTGCTTGTGTAATTAGTTGCGCTACCGTGTAATTCGGCAATCCCGTCCTTACATATTAATGTATCAGGGCCTGCATGTACGATGGGGGAAGGACTTAAGGTAAGGAGCATGGTATCACTATCCGAATCACCCACAATATATCCTTGCGCAGTAAGGATCAGTTTTACCTGGCCATTGGTTTTGTCATTACTTCCATAAAAATAAATGGGGTTGATGTCGTTGGGACGGCTAAAATAACCGTCACCGGTAGATGTCCATTGCAATAAACGTGAATTGGATGCCGATGCACCTCCCACCAGATACGGAATAAGGTTACACATATTTGTATCGGGTCCGGCAAACGCATCGGGTCCGGCTACAGCGGAGAAGTCAAATTCAATAATTTTCGTTTTCCATCCACCTTTATTGTATTCAGTGGTAAACCAGAATGTACTATCATCAGTCGGATCTACTGACATCTTGGCATAATCGCCCCAACGTGCATAATTCCCCTGAGAATTAGTTCCTGTTACAGCTTCCACTTCCTGAAG
Source organism: Bacteroidales bacterium (assembly GCA_030656615.1). GTDB lineage: Bacteria > Bacteroidota > Bacteroidia > Bacteroidales > TTA-H9 > JAUSOY01. The sequence continues at coordinate 11,142 of JAUSOY010000038.1, read as the reverse complement.
ATTCATAGTTCCAAGAGGTGCATTGGCAGTGCGTCCGGCATAGCGGATGGACGGGAAAACGGTTTCGCTAGAAACCGAATAACCGATGGCAATAACACCTTTTGAATTGATGGCGACACTGGGCATCCAGCGGTTTGTGATATCAGGCGCATATGTGCCCTGTTGATAAATACTCCAGGGCGATGTTCCGGTTTTGCGGAATTCGTACCATCTTACTCCGGCATGGGCGTTACCATCTGCATCCACCGAATGACAGGTGACCATACTCTGGTGTGTTCCAAAATTGCGATAATTTAATCGGAACATAAGACGGTCTGACAAAGTCTCTAGGCCCTGAGTGGAGTTGGGCTGTGGAATACAGGCATGACGAGGTGCACTGCAAAAATACGAATCAAAAGGCTCTACCTGAAGCGAAAAAGCCTGTGCGAAGGTAGAAAGGGCAACATTGGTCCAGTTAACCTTGAATTCCCAGAAATGCATATAGTCGTTTCCGGATGAGCCTCCGTCCTTTACATACGCAAAATAATTTGGTGTGCCGGTGGGTGGGGTAGGGCCGTCCCAATCGGCGGGAAGCATACTCCAGGGGCCTGCATTTTGTGGTAAGTCAAACAGAACCATTTGTGCATTGGGATTGCCGGCAATCATAGCATTACGATCCCAGGCAGCAGCGGCAACACGGTTATAACTGCCAAACATATTAAAAGACGCGTAATAAGCATCGGGCCATATACCTACTTTTGGATAATCATTAAAAGCGGGAAACTGGAAAGCATACTGATACCATGAACCTAAAGGATCGCCAGTAACAGAAATGGCGATAAGTTCCCAGTATGTTCCATTGGATGTATTTACGGCAAACTGACTGGCAAACCAACGGTCGGCGGCATGATCGTATAAAATGATGGGGTCTCCATCGTTGGTTCCAACCCATGGGCCTGCAAAACCACTCCAAAGTGTGGAATTATTTACAGGTCCATATAATTTATTTCCTTCTTTGTCCCAAATAGCAAAAGACAGGTTTATCATCTGGAAATAATGATTGGGACCAACATCACCATCCGTATCCGGAGGATAAACAGAATTAACATTACCAACTCCTTCAATGGTTTGTAATGGTCCTGTATTCACAAGACTTCCTGGAAATGCCTGTCTTACAGGGTCTATCATGGCTGGTGAAGGCTCAAATGAAGTTTTAAAAAAATCTTCACGGGTAAAATTCTTAACCAGGCTATCTTTCCATGTGCGGTCTTTTTTTCCGGGTAATATGGCCTCCATTTCTGATAGCGGTTGGCTTTTTCTGAAATATTGTGCCCGGCTAACTTTCATGTTTTGAGCCGGTAAGGCTTGGGGTACCACAAGTAGTAGTATCGTCACGGAAACCCATGAGTAAAAAAAGGAAGTAATTCTCATTGCATTTAAATTGTTGAATGGCTAAATTTGAAGTGTGGATGGCAAAAATACAAAAATGTGCGTCGCTTCTGAAATATAACATTTTATCGTGACTTTTGTTTTTTATTATGCCAAACTGTCACTTTAACCCGCCAATAATTCCGTGTTTCTTTTCTGGAATGTTTTTTGACAATGCCCAGACATCGAAAATATTTACTTAAAAACATATAATTCAAACCATGAGTGAAAATATTGAAAAAACCCGCTGTCTGATTATCGGTTCAGGGCCCGCCGGGTACACCGCCGCCATTTATGCAGGACGTGCCGATCTGAAACCCATTGTTTATGAAGGAATGCAACCCGGTGGTCAGCTTACAATAACCACCGAAGTGGATAATTTCCCTGGTTATCCGGAAGGCATCAAAGGTCCTGAAATGATGGAAGATTTGAAAAAACAAGCACAACGTTTCGATGCCGATGTTCGTTGGGGTAATATCACCGAAGTCGATTTTTCTCAAAAGCCTTTTAAAGCCTTAGCCGATGATGGTAAAACCATTATGGCAGACTCGGTAATTATTGCTACCGGAGCATCTGCCAGATGGCTTGGTCTGGAATCGGAACAGGAATTTATGGGTGCCGGCGTTTCGGCCTGTGCAACCTGTGATGGATATTTTTATCGCGGAAAAGATGTAGCCATTGTTGGTGGAGGAGATACAGCCTGCGAAGAGGCTACATATCTCGCCAAACTGGCGCGTAAGGTTTACCTTATTCACCGTCGTGATGAATTGCGTGCTTCCAAAGCCATGCAAAATAAAGTTTTTGATACTCCCAATATTGAAGTAATATGGGATTCGACTACCAAAGAAATTGTTGGCGAAAAGCAAGGATTTATGAAAGCGGTTAATGGAGCCATCATCGAAAATCTTAAAACCGGTGAAATCCGCAAGCTTGATGTGGAAGGATTTTTCGTAGCAATCGGACATAGTCCTAATGCACAAATTTTCAAAGGCCAGGTAAATTTGGATGAAAATGGATACATTATCACTGAACCCGGCAAAACAGCCACCAATGTGGAAGGCGTTTTTGCTGCCGGCGATGTTCAGGATCATCATTACCGTCAGGCCATTACCGCTGCCGGCACCGGTTGTATGGCAGCCATTGAAGCCGAACGCTACCTTGCTTCCTAAAGAGTAAGCTGAGCTTATTGATTATTTGTGTATTGTTTAATAAATAGGAATGGGCATTGATTGATATTACTGCTTAAGTAAGTTATTTGGCTATCCAAGCATTCGGGCACTAGCACGAATTACTCTCCGGAATATTCGTTGAACAGCCAACGATAACGTTTTAAAAATTATGAGAAAAAAGGCCGTTTACCATTGGGTGAGCGGCCTTTGGTTTTTCATAGAAACGCATCGAAATATCTGAACAGATATTTTGTATACTTAAGGTTTTATAATATTTTTGTTACAAAGGAACAAAAACCCTCAATCACAGTCAGGTAAGCCCCACATGAAAACACCTTCAACACCGGATTTTGGTTTTTCAGGAAGATTTTATCCACAGTTTTCTATGGTGGATATAAATGCAATTGGGGTTGTTCACACGTTAGCCGTCAGTGTAAAAAGACAACGACACAGCGGACAATTTGCTACTTAAAGACAGAAAAAAAGAAAACGAAATAATGAACAGCCAATGCACAAAACTGCATCCCGAAAACTTTCGGGACAAGCTCCGATAAACAAGCCGATGCTTCAGCTTGCAAAAGAGCAGTTTTCTTGCTGACGCACCGCAGGAAATTGAGTATCTTTCGGACTATAAATTTTGGACAATGAGATATGAAACGAGCCATAAGGAAAAGTCAAAATTTTAAAAAAAACCTTAATTGGCGAGTTCCATGTGACCATTAAAAATCAATTTATTACACATGAAATTTAACGAGGATTCAAGAGTGAAAATTCCTGCCATTCTGCATTTATACAGACTTGGTTATAAATATATTTCGCTGAATAATGCGGTTTGGGATACAGAAACAAATATTTTCAGGGAAATATTCATAGAATCTATTGTTAGAATCAATCCTGACTTTGACCAAGACCAAGCAGAACGATTATTGGTTGACATTTCCCTTTTGCTGAGCAATGAAGACTTAGGCAAAGCTTATTTTGAAAAATTGACCAGTGAATCAGGAGTAAAACTGATTGACTTTGATAATTTTGAAAACAACACCTTTCACGTTGTAACCGAATTGACTTACAAAAACGGAGACGAAGAATTCAGACCCGATATAATTCTTTTAATCAATGGAATGCCTTTGGCATTTATTGAAGTAAAGAAACCAAACAATCGAGACGGAATAATTGCAGAAAGAGAAAGAATAAACAAACGATTTCAAAACAAGAAATTCAGAAAGTTTGTAAACATTACGCAATTGATGGTTTTCTCCAATAACATGGAGTACGACAACGAAGATATTGAACCCTTACAGGGTGCTTTTTATGCTTCGCCTTCATACACAAAACCGATATTTAACTATTTCAGAGAAGAAGAATTGGACTTGGAAAAACTGTTAGCTGTTGAAGATGACAGTTTAGAAAATTTCGTTTTAAAGAATAACAATTTGGCAGTTATCAAGAGTTCGCCTGAGTTTTTGACAAATAAAAACCCAAATACGCCAACAAACCGTATTCTTACATCATTGTTTTCAAAAGACAGACTTTCGTTTATTTTAAAATATGCTATTGCCTATGTGGACGAGAAAAAAGGAATTGAAAAACATGTGATGCGTTACCCTCAAATCTTTGCCACAAAAGCCATTGAAAATAAATTAGAAAGCGGAATTAAAAAAGGAATTATCTGGCACACACAAGGAAGCGGTAAAACCGCTTTGGCATTTTACAATGTTCGCTACCTAACAGATTATTTCCAAAAGAAAAAAGTAATTCCAAAATTCTATTTTATTGTTGACCGTTTAGATTTGCTTATTCAGGCAAAACGAGAATTTACAGCTCGTGGCTTGATTGTTCACATTGTCGATTCAAAAGCGGATTTTGTAAAGTCAATTAAAACCACAACTGCCATACACAACAATTCGGGTAGGGCTGAAATTACGGTTGTGAACATTCAAAAGTTCAGCGAAGAAGCCAATGTAACACAAAAACAAGATTACGACATCAATATTCAACGGATTTACTTTTTAGATGAAGTCCACCGCAGTTACAACCCACAAGGCAGCTTTTTGGCAAATCTTACGCAATCTGATACCAACTCAATAAAAATCGGTTTAACAGGTACACCACTCATTACAAAGGATTATTATTCGAAAGATTTATTTGGCAATTACATTCACAAATATTATTACAATGCTTCAATAGCCGATGGTTACACGCTTAGGTTAATCAGAGAAGAAATTGAAAGCGATTATAAATTTGTGCTGAAAGATGCATTGGATAAAATTAAGATTTTAAAAGGCGACATTGAAAGACAAAAAGTTTTTGCTCATACAAATTTTGTTGAGCCAATGCTCGATTATATCGTAAACGACTTTGAAAAAAGCCGTTTGACTTTTTCAGATAGTTCCATTGGTGGAATGGTGGTTTGCGATAGCTCCGACCAGGCAAAAGAGATGTTTCGGATTTTCAACGAAAAATACGCGCTGAAACCGGAACAAGAAGAAGAGTGGCAACAAGCCGCAGAACCCAAAGGGAAATATAAAGCCAAATTGAAACACAGTCATAAAGTAAAAACGGCTGCTTTAATTCTTCACGATATTGGCTCTCCGCAAGAACGCAAGGATTTAGTTGAAGATTTCAAAGAGGGAGAAATTGATTTTCTGTTTGTTTACAACATGCTTTTAACTGGCTTTGATGCCAAACGATTAAAGAAATTATACATCGGGCGAGTTATAAAAAGGCACAACCTTTTACAAACACTTACACGAGTTAATCGCACCTATAAGAATTTCAAATATGGCTATGTGGTTGATTTTGCCGACATTCGGGCTGAATTTGACGCAACCAACAAAGCCTATTTCGATGAATTGCAAGCCGAATTGGGCGATGAAATGGAGTTTTACTCTGACTTGTTTAAATCGAAAGAAGAAATTGAACAGGAAATTGCTGAAATCAAGGATGTCTTATTTTATTTCGACACGACCAACGCCGAACTATTCTCACAACAAATAACCCAAATTCAAGACCGTGAAAAAGTATTGCTCATTAAAAAGGTTTTGGGCAATGCAAAGAGTTTATACAATCTAATCCGTTTATTCGGTCATTTTGATTTGCTCGACAAAATTGACTTTAAAAAGCTGGCACAACTTTACCGCGAAACCGAAAACCATTTAGCCCTGCTCAATACACAGGAAGCGTTAAAAAACAACATCGACAATACTAATCTGTTGAATGTTGCTTTGGAAGATGTGCTGTTTCACTTTACCAAAATATCGGAAGAAGAACTGATTTTAGCCGACGAATTAAAAGACACTTTGCGGAAAACCCGGGAAACCCTGGCAAGTAACTTTGATAAAAAAGACCCTGAATTTGTTTCGTTGTACGAAGAGTTGAAACGCCTTTTCGATAAGAAAAATCTGGATGAGATTACACAGGACGAAATGAAGCAAAACATTGGTGCATTGACCAAGATTTACGAGAAAATAAAGGAACTCAACCGCCAAAATAATTTACTGAAAGACAAATACAACAGCGACCCGAAATATGCCCGAATCCACAAACGATTGGTTGAAAAAGGCACATTGTCACAAAAGGAAAGTGTGATTTTTGAAGCATTAAAAAGTGTAAAGCAAGATGCTGATTTGCAGGTTCTGCAAAACACAAGGTTGTTAGAGAACGAAAGCTATTTCACTTCACAAATGATGCGTTTGGTTATTGAGCAATTCAAAAACAAAAACCATATAAATTTAAACGCGGAATCATCAAAGTATATTAACAATCTGGTGATAAACGAATATATGAATGAATTCTATGGCAGAGCCGTATAATTGATATTGGATACGTTATGGACAATAAAAATAAATTAATTCGAAATAGTACAGCAGAGTTTCTGATTTTCACTTCACAGTTGGGTGAACAAAGCATTGAAGCGAGATACGAAGACGAAACCGTTTGGCTTTCGCAAAAACTAATGGCTACATTGTTTGATGTAGAGGTGAATACGATTAATTATCATTTAAAAGAAGTATATAAAAGCGGCGAAATTGAAGAAAAACGAACTATTCGAAAATTTCGAATAGTTCAAACTGAAGGTAGTCGTGAGGTTACCAGAGAAGTTGATTTTTATAATCTCGATGCTATTATTTCTGTGGGTTACAGGGTGAACTCAATCAGGGCCACACAGTTCAGGCAATGGGCTACCGGGGTGCTTCGCGAGTTTGCAATAAAAGGATTTGTTTTGGATAAAAAACGCCTTGAAAACGGCTCGTATTTAAGTAAAAATTATTTCGAAGAATTACTTGCCGAAATTCGCGAAATAAGATTGAGTGAAAGAAACTTGTACCAGAAAGTGACCGATATTTATGCTACAAGTCTTGATTATAATAAAGATGCAGTTATTACTAAAAACTTTTTTGCCAAAGTTCAAAACAAACTGCATTATGGTATTCACGGACATACGGCTGCCGAATTAATCGTGAAACGGGCTGACAGTAAGAAAGATAAAATGGGGTTAACAAGTTGGAAAAACAGCCCCGAAGGTAAAATTTTAAAAACAGATGTAAGCATTGCAAAAAATTACCTGAATAAGGACGAACTGGAATCGCTGGGTCGCATTGTGAATGCCTATCTCGATTTAGCCGAAGACCGTGCAAAACGAAACATCCCGATGACAATGGAAGATTGGGCTAAGAGATTAGACTTGTTCCTTGAATTCAGCGAACGCGATGTATTGAAAGATGCAGGCTCAATTGCTACCGAAATGGCAAAACAACATGCCGAAAGCGAATTTGAAAAATACAGAATCATTCAAGACCAGCTTTTTGAAAGTGACTTTGATAAGGAAGTTAAAAGAATTATGAATGATGAATGATAAATGGTGAATGATGAAAAAACCAAATGTTATTAGAGATAAGAGTTTTGATTTTGCTTTGCGAATTGTTAAACTTCACAAGTTCCTTATTCAAAACAATGAATTTGTGCTTAGTAAACAACTGTTACGCAGTGGAACTGCAGTTGGTGCATTAGTGAGAGAAGCGGAACATGCAGAAAGCAAAGCAGATTTTATTCATAAAATGGCAATTGCCCAAAAAGAAGCAAACGAATGTGATTATTGGATTGAATTACTTTTTCGTTCACAATATTTCAATGAAGAACAATTTATCTCAATAAGTACAGATATTAAAGAGCTAAATAAAATAATCGCTTCAATTATTATCACAACAAAAAATAAACAAAAAAAGCTGAATGGCAATTCATAATTCACCATTCACCATTCATAATTTACAATTTAAATATGACAGATATAGATTTTAAAGATAAAACTAAAACCCTTATAGACAGCCTTAAAAGCATTAGTGCAAACTATGGTTTGGGCAACGATGGCAACGAGTTTAAAATAATTACACAGGTGTTCCTGTATAAATTTATGAACGACAAATTTGCGTTTGAGGTAAAGAAACTCGACAGCAAATTAAAGAAAGCCGAAAACTGGGAAAAAGAAATAAGTTCGTATTCCGAAGACGATTACGAAATGTTGCTTTTGCAATTGGGAGCCGACACCGCCAAACTGAAACCACAGCATTTTATTTCGGAACTTTTTGGCAGACAAAACGAAAGCGATTTTGCCAAATTGTTTGATGATACCTTGATGGACATTGCCATTACCAACAACGACATTTTCTCCGTAAAAACCGATGGCGGGGCAAAAGTGGTGTTGTTCGACCGATTAACGGAATATATTAGTGATGGCAGTAAGCGTGATGCCTTTGCAAAAGCCATTATCAATAAATTGGTTGGGGTAAGTTTTGAGCATATTTTTAATCAGAAATTCGATTTTTACGCTACCATTTTCGAATACCTGATAAAGGACTACAACACCAACAGCGGCGGCAAGTATGCCGAATATTTTACGCCTCATGCCGTGGCAAAAATTATGGCTGCCATTTTGGTAAACGAGCCGGTACAAGATGTAACCGTTTACGACCCTTCGGCAGGTTCGGGAACACTTTTGATGAACATTGCCCACGCCATTGGCGAGGACAAGTGCACCATTTATTCGCAGGACATCAGCCAAAAATCATCGAGTTTGTTGCGCTTGAATCTGATTTTAAACAATCTGGTTCATTCCATTCAAAACATTATTCAGGGTAACACCATTTCGCACCCCTACCATAAAAACGAAAACGGAGAGCTGGAAAAATTCGATTTTATTGTTTCCAATCCACCGTTTAAACTCGACTTTTCGGATTACCGCAATGATTTGGATTGCAAGGAAAACAAAGACCGCTTTTTTGCCGGAATACCAAACATAGCCAAGCAAGCCAAAGATAAAATGGCGATTTACTCGCTGTTTTTGCAACACATTATTTTTTCGTTGAGCAAAAAAGGTAAAGCAGCCGTTGTAGTGCCTACAGGTTTTATTACCGCACAAAGCGGAATTGATAAAAAAATACGTGAAAAATTAGTTGAAAGCAAAATGTTGGCAGGTGTGGTAAGTATGCCAAGCAATATTTTTGCAACCACAGGCACCAATGTTTCCATCGTGTTTATGGATAAAAACAACAAAGGCAATGTGGTGCTGATTGATGCTTCAAATTTAGGCGAAACCATAAAGGAAGGCAAAAACCAAAAAACGGTTTTAACAGCACAAGAAGAACAGCAAATTATTGACACATTTAATAATAAAGCAGCACTTGAAGATTTTTCTGTTGTAGTTAGTTACGACGAAATAAAACAAAAAAACTACTCGCTGAGTGCAGGGCAATATTTTGAGGTAAAAATTGAATATGTGGACATTACAGCCGATGAATATACAGCAAAAATGAAGGGCTTTGAAGAAAACTTAAACAAACTTTTTTCAGAAAATAGAACATTGGAAACCGAAATTCAGAATAATTTAAAGGGATTGAGGTATGAATAATTGGAAACAACATAAATTAGGGTTTGTTGCTGATGTTAAATTAAGTAATGTCGATAAATTAACGAATGAAAATGAAAGAACTGTTCGTTTGTGCAATTACACAGATGTTTATAAAAATTCTTTCATCGACTTTGAGAAGTCAGAAAATTTTATGATTGCTTCTTGCAATGAAAATGAATATGAAAAATTCATTTTAAAAAAAGGTCAGGTTGCCATTACAAAAGATAGTGAAACTCCAAATGATATTGGTGTTTCAACCTATATTTCAGAAGATTTTGAAGATGTTGTTTTAGGTTATCACTTAGCCCTTATAACTCCGGACACAGATAAACTTAATGGACGATTTTTGCATTATTGGCTAAACACCAAACAAGCAAAAAGATATTTTGAAAACAATGCTGGTGGTAGTGGTCAAAGGTGTACATTAGTTTTAGATTGCATTAAATCAACCCCTTTATATTTACCTAATCTTTCAACCCAAGAAAAAATTGCCAAAGTCCTATCAGACCTTGACGTCAAAATAGAACTCAACAATCGCATAAACCGTGAGTTGGAAGCCATGGCAAAAACGCTGTACGATTATTGGTTTGTGCAGTTCGATTTTCCTGTTCGTACCCTGAGCGGAGTCGAAGGGTACAAATCATCGGGCGGTAAAATGGTGTACAATGCCGAATTGAAAAGGGAAATTCCGGAGGGGTGGGAAGTGAAAACATTAGCAAAAGTTACTGCTGTTAGTAATGAATCGGTTAATCCTATGCTTAGACCCGAACAAGAATTTAAGCATTATAGCATTCCAACATACGATTCTACAAAAACCTACGGAATAGAAAAAGGTATAGATATTCGCAGTAATAAATTTGTAGTTGCTGAATCTGATATTTTAGTTTCAAAATTAAATCCGTGGTTTTGCCGTGTCATTTATCCAATAAAAGAAGAAGAATTAATTTGTTCAACTGAATTTGTTGTTTGGCGGACTTCTAATACAAATATTAAAAACTATTTGTTCATGGTTGCTAAAGGTGAACATTTTATTTCACATTGCTCACAATCAGCAACTGGTACTTCAAATAGCCATAAAAGGGTTAATCCAACTGTTATGATGCGATACAAAGTTCCTTTCAATTCAGAATTAATTCAGAAGTTTGGTGTATCTATTAACTATTGGATAAAAATTGGAATTAACAAACAATTAGAAAACAAACAACTCATCGAACTCCGAGATTGGTTATTGCCAATGTTAATGAATGGGCAGGTAGCAGTAATAGAAGCGGAAGAAAAATTGAGTATGGCAGCCGAACCAAATGTTGAATATAAAAAAGGGTAAAAGAATTATATAGAATGAATATTATTAGTGTTGAAATAACAAATGTAAAAGGCATTGGAAACAGATTGTTTCAACTTGATTTGCAACCCAATAAACCGAATATTCTTGTAGCTCCAAATGGTTTTGGTAAGAGTTCATTTGCTCTTGCTTTTGACCGCCTAAAAAGAGATAAAATTGAATTAGGAGATAAGGAATATTTTAAGGGGAGTTCTATAAATTAAACTGTTGTAATTCAAATATATATAGCTATATTTGTGTATGAAAAAGCACACAAAAAGCATTAAAAAGCAGTCTTACAAAACGAGTGGGAAACAAGGATTGTTTGATACGCAATTTGC
>JAUSOY010000037.1 GCA_030656615.1 Bacteroidales bacterium | reverse complement strand
ACAAATTTGGGCAAGATATAAACACCTGATCGCTGCGTAAGCGTTATCGAATATTTTTTCGAAGTAAAAAATTCTTCACGCATTGAAAAAAATTATCAGAAATCATGAAATGAAGGACTTTATGGACAGACACTAGTTAGTCGTGAAATTGAAAGCTATTCACAAATAATATGCATGCTGTTATAAAAGCCAAGACGTCATAATATTAGCAAGAAAAGAGCATACCCGGTATGAGTTACCATGGAGCATTTGAGCATGTTGCCATGAATTCAAGGAATTTCGCTTCAAGCTCCCGAACGAATATCCCTGCCTGTAAAGCAACCCACGAGTGAAGGATGGGAAACCACGACTTTAATCATGAACCTATGTACCTGAACGGCTTGGGTTGCGCTAAAGCGGAATTCCGTAGTAATTCAAGCAACGGGCTCAGAGCGGATAATAAAGGGCGTTTCTTTGATACTTTCTTTTCGCCCGCAGGGAAAAGAAAGTATTGAAATAAGCACTCAAAAGAAAATCATGCAAGGCTTGAATAAAAGACTATTTTTTTTCTTTCGGGAGGCTGAACCAGAAGGTACTTCCCTCATTTTCTATGCTATAAAAGCCCAATTTTCCGCGATGAAGTTGTACGATTTCTTTTTCAGGCAATAGACCCAGACCCGTTCCTTTTTCATTATTGGTACCTGGCACCGTATAGGTTTCATTGGTATCAAAGAGTTTTAACTGGTTTTTATCACTGATTCCTGTACCTGAATCGATTACCTGGATTGTAATTGAATTATCATTTTCTTTCATCTGAATCTTGATACAGCTTTTTTTTGAAGAAAATATCAAAAAGATTCACATTCTATAAAAAGTTTTTCGAGTCGATACGTGCTATTTTCCCAGTTAAAATTATGCTTCACAAAAGCATTTCCACCCAATGCCAATTCTTCTGATTTAGGTTTGTTTTCGAGTAAAAAGATTATTTGCGATGCGTATTCAGAAGGCTTGGATGCCAGTAAAAGATGTTTTCCGTTCTCGCCCTGCAGCGAATCGTTTGCCAGGGGAGATGTAATACATGGAATGCCCATGGCCATGGCTTCGAGTAATTTATTTTGCAAACCGGTACCTATTTGCATGGGTGCAATAAATATTTTTGATGCGGCATATTTTAGTCGCAAATCGTCAACCCAGCCGGTAACTTCTGTGTTTTTTGATGCAAGTGCCCTAACCCTTGGATGGGGATTTGCACCGGCAATACAAATTTTAATATCCGGAAAAACATTGATAATCAGAGTTAAGACTTCCTTAACGAGAAATTCGGCGGCATCAATATTCGGTGGATAGGCCATATTTCCAGTAAAAACAAGATCAATTGATTTTGGAATATCCATGGGGATGAAATATTGAAAATCGACGCCATTCTCAATAATTTCGATGGTATTTCTTTGTGGATGGGCTATCAGATTGCGATCGGGAAGCGAAATAATGCTGTGATGATCGAATAATTCGAAGGAATGATATTCGTATGCTTTCATCAGACGGTATTCGATATAAAGAAATGGCCGGAGGTACCATCCCGATTTTTTCATTCGCCGGTAAACACCATGGGCAAAAGCATCCTGAAAATCGATGGTTTTCGAAATTGTTGTGTTTTCGGCGTAGGCCGTCGTGCGAACCAACTGACAGTATAAATGGTCGAAGGTGTTGGTATGCAGCAGTTTTTTAATCAGTTTATCGGCTTTTGTGGAATAAAAGTAGCCTGATTGTAGGGGCCTTCCTTGTAAAAAGGCGATTAATACAGACCAAAAACTTGATAGAAGATTGCGTTTTATTACGTGAACTTCCTTGCAAATTTCTTTAACCTTTTCGACGGCTCCATCAGAAATTTTCCCATGATGTATAGCAACCAAAGTAATATCATGACGGGCTGACAAACAACGAATCTGATGCCAGGCACGCAGCTTGTCGCCTTTTTCCAAAGGCCATGGTAAACGTGATAATACAACAAGTAATTTCAAATCCAGTGGTTTTTCGAACGTCAAAAATACGGAATGCAGGCATTCTGGCCTATCATCTTCCGTTTTTCTTCGTCAGGCAGCTTTTGTAAAACGCAATCAGATCTCGAATGAGTTCTCTTTTATTATGTTTTTGATGAAGCAATTCCAGGGCTTTTTCTCCAGTTTTTTCCCGCAGTTCATCATTGCCAGCAAGCAGGAGAATTTTTTTTGCAAAATCTTCTTCATTTTCTGCAATATAAAGATTTTCACCGGAGGTATAAGCAATTCCTTCTGCACCAATTTTTGTAGTGACAATGGCCCGTGCATTGGCCATGCCTTCAATGATTTTTATCCGTATACCACTGCCCGAAAGCAATGGAACCACCATTAATTGATGCTGCCGCATGAAAACTCCGGCATCTTCAACTTCTCCCACAATTTCAACACCTTCTTGCTTTTTGTTAATTAACCACGATGGCGTATTTCTTCCGGCCAGATAAAGAACTAATTCGGGATTTTGTGATATAACCCGCGGCCAGACATTTTTTAAAAACCATTGAATTCCCTCTTGGTTTGGCATCCAGTCCATGCTGCCAATATGGAAGACAGAATTCTTTTTTTCGGTGCATTTTTCCAGCGTCTGATCGTTCATTTCGATTCCAAATGAAATGGCATGAACCTCCGGTCCACGATTTTCTCCTTCGAAAAATGCTGCATCTGCTTTTGTTATGGCTGCTATGCCATCAAAATTACCAAGCTGTTTTATTTCGTATCGTTTCAGGCTTTTCCAAACATGCTGCAGATATATTTTTTTTAAGGGATTTTTGCTTGATTCTGAAATTCGTTTCCAGATACGATGTTCAATATTATGTGCCCTCAAAATAATGGCCGCCTGGCTCTTTTGCCGTATGAGTGGGATATAGGGCGCCATAAAAAGCGTTTCGAGCTGAATTATATCAAAGGAATTCTCCGAAAGAATTTTTCTGAGTCTGGCCTGAAAATTTTCTGAAATAAAACGTTCTACATGATAAGATGTACCCAGAATAAAATGCTTAAGAGCCTGAAGTGGTTTTATAGAAAGGTCAATATATTCAAATTCAATTCCGGTATCACGTCGAAAATCTGTTGGAATAGATTCCACAGAAGTAAAAAATTTATTGGAATTAATGGCAAGCACTTTTACTTCATGACCTGCAGAAATCAGTCCGCTGATGATCATATGCATGGCCATTGGGCCACCTTCACGGGGTGGCCATGGCGATTTATTACAAAGCAGCAGTATTTTCATCCTTGGGCATCGAATTTTTGGAAACTGGTTTTTTTTGCCAGCCCTCTATGGTGAATTTAGAATAAATTTTATTCCACGTTTCGGTATCGAGTAGGGGTGAGTCTGTCGTGGCTTTACGGGTAAGGAATAGGCCAATGGGCAATAACATGAACGGAGCAATCCACATTCCGATGTATGCAGGAAGCAATCCGGCACGGGTATATTTTTCACCGGTAATGGATACAATATGAAAAAGAATGAAGAAAATGGTGGAAATAACGACCGGCAATCCAAGCCCGCCTTTTCGGATAATCGCTCCCAGAGGTGCTCCAATAAAAAAGAAAAGAAGACAGGCCACCGCAAGTGTGAATTTCTGGTGCCATACCACTTCATGTTTGTAAATCAGCTCTTTACGCGATGACCAATCGTTTACCGTATTGGCGGCCAGTTCGCGTGCCGAGCGCGAATTTTCAATGGCAGAAGTAAGAATACGGGCTTGCTCTTCTTTCTGAAGACTATCGAAAGCAATGAATTTTTGGCTTACACAGAGCATACTGCTGTCAGGCAGGCTGTCGCGCTCGTTAATCATCATCATCCGATTGTTTATCAAACCAGAAAATTCATCACTTCTTTCTACAAGTTGTCCTTTGAGACTATCGATTGAGAAATCGAGTTGCCTCAGATTCATCATCTGATAATTATTCTTGAATAATACTTCATCGGTCCGGTTGAGTGTAAAACTGAGCAGGTCGAATTTCTTTCGATTTTCTCGGAAGGAGGTTACCTGAAACTGTCGCCTGTCGCGGTAATCGCGCTGATCGAAATTTTCCTGATAGTTATACCCATCATGAAGCGTTAAAACGAGATTTTTTTGGTCGGGGGTCAGTTCCATCTGCCCTTTTTTGGCAACACTTATTTTTACATTACCCATATGATCGCTGTGGTCGTACACCATTACATCATAAATCGTGTTGCCATTCTTGTCTTTTTTGCCAACACGGATTACATAATTTTCTATGCCATTATAAAACACACCTTCTTGCAGATTAAAAGCCAGTTTCTGCTTCCTGACATCGTATAACAGCGATTTGAATTTCAGATTAGCCATGGGTAAAACGATGTCTGAAAAATAATACGCACTGATGCTGATAACGATGGATAATACGATGAGTGGCGCCATAATTCGCCGTAAAGAAATTCCTGCCGATTTCATAGAAACCAATTCATAATGCTCGCCCAAATTGCCAAACGTCATGATGGATGAAAGTAAGATGGCTAAAGGAAGAGCCAGAGGAACAAAGGTAGACGAGGCGTAAAAAAGGAGTTCGGCTAATACATACCATTCGAGACCTTTGCCTACTAAATCGTCGATGTATTTCCATAAAAACTGCATCAGAAAGATGAATACAGCTATGAAAAAAGTAAAGGCCAAAGGCCCCAGAAATGATCGGATAATTAAACGATGGAGTGTTTTCACTGGCATGGGTTTCGATGGCAAATTTAGTAAATATCTCCCTGTTTCAATTACGAATTACGACACAATTACGAATTACGAAAGAGAAGGGAGAAGTTGAGAGAGGGAGAAGATGAGAAAATACAGATCCAAGGATGCTAAGGTTTTGTGAATAAATTATCAATTACGAATTACGAGATCAATAATCAATTGCCAATCATCAATCATCAATAATCAATCAATGAAGTGATGCGCCCTGCGGGTAGTGATGATGTGATGAAGTGAAGTTGAGAGAGGGAGAAGATGAGAAGTCAATTGTTCGATAAGATGTGTAGAAAAAATTAAACTATTTGATTACGAAAAATATCGGCAGTTGTTCGGGCTGAAAGCCCAGCTAAATTCAGCCCCGGGAGAATCCCGTGGTATTAAAAGATTAATCAAAAAACGCCCTGTAAGGGCAGCTATAAGCCCAGGCCTGGAGAACGCCAAATCCCTCTTCATTGGCTTCGAGAGCCTCAGGTACCGAAAACGAATGAATAGCCAAATTTGTAAAATCACGAATTCGAGTCAATTACGAATTACGAAATCAATTACGAATTAGCAATTACGAATTACGAAATCAATTACGAATTAGCAATTACGAAAGAGAATTACGAATTAGCAATTACGAATTACGATAACATAATTCTCAATCGCCAATAATCAATTGCCAATAATCAATCATCATTAATCAATCGCCAATAATCAATCGCCAATAACCAATTGCCAATAATTAATCATCATTAATCAATCGCCAATTCTCAATCGCCAATTCTCAATCGCCAATAATCAATAATCAATCGCCAATAATCAATTCCCAATAATCAATTAGCAAAATCGCCTCTATTTCCTATTTTTGCCAAAAACCTCCTCATGCAAATCATCGAAGTAAAAACGAAGCAGCATATCAAGGCCTTTCATCAGGTGTCTTTCGGAATTTACAAAAACGACCCCCATTGGATTTGTCCGCTGATTTCAATGGTAGAGAATATTTTTGATCCTTCTGTTAATAAGTTTTTTCAGCATGGCGAAGCTACCCGTTTTTTGCTCGAAAGGGACGGAACGTATATTGGGCGCGTGGCGGCCTTTATCAATCGTAAAAAGGCGTTTACCTTTCAGATTCCGACCGGTGGTATGGGTTTTTTCGAATGTCCTGACGATATGGATGCGGCCTTTATGTTGTTCGATGCCTGTAAAAACTGGCTGGAAGTGCGGGAGATGAAAGCCATGGATGGGCCCATTAATTTTGGCGAAAATGATAATTTCTGGGGATTGCTGGTCGAAGGATTTACCGAGCCCGGATTTGGAATGAATTATCACCCGCCATATTATCAGAATTTGTTTGAAACCTACGGTTTTAACACCTATTTTGAACAGGAGACTCAGCATCTCGATCGCACAAAGCCTTTCCCGGAGCGTTTCTGGAACATTGCCCGTTGGCTGATTTCGAAACCCGGATTCGAATACAAGCATCTGGATAAAAAGAAACTTCCTGAATTTTTAGCTGATTTTAAAGTGGTGTATGATGATGCCTGGAAATTTCATGAAAACTTTACCCCAATAGAACCCGGGGTAATTCTGAACGCCTTTAACGAATCTAAGGCCATTATCGATGAAAACCTGATATGGTTTGCCTATTACGAAGGAAAGCCAATTGGTTTTATTGTGATGTTTCCGGATGTTAATCAGTTGATTAAGGGTTTTGGTGGTAAACTTAATTGGTTGAACAAAATCCGTATGATGTATCGCCTGAAAATAAAAAAAATACATCGCTCCCGGATTGTTATACTGGGTGTTTCTCCACAATATCAGCGTTATGGTATCGAATCCGGATTGTTTTGGTTTCTGGATAAGGAAATGCTGAAACGATTATGGTATAAAGAAGTGGAAATCAGCTGGGTTGGCGATTTTAATCCTAAAATGAAAGCACTATTATATAATATAGGTGCAAAGAGGGCAAAGATTCATCATACCATGCGAATGGTGTTTGATAAGGACCAAAAATTCGTTCGGGCATCGGAAATTCCTGTGAATACGAGGGATTAAACCCTTTTTAACAAATGTTAAGAATTTTTACGTATTTGACAAAATGCTTATGGTAGCTGGACTTCCATAATGGTTTATTTTTAAGTTGCTAAAAATATTATGTTGTTTTTTTTGTTTTTTTGTGCAAAGCAGTATATTTACGCTGAAATTTAAACAAAACTGCACGCATATGAAAAAACACATTACCCTGCTTTTCCTGCTGGCCATTTTTGGCACAGCTATGGCTCAGCAGTTCAGGGCTAATCTGCCCCAAGAACTGAAGAACATTTCTGTTCTCGATCAACGGTCGATCGATAATACGAGCAATCCCATTCAATCCGTTAATCCGTATGTTTCCTCTGGCCGTGCCAATTCGGAAACCGATTTGGGCACAACCATTTATGATTTACAGTCCAACGCTGCCACACCTTATGGCAGGCTTTATGTTCATCCTGACGGAACCAAAGGCGCTGTTTATACATTGGGTAAAACACCAACAGCCTATGCTGATCGTGGTACCGGATATGTATACAACAATGGTTCCACATGGTCAGGTGATCCCGCTAACCGTATCGAATCGGTACGTACCGGATGGCCTTCCTATGCTCCCCTAGGTGCCAATGGCGAAATCGTTATTGCTCACCAAAGTGGTACAACACCTCTCGTAGTTTCCCGTCGCGCCACCAAAGGCAGTGGTGCATGGACCCAGACTTTTGTGGATCCTCCAACAGGTGCTTCTGGTTTGCTATGGCCCCGTATGATGACCAGCGGTACTGATAATAACATTGTTCATGTTATATGTCTTACAGCTCCTGTAGCCAATGGTGGTACAGTATACCTAGGTCAGGACGGCGCTATCGTATACAATCGTTCTACCGATGGTGGCGACAACTGGGAGGGATGGCAAATTCTCCCCGGTATGGACATCAATTACTATCTCAGTTTTGGTGGTGATAATTACAGTTTCATGATTCCAAACGCTGGTCGCATCGGTTTCCTCGTTTGCGATAATGCTAGTGACTTCTTTATGATGGCTTCCGATGACAATGGTGCTACATGGACAAAAACGATTGTATGGCTTCATCCTTATGAGTTTTGGACTTCTACGATGATTACCAGCAGATTTTTCTGTGTTGATGGTTCAGCACATGGTGCCTTCGATAAGAATGGTTTGGCCCACCTTGTTTTTGGCGTAAATGCTGCTCGTAGCGATGGTGCCGGCTCTTTCTGGTATCCATGGGTTGATGGTGTTGGTTACTGGAACGAAACAATGCCAGGTTGGTTAAGTGGTGATACTACTTCACTCGATCCGGATTCTTTGTACGCTCATGGCAACCTTATTGGCTGGATGCAGGATGTTGATGGCAATGGACAGCTTGATCTTTTAACTGCTGGCGGTGGTTATTCTCTGTATTATTTGAGTCCCACCTCAATGCCACAGATTTATATCGATAACGATAACGAAAACATGTATGTATTCATGGTTTCAGTTACCGAAACATTTAATAATGGTACTCAGGATTATCGTCATATCTGGGCTCGTGCTACTCCTAACATCATTGGTGATTATTGGGGTGATTTCTATGATTTAACCGGTGGAATTATACATATTTTTGATGAATGTATCTTCCCCTCCGTTTCTCCAAATCCTGACAATGATCGTCCTTGCTTTATTTATCAGAGAGATAACGAACCCGGTATGTCGGTTCGTGGTGATGCCGATCCCCCAGGAACCAACTGGATTACCTATTTCGTTCTGGAAGATGATATCGTTGGCGTAAAAGAAAACCAAAATGCTGCACGTTTTGAGGTTTCCCAGAATTATCCTAACCCAGCCGATGGTATGACCCGTTTCCAAATCGAAACCCGTCAGATTCAGAATATTCAGGTTGACATTACTTCCCTCACCGGTCAAACTGTTTACAGTCGTAATCTTGGCACTATGAATGCCGGAAAACAAATGGTTGAAATTAACACCAGCCAGATGACTTCGGGTATTTATTTCTACACAGTTCGTTCAGGCAACAGCAGTGTAACCAAGAAAATGGTTGTGAAATAAATTATTTTTTAAGATTTCAAAAGAGGGCATCCATTACGGTTGCCCTTTTTTGTTGGAATCTGTAGACCGGGAATGAAAAATAACAGATGTGCTTTTCAAATGCTGACCAATCGACTCATTCGTTGAATTTGGGAGAAACAGGATAGGAGGGGGGTAATGAATTGGATACATCTCCCAAACTCGAACTTTTTCAAAGCAGGTTCACTAATTCTAATAAGTTCATTAGAAATTATGGCTATGTTCTAATATATACAGCAAAATGTTTATATTTGCCAAATGAAAACTACAGAAGAAATAAAGAAGGAGTTTGAGTTATTGCCTGGCAATCAACAGGAGCAATTACTTGATGACCTATTAAGAAGCTTTGAACTAA
>JAUSOY010000036.1 GCA_030656615.1 Bacteroidales bacterium | reverse complement strand
ACAAATTTGGGCAAGATATAAACACCTGATCGCTGCGTAAGCGTTATCGAATATTTTTTCGAAGTAAAAAATTCTTCACGCATTGAAAAAAATTATCAGAAATCATGAAATGAAGGACTTTATGGACAGACACTATTTAGTGAATATTACGTGTTTTCACTTCTGTACTCAAAGGATGTACCAATGCCCATTTTCTTAAAAAAATTAATAATAATGCGCCATTATGTCTGATATTTTGAAATATTAACAAAAATAGACTGCCATTATGGCAGTCTATTAAATATTTAGAACTCAAATTAAGTTTACATTTTAACGAATCTGGCTCTGTATTTAGTTTTACCGTCAAACAACTGAATGAAATAAACACCTTGCTTTAATCCCGAAACTTCGGTAAGAGTATACGTATTTTCATTAGCTCTTTCAGATTTTGAAAACATTGTCCGGCCATTGATATCAAAGACATCCAGTGTAAAAGTTTGCAAAGAAGAAGGTATTACGACCCTTAAATACGATTTAACAGGATTTGGGTATACATTCAACGTATAATCTTTTGCCTGATGTGTGTCTGTAGTTAACATCTGATGAGCAAGTAAAAAGTCAGGAATTCCATTTCCCATTAAACTATCAGGATTATTTACAAGGGAGCCTGATGAAATAATAGCATTTCTAATTTGCATATTCGTTAATGAAGGATGTGCCTGCATCAAGCAAGCGACCATTCCAGCGATGATAGGTGATGAAAAGGAAGTACCGTCCCCATAACCAATTCCTCCATCTGTACTAATAAAATAGGCATTCTTACCCTGTGCTACAACATCTGGCTTTAGTCGTCCGTCAAATGTAGGACCAACAGAGCTAAGAGCCGCATAAATTCCACTTTGATCAACAGCTCCAATGGTGAATACGCTATCGCCATCTGCCGGAGCACCGATATATTTCCATGGAGTATTACCAGCGTTTCCTGCACTATTTACTACCAAAACTCCCTTTTTTGATACGATATCTGCACCAATAGTAATTGGGGTTGTATTACCATTCATATCAGCATAAGTGTGATTTTGAGTAAAATCATCGAATTCAGTATATCCCAAAGAGGAGTTAATTACGTCAGCTCCAAGGCTGTCTGCGAGTTCGGCACCGGCCACCCAATTATACTCTTCGATGAGAAATTCTGTTGGGCCGTCCTCTGTACGTATCAAAAAATAGCTTGCTCCGGGAGCTGTGCCAACGAATGTTCCGGATAAATTGCCTGCCATTGTAGACCATACTAAAGTTCCATGGCTATGAATGGATGGATCGAACACATTATAGCCCGGTTCTACAAAATCTCGGGTTCCCATGAGTCGGCCTGAGTTAAAAACGCTATCAAAGCCACTAACCTGATCAGCGCTACGAAAGCCTGCATCCAAAACGGCAACAAGAATTCCTGCACCATTATAACCAAGATCGTGAAGTAAATGGCCATTGAGCATTGCAATCTGATTATAGGCTGCACCATAACTGTAAACCGTGGTATTGGTTCCGGTTTTGAAACCACCCTGGGGTACTCCTTCGTGGGTACTCAACAATGGAACAATCGCAAAATCGCTTTCAGACTGAATACCTGTATGACTTGTTTTAACAATTTGTCCATTATTATTGGCTTTTTCCACCCCAGAAACATAACTGAGTTGTTTAACCATATTGACCAAATTTGTATCCGGAGTCTGAAAAACAACGGCATTGAACCACTTAAGAGAATATATTACATTAACCCCAATGGCCGAAACTCCTTCAACATAAGATGGAGTAACGGGAAGATCACTTTCATCGACACTCACATTATGTTTAATTCGACGATCGAGGGCCCTTTGCGAAAGGAAGGCGCTGGGATTGGAAATTGTATACGGATTACTGTTTTTATTGGTAAAAAAAGCAATATACTTTTCGGGAGCCAGTTGTGCTGACAAATAACCGGGCAGGCATGCTAAAAGAAATAGGTAGGTAAACTTTTTCATAAGATTATTACTGGTTTAAGCGTAACAAAGATACATTTAGTCGTAGATATAGCTCAGAAAAACATCTCCAAATCGGAAGAAAGCGACATTTTTTTAAAAAAAATGGCATAAAAAAACCGGCGCGCATCCCTGCGCCCCGGAAAAAGTAATCAAAAAGTACTTAAGAAAACAACAAAAACAACTAGTAGGTAAAGAGAGTTTAATTTGGTTTGGTATTACCAGGTTTTTAACCTGCAACAGCACTACACTAAGAGCAAATCGTGTGCCAAACTGTTTATTACACAATAAATCAACACTTTAAAATTTTATTGCTATGGAATTGCCGCAAAAAGTATATCCATTTTCGGTACTTCAATGCCTGATAAAAATAGCCACTAACAGTAATAAACTACCTTTCAGGAATTTGCATCGGTCAAAATCATTATATCCATTTACGGATATATATCCGTAAATGGATATAATCTATTCGAAAATTTCAAAAGAAACTTCAGCGGTATGATGGTATGCGTATATATGCACACTTTGTGGAATTTTTTCTTTCGATATTGAGATAATTGTATCCAGGTCAGTATTCAAATTCGACAGTTTGATAACGCGAATACCATTTCTGATCAGATTCATCCGCATAAAACCCGATTTTGTGTTTTCGATTTTCAAGTGCATTGTAAGGCTATCACTTGAAAAATTTAGCAAGTAAAATGTGTCTTTTGTATAATAACCGCCATTGATATAATACTCGCAACGAGTACTATCCGCAAACACATAAGGAATTAAGTCGTAAGCGGGCTTAGCAGGCTCATCGTTTTTCCCGCAAGCGGCCACAATTGCAATAATGGCTAAAAGTGATATTTTCAGTATATGGTGTTTCATAAAAATGCTTGCCTGCAAAGATACAGGCAAGCGCTCATTTCGTCAAATAATTCGTTAAATAAACTGTATGTGCTCCTTTTTAGTAATCTTCTCACAATAATGACAAAATAATCTGATTTCAATTTTATCGATAACGTTAAACTTCGTTGGTACATTTTCGTGGTTTGTCACACATTTTGGATTAAAACACTTTATAAATCCCGCAACGAAATCAGGAATTTCTACCATTTTCTTTTCTACAACCTTAAAATCACGAATAACTGTCAGACTTGCCGAGGGAGCAACGAGAGCAATTTTATTTATTTCGATGGGTTCAAAAAAGGTATCTCTCACTTTAATAATACCCTTCTTACCAAATTTCCGGCTCTCAAGATTCATTCCAAACAAAACCTGGTTCTTTGATTTTTCGAGTTCCAGAATTTTCATAACGCGCATAACGGCAGTGGATGGGATATGGTCGATTACTGTACCATTTTCAATTGCTGAAACGATGAGTTCTTTCCTTAATGGTTCTTCCATGGTCTTTGATATTAATCGTTTAAATTATTTTTTTCCCAGAATGGATGCCAAAATCGCTTGTCGTACAAAAACACCATTAAGTGCCTGTTCAAAATAATACGCTTTGGGATTTGAATCTACGTCCTCGTTAATTTCATTTACACGAGGTAAAGGATGCAAAATCTTAAGGTTGTCCTTAGAACCATCAAGCATGTCATTATTAAGCACATAGCTATTTTTTACTCGTTCATATTCAATGGGATCAGAAAAACGCTCGCGCTGAATACGGGTCATGTATAAAACATCAAGATGCGGAATAACTTCTTTGAGATCGGTATACTGGTAGTAATTCAGATTTTTTTTCTTAATGTGCATTTTTACAGCAGAAGGAAGCTTAAGTTCATCTGGAGAAACTAGGTGAAAGGTGATATTATCAAACTGTGTCAGTGCAATAACATTCGAATGGACTGTACGCCCATATTTCAAATCGCCAACAAAAGCAATATGTAGGTTATCTAAGCGTCCTTGTGTTTGACGAATAGTATATAAATCAAGAAGACACTGCGTGGGATGCTGATTAGCACCATCACCGGCATTGATAATTGGAACACTGGAGACTTCGCTGGCCCATTTTGCTGAACCTTCGATTGGGTGACGCATTACAATCAGGTCAGAATAGTTTGCTACTGTTTTAATGGTATCTTTTAAAGATTCTCCTTTTGAAGTACTTGAACTGGAAGCATCGGTAAAACCGATTACACGGCCTCCAAGTCGATTTACTGCACTTTCAAAACTCAATCGGGTACGTGTTGATGGTTCAAAAAAGAGGGTGGCTACTACATTTCCCTCCAGAATATTCTGAACGGGTTGTTTTTCAAATTCACTAGCCAAATCAAGTATCTTAAGATACTCCTCTTTCGAAAAATCGTTGATAGAAACTAAGCTCCGGTTTTTCATTTTATTGTGATTTGTGTTTATATGGACAAAGAATCATAATTTATTTAAAACTTAAATGGATTGTTTTACCGTTAAACGATTGATGAACGATTCATTTGTTTTATCATCCGATATAGGAAAACATTTTTTTATTCAAATTTAAGTGTTGAGTTAAAAAATTGCAAGACAGAAAAAAAGGCGACCAATGGGTCGCCTTCCTTAAAACTATTGACAACAGCCGCAGCCGCCATGTTTAGCAAGCTTGTGTTTTTCGATGAATTCGCAAAGTACGTCTTCCAGATTGGGGTGTCCAATTTCCTGAAGATCATAACCAACCTTAACGGTAGGCTTGTTGATTTTAACAATGCGATTCAAATCAATAGGAGTTGCAATAACAACAACGTCGCAAGGCGTATTATTAATGGTGGTTTCCAAATCTTTCACCTGCTGTTCGCCGTATCCCATTGCAGGAAGCAATGTTCCGATATTCGGATAGATGCTGAAAGTTTCAGCCAGACGACCAACTGCATATGGACGAGGATCTACCAATTCGGCAGCACCAAATTTATTAGCAGCAACCGTACCAGCACCAATCTTCATTTCACCATGGGTAAGCGTTGGGCCATCTTCGATAACCAATGCTCTTTTACCACGAATAAGTTCAGGTTTATCAACTGTTAGAGGTGACGCTCCATCAATTACAATGGCTTTAGGATTAATCATCCGGATATTATCTCTGACAATCTGGATATTTTCGAGACTGGCCGAATCAATTTTATTGATTACAATTACATCAGACATACGGGCAACAACTTCGCCGGGGTAATATCCAATTTCATGACCAGGGCGGTGAGGATCAGCAACACCAACCAGAAGATCGGGTTTGTAGAACGGGAAGTCATTATTTCCACCGTCCCATAAAACTACATCACAACCATCGGGATCGTTTTCTGCAGCGCGGAGAATTGCTTCATAATCAACACCTGCATAAATCACGTTTCCACGAACCACATGAGGTTCATACTCTTCCATTTCCTCGATAGTACATTCGTGCTTTTTCAGATCTTCAACAGTGGCAAAACGTTGAACTTTCTGTGCAACCAAATCGCCGTATGGCATTGGATGACGAACAGCAACAACTTTTAAACCAGCTTCCATAAGGATTTCGATAATCCGACGTGAAGTCTGACTCTTACCGCAACCGGTACGGGTAGCACCAACTGCAATTAGTGGTTTGGTTGATTTAATCTGAGTTTCAGCAGGTCCGAGGAGAATAAAATTTGCTCCGGATGCATTCACAAGAGCAGAAATATTCATAACCCGTGAGTAAGGTACATCGCTGTAGGAAAATACACAATCGTGCACATTTAAATCTTTAATTAGCTGAGGAAGGTTTTCTTCAGCCAAAATAGAAATACCCTGTGGGTATAAATCTGCGCCAGACAGTTCGGCAGGATATTTACGGCCGTCAATATCAGGAATTTGTGCTGCTGTGAAAGCAACTACATTGAATTCGGCTTTGCCACGGAAAAAAGTATTAAAATTATGGAAATCTCTTCCCGCTGCGCCGATAATAATTACATTACGTTTCATGAAGTATCGATTTTGTTTGAATTGTGTTCAGCTGCAAAGTTACAAGTTTAACCCTATAAATCAATGGATTATACAAAGGATTTTTTTCATCACACAAAACATTATCCTTCAATCAGTTATCAGCTCTGTGAAATTACCGTTGTTAATTACTTTTTCTTGACCATGACGAATTACGCGAATTCCTACTCGATTTAATTTATGATAATACAGATTTTTATATATTGGCCTTACTCGCATACAAGGATTGTCATATAGACATTAAACAATGAAAGCGGTCAAATTATTCGCTTTTCTATGAGTACTAAGAGTCAGTGTATACCAATGTTTTTTTCAATTTCAGTCGAAATGAAGCAAACCGTGTCTATTTAAAGAATTTCGCACATTTCAATTGGGTCTACAATTCTGGTAACCAACAATTTTAAATTCGTAGGATTCTGGTATTAAAACATTATTGTAATAAGCCTATGCACTTTCAAATCAATTCCTTATTTTCGAATGCTGAAAACAAAATGATAATGCGCTGACCAATATGACAGAACTAACGCAAAGGGTACACGAATTCATGAAAAAAAGTGAAAATCCGGAAAATATCCGGAAGTATCAGCGATACTTTAGTCATGATTTTTGTGCTTATGGGCTCAGTCAGGATGATTTTTATGAATCGGTTTCTCATTTTTTGCCAGAATTCCAAAAAATGGAAAATAATGAACTTCGATTTATTGAAATGGAATCACTAATTAAATCAGGTATTTATGAACCAACGAGTTTGGTAATCCATATCTTATCGAAAAGTTTACACACATTTGATGATGAATACTTTACAAAATTTTCAGAATGGTTCGAATTTGGTTTTTCAAACTGGGCGTTAACCGACGGATTTTGTCATTATGTTCTTTCCCCTTTATTAATTCAGGAGAAAATATCGATCAATCAACTAGAATCCTGGGCCTTATCCCAATCCCCGTTTAAGAGGAGAGCTGTACCTGTAAGTTTTGTAAAATTATTACCAAAAGTCGAAAGTCCACAGAAGTTGTTTCACATCGTCGAAAATCTGATTACCCATAAAGAAAAACCTGTGCAACAAGGATGTGGGTGGTTTTTTAGAGAATCGTATGTGCATTTTCCCGACCAATTAGTCAGTTTTCTTCTTCCCCGAAAGAACCAATGTGGTGGTATTTTGTTATCTTACAGCAGAGAAAAAATGCCGTCCGAAGTAAAACAATCATTTATGAAACGATCGTAATACTTTCCAAATAATAAAATATTTTTACAAAAATTGGAAATTTTAAAAAATCATCTAACTTTGAACGAAATGGCTTAAGCAATGATTGTGCGCACATCGACCATATTATCAATTGTTTTGATGTTACTTGTATCCACATTGTTTGCAAGCAACTCCAAAAATTCTGATTCAGTTACAATTTTTACTGCATCGATTAAGAATTTGAATGACCGGTATAAAACCTCAAAGGAACTTTATGGTTTATTTATTGATTCTGATCGGGCTACTGCATTAAAATATGGAATTTCTATGCTAGAGTCGGCTCAGCAATTGGAAGATGAACGAAAAATTGCTGAATCCAATCATATTTTAGGTGTCATAAATGCGAATTTGAGTAATTATGAGATAGCACTAAAATTTTTACTCGACGCTTATAAATATTATTATAAACATGGTAATGACTCTTTGATTGCAGATTATCATTATCAATTAAATGCCATTTACAATAATCTCAATATGCCTGAACAGGCAGTTGCCAATGCTGCCATTGCATTAAAATATTATAAAAGACTTGGAAATACTGATATGGAGGCTTCCTGTAATATTCGTATTGCTAATGTTTTCATGAATTTAAAGGATTACCCAATAGCAAATAATTTTTTACATACCGCATTAAAAATAGTTCCCGAATCAAGTCGTTCTGACATACACTACGAAGCCTTACGCTTTTTGACCAAATGCTATTTTGAAATGGATTCGATAGAAACTGCCTTAAAAACGTGTAAAAAAATACTCCAAAGAAAGAATCCATCTTCAAAACTATATTATTTAAAGGATGTTTTAGCGGTTGGTGATATTTATTTTGATACTGGTAGGACAGACTCTGCTATCATTTTCTACGAAGATGCAAAGAAGATTTCTGAAAGCATTGGTAATTTTGATTATCTGGGTGTTTCGCTTACCAAATTCGCTCATTTGTACAGTACACGTGGCGATTGGTCAAAAGCCCTTGAATACAATTCTAAAGCATTGGAATCGAGATTGGCATCCGGAACTAAAACGCTCATAGCAAGTTCGTACCTGAATATTTCAGGGAATTACTTAAAGATGGGCGATTTAGTTAATGCTGAAAAATTTCAAAAAAAAGGTGAAATACTTGCCAGGGAAACCTTTCATCTTGCTTATATCATTAAAGCACAAAATATTGCCGTTGAACTCTACAAATACAAAGGTGACTATAAGTCGGCGTATGAGGGAATTCTAAAAACGAACCATTTTAATGATAGCTTAAGTACAATTAATAGCAAGCGTTCAGCAGAATCGATATATTATCATTACATGACGGATATGTCGATTGAAAACGTGAGATTTTCACAAAAGAATCGATCAAAAATAACCTGGATATTTATTATCGCACTTGTCATCATTGTTGCAACTATCACCATTATTGGATTTTTAAAACTAAATATTGCAAAACAAAAAAAACTCAATATTCTATCTAAGGAAAAAAACATTTTTAATTCTCAAAATCTTGATTTAACAAAAAGATATAAAGAGTTAAGCGAAAGCGAGTCAAAGTATAAAGCCCTTGTAGAAACATCCGCTGCATGTATTGGAATCACGAACGATAGAGAAGATTTAATTTTTGTCAATCAATCATTCGCTGACATATTGGGCTATACCCGTGAAGAACTCACGGGTATGAACCTGTCGATGATTTCTCCCGGGCAGATTTTTGAAAAATTCCTTGTAAAGACTCAAGAACGAAAAAGCGGGCATTCTGAGATATACGAAAGCACACTAATTCGACGTAATGGACATTCCATAGAAGTACAGGTAGCAGCTTCTCCATACTTTGACACCATGGGAAATTATGCAGGAGGTGTTGGAATTATTACCGATCTGACTCAGATAAGAAAATTACAAAACGAACTGCTAAAAGTCATTGAGAACTCGAAAGAATCGGATAGATTAAAAACGGCGTTTCTAGCCAATATGTCGCATGAATTCAGAACGCCTCTGAATGCCATTCTTGGTGGAATAAATGTCTTTATGGATTCCGACATATCCTTAGAAGAAAAACAATCTCTAATTACCTCTATACGAAGAAATTCTGTTAATCTGCTAGAATTATGGGAAAACATCCTTGAATTATCAAGGCTGCAAGCCAGTCAGGTTGCCGCTTTTCCAAGATGGATTAATATAAACGAATTCGGTGAAAATATTCTGTTTCAAATATCAAAGACAGCCGGTTCTGAAAAACTTAATAAAATCAAAATTCGTTTTGTTAGTTCGGAAGCAGTGACTAGAAATATGCAGTTTTTTACCGACGAAACCATCCTTAGAAAAATCATAAACAGTCTTCTTTCTAATGCCCTTAAATTTACTACAGAAGGGCAAATCGATTTATACGTTGATGTTCCAAAGCCAGATCTCATACAATGGAGAGTAATTGATACAGGTATTGGAATCAAAGCGGGTGAAGAGAAATTCATTTTTAATGCTTTTAGGCAAGGTGAGGAAGGCATAAACCGAAAATTCGGAGGTGCTGGCCTGGGTCTTGCCATTGCAAAAGGATATATCGAAGAATTGGATGGAAATATTCATATCCAAAACGCTAAACAAGGTAGTGTTTTCATAATTGATCTGCCGTGTGAAACTAAATCAACAGAGGAAGCACCAGTTAAGAAAACTTCTACTCAGGGTTTCTCTCAAGCGTGGGGCAGTAAAACAATACTCGTTGCAGAAGACGTGGATTCTAATTACCAGTTTCTGGAAGCACTTCTTAAAAAAACCGAGGCGAAACTTATTTGGGCAAAAAATGGTGAGGAAGCTGTTGAAATATGTAAAAAAAATGACTCAATCGATTTAATACTGATGGATTTGCAAATGCCGGTAATGAATGGTTTCGAGGCTACAGCACATATTCGAAAGTTCAAGCCAAATTTGACAATCATTGCTCAAACGGCTTACGCCATGATTCATGATAAAAACAAAGCGTTGGAAGCAAGTTTTACTGATTTTATCGCTAAACCAATACGTATCAAACTACTGATTGAACTACTCAGTAAGTATCTGGATTAAAATACATAAGGAGAAAGTGGACAAAATTTAAATAATTCTTTACTTTTACATTAAAATCACTTATCTTAGTCTAAAAAAAGTGAATACATCAACCAGCATAAAGCTTTCAAATACCTTCAGGTTTCCCGATTGGTCGTCCAAAACTTTTCTGGTTGCTGAAGATATCCATACCAATTTTCTGTTGATTGAGGCTATGCTTGAGGTTACCCATGCAAAGCTTCTCTGGGCACGTGATGGTGCAGAAGCATTAGAGATGTTCAACAATAATAGTGCTATCGACATTACACTTATGGATATCAACCTTCCAATATTAACTGGTTTAGAAGTTACCAGGGAAATTCGTAAAAAAAATCCACAAGCCATCATTATTGCTCAAACGGCATATTATTATATCCATAATAAAACAGAAGCTCTAAATGCAGGTTGTGCTGCCTTTCTTACCAAACCACTCCGCCGAAAAGAATTGATTGAAAGTATAAATTCTTTTTTCTCCTAAATTTTTTATGCGGATTAAGCGGTCGACCCTTTTTATTACCATTATTTTAATTAGCTTTCTGATTTCATGTGCAAGTGCACAAATCACCAGCTCAGGCACAATCTATCTGGGGCATAGCAGTCAACAGTATGGGCATATAATTAAAACAAATCAAGGAGATTGCAGTATTTCAGAAATCGATCAGAATATTATTCTCCTGAATTTCTATGAATACGATGGCGAAATTGCCGGCCAAAAATCGTACACGAGTTTATTAGAACCCGGAATTCAAAGATGCACCATCAACGACTCTGATGAAATTCTTGAGCTCAAATTCGAATTTTCGATTGTAAGAATTCAAAAAAAACCTTTTCAGGTAAATCTGTACAAATCTAATGGGCGTCGTATCTGTCAGATGAATCGTTTCATCAAATCCGATGATTTTATAAAATCCCAATTTTTATTAACCAGGCAGGAAAAAATCAGCGGCGGTGGTATGCGTGCATTGCCAATGAACCGAAGAGGGCATCTCCTTAAATTATACAATGCTCCACAATATGCTTATGAATATCCGGCTGGCAATCTGAATTATAGCATCCCCTTTTTTATCTCATCAGAAAAATATGGTATTTATTATGATAACGTATCGGATGGATATGCCGATATAGGAAAAACCCATAAAAACATTCTTGAATTTGGTTCAAAAGGAGGAAGACAGGCCTGGTATATTATTCATGGAGATTCATTTGCCAGCATTGTGGAATCATTTACCCGGCTCAGTGGGCGTCAACCCTTACCCCCGTTATGGTCGCTTGGCAACCTACAAAGTCGGATGGCATATAAAACACAGCAACAAACAGAAGACATTGTTTCGCAAATGCAAAAAGCCAAATTCCCGATGGATGCCATCATCCTTGACTTATACTGGTTTGGCGATTCTCTTTTTGGCACCATGGGAAATCTTGATTGGCATAAACCTTCCTGGCCAGATCCTAAATCCATGATTACTGATTTTAAATCGCTAGGAATTAAAACCATTTTAATAACAGAACCATTTATTCTTGAGGATTCTAAAAAATTCAAAGAAGCTGATTCACTAAAAATTCTAGCCAAAGATGCTTCAGGCAATTCTTATATTATTAAGGACTTCTATTTTGGGAAATCTGGGCTCATCGATATTTTTGATTCAACTGCAAAAAATTGGATGTGGAAACAGTATAATCGACTTCTGAAATATGGTATTGCAGGATGGTGGATTGATTTAGCCGAACCTGAAACCCATCCGGATTCAATGATTCATTGCGACGGACCTGCATGGTTAGTTCATAACGCCTATGGTCATATTTGGGATGAATTTCTTTTTAAGGCATACCAGAAAGAATATCCTGAAATACGCTTATTTAATTTAAACCGGTCAG
The DNA here is from genome assembly GCA_030656615.1 of Bacteroidales bacterium. GTDB lineage: Bacteria > Bacteroidota > Bacteroidia > Bacteroidales > TTA-H9 > JAUSOY01. The sequence goes on along the minus strand of JAUSOY010000036.1, from coordinate 2,998 downwards.
GTTTCGCCGGTTCGCAACGATACAGTGTATTTCCCTGGAGTGGTGATGTTTCGAGGAGTTGGAAAGGACTTGAGGCTCAGCTTCCAATAATGCTGGGCATGGGTATCTGTGGACCCGCCTATATTCATTCCGATTTAGGAGGGTTTGCTCTCGGAGTAAAAGATGAAGAATTATATACCCGATGGTTACAATTTGGTGTCTTTTCTCCCATTTTCCGGCCACATGGCTCTAAAATACCATCCGAACCTATCTTTTATTCTGAAACAACACAAAACATTGTAAGACAAGCCATCCAACTTCGCTATGCATTACTACCATACAATTATACATTATCATGGTTAAATACGCAGCATGGTACGCCATTAGCCCGGCCAATATTTTACGAAACGAATAATGCAAAACACCTTCCGACCTATGATACCTATTTTTGGGGACCAAACATTCTTGTTAGTCCGGTTTTTACTAAAGGACAAAAAAAGAAACGAGTTTTATTTCCGCCCGGAGAGTGGATTGATTTTTACAGTGGCGAAATATTCCAAGGAAATAAATCGTACCGGATTAAACTAAAATCGGAAAGCATTCCTGTATTTGTTAAGAAAGGCACCATTCTTCCTATAGCATATCCAATAATGAACACGACTGAATATAAACCCGACAGCATCATTGTTCATTATTACGCATCAGCGGAAAAAACTGAATTCACGATGTTTACAGATGACGGTGAGAATCCGGGTAGTCTGAAAAGCGGTGATTTCAGATTAATCCATTTTACCGGGCAGTATAATGACATTTTTAAATTCGAAATCAAGATTGATGATAACCGAAAATTGGCAGATCAAGCAATTCTATATGTAAAAATGCGGATTTTGGGTATTTCTCAATTACCCGAAAAGGTCCTTTTTAATAACTCAACCGTTACTTTTACCTTTAACAGTAAGGAAAAATTCATTGAATGCAACTTGATTTGCAATGAAGTAAAAAACACTCTTTATATCCCGGCATTCGCGAAATAAAGCTCAGGGTTTTTTATATTTGTTGAGATTTATATTCACACAAATCGATTTTACACCCATATACGTCGGCATCGTGTGGTGAAATCATACGGAAGTATGCCAATTTGCTGATTTTTGATTGCAATTTTTACAAAATTCTGAACGAATGAAAAAAAAATATCGACCCCTTTCCTTTTTATGCATACTGACTTTTGTATGTTTGTTCAGCGCTGCTCAGGATGTACGAGTTGAACCACCATTTTGGTGGGTAGGAATGCAAAATCAGGAAGTGCAACTTCTTCTTCATTCTCCAAATATTGCTGATTATGCAGTAGAAATCACCTCACCTGGAATCAAAACTAACAGAATTGTAAAAACCGAAAATCCAAATTATCTTTTTCTTTATTTGAACATCTCGCCAGATATCAAAGCCGGTAATTTCCCGATAACGCTTATTCATGAAAACGGGCAAAGCATAAGCCTTTTTTATTCTTTAAAGGCTCGTTCTTCCGAATCTAAATTTCGAAAAGGTTTCGACCAATCTGATATCGTTTATTTACTCATGCCCGACCGATTTGCCAATGGAAATCCGGATAACGATAGTAAACCCGAGATGCTTGAAAAAGCCAATCGACAAAATCCCGATGGCAGGCATGGAGGCGATTTGGCCGGCATAAGTAATCATCTTGATTATATTAAGGATTTAGGAATGACCGCTCTATGGCTGAATCCATTTCTCGAAAATAATATGCCAGCATACTCCTATCATGGTTATGCCATTAGTGATTTTTATAAAACAGATTCCAGGATTGGAACCAATACCGAATTTGCAGATCTTGTAAATCAGGTACATAGAAAAGGGCTCAAGATAATCATGGATCAGGTTTTGAATCATTGCGCTACCAATCATTATTTTATAAAAGATATACCAAGCACTGACTGGATTCATCAATGGCCAACGTTTACAAAAAGTTCGTTCAGGGCTTCTGTAATTATTGACCCTTATGCAGCAGCTTCCGATAAAAAAATCATGTCCAATGGTTGGTTCGACACTTCAATGGCCGATCTCAACCAAAATCAGCCAGAACTTGCTGTCTATCTCATACAAAATTCAATTTGGTGGATTGAATTTGCCGGATTGGATGGAATTCGAATGGATACTTATCAATATGCCGATGCCGGATTTATGACAAAATGGACCAATTGCATCATGGACGAATATCCCAATTTCAGTATTGTAGGTGAATTGTGGATCGATCAAAAAGCATTACACGGGTACTGGATGAAAGATGCATGTAATCTGGATGCATACAATTCCAATCTCGAATACCTTACTGATTTTCCACTCAACACCGCTCTGAAAGAATCATTTGCGGATAAGGATTACGGCTGGGACAAACGTGCAGAGCGATTATATTACTGTCTTGCGCAGGATATCGTGTATAAAAAACCTTTTAATCAAATGATTTTTCTCGATAATCACGATTTAAGCCGTTTTTATACCACCTGCAAAGAGGACTTTAGGAAATTTACGCTTGGTTTGGCATTTATTATGACAAGCCGTGGAATGCCACAAATTCAGTATGGAACAGAAATACTAATGACTGGTGAGGAATTTCACGGACACGGACTTATGCGAAAAGATTTTCCCGGAGGCTGGCCAAACGATCGTAAGAACGCATTTATTCCTGAAGGTCGCTCAGAACAACAAAATAAAGCCTGGAATCTTATACATACATTGGCGAAATGGAGAAATGAAAAAACACTTATCCATACAGGTAAACTCACTCAGTATTTGCCCGAAAATGATGTTTATGTTTACTTTCGTCATAATGAAAATGAAATCGTGATGGTAGCCCTTAATTATAACGATAAAGACGCTATATTGAACACCCAACGATATAAAGAAAATATGGGAGGTGCCGCTGAAGGCTTCGAAATCATTAGTAATGATAAACTTACTAATCTTGAAAACATTAGAGTTCCGGCTTCGTCTGCCGTTATTA
>JAUSOY010000032.1 GCA_030656615.1 Bacteroidales bacterium | reverse complement strand
GCTGTAGTGCCTCCAATAATCAATAGACAATAATCCATAATCAATCGAAGAAAGTGATGCGCCCTTCGGGCGGTGATGATGTGATGGAGTGATGGGAAAATACCTGCCCACAGATGACGCAGATGAAACACAGATGAACACAGATAAAAAAATCAAATACGAATCAATTACGAACAGAACTTTCGACCCTTCGACTCCACTTCGTTTCGCTCAGGGCAGGCCTTCTGACTTTCGACAATTCTAAATACAATTCAAAAAGCTAATACTTGTTTTAGCCAATGCCAATGCTAACGCCAATGCTGCATTGACACACTGCTGTAGTGCCTCCAATAATCAATAGACAATAATCCATAATCAATCGAAATAAGTGATGCGCCCTTCGGGAGGTGATGAGTGATGGAGTGGTGGTTAACACGTAACTCGCAACTCGTAACGCTGAGCTTGCGCCACCCTGAGCCCGTCGAAGTGTCGAAGTGCCGAAACAATATTTACCTAATTCGGCTGGTGCTTTTTACTTTTTCCTCATCTTTTTTAATTCCTCTTTGGGCCAGTAAGAGTAAAATTAAACCTATTACCGGGAGTATTATTGCAATATCATAATCTGGAGTAACACTCAGTTTTTTCTTTATAAAATCTGTCAGGACAAAAAGTACGGCTACCAATACCACATTCATTAGCAGAGCAATTTTTACCAGTTTAAGCTGGTGCAGCCGGTTTTTATATTGAAACATGGCCACCAAAGCCAGAAATCCACTGCCTACATTCAGAAAAACAAGCGTATAAATAAACCATCGATTTATTATAACCGTATCAGACACAGGAGTTAGAGGCATTGGGCCGGTAATGAATAAGTGCATGGCTACGGTTTCTGAAAAAAAAGATGCCAAAGGGAAGGCAAATGTGAAAGCGGCCAGGAGCGCTGCCAAAACCAGAAACACCGATTGAATTCTTTGTATCATGATATGATTTTTTTGATTTGCAAAAATATACAATCCTCTTGTAATTGACATTCCATTTCGAATAAATGAATAAAATGCAGCCTAAGGGTCTGATGTCTTTAATTTATAGCACATTTGCACTTTATAATAAAATTAATGTATATTTGCAGTCTTATTGCCTTTCCAGAGTTTGTTCCCAATCTTTTACTCTAAAGAAATTACCCGCAGACAAAGGTTTTTCGTGTCAGGTAATAATTCAAAACACTACAATAAATACCTCAATCCTTCTTATCGTTTTTTGTTATTTGACTAAATCCGGAAGAGAATACCCTAAAATCTTTTTTTTAAATGTACGATATACTTGTACTTAATGGCAAATTGCTTTCAGAGTTGAAAGAAATTGCTCGCAATTTTAATATCCTTCGAATTGAAGGTCTAAAAAAGCAAGAATTAATTTATAAAATTCTTGATCACCAGGCATTAAATCCTACAAAGGAAACCATTCAAAGCGAACGCTCGAATCTGAACAAACGTCGTGGTCGGCCTCCCGGAAAGCCTGTTGTGCCAGCAAAACCCAAGGACAAAGCTCCTGAGCCCGAAATCGTAACTCCTGAAGTTATTGAAGAAGTTAAGGTTGAAGAACCAAAACCTCGTCGGGTCATTGAACTTCGCAGAGAAAGAATAGCCCGCGAAGAACGCGAAGCCCGTCAAGCGGCTGAAGCGGCTGGTATAATCAGCAATGATGATGTAGCAGAAGAAAAACCGACAACGGAAGAAGTAATAGTGCCAGCGGTCAAACCTGCTGGTCAGCAAGACAGACGCCATACGCAATCGCCTCCCCGCGATAATCGCTTTCCGAACCGTAACGATCGCTTTCAGCAAAGAAATCGACCAGCTCAGAAGCTTCATGAAGCCCCCAAATCGGATGATTTTTTACCTGAGAAATTAAAGGTAGAAGATGATAATGGTGATGAAATCCAGAATGTAATCGTTCCGGAAGAAACACCCATGTTTGTACCAGAACAGCAGGCTCCGCAAGAAGATAATGGATCTGAAGCGCCCGTTCTGGAACGTCCTGTTAGAGAGCGTCCGGCTGGTGCAGGAGTTCGTTTTAATAAACAGACCGGTTCATTCGATCGCCGCCGCGACGAGTATCCTTTCGATGTTGATGGTATTGTTGCAACCGAAGGAGTTCTTGAAATGATGCCCGATGGTTATGGCTTTATTCGTTCATCCGATTATAATTATTTGAATTCACCGGATGATGTGTATGTTTCACAATCGCAGGTAAAACTGTTTGGACTGAAAACAGGGGATACCATCCGTGGAACCATTCGCCCGCCCAAAGAAGGCGAAAAGTACTACCCACTTATTAAAGTGGATCTGATTAATGGTCTTACACCCGAACGCATCCGCGACCGTGTTCCTTTCGATTTCCAGACTCCGCTTTTTCCACACAAAAAATTCAATCTTACCGGTCATCCACAGGCTACCATGACATCACGTGTAATCGATTTGTTTACACCCATTGGTTTTGGTCAGCGCGGACTTATTGTGGCTCAGCCAAAGACTGGTAAAACGATGATTCTTAAGGAAATTGCCAATGCAATTGCTTTTAATCATCCGGAAGTGTATCTGATTGTTTTACTCATTGATGAGCGACCAGAGGAAGTTACGGATATGGCAAGAAGCGTAAAGGCAGAGGTTATTGCTTCTACGTTTGATGAACCAGCCGAACGTCATGTAAAAATTGCAGGCATAGTACTCGAAAAAGCCAAGCGCCTGGTAGAATGCGGACACGATGTGGTTATCTTACTCGATTCTATTACACGTCTGGCAAGAGCATATAATACCGTTTCGCCATCATCAGGCAAAGTGCTTTCGGGTGGTGTGGAGGCAAATGCCCTTCAAAAACCCAAGCGTTTCTTTGGTGCTGCCCGTCAAATCGAAAATGGTGGTTCATTAACCATTGTTTCTACCGCCCTTATCGATACGGGTTCAAAAATGGACGAAGTTATTTTTGAAGAATTTAAAGGAACGGGTAATATGGAACTTCAGTTGGATAGGAAATTATCGAACAAACGGATGTTCCCTGCCATCGATCTCGTGGCTTCTTCAACCCGCCGTGATGACCTTCTTCATGATCGTGATGTATTACAGCGTGTTTGGATTCTGAGAAACCATTTGGCCGATATGACTTCTGTTGAAGCGATGGATTTTCTGAAAGATCGCATAAAATTCACTCAGACAAATGAAGAGTTTTTGTCGTCAATGAACTCGTAATACTCTGATATTGTTTTATATATTATTATAAAGAGCCGGAAGTTATAATGACTTCCGGCTCTTTTTCTTTCCCCTATTCAGGACTAATACATTGATTATTGTTTTATATTTAAAATTTGATTGGTTCAATGATATTTTATTCGAAACAAATCCCTTTTGATCGGGTAAGATATATTAAAGAAGGTGCAATACTCAGACTTTCACTGTTTTCCATTTGCCTCTCCAAAAAACCCACATCCCCAATATTGCTAAAACCGACTCGGCTAATACAATGGCTGTGAAAACACCATTAGAGGCCAGGTCTGAATAAAGTGAGAGCGAATAGGCTAAAGGGATTTCGATCATCCAGAAAGCGATGAAATTGAGCAGGGTGGGTGTAAAAGTATCTCCAGCACCATTTAAGGCCTGAGTCATTACCATTCCCAATCCATAGAATACAAAGCCATAGCTGATGATCCTTAGTCCGTTGACTCCATATTCGATTACCGCAGCGTTGGTGGTAAATATACTGATGAGACTTTCGGGTATGATTATTAACACCAAAGAAATTCCCCCCATCAGGAACATATTTATAATGCCGGTTATCCATGCCGAAGTTTCTGCACGTTTGGGCTGCTTCGCTCCCAGGTTTTGACCTACAAGCGTTGCTGCTGCATTACTTATTCCCCAGGCAGGTAGCAAAGAAAAGATGATAATCCGAATAGCAATTGTATAGCCCGCCACGGCTTCACTTCCAAAACCTGAAACAAGACGCACCATGACAACCCAACTTGCTGTGGCAATCAGATTTTGTCCAATTCCACCAGCCGACAGACGGAAGAGATTGATCAATACCATGAATTCAGGTTTTAGTGATGCGAGTGTTATTTTTATCTTGCTATAACCACCAAAAAGAAGATAAAACTGATAGAGTACTGCTATACCTCTTCCTGTAATGGTAGCAATTGCTGCTCCTTTTACGCCCATAGCAGGAATTGGACCCAATCCGAATATCAATAAGGGATCAAGGATAATATTAATGCCATTGGCAAGAAATAGAACCCTCATCGAAATAGCGGCATTTCCGGCACTTCGGAAAATGGCATTGATGATGAACAAAAACATAATGACCGCATTCATGCTGATCATTAATTTTGTGTACGACGAGTGGTCCGAAATCAGACTTTCTGAAGCTCCCATGAGCCGAAGCAGATCTTCCGCGAAAAAAATTCCTGGAATAGCCAGTAGTGCTGAAGCAGCAAGTCCGCCCAATATGGCTTGAACCGCTGCAGTATTCGCACCTTCAATGTTTTTCTCGCCAATCCTGCGCGATACAATGGCGGTTGTTCCCATACTCAGTCCAAAACCTACCGCGTATACGATGGTCATCAGCGATTCGGTGATTCCGACAGCAGCAACTGCTTCAGAACCTAATTTGGCAACGAAGAAAATGTCGGCAACGGCAAATATGGATTCCATAATCATTTCGAAAACCATAGGGATTGCCAATAGAGTAATTGCTTTACGGATGCGCATGGAAGTGTAATCCAGATCGCCACCTTTGATGGCTTCAAGCGTAAGATCCCATCCACGGCTTATTTGTCGGGATATTTGTTGAAAACGTTTTTTAATGCTGGTAGAATATATTGTGTAATGCATGATCTTGAAAATAAAATAAAAAAACCCGGAAGAATTAATTTCGACCGGGTTTGCTATATATTCCTGAAAATACTATCGTACAGGTATAACTATCCCCGGTCGTTCTGAAGCAGGCACAAAGGTGGCATTCAGAAGAGCATTTGTGATATACGGGGTAAGTTTCATGGTTTGTTATGATGTTATCTAAGTCGCAAATTTACAAAGAGTTTTGGAAAAACAAAATTTTGAATTTTTTTTGTTAAAAAGGGTGATTTCAAAAAGCCTGTGCTAAAGATTATCGCCAGAATACTTTTTGCCTTCCGGATGTGTTTACTTTACTGGCATCGGACTGCCTTACGAAGAAGCCCGACAATAATCTGTTCGTTTCCGGATTCGTTCAATGGGAATCAATATTTAGTCTACTCTAATATTGATTTCTCTTCTGATTCCTAATTTCCGCATTTTTGAATCCAAGGTTTTTCCGTTGATACCCAGGAGTTTTGCAGCGCCTTTTTCGCCACTAACTCTGCCTTGTGCCAGTTGAAGCGCCAGTAAAATGTGTTCGGTTTCCAGATCTTTTAGACTTCTGAAGTTTTCGGGAAGGCTGTTTCTGGAATTGCTGGCCTGAGCGGGGTGAAAATCATCCAGATTTAATTGATCGCTATTAGTCAGGATGACTGCTTTTTCGATGACGTGTTCCAATTCACGAATATTCCCCGGCCAGCGGTGTTGAATGAGACGTTGTAAATCATCGTTGGTAATTTGCATGGAAGGTTTTCCGAGCCGGCGGGCAAATTTACCCAGAAAATACTCTGCAAAGTAAGGAATGTCTTCCTGCCTTTCGCGCAATGGCGGTATCAAAACAGGAAACACATTCAGTCTGAAAAACAAATCTGAACGGAAATTTCCTTTTTCAACTTCGGTTTCCAAATTGCGATTGGTGGCTGCGACGATTCGTACATCGCAATGAATTAGTGATTTACCACCAATGCGCTCAAATTCTTTTTCTTGTAAAACACGCAGTAATTTCGCTTGCAATTCAATGGGTATTTCCCCAATTTCGTCCAAAAAGATGGTGCCTCCATTGGCCATTTCAAATTTACCGATTCTTCGTTCAGTGGCTCCGGTGAAACTTCCTTGTTCATGACCGAATAATTCGGATTCGATTAGCTGAGCTGGCAATGCTGCACAATTTACCCGAATCATTGGAGCGTTATTGCGGGGCGAGAACGTGTGCAGAGCGCGGGCAATCAGCTCTTTTCCAACACCTGTTTCACCCTGAATCAAAACGGTGGTATCTATCGGAGCTACTTGCTTTACCCGTCGAAGAACGTTAATCATTGTTTTACTGTGGGCTATAAAATGGTCTTCCCCGCCTTTTTCATTGATTTCGTTTACCAGCGTATGCTTTTCTTGTTCGAGCTGCATACGCAAATTGTTGATTTCGAGGAATGCGTAGTAGTTCTCGAGAATTAATTGTAGCTGTGGTGTAAGTTTTTGTAACAGATCGGTTTCGGAAAGAGTAAAGGCATCAGGGTTACGGCTGGCCAGAAATAGAAATACCGATGTGTCGGAAAAGGATTTCAATAGAATGACTGCGGCGGTATTCATTTGTAGCTCTTCCTTAATAAACTGCTGTACTGTTTCATTTCTTGAAACAAGGTTAAGTTCATTGGTGGTTAATCTTACGACCTTGTCATGGTTTGGATGATGCTTTTCGAGTAATTCCATGTCACCTTCATCCAGAATGATTTCGGTAGGAATTCGGATAAAGCGGAATTTATTGTCCTCCTTCATGTATGCTAATTCGATGTTGGCTTCCAGATTGTGGCTTAAAACAACAATGTTGAAAAAGTCGAAATCGATGCGTTTGTTGAGCGATGAGGCTAAATATCTGAATACGTCAGGCTGATTGATTACAGGCAGAACTTCATTAGTAAATTCGAGTTGAAACTGGTTTTCATGCTGCTGAATTTCTGAATTTTCCCAGGCAAGGGTATTGGTAACCGCGATGGCAACTAAATTTGAAATGCCTGAAAGAAGTGGATGATCCTGGGTTTTTATGGTTCTATATTGTTCACAGGCCAGCGTTAAATAACCAATGGTCTGGCCGCTCGATCGAAGAGGAATAAACAGAACTTCCTTAATAGCGTAATTCACTATCAGATTGTTAGCTTCCCTGATTTCTTCCGGAATGGGCGTATTGGGTAAATCAAGCCGGATTATGTCCAATGGATCTGGGGTGGAATTCAAAAATACTTTAGAAAAATCAACAGGGATTTGCATCTTTTGTGCCGCTTCTGCCGATAATTCCTCCCCCGACCAGAAAAATTTTCCAATGTTGCTGTCAGCTTCCAATAGAACAATTCCGCTGAGTTTGTATTCAAAAAGCGATTTGAGTTGGTGATGTATGGTGTCAAACAAGCGCTTTTTTTCACGAATCATCGCGATGGATTCGGCGATGGATAGAATTTGTTCGTATATCTTCATTTTGGTAAAATTCTTAAATATAAGAACCGTAAAAATACAATTTCTTTTATTTAAGAAAAATACAAAATGTATAAATATTTTTATTTATCAGTGAATGAATGAATTAGGCGATTATTTTTAATGATTCGCATAAATGGCATAGCGTTGGCCTTGGACGACGTACATTAAAATTTTTGCTATCATGTTTATGCGTCATTTTTCAAAACTATTTGTTTTTCTGGGGATATCCTCCATTGCGGTGTTTTCATTCACTTCCTGCAATACGGCAGGTGGTAAAAACCCGTCAGATAATAGTATTTCAGCCATAAAAGTTGAAGTAGCGTCAGTGATTTCAGTTCCTGATACGGGTCTTTTTTCATATAGTGGAACGGTTGAACCACTTCGCAGTATCCCTTTAAATTTTCAGGTAACCGGAACCATAAGTCAGGTTTATGTGGAAGAAGGCCAAAGTGTTAAGTCGGGTCAGTTGCTGGCAAGTCTTAACAAAGCGGATCTTGCAAGTGCTAATAAAACAGCCCGTGCTACATATCAACAAGCAAAAGACGCCTATGACAGGCTGAAACCGGTATTCGAAAATGGGAGTCTTACCGAGATGAAATGGGTGGAAGTAACAACCGGACTTGATAAAGCCGAAGGAATGCTTGAAATTTCTAACTCCAATCTCGAAAAAACGGAACTGAGAGCACCGGAATCAGGCATCATCGGTAGTCGTAATGCAGAGCCCGGAATGTCAAGCATACAGCCCCAGTCGCCTTTTACCCTCGTAAAAATTGAGAAGGTATTTATAAAAATATCTGTACCCGAACAGGAAATTCCATTCATTAAAACAGGAGAATCTGCTCATATTTTAGTCGCAGCCCTGGGCTCACGATTGTATGATGCCAAGGTGCACAGTGTGGGTGTGGTAGCAAACAGTATTTCAAGAACGTATGAGGTGAAACTCATTCTCAATAATCCCTCCATGGATTTGAAACCCGGAATGATATGCGATGTTTCTCTCCACCGTTCCGCAACTCCGAAAAAAGTAGCGGTTATTCCTACCTCAGCCGTTACGACGGATAAACATGGAGTTACGATGGTTTATATACTCGACCGCGCTACGATGACCGTGGCACAGCGCACTATTGTTACAGGCATTTTTCGGGGGAACAATATCAGCGTTATCAGTGGTCTCGAATCCACAGATGAAGTGGTTGTTACAGGAAAAGAAAAAATTAACCATAATAGCCATGTTGCCTTATGAGTACTGAGAAAAGAAAAATAAACTGGATTGAAGGCGCCATGCTCAATCGTCAGATATTCATCGCCATTGTGGCACTCATGGTCATTTTTGGTGTCTATGGTCTTTTACATATTCCCCGCCAGGAATTCCCCACTTTTGTCATTCGTCAGGGGCTGGTGATAGGTGTTTATCCGGGAGCAACATCTCAGGAAGTTGAAGAGCAGTTGGCAGTAAAAGTCGAAAATTTTCTCTTTGGATTTAAAGAAATCAACAAAGCCAAAACGTATTCACATTCGAGTGATGGACTTCTAATCGTCTATGTAGAACTTGAGGATGGCGTAAAAAACTCCGACCAGTTCTGGTCAACATTGAAGCATGGCCTTAATGATTTGAAAGCGACTCTTCCTACCGGTGTTGCCGCTTTAATGGCCAATAGCGATTTTGGTGATACTTCTGCATTACTCATTACACTTTCATCTGAAAAAAAAAGTCATAAAGAACTCGAAAAATCATTGATAAGTCTTGAAGCTGAAATTCGTAAGATACCGGAAGTTTCAAAAATCAAGCATTATGGATTACAGAAAGAAAAGATTTATGTTAGCGTAGATCCTGCCCGTATCAATCAGTATAATGTTAAGTCTCTGACTCTTATGGCGACATTGCAAACCAACGGTTTGAATGGATACGCAGGTTTTTTCGATAACGGCGAATATTCATTGCCTATGCATGTTCCTGCACGTCTTAGTTCAGAAGTTGATCTTGGTAACCAAATAGTGTACGCCGATCCCGATGGAAATATTATCAAACTGCGCGATATAGCAGATATCACGCGTCGTTATGAAGAACCCGACCAATTTATCCGTTTCGACGGTGCTAATACAGTACTTCTTTCCCTTGAAATGCAAAGCGGAAATAATATTGTTGAATTTGGAGATAAAGTCAAAGTTGTTCTCAACAAATTCAGGGAAGCCAATGCGGGGGATATAAAACTTGAGGTTATTTCTGATTTACCTGATGTAGTCGATAAATCCGTATCTCATTTTATGACGGAGTTTCTTCTGGCCATTATTGCAGTTATTCTGGTTACCATGATTTTGCTTCCACTAAGAGTGGCGGCTGTGGCAGCTGTAACGATTCCTGTATCGATACTAATGGGAGTTGGTGTGTTATATCTGGTTGGAATTGAATTGAATACAGTATCTTTAGCCGCTTTGATTGTTGTATTGGGAATGGTGGTAGATAATTCCATCGTGGTAATTGATAATCATGTAGAGAAACTCGATCATGGCGAAACGCCCTGGAAAGCAGCCTGGAAGAGTGCCACACAATTGTTCATTCCTGTACTTACAGCCACGATGGCTATTAATATGGCCTTTTTTCCGATGATGTTTTTCCTGACCGGAATCGCTGGTGACTTTATTGGCATCTTCCCGCTCACAATCTTTGTTGTACTGACAATTTCTATGCTTGTTGCAGTACTTATTGTTCCCGTCCTCAACTATTTTCTGATACGTAAAGGAGTTGGTGGAAAAGCGGAAAATGCGAATAGTTTTCTGAATATTCTCCAAAGAAATTTTGACCGGCTTCTCGAATGGGCTTTTGCACATTCAAAAATTGCACTGGTATTCACGGTAGCTATTTTAATTGGCAGCCTGCTACTGTTCACCAGCATTCCTCAGCAGCTCTTTCCGATGCTCGACCGCGACCAGATTGCTGTAGAGATATATCTGCCGGATGGCTCATCCGTTCATCAAACCGATAAAGTTATTGATAGTCTCGAGTCGGTTCTTTCGGCCGATGCAAGAGTACGTCATGTCACCAGCTTTATTGGAACCGGTTCTCCCCGTTTTCATACGGCTTATGCACCTCATCTTCCAGCTACAAATTACGGACAGCTAATCGTTAATACGATTTCGGAGGATGCCAGTATTGAGATTTTAGATGAATATAGTAGAAAATACACCAACGCCTTTGCCGGTGCACATATTAAATTTAAGCAACTCGAACTTGCAAAAACGGCAAGTCCTATTGAAGTCCGCTTATCGGCCGATTCGATTAAAAACCTGAAAGAGGCAGCGGCCATGGTTACCGAAGTCATGAATCAAGAGGAGGGACTTATTTGGATTCGTACAGATTGGGGTACTCCACGTCCGGGTATACAGATTCAGGGATTGCCGGAGCAAACCGGACGACTTGGCCTTACGCGGATGATTCTCGGAAGCTCGCTGTTGGCATCTACGGATGGTATTCCTTTGGCTACGATTTGGGAAGGTGATTATCCTGTTAATGTAGTTTTATTGAATAATACGGATAAGCAAGTATCTAATCTTGGCAATCAATATATTACACCGCCACTTACTATGCAAGCGGTTCCGCTTCGTTCAGTTGCCAAATTAGTACCTGATTATACAGAGGGAACCATCGTAAGGCGTAATGGTGTCCGCACCATAACGGTATCTGCCGATTCGGATCGTGATGCCGTGGCTACCGATATTTTTAACCGCATTCAGCCTCAGATCGAAGCGCTCAATTTACCCGAAGGCGTTCAAATTTCTTATGGTGGAGAACTTGAAGCCACTCAGGAAACCTTCGTGCCTATGATATATTCGCTGATAACCAGTGTTTTTATCATCTTCTTCATTCTTTTATTCCAGTTCCGGAAAGTGAATAAAACGGCAGTTATTATGCTGTCGATGTTGCTGGCATTCCCCGGAGCTGCTGGCGGACTTTGGATGGTTGGTTATCCGTTCAGTATGACGGCATTCATAGGAATCATGGGATTGGTGGGTATCGTTGTTAGAAACGGGATAATTCTGGTCGATTATATCGAAGAATTAACCGAAGATGGAAGTATGAATATGTACGATGCTGCATTGGCGGCTGGTAAACGCAGAATGCGTCCGATCTTCCTTACATCAGCAGCAGCGGCAGTGGGCGTAGTTCCAATGATCTTAAGTGGTTCACCTCTTTGGGGGCCATTGGGAACAGTTATCTGCTTCGGTCTTTTAGTGGCTATGGTTTTAACATTAATCATTTTGCCATTGGTATATGCTCTGGTGTTCCGTAATGCCAAACCTGTTCAAATCCCTCAATAAAAAATTCGCATTATGCATCTCAATATAAATTCAATCATGATTCGTTCAATAATATCCTGTCAGCGCTTTTTTATCATACTTTCCCTTGCGTTGCTGCCTGTATTTAATCAGGCAGTGGCGCAGGTTATATCACTCGATGAATGCCATCAAAGAACACTTGACAATAATCTCGTTATAAAGCAATTAAATCTTGACGTGGAAGAATCGAAGCAATTGAAGAAAGAATTGCTGACCAATTTTTTCCCGAAAGTAAGTGTCAATGCCAGTGCAATGCAATCATCCGATTACCTTATTAAAGGATCCATTCCGGCTATGAACCTACCGGTTTATGACGGAAATGTTGCTAACCTCGCTAATCCTGAACAGTTTGCTTATTTCCCGGGAACCGATTTAGAATTATTGGATTATACCTATATGGCATCCATAACCGTAGCTCAACCCATTTATGCTGGTGGTCAGGTGCGTAATGGAGTCAGATTGGCAGGTAAAGCTGAAAACATCCATAAGAGTAAAGCGCTTGCCGGAATA
Organism: Bacteroidales bacterium; assembly: GCA_030656615.1. Taxonomy (GTDB): domain Bacteria; phylum Bacteroidota; class Bacteroidia; order Bacteroidales; family TTA-H9; genus JAUSOY01. Next base: position 21,187 of record JAUSOY010000032.1, on the reverse strand, counting down.
AGAGACGAATTACTTACAACCGACCAATATTATTGGCGGCTGGCATCACTTATTGAAAAGAGAAAGACCATCGAAGGTTATAATTCTCTGCTTAATGCTTTATACAAGGATGTGGATGTTGCCTATCGCAATGGATTGGTTCAACGGTCAGATATGTTAAAGGTACAGCTAAAGCAGAACGAACTCAGTGTAAAAGCCCTTACCCTTGAGAATGGTATCGAGATGTGCAGTCGCGCATTATGCCGGCAGATGGGCATGCAATACAATGCTGCTTTAGTTCCCGCTGATAGCGCTGGAATACTCTTGCAACCACAAACATATTTTGAAGATCCTGAAACGGCTGTTTATCAGCGTCCGGAATATAAAATGCTGGAAACCTCAGTTGAAGTTGCCGGATTACGTAAAAAGCTAGAAACCGGGGCGTTAATGCCGAGCCTTGCCGTTGGTGTTATGGGTTCATATTATGATGTAATGGAGGATGGTAATACGATTGGGATTGCTTTTGCAACCCTTTCCATTCCCATCAGCGATTGGTGGGGAGGTTCTCATAAAATCAAACAGAGGAGCATAGAACAGGAGAAAGCCCGCCAAGCTTTAGCCGATAATGCCGGAAAAATGCTTTTACAACACCATAATGCATATAATCAGATGACTGAGGCATACCAAAAAGTTGAGCTCGCAAAAGTAGCCATTGCCCAGACGTCAGAACATCTTAATGATATGAAACAAAATTTTGAAGCTGGTGCGTGCAGGGTTTCCGATTTGCTTGATGCTCAGGCTATGTGGCAGCAATCTACCGATAATTTATCGGAAGCACGCTATCACTATCTAAGCGAACTGGCTGTTTATCAAAGCCTTAATTCTGATTAATCGATAAATATTGATCACCATGGCAAAAAAAATGATTTTTCCCGAAGATCTTGTACTGCAACGTTTGGCGCAACTTGGCCTGCTTATTACTAATAGTGTTGTTATACCGGAGGAATTTAAAAAACAACTTTTAAAGGAATACCTTTTTCTTCGGCTCGATATTTCGCTATGGATGAGTTATAAGGGATCAGGATTGTGCCAGAGATATCTGGATGGAAGTACGCATCGCCTTTTGCATATGAAGCAAATTATGAAAAGTCAGCTCCGCAGTCCTAATCAGCGGAGAGGATTTTATGAATCGCTTTATGAGATTCAATATCAGGTAGAAATGTTGCTTAAAAGCACCAGAGATATTAGTCTCAATTTTTCAAAAAACATTCAATCATCGAATTATTCGTAAACCACAGATAATTGACCTTTTTATTCATTTTTAATTTTTAAAGCTATGAAAACCAATTTTTTAAAACCATTTATGTTGTTATTTTTTATTTTTAACCTGATAACTTTTGGTGGATTTGCCCAAAAAGGCATCAGCTTTACGGCCGATCTAAATCCTCAGGTTAGCTGGATGTTAAATTCCGATGATTCGGATTTGGATGCTTTTTCACAAAAAGCATATGTGCGTCCGGCCTTCGGACTAGGCGCCACGTATAACTTTACTGATAATCTGGGACTTGGTGCCGATGTACGCTTTTCGATGCAGGGCCGCAAAGCGGAAGTGGATAATGTAGAAACATCTGCAGCTCTGGATTACCTGAAAGTGCCCCTGTACTTTTCGTATAATACCAATCCGGCGAAAAACATTCAATTTGTTGGAAAAATCGGACCTCAGGTCAGTTTCCTGAGTAATGCCCGACTTTTAGATGCCGAGGGTGAAGAGATTGATCACAACATCATGTCTTCTTACGAAAATGTTACTGTTGGGGGCTTCCTTAGCCTTGGAGCGGAGTATCGTCTTACTCCAATGCTTAATGTTTTTACCCTGGCACGTTGCGATATGGATTTTACCAATGCTGAAGATAATGAAGTAGCAGGCTATATCGATGGAAGATCATCAACACATAATGCAACAATTGGAATACAGGCAGGTGTTCGTTTAAAATTTAGTAAATAAGCTTTAATTGACACATTCCTGTGGTGTTTAGTTTTGACAGTAATTTTTTTAATGTGAAAACGGCCCGTTTCTCAGAAAAGAGAACGGGCCGTTTAGCTTTGCGTTTTTTTCGAATCACTCTAGGCAACTAAATAACATAAGGTATCGGATGTTATTTAGTTCGATTTATTTATGCACCTTCCGGATAAATTCTTCCACTTCAGGAACTCCACCCTGATATACAAGATATCCGTTATAAGGTTCGCGTTCAGTGATTTCATCGTTGATGGGCGTTAACATCAATCGTCTTACCTCTGCCGGATCTTCGGTTTGCCCCAGTACCCAGCTTAGTTTGATAAATGCTGTTTCGGGAAGCATATTTCCGGCCGGAATGACGCCTTTGGCCATCATATCGCGTCCGGTATCATAAACAAACATATGTACATAGCCCCAAATAGTTTGTACAGTCATGAACATATGAACACCTTTTTTTGTGGCTCTTTCGATGGCGGGGTATAATTCTTTATTTACGTGTCCCAAACCGGTTCCAATGATAATAATTCCTTTATAGCCTAGGTCAACCATGGCGTCCAATACATCAGGGCTCATACCCGGATAATAGTACAACATGCTCACCCTTTCTTCATAGAAAGGTTTGATGATGACATTTTTGTCTTTGCGACGATGATTGTAGTTTTCTTTGATATGCGTGATGCCTTTGCGGGTAACCATTGCTACCGGTGTATCGCCAATGGTACGAAAGGTAGAACGATACGACGAGTGCATTTTACGCACACGGGTTCCGCGATGCAGAAGTCCATATTCGTCGGAGGTAGGACCAAACATACAAACCATTACTTCTGCAATATCGCTATTGCCAGCGGTATACATGGCGTGTTGAAGGTTCAGGGCTGCATCAGAACTGGGGCGGTCAGAAGAACGCTGAGAACCTACCAAAATAATAGGCACTGGCGAGTTTTGAACCATGAATGATAATATAGCACCGGTATGTGAAAGCGTATCGGTTCCATGGCCGATTACAATTCCATCCACGCCCTTTTCAATTTCTTTACCAATAGCAATGGCCAGGGTTTTATATTGATATGGCCCCATGTTTTCACTGAAAACTGCGAAAAGCTTTTCCGTCTCAAGATTACAAATATCGGCAAGTTCAGGGACCGCTCCATATAATTCACCGGGGGTGAAAGCAGGAATTACAGCTCCTGTGCGGTAATCGAGGCGGGAAGCAATGGTTCCACCGGTTCCAAAAAGTTTAACCTTTGGCAATCCGGGAGTAACAGGGAATTGTTTTTCCGGGATTTTATAATTGGCTTTTTTATAGCCTGTTTCCTTCATTTCAGTGATGTTTGCCACATCGATACCAACATTGTATCCGGTGATGATTTTCATCACGATGTGCATATCATCATCATTCTCAGAACGGGGTAAAATAGTCCCCTGAAAATCACCACGGGTAGTCGACACGGATGCCTGTCCCCACACTCTGACGTTGAATTTTTTTAAAATTTCCAAGGCCGGGCCTTTATATCCCTGAAAAATATCTTCGCTCATTGGTATGTTTTTTTCGAATGTTATTTCTTTGGTTTTAATAATGCCTCCACTGCTTTTTCGATCCTGCGTTGACGGGTTTCAGGCTTTTTGGCATCTTCCACCGACTTTACATATTCTTTTTGATGCGTATATGAAAGTTTGACAAAATTTTCGAGCGATGGAGGATTTGTTTGTAAGGCTTGCTGAAGGTCTTCAGGCACAATAATTTCCGGACGTTCGGTTTTTCTACTGGTATCAGGCCATTCACCCTTTTTCAAGCGAAGTCCTGACCAGGTTTCGTTGACTGAACATGCCGAAACAGGCCTGAAACCTGCATTTTTTATAAGTTTCCATCCTTCATCACGATTCAAATCAGTTTTGATTTCGGACGATTGTTTTGGATAACAAAACCAGATAATGCTTTCGGCATGGACTTTTGTCAAAGCCAATGGGCCGAAATGTTCCAATTCAGTACAATTGCTTACATAAACGATAACAAAGTCAGCAGTATCTACTGACAGATTATCAGGAAAAAGGGTATTACCAAATATGCCGGAATATTCTTCCGAAGGTATATTTAAAGTAAAAATGCTGTGGTCTTGCTTATATTTAAGTTTCGACAGCAATGCCTTGTTCATGCCTTTATTTTTTTACCGATTTCGGTGTGCAGTTCTTTCAGAACAACATTTCCTGTGGCAGCCTGATATAGCTGTCCCATTATCCAATTTACTTTGTTAACGGCTGTATTGTTATAGGAAATTTGATCAAATTTCTTTGCAAGAAAATCTACCTGATCGAGCAGTGCACTTTTACTCGTTTTTTTAAAATTAATACTGGTGAGTACCGACTCGAAATCCATGCTGGGATGCAGATAAATAACCGGAATCATTTTTTTTGCCAGCTGTAATTCGTATTTCGAATTTTTCAGAAAATGAAAGAGGTCAAAAATCCGTTCGTATGGAAAGTTGGCCGATTCGCCTAATTGCCCTTCTGTATGTTTTAAAGTATGCCCGATAAAAGTTCCTGCAAATTTGGGACTGATTTTTATTTCCTTATTGATGCGTTCGATTAATGGGAAAAGGTTTTTCTTGAAGATATATGTATGGGTATCTTGTGGAATCTCCCATTTCATCATCTGTTCATAACGATCAACGATTTCTGTTGGAAGATTTTTCTGGAGTTCCTGAATATATTCATCGGTGAGAGGAATAGGAGCAGAGTCAGTATCGGGATACATCCGATCGGCACCTGGAAGGACGCGTTCGAAAATGGTACTGCCATCTTCAAAAGCCTTGCGGGTTTCGGGAGGTATTCCATCAAATGCCATTAAACATCGCTCTTCGATAGTTTCGAGAGCCGTTTTAACATCGTCTTCAAATCCCCAGAAAATTAATTGAGCGTCATTTTCGGACGCGTCAAGGAGTTGTGCAATTTTTATTATATCATCATCCTGAATATCAGATGTTAATGATTCAGAATGGGTAAGATTTGGTTTTTCGATGCAGGCAATTACCTTAAGCCGATCGCTGATTTCATTGGCAAAACATTGCCCGGGCTGAGTGAAATGTGATAATAAACCTTTAAATTCGGGAAGGTTAACAGCAACAATCCGAAGTTTTTGATCGCGGGCATCGGTCAGCGGTTTGTAATCAAAATTGAAATCATAAAAATTAAGTCGCTTAGATGTCATTTTCCAGTTTTCGCGATTGATACGCGAACGTAGCTTGTCGCGAAGTAATAACAGAGACCACTGACGGAAGCACTCGATATGTGTTAATTCAGGTATCCATTTGGTATGAGAAACACCTTTGATTTCGACCCTATGACCACCTCGGCAGCTAACATTAACATCCTGCCGGCCTGCTCCGATTCCGGTTCTTACATGATCGGTAGAACGGTTGAGAAAGCGGATGTAATTACAGGCTTCCATTACTTCATCAGGATTCATGCATTCGGGATATGTAACCGTTTCGATGAGTGGCATGCCTAAACGGTCGGTTTTATATACCCTGTTGTGGCCAATGTCGGATATCTCCCGGCAAGAATCCTCCTCAATACTTAATTGAATAAGTCGGATTTTTTTGTTTTTAAGAGGAATTTCTCCTTCCACACCAATAATGGCCGTCCGTTGAAAACCGGTAGGAATTGATCCATCGAGGTATTGTTTTCGGGTGATGTGAACCTCACCCACAATATTGAGTTTTGATAAAAGCGAAATTTCAATAGCAATCTGTAATGCTTGCCTGTTTAAGGGGAAAGGAGGCGTATCATCAACTTCGTAGGTACAGGTTGTGCGATTTTTTGCCCGATAGGTAATATTCTTACGCGTTTTAAATTCCATGAGAGCCGTGCCATCATATTCACCTAATTCGCTGAGCGTAGGACGCATATGTCTGACAATTTCTGCATCGTAATCGTCGGAATCATGAAAAAGTCCGGCCGGACAATTGCAAAAGAGTTTTTTATCGGTTAGTAGTTGCTGGTGCACTTCAAGTCCTGACATGAATCCTATGCGATCATAATCGGCCTGGGCAGCGTTTTTACGATCCACATATGCGGCTTCAGTTTTGGTTTGCAGGTAATTGGCTTTTGAATCGAATTTCGATCCGTTCGGCTTATTATTATTTTTCACGGTTGCTGGTGAAATTTTTAATTTTAAACAATCGAATAACTTCTGGAAAGTATTCTGTGAGGGCTCAAAATTATGGATAATTGACGAGGTCGCCAATATTTTTTGAATCCTATTGTGCCCTAATTGGACTGTCTTTTGTGTTTGTGGCATATTTCCCCACATATTATTCATGCAGCCATAATATGTTTCTGTTTTTTTCGTTACTTTTAGCATGTTTATGAAAAATGAATCAATACCAACATTATGAAAAAGTACATTGTGGTGCTAACATTACTGTTTTGGAGTGTTTTTACTCTGAAAGCACAGGATAGTTTGTATAATCTTAATGATTTCGCATTACCCAAACTGTTAAGGCATAGTCTTGATAATTCATTTTATTTTGCTTCCAATAATCGTGGAGTGATGAATAACATAAACTCTACAAACAGACTTGATTTAAATATTGATGGATTATTGGCATCGGCTTATAACCTCAATTATAATGATACTCGTTGGCAATCAAAGCTTAATGCCTCTGTGTCGTTTAATGAAGTTATGTCAGGATCGTTATACGGTGCCGACAATAAATCCATGGAGACTGAACGTTTTAATAATTATTTTAATTCCAATCTCCGTTTTTATACCGAAAACAGGTATTACTACCACGGTAAGTTCTTTGCCGAAGCACAATTTGGCTTAGAAACGATGGCTTCATTTACAAATTTATTTGATAAGCCGCAGCTACTCGGTGGCGGGACACAAGATGAGAAAACTTCTATAAACCAGACGCTTCTGAGCCCTCAAATGTATTTGGGTGGGGGATATGGCCGTATTGAACGAGTGGAGGATGCTCGTCATGCCATGTATATTTTACAGGAGTTGACATTAAAAAAGCGCCTTTCTCGTCCCTTTAATGCCGCTGATGTTGAACAACTTGCATTGCGTATTGCGGAACTTAAGAATGAAAGAGTACTCGATAGCCGTTTGAAAAACATTTATGAAATGGAACAGCTGGATGCTTTTCTTAGGGAACATTCACTGGTAGAACTCACCGATGCCGCTTATTTTACTACGCTATATGATATGTGGCAATATGGAGGAAATGTTATCCGTTTGAGCGGACAACGACTTGGTGCCGGGTTCCGTTTTGGATTTTCTGATCGCAATCAGCATTCCAAGATCAAAATCGATAATATTATCACAGCGGAAGACGAAATAGATGGGGATGAAAACCGAATGGAGTTTGGTTTATATTACCAATATCATTTTTGCGCCAGCGAAAAGACACAGTATAGTTTATATTCACAGCTAGGATATCGGTATGGAAAATTTGAAACGGAGTATAATGACAATCAAGGGCTTGAAATAAAAGCAAAAACGCTGTATTATAATGCAAATGCTGTTTTTGGATATTATCCAAACACCCGAACCTGGATTGAATTTGGCATTGAACTAAATGGTTTTCTTGGCAGAAATGACAATGAACAAGTGGAAGTAAATTCGTCTTCCAATTCCTTTAATCTGGGAATAGGACCTGAAGTTCGGGCTGCCTATTATTTTTCACCACACTTTCAACTCGAAATCAATTTGAAAACCATGCGTTACTATCAGTATGCTGAAGATCGGATTTCATCTGATAAGTTCATTGACCAGTTTTATACGGATGCATACCTCACGGCCGGATTGAAATACAGCATTTTTTAATTGATGCTGCAAATGTTGCAATGGGTTTTGGTATGTAGCAATTAAGCTTATTGTTACTATGATTGAGAATTAGCACAAGTATTATTTTGCCAAATTCAGGATTCATGGTTTTAATTCGTGAAAACCGATTAGTAAGAAAAGTCGTTATTATTTCATTTCGTTAAATGATGTCTTATGGTTATCCGCCCTTAAATCCGGAACTCCGCTTTTTCTTACCTTTGCAGCTCACGAAATGCATTCTGTTATCATGAGTAAATCCTTCAGTCGATATACAATTACTTCCGCATTGCCTTATGCCAATGGCCCCATTCATATCGGTCATCTTGCCGGAGTTTATGTTCCCGCCGATATTTATACCCGTTTTCTCCGTTCATCCGAAAAAGAAGTGTTGTTTATTGGGGGTAGCGATGAACATGGTGTGCCCATCACCATCAAAGCACGCAATGAGGGAGTTAGTCCACAACAGATCGTAGATAAGTATCACGCAATTATTAAACAGTCGTTTGAGGATTTTGGGATTTCTTTCGATGTTTACTCACGAACCTCCGCACCCATACATCACGAGACTGCATCTGCATTTTTTAGGAAAATGTATGAAAAAGGTGATTTCATCGAGAAAACAACTTTGCAGTATTTCGATGTGGAAGCGGGTCAGTTTCTTGCCGATCGTTACATAACGGGTACCTGTCCTCATTGCAATTATGAAAAAGCATACGGCGACCAATGCGAAAAATGCGGAACAACATTAAATGCTACGGATTTAATTCAGCCTCGCTCGGCTTTAAGCGGAAATGTTCCCGTTCAAAAAGAGACCAAACACTGGTTTCTTCCGCTCGATCAGTATGAAGGATGGCTGCGTGAATGGATACTCGAAGGTCATAAAGACGATTGGAAAACGAACGTGTACGGTCAATGCAAATCGTGGATCGATTTGGGACTTCAGCCCCGTGCCGTTACCCGTGACCTCGACTGGGGTGTTAAAGTTCCCGTAGATGGCTCGGATGGTAAGGTGTTATACGTTTGGTTTGATGCTCCTATCGGTTATATTTCTGCTACCCGCGAGTGGGCCAATACAACGGGTAATGATTGGGAGAAATGGTGGAAATCAGACGATTCCAAATTATTGCATTTTATTGGAAAGGATAATATCGTTTTTCATTGCATCATTTTCCCGGCCATGTTGAAGGCGGAAGGCACGTATATTCTCCCCGAAAATGTTCCGGCCAATGAGTTTTTGAATCTTGAAGGCGATAAGATTTCAACATCAAGAAACTGGGCTGTTTGGCTTCACGAGTATCTCGAAGATTTTCCCGGAAAGCAGGACGTTCTACGCTATGTTCTTTGTGCCAATGCCCCCGAAACCAAGGATAATGATTTTACATGGAAGGATTTTCAAACCCGTAATAACAGTGAATTACTGGCTGTATTTGGAAATTTTGTAAATCGTACGATGGTACTTACGCACAAGTACTTTAATGGCCTGGTGCCTGAGATTACCGGACTCAATGAAGATGACAAAAGGATAATGGATCAAATTGCCACATTCCCCGGCAGTATTGCACAAAGTCTAGAATTATACCGTTTTCGGGAAGCACTGAACGAAATGATGAATCTGGCCAGACTTGGTAATAAATATCTTACGGATAATGAGCCATGGAAGGTGTTTAAAGAAAATCCGGCCAGGGTACAAACCGTATTGAATGTTTCTTTACAGATTTGTGCCAATCTGGCTATTTTAGCGGAACCTTTTTTGCCTTTTACTGCCGTTCGACTTAATCATTTATTGAATTTGCCGGCGCTCCCATGGAAAGAGGCTGGAAAAGAGCTGATGTCTTCCGGTCATCTTTTGAATGCTCCAGCGTTTTTATTCGAAAAAATTGAAGATGAGGTTATTCAGAAACAGCTCGATAAATTATCTGCGTCAAAGATTTTAAATGCCGCTGCTGAGGCTGTTGTTGCGCCCGTAAAAGACAATATTTCCTACGAAGATTTCGCCAAACTCGACCTGAGAATTGGCACCATCCTAAGTGCCGAAAAAGTTGCAAAAACGAAAAAGTTATTGAAATTGACCGTTGATACGGGAATTGATCAGCGAACCATCGTTTCGGGCATTGCTGAGTATTACGAAGCAGAGGCCATTGTTGGTCAACAGGTTTGTGTGTTGGTGAACCTAGCTCCCAAAGACCTGAAAGGCATCAGTAGTCAGGGAATGATACTGATGGCCGAAGATGCCACGGGAAAGCTTTGTTTTGTAAGTCCTACTGAAGCCTTCCGCCCCGGAAGTGAAATAAAATAAGCGCTTTTTGATTTATTATTGACTATTGAATATTGATTCAATGTTCTATGTTCAATGTTCAGTGATCTTGTCGAACTGCTCGAATTTTTGACATCCCGTAATTCGTAATTGATAATTCGTAATTGCTTTATTCATTATCTCCCACTCTCAACTTCTCCCATTCTCTTTTTCGTAATTCGTAATTGATAATTCGTAATTTCACTAATCACTACAATCGCACATATTCAAACGAAGGATATCCTTTTTCGCCGGTATTGCTGTAAAAGCCTATAAAGCGAAGTTTGAAATAGAGTCCGACGGCATCACGGATAATGTACGTTGTACGGGGTCTGATCTGGTAAGTAACATTGCCTGTGGTGACATCGCCAACGACCATCTTCCAGTCGTAGCCAATTTCATCGGCTATATTGTTGAGAACGAGGGAGACCGCATAATCTCTGTTGATGTTTTCAAAGGCTGTCAGCGTATCCTCATAGCAGGTCACCTCGTGCGGATTGGTTAAAACGCCCGTAACAATATACGGATAAGGAATGTTGTCGTCAGTATACAGCAGGGTGGTATATTGTGTAAACAACAGATCCCATTGAAATCGTGGGGGTTCCAGATTAAGTGTTTGTCCACCCTTGTCAAACGATAACTGGATTCGGTTAACCCCGGTTTTTTTAAGAATTTTAATGGTAGTATCTTCCTGTCCGTTGAGGCGGGCAAATCGTATATTGTATGCATTACTGTCGGCATCAAGCATCTGGAATTTCCAAAAGCCCCGGTAATTTCCGAAAACATCAATTCCCCGGTCAAGAAGAATAACGTCCTTTTTGGAGACCGGAATGCTTTGTGCTGTATCGTACCAGTATCCTAGTGCATTGGAAGATAATCCACCGACCGACTGATCGAATTTCCATTTAAAGCCAAAAATGGTATCCTTGATGGCTTCAAAATTGCTGAGTTCAGTGTTTTTAATCCGCATAAAAGTGGCTGTGTTCAGCCAAACCATCCATTCACCGGAATTTGAATCAAAAGCCAAATCGAAATCGATTTTATCGTTGTTTGCGGTTTCTTTATTGGCTGATAAATCAAAGTAAACCTGACGGTTATAGTTTTTAGTCAATTCAATCATGACTGACTGAACATCTCCGGGTTTGTTTGGTGTTATTTTCTCATCTTCTTTAAAACATGAGCTTAAACCGAAAACAATAATTATGAAGAAAATAGAGGCAGGTATTTTATTCAGCATCTTATTCGAATTTTGAGAGTTGTACACTTATTTTTACAAAATAGGAGCGGCCCCAGCCAACCGGTACGGCACCGCCTCCGCCAGAATGTGCAACTCCGGTTCCGCCTGCTGCATCTACTGTTTTTACGTCGAATAGATTTTTAGCTCCAACGCTCAGGCTTAGTTTATTCTGAAAAAAGCGTTTCATTAGACTTATATCCAGGCCATGATATCCTCCGATAAAACTCTCGGAAAGTTTACCTTCTTCGTCAATCGTATAGCGTGGAAGTTTACCGGTATATTTATAAAATGCGGAAGCTGTGAAATCCTTTTTCGGGAAGAAATAAGAGGCTTCAAAAATAAAATCATTGCTGTACAGCATCTTAAGATTGCTTTGGTTCTGGTCGATCTGATAGCTTTTTCGTCCGGTATAGGCTACGCCTGTTTTAAGACTAAGGCCGGGATAAAATTTATAGACCAGATTTGCCTGCACGCCTACTGAAGTAAATTGGTCAAGGTTGATATACGTATATAAATTGCTGTTTACATTGGCTAATGTTATAATGTTTTTGATGTTATTGTAGAAGCCACTGATATCAAAACCTGTAAAATGCTTTCCGTATTCTCGGGCATAATGGCCTGAAAGATTATAATTATTGGAATGTTCAGCTTCCAAATCTTCGTTTCCTCGGATGTTATGATTTACATCAACGAACAGCAGATATAATTCTTTAAGGGATGGCGCTCTGAAACCTTTGGAGTAAGAGCCCCGGATGGTGTAATTTTCTGCAATACTCCATTTTGCATTGAACGAATAGACCAAAGGTGCCGAATACCGCGTATTATAACTCCAACGTATACCAGGCTGCAGACTCAGTTGTGGCACGGGTTCTACGCGTATACTCATGAATGCGGCATAATCGCCTATTTCCTGATGTGTTCCAGTGATTCGTTTCCCGCTTCCTGTTTCATGATTGAGATCGAGACCCGTTTGATAGTTTAGCCAGTGATCAGGGATGGACTTGCTGTAGGTAAACCGGCCAGTATAAGCATTGAATGTTGAAGTATCCTGATCATCGGAATTGGTTGTAAGAATTTCGTCTAAGGTGGTCAGATCCTTGAAATAGGTCTGCTTTCTGCGTTCAAACCACGACCATGAAAGTAATGCGTTGAAATAGCGATCGTTTCCCAGAGGCGTGGCAATATCGCTTCGTAAACCTGCCCGATTGGTGTAAAAATAATTGTCGAATGCTTTTTCGAAATAGGGTGGGATAAGATTGCCTTTACTCAATAATAACTCATTAAAAAACTGCCCGGAAGTTTTGATTTTTAATTTATCATGGGAGTAAATATGTGAAGCATTTGCGAAAACCTGACGCTTGGGTTTCCATTGTTTCGATCGTAAGGTATCAGGGTCGGAGTATCCTCCGAAGAAATTTCTACCCGCGTCGAAGGCGTAAATATTTTTGTTCTTTTTAACAGAAACACCACCATCCACATTATAAACGCCAACACTTTCGGTATACGAGTTTATTGAAGATGTAAGACGGGTGTTTTTATTTTCTTTGGTGATGACATTGATGACTCCAGCCAGGGCATTGCTGCCGTACACAACGCTCATGGGGCCTTCAATGACTTCGATGTGTGAAACGTTGTTGAGATTGATTTGGCTAAAGTCGATATTGCCATTCATTCGTCCAATAACGGGGATACCATCAATGAGCAGCTTGACGTTTTCGCCTGAGAGTCCCTGTAAACTGATGCTTGAACCCAATACCCCATCCTGTGACGTTCTTACATTCAATTCAGAACGCATCACATCACTTAAATTTGTAGCCGCTTTATATTCGATTTGCTTAGTGTTCATGACCTTAATATTGTATATCGATTTATCAGCACGCTCGGGAGTGTACTGTGCAGTGATTACAATTTCATCGATATTTAGAACGGTAGGCTGGAGAAGCAGCGTTTTAGACTGAGCTTTCGTAATCGTATCAAAAAGGGTTTTATATCCCACATAACTGATAGCAACCACGCACGGTTCTGTGCATGGATTGTCAGCAAAACCGGAAGCATCCGTAAGCGAGTGTTTTTGTTTTGTATTCGTGATACTTTCGTAGCATACATGGGCAAAAACAACCGGCTGCTTGGTAATGGCATCAAGAATTTTCAACCTGCCCGGCTGGGCCTTCACAATAGAAGGTCCAGCAAGGAGGAAGATGGTCAAACTAACAAAAAGTCTAAATCGTATATTCATGAATCGAATTTGATATAAAACGTAGAGATGAAAAAAGTCAGAAATAATTGAATCTTCTCACCTCTATGGTTCTCTATTCTGATGAATTATTTTTTTATAAAACGAAGTCTTTGGGTCGACTGTACTGTTTTTGTTTCAAGAATGTACATTCCTGGTTTTAAGGAGTTGATGTTAATTTGTGACGAGTTGCCGGATGATAAGCTGTTTGTAATGATTCGGGCACCCGAAATGGTGTAAACATTAAGTTGCTGAATGGATGATTCGGCGTTTATATGGATGATATCCGTAGCAGGATTAGGCCAAATCATTAGGTTTTCGGGATTTGTTTCGGCAACAGATGAAGCGGAAGATACCCCTTTATTGAATACAATTTTGCCCGACGAACTGCCGATGAATTTCGTAAACTCAAGGCGGTTAACGTTTCCTGCCAAATCTTTCACATAAAAGAAGGTAGAATCTGAAAGAATGTATGTGAAGGTATTCATATCAAAGGTTTTCCAATCCCAACCAATGGCAGAACGATCACCGGTGAATTCAAGTAAACCCCAGTCAGTATGATTTGGAGCAACAGGATATGCCTTAGCAACCGTAACACCCATATTACTTAAAACACCCGAGACATTATACGGTGCTCCTGATGGATGAATGGTCATATATTTTGTGAATAGAATGTCCCAGCTGTCAGAAGTGGGTTCGCGATCAATAACAGCACTGGTTACTATAGAATAGGCTACAAAATTTTTGGTGATGTAGTCGTCGCAATCCAGCTGAATGGTTTGATCGTCAGAGCCATCAAGATTCGCATAACGGAAGGTATAAAGGTTATTAATAGAGTTTTTATTAATAATTCTGAATTTTTTAAAGATGCCACCTTCTGCTTTTATAATAAAAATTGAATCGCCCACTACATCATGGCTGATCATATTGTATACGCCCCAACCATAGTCCGGATGTCCGGCTGCATAACGGTTGCATGCACCATCTTCCCAATCCTGATGATTGTTAAAAAGTGGTTTCCAGGTGCTTATACCTGTAGTATCCACAGAGGCCCAACCTGCCGAATCCGATTTTGGATAGGCAAATAAAGTAACACCAACACCATCATTGGTTATAACAGTAGCGCTCCAGCGATTGGTGTGGAAAGCAATGTCCCATCCAGCGCGGGGAACTTCAGCAACAACTTGATTTTGAAAGCTGTAATACACATCATTGGCGTAAGCAGGTCCCATCATAATGGAATCGGGTTCAGCTGCTTGAGTAGTTTTTGTGTTCATTGCAAAAAATGCAATCATCGAAAGAAGCATAAGCTTCGAAAAGTAAACTTTATTCATGTTTGAAGTATTGAATTGAAATAAATATAATAATCTTACCCCGGCGGAAGCGGAGTATCAAAAGGTTCGGAAATAATTTAGCAGGAGGGGGGACCTCTTAAAGAGAAAGCAAAAAGGAAGTCTGACGAACTTTTTTTCTGGGGATTGTGTACATGACGCTCAATAATACTCGGGAATAAGTCATGTTCCAGAAAGGAAAAACTTGAAGAAAATCCGTCGGCGTGCAGACTAAAATCATCTTTGGCGATGGCAGTAGCACCTTGATTTTCTTTTTGACGAATGCAAACAACGGTATTCGGAATCAGCTGATAGCTAAAAATCCGGTTGTAATGAAAATTCACAAGGGCAGCGGCGTAGAGCATGAAAATACTCATGGCCAAGAAAACGAGGAGCCCCTTATGTTTGCACTTTATCATGGATTACAAAAGTACAAATTTAATATTTAATCCCCCAAATACCTGAATATGGATTTTTATCCAAAGATTTCGTTGTTTTTCCGATCTTGCTCTGAAAAGTAACGATGAAGACACCTTCCTATTCTACTTCATCGCTTTTTATCCGCCGTACGTCTTTCTGAATAACAAGCTTAATTCCGTTAGATTCAAGTAATGAATTATTATTTTTCCGGAATTAATTGAATCATAATCAGGAGAATATGGTTTTAATTCCAAAAGGATATGGTTGGGGTTGATAATAATTCTATCAGGGTTTCTTGTGATTAATTTAATCGATGTTTTACGCTTCTAACAATATGCAATTTGCATGAAACGAATTCTTAGTAATCGATTTTAAGAGTGTTTTTTAGCCGTTAATGTTTAATGAATTTCATTTGCATTGTATGTAAATTGCTGATTATTCGGAGAAAATATACGCCCGCTTGTATGTTTTCTACGTTTATCTGGAATGATTTTTCCTGCGTATGAAATTGACTGATCTTATGGCCTGTGATATCAAAAAGCTGATAAATACACGCATACTGTTCAGTGTTTTCTATGTTAAGTTGATTCCTACAAGGGTTGGGGTGGAGTTTGAATTTTTGGGGTTCGGTATCCTGCGAAAGTCCGCTGTAATCAATATTCAGCAAATTGGAATGGCTTTCCGGGAAATTCCCTGTAAGGCATGGCGAAACGGGTACTATGCTTATGTAATAATAATGGGTGTTAGAGGTCGCTTGATTATGTGTATAAGTATTTAATTCATTCGAAACACTGTCGATGAGGCTGAGTTGATCTGCATTGGTTCCATAATAAATCAAATATTGGCCTACTGGATAACCGTGGTATGGAGTCCAAGCAATCAGATTTTTGTTGTTTACTTTTCTGCCTGTCAGTAATATACTCGAATGTGGCGAGCCAATCTGCGACGATAATTTGCAATGTTTTATACATCCGATTTTGTAATCGTATTGCATATTTTCAGGTAATGACAACGAATCCGTAAAATATCCTGATTGTGAATATTTTTCGGTGCCTATTCTTGTGAATTCGCCTGTACCGGCAAAACTCCGGTATAGAATTACTGAATCTATACTATTGGTTGAATTGCAATACCAGTATATTTTATTCTTTTGAATTGAATGATCACAGGAAACCTTGCAGATGATGGGGTGTGTTGTATCAGCAAGTGTATGGATATTATAAAAACTTTCAGAAGGGCAAAGCACTCCATCAAGGGTGGTTGATAGAGTAAGGGAATAATCATCAATAGCTGTGGTTTCGGTGTATTGGGCATTTGGTTCACTGACTAATGAATCCGGCGACCACTGATAGCTGCAGTTGATTTGTGTATATATTTGACCATAGCCACCGGAAATGACATGTTTCAATGGGCTGAGCGAATATATTCGATTGTAGACATTGTCAATATCGCTGATTTTATATTTGTAATACGAACTACCACCATCCTCGGTCAAATATATCCATTGCGAGGAAGCTAATCTCCATTTCTTTGGACCTTCAAGTATCATACAGCTTTCGGACCAGTACATATTTACCGGGGTATAAAATTGTTCCCATGTAGTACCATAATCGTTGCTTTTAATAACTTTGTCGTAGGCTGTGAGCAAGATATGACGCGAACCCGACAGACTAATGTTCGTTGTGATATTGTAATCCTGAAACACCTGAATCCAGGAATTCCCACCGTTGTCCGTGCGAAAAAGTATACCAGGAGCATATACATAGCCAGTATCCGGATGCTGAAAATTGATATAGAGCCAATCCCAGCTTATGGGAGAGGCGAGGCTGTTCCAGCTTATTCCTGCATCAATCGATTTGATGATGGTACCATTGCTTCCGCAGGCGTAGACGGTGGTTGGGTTTGCAAAAATGATGTCAGAAAGATATTGGTTAACAGGCGTGGAGATGGTTTGCCAGGTGTTCCCGAAGTTTACTGAACGGATTAAAAATCCATTAACTCCCGCTCCCAGCATTATATTCTCGCTATTACAGGCAAGTCGTCTCGGACCATCATTGTTATAAGGCTGGAAAACAGTATTCCATGTGCTGCCGGCATTTGTCGTTTTTCTGATTCTGCCAAGGCTGTTAACATAAATCCAGGTGAGGGAATCTGAAACCAGGAAATCTCTGATATCGTCAGGGATAGTATCCACCGATATATTACGAAAGTACTCGGGAGCTCTCAACCGAGTCGTGTTTCCACATACTACACCAACGTTATACGTATATTGTTCGAGGTGATTTTCGACTGTAATATAAACGGAATCGGAGTGGCTACATCCACTTGGGTCGGTGGCGGTGACTGTATACGTGGTGCTGTGGGTGGGATTGGCAGTTACTGTAAATGCCTCCGGATTATCAAGTCCTTCGATTGGGAACCATTGAAACGTAGTAAATCCATTGATTAATTTCCGAAGACTTCCGCTCTGATTGCCCATCCATCCACTTCGCCAGTTGTTATAATACAGAGAAGTAATTAATTCATTGCCAGTTCCCTGCATTTGAGAAAATGAATTGCATCCATCGTGAGTAACAAATACGCAACCGTTCTGGCCTCCAACAATGCCATGTCTGCTGTTGAAAAACGATGCTGACTCCAGTGATTTTGGTAATGGAGTGGCTTTAGCTGTCCAGTGTTGTCCGGCATCTACCGTTTTATATACCACGGACTGTGAACCGGTAATAAAGCCTGTATCAGGCGTTACAAAGTTAAGGGTGTAAAGGTGGGTAGTGGAAGAAACCCCTGGAATAGAAAACGGCTGCCAGCTATTTCCTCCGTCCTGAGTGGACAGAGAATTTCCAAAATGCCCAACCAGATAGCCTTTCTGAGGTGTAGTAAACGTAATATTTCGGATAATCTGTGTAAGGCCACAGTTGATTTGAATCCATGTATTACCAGAATCATTCGTTCGAAATAGTTTCCCCAGTGCACCTGCCATAAACCCCGTCTGGATATTTGTAAAATAGATACACTTCATATTGGCTTTTCCGGTTTGTATACTTACCCAGGTATTTCCACCATCTGAAGTATGAGCTAATAAACCACTGGAACTAATGGCATAACCACTCATTGAATTTACAAAGAAGATGTCCTCAAAATTTCCATTCGGGTCATTGAAAAGACTTTGCCAAGTACTCCCTCCGTCGTTTGTTTTGTATAAACCGGGACCCAAGGCAACAATTCCTATTTGGGTGTCAAAAAATTGAATACTTCGTATTTGTCCCCATGATGGACCATTCACAATCTCCCAGGCAACCTCTGCAGAGAGGGTTGTCGTTTCGGAACAATTGATGCTTTTATCGTAACCAGCAGTTACGATGCAAGGCTGTGACATTGTTTCCAGTGGGAATGCTATTAGGAAAAAAATCATATATCCGGAATATTTCCAGGACAACAAGCTTGCTGTGTTCATTTTTGATTTTTTTTAATTATCGACTATAAATATAACACAGATATTGCAAAAAGTTGCCTGTCATATGTGAATTCTAAATTGATTTTTAGTTAAATATTTTAGAAGTAAAACCCGGTCTTTTACACTTTTCTATGGATTGCAAGGGCCACAAAAAATGGATATGGAATGTACATCTGTATTTAATAGCGATACAGGTATACAAGTGTGGGCTTATGTTTTAGGAGTAGGTTTTTTTTTGATTTTTCCTGAAAATTATTCAGAATGAAGTAACATGGAATACTTTGTTATTTGCGGCTTTATGGATATTGCTCAACAACAATCGTTTCTTCGATAGATACTGACATTCGCAAATGATGTGCCGCAAGGAGGAAAAGTGGACGGAAGCTTATAAAAAGCAGATTGATAAAAACTGGAAAAAGCAGATAATATGTGTGTAATACAGAATTACCATGTATCATATTAAGCACCAGGGCCTTATCAGGAAAGCTCATCTCTTTAATGATAAGGACATGATAGCCAATAAATTCTATCACGAATAATCCAGCCAGGTAGACTAGATAGCTATAAACATACAATTGTATTCGATTATTTACCTTGTCGGAAAGTTTTTTTTGAATCCATAAATACCCAAAACCACCACTTGCCCACAATCCAAATGCTGTAAGGTTTAATCCATTGAAATTAAGGAAGGTGTGATTGTAATTGTATTGATAAAATCCAACCCATAAAAAGGCCATACTGATGGAAACGAATAAGGCTGGAATTACAAAGTCTTTCCAAAATTTATTCTTACGATTGAATTTTATTAAGGCATGAGAATAATAGCATAGGAAAGCCCCGGCGGCACCGATTGAAATGTCAGTAAACTGGTCCTTCAGTGTTTCTGGCCTAAAGACGTGCAGGGCAAACCATAAAAACAGGATTTCTAGCAATTCATAGGCCAATAATAGGCTGATGAGTACAGCCCATTTGTGTTTTACTCGTAGGGCTGAAAAAATTAATAACATGCTAAATCCACTCCAGAAATGAGCGAAGCTCCAGTAGTCGATAAAAAAGAGAGGATTCTCCCAAAGGATCGTATATAACCATTGTGTTTGGGAGTAAAAGAATTGCAGTCCGGGACTCATACCTCCGCTTGCATTTTATTAACAGACAGGTTTCTCAGGAATTTTCGAATTTGAAACCTAAAAATGATAAAAAACAATATGAAGGGCATGGCCATACTCAGCATAAGCATGTACATAAATGCAAATCCATAGGTAAAAAGAATAGCGAAAACAATAAAAGTAAAATAGGCATACATCGACCAAATGAAAGCTTTAAGGCGTAATGCGTTATATTCTGGCTTTTCGTCCTTTTCACGACTGAAAGCTAAAATGGCAAAACCCAAAATAAAGAATAATGCAATGATCTCTTCCATCATTGAGTTACTCATGAATTTCATAAAACGAGCTTCGATATAATATGAAAAAATTGCGAAGACTTTGAATTCCAGCCATGAGGGTTTGAAGCCGATATAAACCAAGAGGAAGGCGAGGATAAGGCTAATACAAATAAAAATTATTCCCCAGATTTTGAAACGACTGGGGAATAGAAGATTCTGAAACGGCATCATTGGGAATGGTTTACAATTTCGACATAAGGGTGATCTTCGAGGATGTGCCGTCCTCCATTTCAATGGAAACACCTACTAATCCAAATTTATGGTTGGCATGATAAACAATTTTTTTCACACCGGGGATGCGAGAATCCTGCTCTACCGTAATAACCTTGATGTACATAAATGCATAAGGGTAATCATCTTCGGTCGATTTGGCGGTTACAGTACGTGTAATGGTCTGGCCATTACTTTTCTTAAGGATGTACTTATCGCCCACAGAGGCATTGTACTTTACCAAAACCTGAGGTGCGGCATCAGAATTGGTATAATCAAGAATGCCGTCGGCTGTATTTTTGACTTTGACCTGTGTGTCAAGATTGCCTTGTGAATCTTTTAGATTTTTGGGAATAAGAATAGTAAGTGGGTGATTGATTGGCAATAAAGATTTCACACTCAGGGTGAGTAAACCACCCACATTGCTGACTACTTTAATAGATTCGTTGGTTTCAAAATAAGTGCCTCCCAAGTTAATACTACCAAAAAATTCATTACCAACCGTATTCATCGTTAAATCACCATCCCCGCCGAGACTATTATCGTCTTTGGAACAGGAGGTAAAGAGGGCACAAATACAAATAAGTAGAAATAATTTTTAGAGGTCAGTAGTTAAGTACATATTAATTTATCTTGATAAATTTTATCAGCGGCTACCATTTTTCTGACCAAATTATTAAATATGTTCTCTTTCATTAGCGAGCGGTTTATCCTATAACAAAATTCGTTAAGGTAA
>JAUSOY010000029.1 GCA_030656615.1 Bacteroidales bacterium | reverse complement strand
GTCGCAAATTGCGTATCAAACAATCCTTGTTTCCCACTCGTTTTGTAAGACTGCTTTTTAATGCTTTTTGTGTGCTTTTTCATACACAAATATAGCTATATATATTTGAATTACAACAGTTTAATTTATAGAACTCCCCTAAAATATGAAGGAATTAATCTATTGGTTTTTAAAAAGCTTACTCAGTGCTATGAATTAGAGCAACTCAACAAATTAGTTGAGATTGAGCCAACAGGCCAGTATACCAGAAAAATTTGGTTTTTATTAGAATGGTTGAGTGAGATGAAATTATCGTCGCGAGAAGATATTACAAAAAAGAGTTATGTAAAACTGCTTGACGAATCCATTCAATACGCCATAGAAGGCACAAAGTCGCCACGACACATGGTGATAAACAACTTGCCTGGAACAGTAGATTTCTGCCCATTGGTTTCAAAGACTCCTAAATTAGAAAAATACATAAAAACCAATTTAACCACCAGGCAAAATGTCTATTTAGAAGGTTTGCAAAAAGATGTTTTGCAACGAGCTTCCGCTTTTTTATTGCTAAAAGATTCCAAAGCATCTTTTACCATAGAAGGCGAAAGTCCGAAAAGCAAAAGAGCAGCCAGGTGGGGACAAGCTATAGGTCAAGCTGGGATTAAAGATTTATCGAAGACTGAACTTTTTAGATTACAACAATTGGTAATTGAAAATCCACGATTTATTGATATGGGTTATCGTCAAAAAGGAGGTTTTGTAGGTGAACACGACAGAAATACCGGAGAACCAATTCCCAATCATATTTCTGCAAAATGGCAAGATGTCGAAGTTCTGACAAATGGTTTGATTAATGCGTGTGAGCTATTAACAAAAAGCAATCTGGATGCGGTAATAAGTGCAGCAGTTATTGCATTTGGCTTTGTTGTTATTCATCCTTTTGAAGATGGAAACGGTCGCTTGCATCGATATTTAATACACCACATACTTATCAAAAAGAAAATTTCACAGCAAGGCATTGTTTTCCCAATGTCTTCTGCAATTCTTTACAAAATAAATGAATACAGGGAAGTATTAGAGTCATATTCTATGCCTTTACTTGATTACATTGAATGGAAAGAAACTAAGGACCACAATGTAGAGGTAACAAACGATACAATTGATTTCTATAGATATTTTGACGCAACCAAACAATCTGAATTTCTTTACGATTGTGTAAACGAAACGATAGAACATATTATTCCTAAAGAAGTTGATTATTTGACAAAGTACGATGCCTTCAAGAGAATTATTGAAGATGAGTATGAAATGCCTGATAAATTAATCGCAACATTGACTCGATTTTTAGAGCAAAACAATGGAATATTATCCACAAGAGCCCGAGAAAAAGAATTTGAACGTTTATCAAGTAAAGAAGTTCAAGCGATTGAAGATGCTTACAGAGAATTATTTTTAACAACATGAAATCGTAAACAAAAAAAGATCACCAGTACAGCATTGCTGGAAGTTTTTGTCTTTCTATGAAGTTTTGTGTCACTCTAAAAAGAAGGTATGCAAAGACATTTTTGGTCATTCCTCATTCGGTTATGGCTCTGCCTGATAGAAGTCGGAATTACTAAAAATTCGACGGCAATACTTAGTAGGTAATCCATACTAAGCTTCCCCCCTTCCCACAAAAGATATAAATGCACATTTTGGATTTCTTGAAGAATTTTATTTGTAATAATCCGGTAGATGCAGATGAATCAGAGTCGCCAAGGGCTTGCTCCGATAAAAAATATTATCTTTGCAAATAAGAATAGGAAAACCAAATTTTTAACCTTAGGGTTGCGTTTCTGATGCTTGTATAAGCCGAAATCCAACCTCATCAAATTAAAACATCATCCGATGAAAAACAGAAGTTTACTCTTTATCGTACTTATGATTTTTTCGGCAGGAATTTTCGCTGGAAATGTCGACAAAAACACAGCCCGCAAAGCCGCCGAAAACCAATTCAGCATGAATGGTTATAATAATACCATCGTTGCAGAATTTGCGGTGCCATCAATAACCGGCACTGCCTTTTATGTATTTAACTTCAGTGATGGTGGCTTCGCCATTATTTCTGCTGAAAACAGCTATTTTCCTGTTATTGGTTACTCGGATAAAGGTGAATGGAATGAATCAAAACAGCCTTCACATTACCGTGGCTTGATGCAAGATTATAAAGATCAGATTGATTTTCTTCGTCAAAACAATTCAGAATCCACTCCTGAAATCAGTATGGCATGGGATAACCTTCTAAATGGCCGGATGATGAAAAACGGAAGCAAGGGCGTTGATCCTCTTCTGGTTAGCACATGGAATCAGGATGATCCGTATAACTATTTATGTCCGGTATCTGCTGCAGGTCCTGGTGGTCACGTTTATGCTGGTTGTGTTGCTACCGCTATGGCGCAAATCATGTATTACTGGCGCTGGCCCCTCCAGGGAACAGGTCAGTATAGTTATTATCAACCGCCTTACGGAACAATTTCCGCTAATTTCGGTGCTACCAATTATAACTGGAATGGCATGGTAGGTTCTACGCCCAGTGCCCTCAATCTTCCGGTTGCTGAAATTCAATATCATTGCGGTGTAGGTGTTCGCATGAACTACAGCCCTGATGGTTCTGGAGCTTATTCAGTAGATGTACCTGCTACTTTAAAAAATTATTTCAAATATTCGAATACCGTTCAGTACCTCTCCCGCACTACTTATTCTGCATCTGCCTGGGAAGCCATGGTAAAAGAACAGGTTGATATGGGTAACCCGGTTTACTATTCTGGAAGCAGTGCCGATGGCGGTCATGCTTTTATTGTTGATGGTTACAATGATGCTACTCCCATTTTATATCATTTTGATTTTGGATGGGACGGATACAGCAACGGTTTTTATAGTCTTGCCAATGCTGGTGGCTTCACAATGACTCAGGGTATCGTTCGCAACTTTATTCCTGGTGCAGGATATCCATACTACGCCACAGGAACTACTACGATTCCTGATTGGGTGGGTTCATTGGATGACGGTTCAGGACCTGTTGCCGACTATCAAAATAATACCGATGCCAAATGGATTTTCGATCCACAAACCGATACGGATTCAGTTACCTCCATCACTTTGAGTTTTGAACGTTTTGACCTTGGAACAGGTGATTACCTCAGAATATATGATGGAATCGATGAAAACGCACCCCTCATTGGCGAATATACCGGTACAACGATGCCGACAGCAATTACTTCTACCGGCAACCAACTTATGTTTCATTTTGTTAGTAACGCAAGCGGAACAGGTCAGGGTTGGTATCTCGAGTTCACAACGACACGCCCAAGTTATTGCAGTGGCACACAAACCTTAACAGCTGTGAATGGCACATTGGGTGATGGTAGCCTGAACTTCAATTATAACAATAATACCAATTGCAATTATAAAATCACTCCACAGTGGTCAACAGAAACCACACTCTATTTCGATAGCTTCGAAACTGAATCTGTGAACGATTGGTTGAAAATCTATGATTTCGCCTCCCTTACACTTATTGCTGAACTTAGTGGTTCGTATACTACGGTTCCTGGTCCTTTCGTTAGCCCCAGTGGACAGTTCTATATGATCTGGAAAACCAACGGTAGTATTAATGCTCCAGGTTGGACCTGTCATTATGAAACCATGAATGTTGGCGTTGAAACCCGTGAACTTATCAGCAATTTCCATCTCTATCCAAATCCAGCTACCGACAAATTGAATCTCGGATTCGATGTTTCATCCATGCAGGATGTTCAGATCCGTATGACTTCAGCCAGTGGAAAAACCGTTTTCACCAGAAATGAAAACAATTTCAGTGGTCGTTTCACCAGCGAAATAAACGTTAGCAATCTGGCTAAAGGAATTTACCTTCTGACAATCTCCGGCGACAAAGGCATTTATAACCGCAAAGTTGTAATTAACTAAGGTCTCTGATTTAAATTATATGAGCCTCTCCTCAAAAAGGAGGGGCTTTTTTATAATCACTTCATATGACTTCAATTGGATTATGCTGGAAAATATTAGTGATTAATCAATGCTATCCGATTTCCTGGCTAAACTACTGTATAATTATTGCGTAATTTGGGGCTATAAAACCACAATTGTCAAAACAAAGCCAAGAAAGATTTAAAAAACTACCCTATGAATCTCAAGTCATTTACAGTCATTTTCCTTTCTCTATTTACTTCACTGATTATTAACGCACAGCAAGATTATTTCCAAGGCTACACAGAAAGTTTAAGTGGAACAAACTTCACGTATCATTCTCCAATTCCTGAAGTTGAACAATGCCTTCTGGCTCGTGCCAATAAAAATTTTCCTGCTTTAAAATGGAAAACCGAAGTAATTCCAGCTAATTACAATAAATCCTATGTCGAATTTATCTGGGTTTATGGAATGGATGTCATGGAAGATGGGAAATACTTTAATCTCAGCGTAAATGACAAACAATGGTTTCGTTTTGGCAATCCACTCAGCAACGAAAAAGAAAAGACTATCTATTATTCAGAAGAAAATGCCAGTCTGACTTTCCGACGAACTCTGATTGATAAACACAACGATCAAATGGGATTTGTCATTCTTAAAATACCTGCTTCCGCAATTATTCCGGGCGAGAAAGCTATAATAAGCGTTGAAGGAGAACATCAAGGCAGTGCCGCCTGGTATATGACCTTTAAAACTCAGGTAAAGGAGCGTTTAATCATTAAGCAAAGCCAGGTAATCGTTAAAGAAAACGAAAAGCAATATCACATTGCCCGATTTTATTTTACACATATTGGAAAGGAAGAAGAAGTAAAAGTCCGAATAAATAAGCTCGAAGAGAATGTTTTATTAAAACCCGGACAAGTCGTGTTCGACTTTAAACTGGAGGTTGTCGATCAACCTACAAAATTTATTGCCCAAATTCAGAATAAAAACAAACCCATCCAGGAAATCGAATTCACACTAAAACCATTAAAAGATTGGACTATTTATTTGGTTCAGCATACGCATACAGATATTGGATATACACGCTCACAAACAGAAATTCTATCCGAACACTTGCGGTACATCGATTATGCCTTGGACTATTGTGATCAAACCGACAATTACCCGGATAATGCAAAATTCCGCTGGACTTGTGAGGCTTCGTGGGCAGTCAGGGAATATTTTAACAGCAGACCTGAGGCTCAGATTAATCGTCTGATCAAGCGAGTAAACGAAGGCAGAATTGAAGTTACAGGCATGTTTTTCAATTTTTCAGAGATTGTAGACGAAACGGCAGTTCGTCTAAAAACCTTCTTTTGTAATTACTGTGTATCAAATATATGCTGTTTTTTGAAAATAAAATAAAAATTGATGTGATATTCCGGATATTTTTTGGTGGTGCATTTTTACA
>JAUSOY010000018.1 GCA_030656615.1 Bacteroidales bacterium | reverse complement strand
AAATGAATGGAATAGAGCCTTCGGCTTGGTTAAAAAACACCCTCTCAAAAATCGCTGATCATCCGGTCAATAAACTGGAACAATTATTACCCATCAGATAATTTTCACAATCATCCTAGATGTAGTTTACCGGAGGGTTACGTTAAAACGGGGCAAGCTGTCTTAAACCCTTCTTTTATTATTACTGTGTATCATATATATGCTGTTTTTTAAAACAAAATAAAAATTGATGTAATATTCCGGCTATTTTTTGATGGCACATTTTTGCATCGGAAACTCAGGCGCAGCCTGTTTTTATAATCCGACTCAGGCACAGCCTGAGCCGAACGGAAATTTCATTAAACTATTTTTTCTGTTTTTTTCTTTGAAGCATTCTTTCTCCGATGATACCGCTAATAATAACACCAATAGTAATCACTATTGCTGATATAACATCGTAATAGTTAAAGAAATAAGGGAACCATACAATCATTAAAATACCGATAAAAATTAGTATTGATTTTTTAGGCATGTGTTTGGTTTTTAAATTTTTTAGAACAACTATTTGTTAATGATGCATTTTTGCAGCGAAAAATCAGGCGCAGCCTGTTTTTATAATCCGACTCAGGCACAGCCTGAGCCGAACTGGGTGCTGCGCACCGCTCATATTCCTATTTATTATATGCGGTTTCTCTTTCTTCTGTCAAGTGTTCATTAGATTTTAATTGAAAATTCTAAACGTCCACCAAAACCAAGTTCAATAATTTTTTGAAGTGTCGAAATACGTGCTTCTTTTATATTGTTCTCAATTTTAGAGATGTAAGATTTAGATGTTCCAACTTTTTCAGCAAGTTGCTCTTGAGTCATACCCATTTCAATGCGGGTATCGTGGATTAATGCACCAATTCTAAAGTTTTCGTAACCAGCTTCAAGTTCGTCACGCTCTGGAGTTCCAACTTTACCGTAGTTTTTCTCTTTAAAATCTTCGAGAGTTGTCAAGTTTTTATTTTTCGTTTTCATATTCTGTTTTTATTTTAATTGCTAATTCAATTTCCTTCTTTGGTGTTTTTTTAGTTTTCTTTTGGAAACCGTTCACCAAAATAACTAATCGTCCTTGGTCAAAAAAGCAGAAAATACGAAATATGTCACTTCCAAATTGAACTCTGATTTCAAAAAGTCCGTCAGTATTCTCAATGTGTTTAAGATACGTTTCGGGGAACTCTTTGCAAATCTTCTATCAAGTCGAAAGTCCAAACAATTTTGGCTTTTACTTTTTTTGATTGTTTGTCAAAGAAAACTTGAAAGTAGTCCTTGAAAAACGTAATCTTCCTATATTTCTGATTCTTGTCCACAGTGTAAAGATACTAAAGTTTCACTAAAGTGAAACACAAAGGTCTAAAAAAATTGCAATTCTATCGTTGTCAGTGTTTTTTAAAATCGCATATAACGGCAGTTCCCCGTTAAAACGGGGCAAGCTGTCTTAAACCCTTCTTTTGTAATTATTGTGTATCAAATATATGCTGTTTTTTAAAAGCAAAATAAAAATTGATGTGATATTCCGGATTTTTTGATGGTGCATTTTTGCAGAGGAAACTCAGGCGCAGCCTGTTTTTATAGTCCGGCTCAGGCACAGCCTGACCGAAGGGGGGAACTTGTCAAACAATGGGTGCTGCGCACCACTCATATTCCTATTTATTATGCCCAGTGCTTTTGTCAATTGTGTATTCCATATTTCTGTTCTCTCGTTAAAAATGCGTCTCTGCCACCTTCAAGTTTCAATAGTTTTTCTCGATTGTCAACATTTTCAATTGATGTTGAAGTCATATTTGTAAATATATTGTTTAACGGTATTTCAAGAATATGAATCAATTCAGAGTCACCATTAATTACAAAGTTTGAGTTGTGAGTTGCAAAAATAATTTGTCTGTCCAGTTTTTTAGATTTGATAAGGTCAACTAAATAGTCTGCTACTAAACGATTGTCAAGATGTGCTTCCGGCTCATCAATCACAAGTGGTTTAACTCCAGTCATTAGAAGGGTCACTATTACTGCGGTACATCTTTGCCCAAATGAACAGTTTTGTAATTCTCTGTCCCCATAGAATCCTTTTATTTTGATGAATTTAGAAAGGTTGTAAAGATGTTTTCTTAAAATAAGTTTATAAACAATAAAATTAATATTTGAAGCAAAAATGTCTGTAATGATTTTTACATAGTTGTTTGTCCTTCGATAGCCTTTTAAATCAATTTCATTTTCAAGTTTTGCAATAAAAGTTTTGAAGTCATAATTCAACAGGGCTTCATTTGGGTCAACTAAATAGAGTACTTCTTTTACTTGACTTGAAGATGTGCCTGAAAGATGAAAGCTGGAAAAAGTATTATAAAACTCGTCAAAAACCACTTGCTTCAAATCTTCAGTATTAAACTCAAATTTGAAATTAATATTCAGTACGTTCTCATTGTTGACTTCTAATTTTCGGTTTATTTGAGTAAGGTTACTCTCAATTAATTGAAAATATGAATTGTATAAGGTTGAAAAGCCATCAATTTTTGTTGAGTTTTCTTTGAATGTTTCTTTGCTTCTGTCTGTTTTCAAAGTCAGTTGAGCAATTTCAGAATTTATTCTAGCTAAATTTTCATTTGCTTTTTGCGAATCCTTAATTGTTTCCTCACTCATCCCTTTCTCTTGGAAGAACTCTTTTAACTTTTGGTTCTCAGCTACAAATTCTCTTGTCAATACATCAATTCTGTTTTTGGAAACTTCAAACTCTTTCAATTCAATGGATATTTCATTTTCTTGAGTAACAATTTCATCTATACCTTTTATTAGATTCAATATTTCATTAATCCTTAATTCTACATCATTTTGAGTTTCAATTTGAATATTTTCGATTAGTAATAGTCTAATTGAATTTAATAAATTTTCGTATCGAGTTTGGCTTGTAGTAATAGAACTTATTTCTTTCCGAATATCATTAATTCTGTTCGTTATTTCTTTATATCTATCGTCATTAACTGAATCAATAATATTTTGAGTTGTTCCTTTTTCTTTTGTTTTTTCTTTTAACGTTAGATTTGTTTTTTGTAAATCAAAGAGGAGTTTAATGGTTTCATCAATTATTAGTATCAATACATCTATTTCTGAATCCAGAGCATAAAAACCGCTTTCAACTTCTTTGATTCTTTCATTGAAGATTAATTTTGTTAATTCATTCCCCTCTGCTAGTCTTTCAATTTTCCCTTGACTAACAAATTCAATTTCGTTTGTTCCAGCAACAGCTACTATATTATTGGTGTCCGTTTCAATGTCATATTTTTTGCCATCAATTATTAAATTATTATCTCTAAAAAATTCAGTTTTTTCACCAAGTCTTTCACCAAGCAAATTGATGATTGTGCTTTTACCAGTTCCTCGACCGCCAATTAAACAAGTGAAGTACGGACTAAATAGAATTTCATTTCTTAATTGATTTAAACAAAATTCTTGTTTGTCAGTAGAACTATTTCGCTTGATGAAAGTACTCGAAGGAAAATTGAATTTAATACTTTCAATTTTTCTAATTGGTTCTCTTGGTTTCTGTTCTGAAATTTTTACTCTATGGGTTGGCTCATACAAAATCTGTTTTAAACCTTCAAATGTTGGGTCCGCTTTAATCCACAAATTTTGCTTGACTGCATACTTCTTTATTTCGTGATTATCTGAACAGATAATCATAGGCAGTCGATACTTTATTGCTGGAAAAACTTTTTCATTATAATCGTTTTGGTCTTCTTCTTTCCCTAGCTCAAGTATATCAATGTAATTAGAGTCTGTCTTTAAACTTAAATTGTTGATAACTAATATAATAACTTAACGATAAAAATATTTTGGGTATAAGAAGAATAAGTATCTTAGTATTAAAGATACAGGCATTATGAAACTATTCAACGACTTGACCCT
>JAUSOY010000007.1 GCA_030656615.1 Bacteroidales bacterium | reverse complement strand
TACCTTAACGAATTTTGTTATAGGATAAACCGCTCGCTAATGAAAGAGAACATATTTAATAATTTGGTCAGAAAAATGGTAGCCGCTGATAAAATTTATCAAGATAAATTAATATGTACTTAACTACTGACCTCTATAAATATAAATACCGGAAACCAGATTATCGTAACTGAGAGAATAATCTCCAGTATCTGCTGTGATACTACGTTCCATTAGCTTTTTACCTTGTAATGAATGTAAAGTAAAGGAGTATGTTTTTTCGGATTGCAAGCCTGAAATTTTTATTTTATGATCTCCGAATGCTAAGCATCGGATTGAATTTTCGTTCTGTACTAAAGGTTTCACGGCGGTATTTATGCTTTTTATTTGTACTACAGCACCTTCGATAATCGTCAGATTGTAAGGAATATTTGTTGGGGGTAATGTGTACCATCCGTTGGCACTTCCTCCCCACCCAAAATTGAAGTGGTAAAATTCATCCGTATTATATCCGTCCACAACCACATTGTGTCCACCGGTATTATCGGATGTTAGTAGTCCGAGTTGAACAGGAAGTGCATTTTTTATGTCTTCGGCAATACGTGCATTAATTGTCGTGTCGGGTGGTTCCAGAAGTATACATAGATCAAATCCGAATCTTTCGATGGCCCATAATGCTTGGTCAATACCAAATGTGCCTGATACTGAAGACGTATAAACCTGTTTGGCTGCTACACCTGCAGCAAAACTAATTGCAGCCGCCATACTATCTGTTACGATTATTCCCTGACTCATATAACTCTCCGTGCTATCGAGAAGACGATTGAGTTGAGGAAAAGACGGGAAAAAGCGTGTTAAATAGTCATCATCAATCCAGTATTGATTTCCAGCTCCATAGCTATGGTAATAGTCGTCTGTTTCATCCAAATGGGTTGAATTGAGGGTTCGGTGAAAATTAAAAATCTGTGCCATGGCCGTTGCAGGGCAACCAACAACCGATCGGGAACCACTGTTTAAATCCATCGGACAGAGCATATTATAAGGTGCTGATTGCTTCCAATTGGTCCAAATCCAGCCACCAGTCGGTGTGCTTCCCGGAGCCGGCCATTGCTCAAAGAGTAATGAACCTGAATTCTTTCCTGACCATTGTGGATGTGATTTTAGATTGTTTTTACTTCTGGCATCGGTAATCCGATTGTTATAATCGGTGGACAAAATGTTTTTCCATTGGCTATGCTGAGTATCGTCTAACCCGTCTAAAGAACATCCATATGCTAAAATGGGTTGTAATAATGAATCAGCACTTATAATTACGAATCCTTTGTCGGGATGTGTTACACACCACGCCACAATGGTGTTGTTATACGCTAATTTCTCTGACAGCATCACTGGAATGTCGGCTTCAGACAGATTCCAATATGTACAGGATTTTTCAAAAGCGGTTTTTGAACTTACAGATTGTGAAAAACTGCTGTTAGCAAATGAAAAACTGCAAATGATTCCAAGAATTAAGATGTATATCCGTTTCATTTTTTTATTCAAAGTAAAAGATTGTTATGCTGTCAATGTATATCAAATCTTGCTATTTTTAAAAGCAAGTGGATTTTGTCCGGTAATCTGACGGAACGCTCGGCTAAAATTCGATTGTTCTGGAAATCCGGCCATTAATCCAATATCAGCAACAGTCAAATTTGTACACCGAAGCAAACGACATGCCTCTTTAATTCTTACCTCCATGAGGTAATGGCACGGACTACGGTCAAAAACGGTTTTAAAAAGCCTGCTAAAATGAAAAACAGAAAGTGAGGCTTCCATGGCCAGTTTCCTGAGAAATGATGGAGAAAAATACAGACATAAGCCTTCAGTATTTTTTTCTCCATTCACGACAACACGAAATTGGGTTCCAGGTTCTACAAGAAGATATTTGTCCGATTCAATTTTATAATGTTGGTTTTTGAATTGGTATGATTCGCGGCCTGTTATAACCATCTTTAATGAATAGCAGGTCGACACTGATTCTTTTTCAATTTCACGTACCTTGGACCGTACAATACAATTATTTGTCGGAAGTCTCTGTCCGGCAACGGCTTGAGAGTCTATGGTCATCAGATTTGGCACGTCTCATTTGTTATTTGAAAGGCCGATATGCTTATTAATCAGAATGTTTAAAGGTGATTATTAATCGTTGAATTCAATTAAAAAGTCAAGTGAAGTTTATTCTCCTTTTCCTGATTTTTTTCAATGTTTATTAGTATGACTTTTTGGTCATTATTCCGAATGGGAATACATAAAGCGTTTAATGCTTCTTTTTGGTGTTTTCTCAAATTCGTTCGGAACAATTTGAATTCTACCAACTTGCATATATGATGCTAATTGTTTGTTTAGTTCTTTTCGTTTGTTTTCGAAAAGTTCTGCCATTTGTTGTTCACTGAGATGGTGGCTGTCTGCGGCGTCGAAGTCTGGATAAATAAGCGCAACCAATACATCTTTACGTTCAACGATGAGTGTTTCCATAACATAGGGCCAGTTACTGACAAACGATTCGATTTCTTCAGGATAAATATTCTGGCCAGAAGGTCCGAGTATCATACTTTTAGATCTTCCTCTGATAAAGAGAAATCCATCTTTATCGATGATGCCCAAATCACCAGTATGCAACCAGCCATCTTTATCAATGGTTTCTGCAGTAGCTTCCGGGTTTTTATAGTAACCAGCCATGACGTGTTCGCCTTTGACCAGAATTTCTCCGACAATATTTTGAGGGTCTTCAGAATCAATTTTCATTTCCATATTATCTACCACCTTTCCGGCAGAACCAAGTTTGGTTTTTTTCCAACCGGCGTATGAAATTAGCGGAGCACATTCGGTCATTCCATAACCAATTGTAATGGCAAAACCGGCCTTTTTTAGGAACGTTTGTACCTCTTCATTCAAGGCAGCTCCTCCAATTACCACTTCATGGAAATTGCCTCCAAAGGTTTCGGTTAATTTATTGTTGACCTTAGTCATGATATTTTTTTCCATGAAAGGAACATTCATCAAAATTTTAATAAGGGGTTTATCAATAAGGGGTTTGATTTGTTTTTTGTATATTTTCTCAATAATCAGAGGTACCGATAAAATAAGTCTTGGTTTTATTTCTTTAAATGCCTTAATAAGAATTTGTGGTGTTGGTGTTTTTCCAAGAAATGTGATATGGCATCCTAATGTAAAAGGATATAGAAGCTCTATGGCACAGCCGTATGCGTGTGCTAGAGGCAGAAAACTTAGTATGGGATCACCGGCAACCAGAGGCATATGAGTACGGGCATATACCATATTGGAAGTAATATTGTTGTGGGTAAGAATTACACCTTTGGAATACCCAGTAGTTCCCGAGGTGTAGATGATGGCATAAATTTCTGAATTCGGAACTTCGGCCGGATGAAAAACACCTTCTTCGATGGGTTCGTCCTTTATGGCATGAAATGCTGATATTTTTTCAGATTTTTTACCCTTTTTAGAGAATAGTTCTGAAAAATCCTCAAGCGAAATGGCTGCTTTAAGATTGAACATTTTTTCTGATTCGAGGGTATCCCACAAATTTTGATTGGCAAAAATCCAAACAGCATCCGAATGATTGATGATGTGATGAACATCGGTGGGAGTGAAATTAGGCATAATGGGAACAACTACAGCACCGTAGGTGATAGTTGCCAGATACGAAATTGCCCATTGGGAAGAATTTTTTCCCAGAAATGCCACTCTATCGCCTTTTTTTAATCCGGCGGTATGGAAAAGTCCATGAAGGCGAGCGATACGACTTTCAACTTCTCCATATGTAATTCCCTGATTTTCATAATTGGAGAAGGCAGTAAGATGACGGTTCGCCTTCATACTGTTGAGAAGGAAGCGTGTAAAGTTATCTTTCATCATATCTTAAAATTTTGATAAAGATATGTGAAAAAATGCAATTTGGAAAAACGTATGCACCTCAAAAACAAATCGAGCCCCAAAAATGAGGCCCGATTTGAAAGAATATTATTTAACGACAGTCTATAGCTTTTAACTATATACTATTCGAACTGGATATTAAGGGTAACTACGCCTGGTCCAACATTAACCTGGATAACGGGCGAAACAGTTTTCAAAAACAGAGGATCCTTTCCGGTAAGACGTTTCATTTCGGAAGCATACCAATCAGCAGTATCCTGATTTTTGAAATGAGTAATGGCATAATTCCAGACTTTCTTTGTTTTCAGGAGCTCTTCAACCTTACGCATTACAAAAAGATTACTTCCTCTTTCGGTAAATGCTTTTCCGATTTCAGCCGCTTTTCCGTCCTGGTCTACACTTATTACAGGTTTAATTTTGAGAAGTTTGGCAATGAAACCTTTGGTAGGGCTTAGTCTGCCACTTTTCACCATGTACTTGGTTGAAATGGGTGTTACAAAGCAATAATTATTGGTTTTCCATTTTTCGATGGATTCTGTAATTTCCTCGTGCGAGAATCCTTCTTCTGCCATGAGCGTTGCGCGGTAAACCATCAGACCCAGTGAGCCTGAGATTCTTTTGGTGTCGACAACAGAAAATTTCTTAGCGTTTTCTGTATTAACCTGTTTTGCTGCCTTTTGAGAATTAGAATGGGTACCACTCATGGCACTTGTTATGTGCATGCTGATAACCGAATCGTAATGAGAAGATAGGTAGCTGTATTTATTTACAAAGTCTTTAAAGGAAGGTTGTGAAGTGGATGGGTACTCTTTTGAAGAATAGAAAAGTTTTTCGAATTGTTTTCCGGAAATACTCACCCCATCAAGAAAATAGTTTTTCCCGAAATGGACATTTAGTGGTACTACATGAATGTGGTGTTTATCAATAAATTCCGTTGGAAGGTCACAAGTTGAATCGGTCATGATAGCCACCTTGGTTCTTGGTGCCGAAACTACATTATTCTGAAAAATCATATCATCTACTTTTTGGTAGGTGATATCACCATGCTTATGCATTTTATAAAAAACCTGAGTAGGTTCATCTGTGTGAATATGGATGCGGGTTTTTTCAGGAGATCCGGCAACAACAAGTGAATCACCAAGTTTATCAAGGGTTCTTTTGATTTTTTCGTGATTCATATTTTGCCCAACCAGCAATGCTTCGGTGCAATAACGGAAAGTGATTTCTTCATGAAGGATTGCGTCCATTTCGACCACCTTCACCAATTTTTTTGTTCCTAAAAGAAATTTCAATCCTTTCTGGAAAAATTCAAGGATGCCTTCGAGAAACAGAACGAAGGCTTTGGCTCCAGCATCAACAACACCTGCTTTGGCAAGAACGGCAAGTTTAGTCTTCGTTTCTTCCAGAGAAATTTTAGCTTTTTGAATCGATTGAGTTAAAAGACTGTTAAAGTCTTCGGCCGTGTCTTTTAATAAATAAACCTGGTCAGCCCATTCGCGTATAACTGTGATCATCGTTCCTTCAACCGGGTTGGAAATAGCTTCATACGCGTACTTTACGGAGTTTTTTAAACTATTAGCAAAACTTTCAACCGTGATTGTACCTTCCGATTTGATTTCAACACTAAATCCATATAGAAATTGTGCGAAAATAATACCTGAATTACCTCTGGCTCCAATCAGTGCAGCATTGGCAAGCGCCGCAGCAGTAACCCTTACGTTGGCATTTGGATTGACTGTTTCGATGATCGAACGCATGGTTGAGGCGAAGTTCGTGCCTGTATCAGCATCAGCAACCGGAAAAACGTTGATTTTGTTTAGGTGTTGTTGGTTATCAAAGACGCGCTGAGCTCCTGCTACAAAACTGTAATAAAGCCCTTTGCCATCAAGAATCTTCGTATTGATATTCAATTCCTTCAGTATTAGTTAGTAAATCGATGCGATTATTTTCGCTCAAGCAATCCCCTTATTAACAATAGATTATCGGTTTTGTTTTTTGAGGATATTTTTCGGCTGCAAAATTATAACATTTCACAGTTTATTCCATACTTTATTATCTTAATGAATGTTAATTCGATGAAAATGAGAATGCGACAATGAAAATTCCGTACTCACGCTGCGTTTTTTAAAAACCAAAAAGAATATGTTTTTTAGATAAACCCAAAACTATTTTATTTTATTACACCTTTCTTCCAGCGTATTATTCATAATCCGAGTATTGAGTTCATCTATCATTTTATCTTTTGGTAATTGTCTGGGACAACGGTACATCTCTGTAAATGGATTGTCGTCGGCAATTAATTTTATTAATTCAGTATTGGATGGTGTTTTTTCGAGTCGGCTATATTCAGTATATGTGATTTTAAGAAATCCCGATTCCGCTGTTATGCCCAGATTATCAAATAAAAAGCCTGAAGCAAGTTTATCAGGGTATAGAAATTGTCCTCCATTTTTAACGTCATTCTTATCGGGGTATGAAACAATATTTCTTTTATCGGAAGAAAGTCCTACGGGTACATTCTCAAGATAATTACCTCTTGTTTTGTAAATAATTACCGGTGGGGATGGTACCTGAATTTGCGAAATTGGCTCTTGAGTTGGTTTTTGGGAAATTTGCGACTTCTGCATATGCTTACCGCAAGATGCTCCGAAAAGGGATAATACAATTAATAGGGAGTAAATTTTTTTTATCATGATGGTTATTTTTTATTAAAAATGCGGCCGATAAATTTCTTCAGGTGACTGATTTTTTCAAGCTTATCTTGTAATGGTGCTAAATGTAAATCTTCAGTACTAAACATTCCACTACGCTGATACTTTGGATTTTGTTCCGGAAAGAAGATTAAAAAACTCTGTAAGTTATGATTTTTCCCTGATTCGGCAATGAGGTTCTCCATTGATGGAGCGAAAGAAATGGTGGATTGTCTGGCTCCAATAACGATATTTAAGCTGTCGGCTTGGCAGACTGGGAAGACCTCATTTTCTGCATTATAAAGAAAATGAGTGGATTTAAAAGATGTATTGAAGAGTTTGCTGACATTTTGAAAGTGTTTAAAACCTTCGGTACCTCCAAAATACTGAAGTGTGGCTTTGGTGTATTCTTGCAGCATTACCATTCGGAAGATCCATGAACGGTATCCGGCCTCAAGTTCGGCATTTGCAGGTACGAATACTCTTAGATATTTTAAAGTATTTAAAGGCTGTAATAAATTCACAGCGATTATTTCACCCGGACTCGCTTTAATTAGATTTTCATACACAGTACCAAAAAACTTCTTACCCGAACCCCATCCGATAACGATGCTATTAATCTGCTCTTCTTTACAAGCATGTATAATTCCCGATACGATGTTTAAATCGATGCGGGATTTTATCTTTAATTGGGCTTTGGCTTCCGGAAGATTTTCAGCGGCATGCATCAGATTTTTCCGGACAATTGACAAGCGGTTACGTGCATCCTCATCGTCACTGACAACGGCCAGAGCAATCACCTTGTTGTCATAATGACTCGATTTTACGGCAAAAGCAAAATTTACCAGTTTTTCAACAGAAGCAGGGTTAGCAACAGGAATGAGGATTTTATCCGTTGGTTGAATATCCTCCATGGGAAGTTCCTGCATACTAATAGCGAGTTTTCGACCTGATTTTTCGGTAACCAGAGATCCGGTTAAACACGTAACCAGAATTAGGATAATAGTCCCGTTAAGCACGTGAATGTCAATAAGATTAATCTGATAGCCGATGAGAATAATTGCCAGGGTAGCTGCTGCGTGTGTACTGCTGAGTCCGAACAATACGCCCCTTTGAATGGCAGACATTCTAAAAATATGTTGTGTAAACCATGCCGCCAGCCACTTGCCAATCAGCGCCACAGAAGTAAGCGTTATTGCTACGTAAACTGCCCTAGGGCCTTCGAGAAGTACCGAAAGATTTACAATCATACCAACACTGATTAAAAATATTGGTATAAAAAGTGCATTACCGACGAATTCGATACGGTTCATCAATATTGATTCACGGGGAATCATTCGGTTGATAGCTAGGCCTGCCATAAAAGCACCGATAATGGGTTCAAGACCTGCCATTACGGATAAAATACCGGCCAACAAGAGCAGCCAAAAAACAAAAATGAAGGGCGTGGTGTTTTCTCCTTCAATATTCTTGAAAAACCAACGAGTAAGTCTCGGAAATCCCCAAAATATAATGAACGTGTATATGCTTAAGGAAATGACCATGCGTACCCAAAAACCGGTATCCAGAGTTCCCGAGTGCCCTGCAGTGATAATGGCAAGAAGCAATAGTACAACGGTATCGGTAATAATGGTTCCGCCGACGGCTGTTGGTATCGCATCATCTCTTGTAATTCCCAAACGGGATGCTATCGGATAGGATACCAGGGTATGCGTCGAAAACATACTGGAAACCAAAAGTGAACCCACTAAACCAAACCCGAGGAGGTAGGTGCATGCTAACATTCCCAATGTAA
Source organism: Bacteroidales bacterium (assembly GCA_030656615.1). GTDB lineage: Bacteria > Bacteroidota > Bacteroidia > Bacteroidales > TTA-H9 > JAUSOY01. Next base: position 88,279 of record JAUSOY010000007.1, on the reverse strand, counting down.
ATGGAATAATGAACGTAAGAACTCCGAAAGTTATGCTGCGGTTTTTACTTTTATTAATCTTATCCAGATCGAGATCCAATCCTGCAAGAAACATGATATAAATGAGGCCAACAGAAGAAAGCAATTGCATACTGCCTTCTCTATCAACTAGATGCAAACCATTAGGGCCAATAAGGACTCCTGCTAGAATAAGGCCAATCATTCCAGGAAGTTTCAGTTTCTGAAATAGTACCTGACTAAGCAGAATAATAATTAAAAGCAGTGCAAATACAAGCAATGGTTCATGAAATGGGAGTTTAAAAAGATGCAGCGCTTCCATATTTATATTTTACTTCTGCAAAAATACGGCAGGTGTCCTTATTTTAAATACCTATGGCACGAAATTGGTTAAAAATCTTTTGTTGTTACTGCAATATTTAATTTATAATTTTGCGGGACAACATGCGTAAACCAAACTCTTTATTAAAAAGCATTTTGTTATGAAAAACCTTTTAATTTCTCTCGGTTTTATTTTTCTAATGACCTATACGCTTTCAGCTCAGAATCAGGCTGAAAATAAAAATGCACCGGTCATTTCTTTTGATAAAAAGCTACTTGACAATTCGAATAACCCTGTTTGGGAATACGGCACCATTTTTAAGGACTCCAATGGTGATTCGTATTTTGCCTTCAAAAATACCGGAAAAGAACCTTTGATTCTTTCCGAAGTACGTTCCTCTTGCGGTTGTACGGTGCCCAAATGGCCCCGTGAACCAATTCTCCCCGGGAAATCAGACACCATCAAGGTGAAGTACTCGACTAATCGTCTCGGAATTATCAATAAGACGATTACAGTATTTTCCAATGCTTCCAACAATCCGATAGTCTTACGAATCGCTGGTAATGTGGTAGAAAGACCTGCGGAAACGATGCCCATGAATCAAAACAGCGCAGCTGCTCCAATGAATAAATAGCATTAATATTTCCCGACCCTCAGTCGGGATTATTTTTTTCAATAATATGTGTTATGCCTAAAATTTCCATAAAGGGGCAATTAATGCCCTCGTCTCCAATCCGAAAACTTGTACCGTATTCTGAAGTTGCCAAATCAAAAGGCGTTAAGGTTTATCATTTAAATATAGGTCAGCCTGACATCGAAACTCCAGCTGTAGCCCTGGATGCTATCCGGAATTATTCCGATAAGGTTATCGAATATAGTCATTCGGCGGGTGTTCTGAGTTATCGTAAAAAACTGGCAGGATATTATGAAAAGATTGGAATTCATGTTAGTGCTGACGAAATTATTGTGGCTGCTGGTGCTTCGGAAGCCATTTTATTTGCTATGCAATCAACCATGGATCCAGGGGATGAAATAATTATTCCCGAGCCTTTTTATGCAAACTATAATGGTTTTGCTGTTAATTCAGGCGTTATTGTCAAGCCCATCCCCTCTGATATCGAGGGAGGTTTTGCTCTTCCTCCCATGAGTGAATTTGAAAAAGCAATTACACCACGTACCAAGGCCATCATGGTTTGTAATCCAAACAATCCTACCGGTTATTTGTATAGCCGCGAAGAATTGGAATTGCTTCGTAAAATTGTGTTAAAACATGATCTTTATCTTTTCTCAGATGAAGTTTACAGAGAGTTTTGTTATGATGGTCATAAGCATTTTTCGGTAATGCAGCTGGAAGGATTGGAACAGCACGTGATTCTTATCGATTCGGTGAGTAAACGCTATTCGGCTTGTGGTGTACGCATTGGATGTATGATTTCTAAAAACAAGGAAGTAATGGCTACCGCCATGAAATTTGCTCAGGCACGCCTCAGCCCTCCTTCTCTTGGGCAGGTCGCCGGAGAAGCAGCTCTGGATACTCCTGATAGCTATTTCGTTTCTGTACTGGAAGAATATCTTTCACGACGTAATCTTGTGGTTGAGGCCATCAATAAAATTCCTCAGGCATTTTGCCCTAATCCAAAGGGCGCTTTTTATGTTGTTGCCCGTTTGCCCATCGACGATTCAGATCGGTTTTGCCAATGGTTACTCGAGGACTTTGATTACAATAAGCAAACTGTTATGTTGGCTCCTGCGACAGGATTCTATGCGACACCGGGAAAAGGCAAGGATGAAGTTCGCATATCATACGTCCTAAATCTGGATGATTTGAAAAATTCGATGATATGTTTGGCGGAAGCGCTGAAGGTATATCCGGGCCGCACAAATTAACCAACAACTGAAACTGATATTTAATAAGGGGATATTCGTATCTCCTTATTTTTTTGACTGTGGTACAATCAAATGAGAATTTCTTATTTTTGCAGAATGTTGGCTTGTATTTCAGAATCAGCCGCATAAGCAAATGTAATCTCTGATACCTTTTCACGACGGTGGAAAGAACACTGTATAAATTAATGTATTAAGTCATTTTCAATGGAAAACAAAGAGCTAAATCAGATTCCCGAAGGAGTAGAAATCCCTAAGGATGAGAACACTCAGGAAGTTAATCAACCCGAAACCCCTCAGGAAGAAAACCTGACAACGGAAGCCTCAACAGTAGAAGAAGTAATGGAAACAGAAGCCTCTTCTATCGAAGTTCAGGAAGCAGAAGTGCCAGCAATTGATAAACCAACGGAAACAGAAGCTTCTTCCATCGAAGTTCAGGAAGCAGAAGTGCCTTCAATTGATGAACCAATGGAAACAGAAAGTGCTATAGTTGAGCCCACGGATGTTCCCAAAGTTGAAGTTGTTGAAGAAATAATCTCGGACGATGACGATCTTAAGGTTGTACATCCCGAAGGTTTCGAAGATATCAAACGCAAGGCTGAATTAAAAGCGGCTCTTAGCGAAGACGAACCTGATGATAATGAAGAAAATGAGGATGAAGAGGACTCTGACGAAATTGATTTTCGGGATGAAGTCATCGAAAGCCTTAGTCTTGAAAAATTAGCAGAAGCTCTTGAAGAAGTTTTACAGGCCGATGATCTGAAAAGCATTAAAGCCAAAGTAGCGCTGATAAAGGTTAATTATCAGAAACATAAACGCGAAAAATCAGCGGCAGAATTGGCTGAGTTTATCCAAAATGGCGGTATAAGTGAAGATTTTGTACCTGCCGACGATGATATCGATCATAAGTTTAAGGCATTATTTGGCGTATACCGCGAAAAGCGAAATAAGTTTAATGCCGACCTTGAAAATGAAAAGCAGTCAAATCTGCAATTGAAACAGGATATTCTGGAAGAACTCCGTAACCTGATCAATTCAGACGAATCGCTTAAAAAAACATACGACGATTTCCGTGAAGTTCAGGAGCGTTGGCGCCATATTGGCATCGTTCCAAAAGCCGAAGTAAATACGCTTTGGCAGAATTATCATTTTTTGGTTGAGAAATTTTTCGATAAAGTTCGTATCAATAAAGAATTGAAAGATCTTGATCTTAAAAAGAATCTCGAATCCAAGGTTGAGCTTTGCGAAAAAGCAGAAGAACTCTTGCTGGAGTCGTCCATCATGAAGTCATTTAAAGATCTTCAGAAACTACATGAACTCTGGAAAGAAATTGGTCCAGTACCTCAGGATAAAAAGGATGAAGTATGGGAACGCTTTAAAGATGCTACTGATAAAATTAATTCACGGCGTCGTGAGCATTACGATAGCATTCACTCCGATTTAGAGAAAAATCATGAGTCAAAACTGGCTCTTATCGAAAAGGCAAAAGAACTCGTAGATGGCGAACCCCGTTCCATTAAAGAATGGCAGGAACGCACCAACAAACTCGACGAACTTTTTAAAATCTGGAAATCGATCGGACCGGCGCCACGCAAAGTAAATGATGAAGTCTGGGGCTTTTTTAAAGCAATTCTGGATGAGTTTTTTAATCTGAAATCCGATTATTTCAATAAGATAAAAGAACAACAGCTCCATAATTATAACCTGAAACTCGATCTTTGTGTTCAGGCGGAATCATTAATGACTAGCACCGATTGGAGAAATACTACCCGCGATTTAATCAGCCTTCAGAAAGAATGGAAAAAAATCGGGCCTGTACCCCGTAAGCATTCTGATAAAATATGGAAACGTTTCAGGGCAGCCTGCGATGCTTTCTTTAATGCCAAGGATGTGTTTTTCTCCAGTATTCATGAAAACGAAAGTACTAATCTTCAGGCTAAACTTGACCTGATTACTCAGGTTCGGGAACACGCATATTCGACTGATAAATCCGAAAACCTTTCTACTTTGAAAGATTTTCAGCGCAAATGGATGGATATTGGTCATGTACCCATTAAAGAGAAGGATAAAATCAGTCAGGAATTCCGTAAGGTCATCAACGCGCAACTCGATAAATTGAATATCAGTTCGGTGGAAATGAGTGATGAAAATTTCCGTTCACGCGTGGATAATATGAAGGATGGTCCTGAAGGCCAACGCCATATTATTAAGGAGATAAATTTCCTACATAATAAGGTTACCAAAATGAATGAAGACATTACCCTTTGGGAAAATAACCTTGGCTTCTTTGCTGAATCAAAAAACGCGAATCTTCTGAAAGGCGAATTCGAAAGAAAGATTCAAAAAGCACGTCAGGAAGTTAAACTCATCGAGGTTAAAATTAAATATCTGCGCGACGAACTTAAAAAGTAAGTTGCATTTTTGACATTAAAGCGGGGCGTATTCCATTGAATACGCCCCGCTTTTGTTTGAATATCTGATGAATGACTATTGTTATAAATCTCACTACTGTTCAAATTCAATTTAGAGACAATTTATAGGTCGATTTACCTTTCTCCATTATTCAATCTCCGCAATTCTCTGTATTAATTCTAAAATAATATCCGTTCCTTCTTCACCAGAACCATACGGTAGTGCACTTTCAACTCCCTCATTGATGTTCGGATTTTCCAAAAGGTTCTGGCATTCTTTCTTTAAATACATTTTGACATTTGGATTTGAACCAGTGATATTTTCTAAAATGTCAGGACAGTTATCCAAAATGTAAATGATATCCTCAAAATCGTGGCTTTGGCGTAAATCATTTCCACCCCGTCCTTTATGAGCTTCGAATTTGGCTGCCAAATAATATTCCGGGGGAAATACAAATACTTCAGTTCCACTGGGGAGTATTTTCGACGCTTTAAATTCAATTCCATCTTCATACCACCGATTACTGAATCCAAGAACACTTGAATCGCTTGGCATAATATCAACCTTAATATGGTTGTAAATCCACCTGCAAATTGGAGCTCCCTCTGAAATGTCATTTTTAAACCCTTTCGTTCTCAGGTTTTCTTCTAATCTTGCAAATACTAGCCGTGAACTTATCCCAACAACGCAATCCACATCAATTGTTGGTCTGATTTCTGAAGCTGCCGGATTATCGGCATAAAGTTCAGCAACCACTCCACCTACAAAAACCATTTCATCTCTCAACTCCGCCAAACCAAGGGCAATAGTTTGAAGCATAATAATGTTTGTGCTAGGCATCTTTTAATCGCTTGTTTAATTCGTCGATTGCAATTTTTATTTCCCTTACACGACCAACCCGAATAGTGTCAACAATGGTTAATAATTCATAGAACAACTCATCTTCCTGAACTATTTGAGGAAGTGTTTTATATAATGGTTCAATGGCTTGACCTCTATGAGTCCCTTTAGCATTAGACCATACATAAACATCAGTATCAGACGAAATATATTCTTTTATTGGTGAAGCTGAATGAGCAGTAGGAGTGCCTTTTACAATAGCTCCTGGTTCTGTTGGGAAAACGTATTTTAATCCGTAAATCAAAAACTCGGTGAATGAATTGGTATTTACTTTCCTTTTTTTACTATCAATAAGTCCTGAGATCTTACATCTGTTTAATGCCTCAGTTATTTCAGAAGGACTTATTCCAATTGCCTTTGCAATATCAATATTTTTCCACTTATCATCTCGTATTGAAATAATTTTCAACAGAACTACTATATCCTGTGGTCGCATTCCATTATGCTTCTTCATGGCAATAATCGTTTATTGACTTCGTCGATTTTTTGATTCGCGATTCGCGAATTGCAAATATATTAAAATATTAAATCAAACAAAAAGGATTCTTTGTTTATACCATTCGCATCTAGTACGTCTTCCAAATCTTAGTAAGTATTTTATACACAGCCTGTATCAATATTAATTATATTAGATTTAGAAAGGATAGTCTCCTTATGATATAAACTAAAAAATGAAGATCTATTTACAAAACTGTTCGAAAACTAAAAAAATGGGGAAGGCACAACAACTTATTTTTGTAGTAATTACGCTATTATTTGCTTGATTTGTAATTAGTATTTTAGGTAACTTATCTTGTCCGATCTTCTATTTGTAAAAGTGATTCGTTAGTAAATTATCGAAAAGTGCTATGGATTCCTTTTGACGATTCCATAAAAAATAATATCCAGCGCATCGTTTAATCGGGCTTTCAAATCACGCGATTGAAGGTAGCCCAAAAACAGCGGATGTTCCATACCATGGATTGAAGTAAGAATAGCCATTGCTGCTGAGTGGGGGTTTTTATCCTCAAAAACCCCTTTGTTGATACCGTGTTTTATGATGGTTTCCAGTGTGCTAATCTCCTTTAAATAATACTTCTCTCGTGTTTTATGAATGAATTGAAGGGTTGATAAGTACTCGTCCTTCATCATGCTATAAAAACTTGCCATTTCCTGTATAGAACCCATTCTTACTCTTACATACCGGCTTAATTGTTCCATGGGATCATTACGCTCTTCGCGAAGTACTTCACTTAGCTTTTGCCGGAGGATACGGGCCTCGGACTCTATAACTGCTTCAAAAATGTCCTCTTTGCCTTTAAAATAGTAATATACCGAACTTTTTGCTTTACCATGAGCCTGAGCAATATCGTCAATCGTTGTTTTACGGTATCCGAATCTTGCAAATAATTCTCTGGCAGCGGTCACAATTCTTTCTCTGGTATCGTCTTGAGGCATAATGGTTATTTCGGTCTAGAATTTTGTGCTTTATAGGTCGAAAAGTACAAAAAATGCATCAGAAAACAAGTTTTTTGAGTAAGTTCTTCCTTTGGCTGAATCCTGAAAATGCACTAGGTTTGCATTATTATAATTCTGACTTATCAGTTGTTATTATATTTTTTTATAAAAATTAACTGTAAATGAGTCAGGTATTCTGTTTTTATTCATCGTAAAGGTTACATGAGCGCTAAGAAGAAATATTATGTTGTGTGGAAAGGCCATATTCCCGGAATATACACCGATTGGAATGAAGCCGAAAAGCAAGTGAAAGGCTTCGATGGTGCGGCATTCAAATCTTTTTCTACCGAAGCAGAAGCTCGTGAAGCATATTCAGGGAATGGAGGATTTAAAGCTACTCCGAAGAAAATTATTCAATTCGATCGTGTCGGTTGGCCGTTAAGTCAGTCAATTGCCGTAGATGCCGCCTGTAGTGGTAATCCCGGGAAGATGGAGTACCGAGGCGTAATTACTGTTAGTGGTAAGGAATTATTCCGTCAAGGCCCGTTTGACCAAGGCACGAATAATATTGGCGAATTTCTTGCTATTGTACATGCACTTGCCTATTTTAAAAAAATGAACTCCTTCGTTAGTATTTATACCGACTCAGTTAATGCTATGAAATGGGTGAATCAAAAGGAAGCGCGTACAAAGCTGGAACCCGTTCCTGAAAATCTTAGGGTTTTTGAAATGATTGCCAGAGCAGAAACCTGGCTGCATAAAAATTCATGGAATAATAAAATATTAAAATGGAATACCCAGTTATGGGGTGAAATTCCGGCTGATTTTGGAAGAAAATAATACATAAGATTAAATATAAGACGTCATGATTAGTAATCAACTCGTTAATCCACAGAGTATTGTAGTAATTGGAGCATCCAATGATGTAAGTAAACCCGGTGGCAAGGTTCTTAAGAATTTGCTCGACCATGGTTTTAAAGGTCAGTTATATGTTGTAAATCCGAAGGAGGAAGTTGTTCAAGGTGTTAAATCCTATAAAGATGTATCGGATTTGCCTCAGACTGATTTAGCAATTTTGGCCATTGCAGCAAGGCATTGTCCGTCTACGGTGGAAGTTCTTGCTCATTCAAAAAAAACAAGAGGTTTTATCATACTTTCGGCTGGTTTTCATGAAGAAAGTGAAGAAGGTGCCCGATTGGAGAAACAAATTGTCGATATTATTGAAAATACGGGCGGCTCTCTTATTGGTCCCAATTGCGTTGGTATGTTGAATCATCATTATGCGGGTGCTTTTACAACCCCAATTCCGGTAATGCACCCTAAAGGAGTCGATTTTATATCCGGGTCGGGTGCTACAGCGGTGTTTATTATGGAAGCCAGTATACCAAAAGGTTTGAAATTTTCCAGTGTCTGGTCTGTTGGAAACAGTGCACAATTGGGTGTGGAAGATGTTCTGGAATACCTTGATAACACATATGATCCCGAGACCTCGTCTCAGGTAAAGTTATTATATATCGAAAGTGTAAATAAGCCGGGAAAACTCCTTCGGCACGCATCTTCTTTGATTCGTAAAGGTTGCCGCATTGCAGCAATAAAGGCCGGAAGTTCAGAGGCGGGAAGTCGGGCAGCTTCATCGCATACAGGTGCCTTGGCCAGTAGCGACGCAGCGGTGGAGGCATTATTTAATAAAGCTGGAATTGTTCGTTGTTCCAGTCGTGAGGAACTTGCTACAGTTGCTTCGGTTTTTATGCATCCTCGTCCTGCCGGTAAACGCATAGCGGTAATAACGCATGCTGGTGGACCTGCTGTTATGCTCACTGATGCTCTTTCTGAAAATGGATTGCAGGTGCCTGCAATTACTGGTACTAAAGCTGATGAATTACTCACTAAACTTTTTCCGGGCTCCAGCATAGCGAATCCTATTGATTTTTTGGCTACAGGCACTGCAGAGCAATTGGGGCATATTATTGATGCGTGTGAAACTGATTTCGAAGATATCGATGCCATGGCTGTTATTTTTGGTAGCCCGGGATTGTTCGAAGTATATGATGTTTATAAGCTTCTTGATGAAAAAATGAAAAGCTGTCGTAAGCCAATTTATCCAGTTCTTCCTTCAATTATTAATGTAGCTAAGGAAATCGAATATTTTATTTCTTTGGGACGAATTAACTTTCCGGATGAAGTATTATTTGGAAGAGCTCTTGCAAAGGTTATTCATACGCCAGCCCCTGAACCTGAGAATATTAAGTTACCAAAGGTTGATGTAAAAGTAATACGTGATATCATTCATGATAGTGAAAATGGATATTTAAGTCCCGAAAAAGTCCAGGCAATGCTCGACGCTGCTGGAATTGTAAGGGCAGGGGAGGCCATTGTTACTACAGCGGATGCTGCTGTTGTAGCTGCCAGAAATCTTGGATACCCCATAGTGATGAAAGTTGTCGGACCCGTACATAAATCGGATGTGGGTGGAGTGGTTTTAAATGTGAAAGATGATGATACGGTAATCCGTGAGTTTAATCGTATGATTCAAATCAAGGATACTACAGCCATAATGCTTCAGCCAATGCTGAGCGGTACACAGATTTTTACCGGTGCTTCCTGTGAACCGAAATTCGGACATATGATTTTAGCAGGCTTGGGAGGTATTTTTATTGAGGTTCTCAAGGATGTGAATTCAGCCATTTCGCCTGTAAGTAAAGAAATGGCTATAAAAATGATTCAAGGGCTGAAGAGTTACGGCATCATTAAAGGCGTGAGAGGACAAGAAGGCGTTAACGAAGAAATGTTCGCCGAAACTATTTGTCGTTTGAGTGCTTTGGTGGAAGCGGCTCCTGAAATTAAGGAACTCGACCTTAATCCGCTTTTGGGCACACCCACCAGGGTTGTTGCTGTAGATGCCCGTATCCGTATTGAAAAGTAAAAAATATCCACTATAATAGAAATCCCTGTACTTTTATTTAGTACAGGGATTTTTATTAAATATTTGATTTGCGATTGAATCTTAGTTCAAATCCGAATTAAGGATTTTAGGGTTTTCAACTTTTTCGTCCAACAAGGCTATTGCAATGACTTCTGACATCGTATCGGCAAAATGAAAACTCAGGCCTTCAAGGTAGTTTTGCTTAATTTCAGTGAGGTCCTTTTTATTTTCCACAGAAAGGATGATTTCCTTAATATTCGCTCTTCTTGCAGCCAGTATTTTTTCCTTTATGCCACCAACGGGAAGTACTTTTCCCCGGAGGGTTATTTCGCCCGTCATGGCAAGGTCCTGTTTTACTTTACGCTGCGTAAAGACAGACGTAAGAGCTGTAAGCATTGTAATTCCGGCAGAAGGACCATCTTTGGGTGTAGCACCTTCCGGAACATGAATATGAACATTCCATAGTTTGAATAAAGCGGCATTGATGCCTAATTCTTCAGAATGTGATTTTAGATATTCGTAGGCGATGGTGGCCGATTCTTTCATAACATCACCCAGATTACCTGTTAGTGTGAGTTTGCCTTCACCACGGCTTAAACTTGCTTCAATAAACAAAATTTCGCCACCTACCTGAGTCCATGCCAGACCAGTTACTACTCCAGCCACCTTGTTTGAAATACTTTTTTCGTGATGAAAAGGTTTTACTCCGAGTATTGTTTCAAGGGCAGATACAGGGACTTTTTTCTGATATTTTTCGCCTTCAGCAATGAAGCGGGCATGATGCCTGATAACTTTAGCAATCAGCTTATCGAGACCTCTGACACCCGATTCGCGGGTATAATCATCAATAATAGCTTCAATTAACTGATTATCAATTAGTAGTTGTGATTTTTTAATACCATGTTCTCTTAGCTGTTTTGGGACCAGATGACGAAGAGCAATTTCTCTTTTTTCTTCCAGTAAATACCCACTGATATCAATAATTTCGAGACGATCGCGAAGAGCAGGGTGTATTGTAGAAAGCGTATTGGCTGTGGCAATAAACATTACTCCGGATAAGTCATACTCCAGTTCAAGAAAATTATCGTAGAAGGCGCTATTTTGTTCCGGATCCAGTACCTCGAGTAAAGCAGCGGAAGGATCTCCGTTAATATTATTCCCCGAAACTTTATCTATTTCGTCTAAAATAAAAACGGGATTGGATGTTTTTGCTTTGCGGATATTCTGAATAATTCTTCCTGGCATTGCACCGATATATGTCTTACGATGACCACGAATTTCCGCTTCATCGCGTAATCCGCCTAAAGACATCCGGATATATTTACGCCCAATTGCTCGGGCCAACGATTTCCCCAAGGAAGTTTTCCCAACTCCCGGAGGGCCGACAAGACATAATATGGGGGACTTCATATCGCCTTTTAACTTAAGTACAGCAAGGTATTCAATAAGGCGCTCTTTAACTTTATCAAGTCCGTAATGGTCTTCATCCAGGATTTTTTTTGCTCTTTGCAGATCAAGATTATCTTTGGAATATTGTTGCCATGGCAACTCAACCAATGTTTCGAGATAGTTTACCTGTATTGAGAATTCTGCAGCTGCAGTATGCATCCGCTGTAATTTTGTCAGTTCTTTTTCAAAAATCTCCTGAATGGCTAACGGCCATTTCTTTTTCTGGGTTTTTTCTTTGAGCTCAGCAACAAGTCGTTTTACCGGATCATCGCCTAATTCATCCTGTATGGTTTTTATTTGTTGATGCAGAAGGTAATCGCGCTGCTGCTTATCGATTTCAATTTTTACCTTATTCTGGATTTCGGCTTTAAGATCCAGCATTTGAAGTTCTTTCGTAAGGATACCAAGTATTTCCTGTGCCCTTTTCTGAATATTCTGCGATTCGAGGATGCGTTGCTTTTCCTGAATATCGATATTCAGGTTGCTGGCAATGAAATTAATAAGGAAGGAAGGTGTTTCGATATTTCCAATGGCAAAAGCAGCATCGGAAGGCATATTGGGCGATTTACGAACAATTTGAACAGCTAAATCTTTTATCGAAGAAATAAGAGCATCAAAATTCCGGGCCGAAGAACCAGCCTTAATATCGTTGTAGGCTTTGACTCGGGCCTTGAAATATGGTTCCTGTTGTATGGGTTCAGTAATCTCGAAGCGTTTTTTCCCTTGAATGATTGCAGTCGTATTTCCATCGGGCATCTGCAATATTTTTACGATGGTGGCAAGCGTACCGACTTTATGCAGATCGCTAAAATCAGGGTCTTCGATGTCGCCATTTAATTGGGCTACAACACCAATCGTACGGGTTTTGCGATAGTGTTCCTTAATCAGAGCGATGGATTTGTCACGGCCAACGGTAATTGGCATAACGACTCCCGGGAATAAAACCATATTACGAAGTGGTAAAATGGGCAACTCTTCGGGTAATTCTTCGGCCATTAAGCTTTCTTCGCCATCGGCCGACAGAAGTGGAATAAATTCATTATCACCCTGAATTAAATCGGAAAGAAAAAGAGTATCAAAATTCAACATTTGGTCAGACATAAGACAAATTGTCAGTTTGGATTAGTGAGGATGTTATACGCAAAAAAAAGCGGACAGCATTTTGTCAAAACACCATAATTCCTGTTGCATTGTATCAGGAATTACAGGATAATGATCAAGAAAGTTTATATCGTCAACAAACATGCCACATTCAGAAACAGAAAGTGTATGTCAGGTGCTGTCGGTTTACAGACGTGCGTTTCCAGCAGTCATTTCATATACTGAGCGGAAAATCTCGAGTTCAGCTTCCGTAAGATCTACTCCGCGACGTTTTAATACGTGCATGGCCGTGTCGAGTGCTTTGTGGATAACGTATGCTGAATAACCTGCCGGACCTCCCCACATAAAGGACGAAACAAAGTTTCTTTGATAGCCATGACCGAATACATTGCTGTTAACACCAACGACTGAACCAGTGTTAAACATTGTATTTATTCCGGTTTTTGAATGATCGCCCATGATAAGTCCACAGAATTGCTGGCCGGTATCAATAAATTTTTCCTGAGGATAATTCCAGACTTTAACGGTTGCATATGTATTGTTAAGGTTAGCAACATTGGTTCCTGCGGCGATATTGCACCACTGACCAACGACCGAATTACCCAGGTAACCACAATGGGGTTTGTTGGAATAGCCCATGATGACAGAGTTTTCGATTTCTCCGCCAATTTTTGCAAATGGACCAATAGTCGTGGCGCCATAAATAATACTCTGCATTTTTACAATAGCATCATTACAAAGAGCAAAGGGGCCACGAATAACAGAACCTTCCCAAATCTGAGCATTTTTTCCGATGTATATCGGACCTTCGGATGCGTTAAGAATCACATTTTCTACTACTGCACCTTCTTCAATAAAAATCATCTCTGGAGCAGTAAGTTTGTTGCTACTGCTTATGGTTGCAGAAGTTTTTCCTTTGGTTAAAAATTCAAAGTCAGCAGCAATAGCTTCAGCATTCTTTGCATAAATTTCCCAAGGGTAATTGATCTTTGTAAACGGCGATTTTGTTTCAATTTCAATAATACCTTCCGTATCACCTTCGCCAATTTTATCAAGATCTTCGGCAATGACATGCAAAGCAATTATGCTGTCCTGACTTAATAAAGCTTCATTGGGTTTAAGAGTCGCAATTTCCTTAACCAATTCAGGACTCGGACATACCGAACCATTGATAAGGATATTATTTGCTCCCTTTACCATGGGATATTTAATACTTAAATATTCTTCTGTAAGCGATGAAGTTTTAACATTGAGCATTTTTTCCCATTTTTCGCGTATGGTTAAAATGCCAAATCGTAAGTCTGCAACAGGCCTCAGGAAGGTGAGGGGCAGTAAATTGTTGCGCGAATAATCGTCAAATAATATATAATTCATATGGCAAAAATGATTTCTGTCTGATTATCAGTTTAATAAGCCGAAGAATGTTTAGTTCTTCCTATATTCCAATAATATAACAAAAAATCTGCAAAAAAGATTTTTTGTTATAATTGTTATTAGAAATATATTAACACAGCAAAGGTAATAATTCTCGCGAAATCCCATTATTCGTGTCATTCTTTGAAGTAAAATCCTTCAATATGGAATTATAAGATACGAGTCTGAATAAATACCCTCGAAGTAGTATATTAAAATGAAGACGAAATAGATAAAATTCGAGTTTGCTAAAACTAATCGCTTTTTTTATTACTGCGTTTGCGTTCGTTTTCATCCAGAATGATCTTACGCATCCGTAAAGATAGTGGTGTGATTTCCAGATATTCATCTTCGCCAATGTACTCCATACATTCTTCCAGAGAAAAGCGACGGGGAGGCGAAATCATGATTTTATCATCCGTTCCAGAAGCACGAACGTTGGTCAGTTTTTTGGTTTTAATAACATTCACCAATAAATCATCTTGCCTGGAATATTCACCGATAATCATTCCGGCGTAAACAGGATCGTTGGGCGAAATGAAAAAAGTCCCCCTGTCCTGCAGTTTGTCAATAGAATATGCGATAGCTTGACCAGTTTCGTGAGAAATGAGTGCTCCATTTCTTCGAATACCAATATCACCTTTCCAGGGTTCGTAGCCGTCAAAACGATGTGCCATAACTGCTTCACCTTCTGTAGCTGTCAGTACATTGTTACGAAGTCCGATGATACCACGGGCAGGTATCTTAAATTCCATGTGGATACGATCATTACGAGTGATAATACTCGTTGTTTCACCCTTACGCATAGAAACAAGTTCGATAACTTTTCCTGAGAACTGTTCCGGAGTATTTACCATAAGATGCTCCATAGGCTCGCATTTGACGCCATCAATTTCTTTTGTAATAACTTTTGGCTGACCAACCTGTAATTCATATCCCTCGCGGCGCATGGTTTCTATAAGAATGGAGAGATGAAGAACTCCCCGGCCGTAAACCAGATAAGCATCGGGTGAATTGGTGTCTTCAACCCTTAATGCCAGATTTTTTTCTATTTCAAGATATAGTCTGTCGCGTAAATGTCGTGACGTAACGAGTTTTCCTTCTTTTCCAAAGAAAGGTGAATTATTGATGGTAAAGAACATACTCATGGTTGGTTCATCGACCATAATTGGCGGTACTGCTTCCGGATTTTCTGAATCGGCGATGGTGTCGCCAATATCAAAATCTTCGGGTCCCAGAACAGCACATATATCGCCAGCAATAACTTCCGTCTTAATTTTTTCTTTGCCCAGACCCTCAAACAGATACAATTCTTTGATTTTGGATTTTACGAAAGTTCCGTCTCTTTTTGCCAGAGACACATTCATTCCGGCAATGATTGTTCCACGTAATACCCGCCCAACGGCGATACGCCCCAGATACGAAGAGTAATCAAGCGATGTTATCATCATTTGCAGGTTACCCTCAGGAATTTTCGGAGCGGGAATATGTTCGATGATTTTATCCAATAAATAGGTAACGTCTTCGGAAGGATGTTGCCAATCGGCAGCCATCCAGCCATGTTTGGATGAGCCAAAAACCACAGGAAAATCAAGTTGATCTTCCGTTGCTCCTAAAGAAAACATGAGATCAAATACGGCTTCATGGGTCAGGTCTGGATCGCAATTGGGTTTATCCACTTTATTGATAACCACAATGGGTTTCAGATTCAGACTTAATGCTTTTTCGAGAACGAAACGGGTCTGAGGCATTGGACCTTCAAAAGCATCCACTACTAATAGAACGCCATCGGCCATATTTAGTACTCTTTCAACTTCACCACCAAAATCAGAGTGACCAGGGGTATCGATAATATTGATTTTTACTTCTTTATATCGTACGGAAACATTTTTCGCCAGGATGGTAATACCGCGTTCGCGCTCTAGATCGTTCGAATCTAGGATGAGATCCTTTACTTCCTGATTCGCACGAAAGAGGTTAACCTGGTGTAAAATACGATCTACCAGAGTGGTTTTTCCGTGGTCGACGTGAGCTATAATTGCGATATTCCTGATATCCATAGGATTAATTTATTGAAATGTAAAAAAATACGGGGGTGCAAAGGTAGGGTAAAAATGACTACGAAATTCGTTGAACGTTAAAGAAATTCAGCCATAAGCTTTTTGACAATTGTATTATAAAGTTCGAAAGAAGTAATGCCAGAAACTATCAACTTTAAGAGGGCAATTGTCTTAATTGTTCCTTGATATTGATTGAGCACTGCTTTATTAGGATTTAGTTTGCTTCCGCTCTTCGAATTTGTGATAATCAATGATTTATATATCCTTGATTTTTTTTTTGAAAACAAGAATGATAGAAGTGGCAATCGTTTGAAACAGTGGAAAAAAGAAAGGAGATGCCAATCATGAATGCTTGACATCTCCGAAAAGTATTAAGTCAGAACCATTTCGGTTCCTTAAGAATAAGTCCAAAAATTATTTTTTCTTATCTTTTTTACCCTTTTTATCCTTTTTTGCTTTCTTGTTTTTAGGCGCTCCCTGTTTGATAACAGCCTGAGCAGCAGCAAGACGTGCAATTGGTATACGGAAAGGTGAGCAGCTTACATAATTAAAACCGAGCGTATTGCAGAACTCAACGGATGAGGGTTCGCCACCGTGTTCACCGCAAATACCAATCTTGATATTTTTGCGGGTTTTACGGCCTTTTTTAACAGCAATCTTCATCAGACGTCCAACACCTTCCTGGTCAAGAACCTGGAATGGATCGTATTTTAAAATGTTTTTCTCAAGATAAACGGGGAGGAATTTACCGGAATCATCCCGTGAATAACCAAAGGTCATTTGGGTGAGGTCATTGGTTCCAAAGGAGAAGAACTCAGCGGATTCGGCAATTTTGTCGGCAGTGATAGCGGCTCTGGGAACTTCTATCATAGTGCCTACCAAATATTCGATACGGTCGTTACGTTCTGCAAAAACAGTTTCAGCAGTTTCTCTTACGATAATTTCCTGCATCTTCATTTCGGCATAGGTTCCTGTGAGAGGAATCATGATTTCTGGTTTAGCAGTAATACCTTTTTTCTTCAGGTCTAAAGCTGCTTCAATAATGGCGCGTGCCTGCATTTCGGAAATCTCAGGATAGGTGTTTCCAAGACGGCAACCACGATGTCCGAGCATGGGATTGAATTCGTGAAGCGAATCAACTTTATTTTTGATTTCTTCTACGCTAACGCCCATTTCTTCAGCCATTTCTTTCTGGTTGGCTTCTTCGTGAGGAACAAATTCGTGCAGAGGAGGATCGAGCAAGCGTACCGTTACGGGTAAATCGTGCATGGCTTCGAAGATGCCCTCGAAGTCTTCGCGCTGCATAGGAAGAAGTTTTGCAAGTGCCAGACGACGTCCTGCTTCATCATCAGCCAGAATCATTTCGCGCATTGCTTTAATTTTATCACCACCAAAGAACATATGTTCGGTACGACACAGTCCGATTCCCTGTGCACCGAAATTGCGGGCAACCTGTGCATCATGAGGAGTATCAGCATTCGTACGAACCAGCATGGTAGCAAATTTGTCGGTAAGGGTCATGAGATTACCAAAATCGCCACTTAATTCCGGATCAACGGTTTTGATTTTACCTTCATATACTTCACCGGTGGAACCATTCAGAGAAATCCAGTCACCTTCATTAAAGGTTTTGCCATCGGCGATGATGGTCTTTTTACGATAATCAATTTTTACGCTTCCGGCACCGGAAACACAGCATTTTCCCATTCCGCGGGCAACAACGGCAGCATGAGAGGTCATACCACCGCGGGCGGTGAGAATACCTTCAGCCACAACCATTCCGCGTAAATCTTCGGGAGAGGTTTCGATACGAACAAGAACAATTTTTTTACCAGCTAATGACCATTGTTCGGCATCATCTGCCTGAAAAACAATTTGTCCGGTAGCAGCACCCGGAGAAGCGGGAAGTCCTTTAGCAATAACACGGGCAGAAGCGATAGCGCCACGGTCGAATACCGGATGGAGTAATTCGTCCAGTTTGTTAGGCTCTACACGCATAATAGCCGTTGGTTCATCGATAAGTCCTTCGCGAAGCATATCCATAGCAACTCTTACCTGACTGGCTCCTGTACGCTTGGCATTACGGGTCTGAAGCATCCAAAGTTTTCCGTCCTGAACGGTAAACTCAATATCCTGCATATCTGTATAATGGTTTTCCAGTTTTTTCTGGATTTCCATCAATTCTTTATAAATAACGGGCATGGTTTCTTCGAGGGATGGGAATTTTGCAGCCCTGTCTTCTTCGGTAACACTGGCAAGTTTTGCCCAGCGTTTTGAACCTTCCAGCGTAATTTCCTGTGGGGTACGAATACCGGCAACCACATCTTCTCCCTGAGCATTAATCAGGTATTCTCCATTGAAGATGCCTTCTCCGGTAGATGAATCACGGGTAAAAGCTACTCCGGTAGCGGAGTTGTCGCCCATGTTACCAAAAACCATGGCTTGTACATTAACAGCTGTTCCCCATTCGTCAGGGATATTGTTGAGTTTGCGATAATAAATAGCGCGGTCATTCATCCATGAATCGAAAACGGAAACGATAGAACCCCAGAGCTGTTCCCATGGGTCGGAAGGAAAATCCTTACCAGTGTTCTTTTTAACAGCTTCTTTGAAACGGGCAACAAGTTCTTTCAAATCATCAGCAGAAAGATCGGTATCATTATGAATGCCTTTTTCTTCCTTCAGATTTTCAATAATTTCTTCAAATGGATCAGCATCTTCTTTCGATTCTGGTTTCATTCCAAGAACCACATCACCAAACATTTGTACAAAACGGCGATATGAATCCCATACAAAACGTGGATTTCCGGTTTTGATGGAAAGACCTTCAACTGCCTGATCATTAAGACCCAGATTTAAAACAGTGTCCATCATTCCGGGCATCGAAGCCCGTGAACCTGAGCGAACAGATACCAGACAAGGATTGGCTGAATCGGTCAGTTTGGAACCCATAATATTTTCGATGAAACGAACACCTTCCACTACTTCATCGTGGATCATCTCGAGGGCTTTCTCGCGTCCCAGTTTGTAATATGCGTCACAAACCTCTGTAGTAATGGTAAAGCCCGGAGGAACGGGAACACCAATCAGGTTCATTTCAGCCAGGTTGGCACCCTTGCCACCCAGTTCATTCTTCATCTTACCGTTTCCTTCGGCACTGCGATTGCCGAAACAGTAAACATGTTTGCTTTCTTTTTTACCCATTTTTATGTGAATTCTAAAAATAATAATTGTAACAAACTAAAAATCAGGAACTAAGAATTTTAGTTCCAAAGACCACAAAATTACTCAAAAAATATGAAACCCATGAAAGATTTTTTGATATCCTATAAGCAAGATACAAGCATTCCGATTTTCTTTGATTTCAGAGCTTTTTTCAAGCCATTAAACGTTTTGCCAATGTAGAGATATTCCGGAATACTGCGATAAATTCGTAAATCTTCAATTAGAAATAACTGGAAACCAAATAATTATTTCTGGTATTCTATTTCTTTTTCAACAAAAATAATCGGGCTGCTGTCTTTAAGGATGGTTTTTTTGATCCAATTCCCATGACCATCATATTCATATTGATAACGGATGGTGCTTATGAGCGTTTCGCTTGCAGAATACTCATTTTCTTCAACAACATCTCCATTCTCATTGTTTTGGAAATGGATAATCTTTTCGAGATTCCCCGATTTATCAAATTTTTTGTTGGTTTCGATATTTCCGGAACTGTTATACGAATATGTGTACCTCTTTATTAACTGACCATCCGGAGTGTAGCTGTTATCGGCAATTAAGCTTCCACCTGCATCATACTCATAAGTATATTTCTTTTCTTGAACGCCTGCCTCGGAAAAACTGATGTCTTCCGTTAATAAGCCATTTTTATCGTAATAATATTTGATTCTTCGGATAAGGGTGTTGTCAGAACTATATTGCCTTTGGGCTATTCTGAAGCCAAGTCCATCGGTTTCGTATTTGTACGTCTTATCGAT
Source organism: Bacteroidales bacterium (assembly GCA_030656615.1). GTDB lineage: Bacteria > Bacteroidota > Bacteroidia > Bacteroidales > TTA-H9 > JAUSOY01. The sequence continues at coordinate 68,398 of JAUSOY010000007.1, read as the reverse complement.
ACTTCCATTTGCTTTGCATCGGGTATCTTCAATCTTATTACCCTTTTCGTCAAATAAATTGGTGAATGAATCATCGACAACCCCTTTCGTGAATTGTCCGGTATTTTCAGAAACATTGAAATGCACTTCATGAATCGAATGGATTTTTCCTTTAAGATTTTGTTTCTGTAAATCGTTTTTTTGTCCCAAGAGCTGTAATCCGAAGATTGAGATTACACATATTGTGAATGAAAGAATGATTTTTTTTCGCATGATATTATTTATAAGACTATGATTACCAGTTAAATTGTATACAAAGACAATAATGTTTGACTTTCTGTTTGGCAAAAGTAAAAGAAAGGGTGAATTGTATCCACAGCTTTCTTCAGTTACATCAGGAATTTTGTTTGTTAGGGTGTAAGCTAAACGCTGTTTTTATTATGTGAGGCTGATATTTATCACCAATACTGAAATACGACTCAAATAGGTGATGGAGAGGAACCGTCTGACTCGATAAATGAATTAATCAGTTTTGGTGATTATAATTTTTTTATTTTCAAAACTCACCATACTCCTGATTAAATTACTTATTTCATCCAACATTTTAAAATTGTAATTCCCATGCTTAATGCTCAGTTTTCTAACCACCATGATAGCACTTTCGGTCTGCTTTACATTGATTAAACATTCACCATATGTTGACTCTATCTGGCTGCTGCTCGCAACATATTCAATGCTGTAATTCTTCGGTATATTAATCTGCAAGCTGTCGATATATGAATAGCTTAAAGGTTCATAAATATCAACTTTTCTTTTGTTTTGAATAAGAGCTGCTAATTCATTTTTGTGAAAAAACCCGGGTGTGAAAAGCATTCGCTTACCAGCAATGGAAGCATAATTTTGCAGGTTTCCTTTAACGAAGAGTTCTCCTTTTGCAATCGTGTCGGACTTATCCTTGACCGAAAAACTTTCAAGTTTTATCGACCTATAGGATGATAGATTTCTGAGGAGTGCATCTTTTTGTTCTTTTTCCGAAATGTTTAATAATTCAAATATCTCGCTATAAAGATTGTTGTAATATTTTGTAGTAATTATAAAATCAGCATTCCCCGAATCGTTTATGGTTAAAATTGTATTTGAAGTTCTTGTATTCTGATTCGCATTTAATGAAGGGGTTTTTACTAAAAGGCCTCCATCGGGCGTAATCATTAGTGCATATCGGTTTTGGCTCGCTGTACCAATATATCCGAATGGGATTTTTTGGTTTGTGCATTCAAGCCATACAGTATCACCATCCACGGGTAAACAGAGGATTATGTGGTTGGTCTGGTTAGTGCTGGCAAAATCGGTGAATTTTATTTCGTGATGGTCGCCTGAACCTATTTCGGTATAAAACGATTCTAAACCGGCACATTTCAAGAGTGCTTTGGTGTAATTCGTTAATGCTTTACAATCTCCATAACCCTTTTTATCAACATCAGTGGCCATTAAGGGTTGAAACCCGCCAATACCCAAAGTAACATTTACATATCTTGTCCTGCTTTGCATGTATTTGTATACCGCTTTTGCCTTTTCTTTTTTATTGGGAATTGTATCCGTTAATTCTTTTATAAATTTTGATGTTTCCAAAGGTAATTCATCCCTGTTAATTATGAGGTTATACCCCCATTTTCCATAGGATTTCCATGATGAAAAATCTCCTTTTGTATCTTCATACGCTGTGTTATCGGGCGATAGCAATATAGCAGGAATAAAATCCAAGGAATTGGGCATATGAGGTTCATGTTCAACTGCTTTCAGGTTATTAGCCGTCCAATAGTAGATTTTCCACTTCTTTTTATCTGAAACTTCATGTAAGAAGGAATAATTTAATTCTTTGTATTTAATGTCAAATTTTTCTGAAGTGCAAAATGTCAGTTTTGCTATTTCTACCGATGTATTGAATCCTTTTTGGGGCATCCAGGTGTTAAAACCAACAATGCCTTTATTTTCGATGGTATATTTGTATTCAATCGTATATGGATAATCGGATACCGCTGGTTTGCAAAACTTTAGTCTGCTGTCACTAAAAAGAGTATAACTGTTGTTCGCGGCTAAATCGAGAATTTCATTTTTATTGAAGGCATGCTGTAATTGGCCATTTTTGTTATATACAAATCCTTTTAAGTCTGAAACTTTTGTGTTTCGGTCGTAGAATAATGTCAGTTCTGCGGAGTTGTTGCCGTTTTTATTCAATACCGTTATTACAAAATGCACATCAAGCGCATAATCGCCCACTGAAGATCGGGTGTAGGTTGTGTTATATACCCTGATTACTGCATCGGCATTTTGCTTTAATGAATCTGCAATATGAACCACTGAATAGGCATCTTGCGCATGCACCGTTTGCAACGATAAAAATACAGTGGTTATAAAAAACACGAAATTTTTCATTCGGTTTTTTTAAGTACAATTAGTTCGTTTTGCTTGTCGATGATTAGCTGATAAAAGTCTTTTAATCCATCATATTCCACTGATGAAAACAGTGTTTTATTCAATGAGAATTTAATCATCAGGGTAATATTGTTTCCTGCCTGGCTTATATTGTATAAGTATTTTAATTTTCCATCAGGCGAATTGATTATAAGTGCTTTGGGTAAATCTGAAATGCTATATTTCTCAGGTATAGTTATTGAGTATATCTGTTGGACACCATATGGATAATCAAATTCTACCGGGTAATCACGTTTTTCAAGTTTAAAGGGGTTTTTAGAAACAAAGGGCTGATAAGCTGGTTTAAAATACGCAATATCATTTGATTCTTCAATGAAATTATTTTGCTTGAATTTGATGCTTATGCTCATATTGTCCATCAGGGTATCCAATCCAGTCACCGTGAGATCCAGGATTTTCAGATCAGTAATTTCTTTTTCCAGATAAGACTGATATTCTGAGATATTATTGTGCTTTTTTATGGATTTTTTATACTGATATTTAGCATAATCTTTTAAACTCAATTGCCTCACACCATGGATAGAGCGGTTTTCATCCATATCTATTTTATAGTATTCTAACAGGGAATATGGCTTATAATCCATCAGAAGTATCCAGTGTCCTCCGGTATTATCTACAATTCTGCCTTTGTCGTTAAGACAGCGAACAGGTAAAATATTGATTTCAGCGTATGGATCTGAAGCATCCATGAGTAATGTGTCTTTGTCTAATTTAACCACGGTTATTACATAGTTAAAACTACTGATAGAAGGGAGGGCTGGATTAATTATGCCATTTTCCTGAGTGCTTAATATGACCGGATAGGCATCAAAACCTAATTCCCTCAGCAGAAGCAGAAGATTTAAATTTATATCAGCACAATTTCCTCTTCCCGATTTGTAAGCCTCAGAAAGCGATGTTGTGACATATTTGCTATAGTATCCATTCCACGCCATTTTACCTTTAATAAAGTTAAAAGCACTGCTTAAGAGTGGATAATCCTGTTGATTGGATTGCTTAAGCGTGGCGGCATCATTTTTAATGTGTGACCTTGTATTTAACTCTTCTCCAAACTTCGCATGATCCAATAAGTTTCCATTAATATTATCCCAATTCGAGGTGTATGATCGCCTGGCAGCATTCGGAAACTGCGTCCATTGAAGTTCAAATTCAAATCGACTTAGGTAATTATCTTTCGTTCTTAAATGTTCTTCAATCTCAAAGGCCGGAATGTCTTTTGCGTAATAATGACAAATGTATTCATAATAATCAAATGTGCTCGAGCTCGTTTGTTTCTGAGCTATGATTCCCAATGCTTTTGCGTGATAGGTAATGGTTAGTCTTTTTTGTTTATGTTCTTCTTCTCTCTGTATTTGGATATATCCTCTTTGGGTCTGATTGAAATTGAAGTATTCTGGAATGCTCACATGATATTCGCTTTGTAAAACCGGAATTGTCCTCTGAAAATACCATGGTCGAAGATTGAAAAAGTAATCTGATTTAATAGTGTACTCAATTTCAATAACTGAACCTTCACGCACGTTTGGCATTGCAAACTTCTTCGTTGTCCAGTATTTATTTGTTTCTTCGCTAAAAACATCCGATTTCTTGAGTTTCGTTTTTGCGATTTTACCATTTTCCAAATTATATGCACATGCATTGATGCTCATAATTTTTTCTTCATCTATTCCTTCGTCGTGATATAAGGGAATTTCGAAATCAGCCCATGAAAAACCCTGGTTATCAAGAATTTTAATTCTACAGTGCCGTTTGAAGAATAATTGAAATCCTTTTTGGTCTCCTCTGGAATCAAATTCATGAATTTCAGTATCGGCATATTCAAAATAGGAGGTTCCATAATCAAATAGAAAGAATGCATGTGCATTCGAATCAATTGGGCAAGCAGTATTTTCCAATTCTTCAACAGATATTTTACCATATTTTTCAGGAGGGTTTTGCGCAAAAAGATTCGTCGCAAGCATGATGAATAAGGCAAAATGGATAAATCGGGAAGCCGGGATTCTTTTCATGGTTTTTTTGGTTGATTGGTATTAACTGCTTCACTCAGTTGTTGGTTTTTCATGGTTTTTTTGGTTGATTGGTATTAACTGCTTCAGTCACTTGTTGGTTTTTCAAGGTTTTACTAGGTTGATTTTGAAATAAAGATCAGTTTTAAGTATTTGCTAATCAATAATCAAAAAAATCACCTTGTTGCTGTTTGTTTTTAAACCAAAGATATCAAAAAATATAAATGTTCATAGGTTACCTACAAAATTTATTAATTTATTTTTTTGAAGATATGAGTAAGTAAGTTTTACATGTTTTCTTTTGTTAAGATGGAAAGAAACATGAACCGGATTCAATTTCATGAGCTTGGGTCGACTTGGCAAAAACATATCTTTTTTCCCCTATTTGCCTGGAATTGTAAAATGGAAATCGGAGCCTTTTCCTTCTTCACTTTCTGCCCAAATTTTTCCTCCGTGTCTTTCAATAAAACCTTTACAGATTAAAAGTCCTAAACCGGTGCTTGGCTCACCATCAGTGCCGATTCTATTGGTTTGAACACCGAGGTGGAACAAATTTTCTAACATGCTTAAACTCATGCCAATTCCGGTATCGCTGACCGATATTTTAAGAGTTTTATTGGTCATGATTTTGGAGGAAAGAATTATCTTTCCACCGAAAGGAGTGAATTTAACCGCATTTGAGACCAAGTTTCGTATCACAGACTGGATGATGTTGCTGTCAGCCAATACGTTCAGGTCTTCGGGGATTATATTGGTAATTTCAATTTCCTTTGATTTTGCACGATCAACAATCATCGTCAGACTTTCATTCGCAAGGGAATATAGCTGAATGTTTTCAGGATTAAAATGAATAAGCCCATGTTCCATTCTTGACCATTCCAACAAGTTCTCGAGAAGTCTGAAGATATTAACAGCAGATTCGTGCATTTTCTGAGCTATCAGTTTAGTTCTGTCCATTGTCATATTTTGCACATCTTCAGCGAGAAGTTCTGTTAGTCCTAAAAATCCACTGAAAGGACTCCGAAGATCATGGGCAATAATGGAGAAGAATTTATCTTTTTCGGCATTGACTTTATTGAGCTCTTCGTTTTTTAGTTTAATTTCTTCTTCAATTTGCTTCCTTTCAGAAATATCGCGTATAACACTTATCAGATGTGGAGTTTCTTGCAGTATTATAATTTTTGCTGAAAGTAAACCAACAAATAATCGATCGTTTTTTCGACGGAAAGCACATTCAAAGTTTTCGCAAAAACCATATTCGTTTATTCGGCGGAGCATTTCATTGCGGTCATCCGGATTACCCCAAATATTTATATTCAGGGTTGACTTTCCATTGATGTCTGCTTTTGAATACCCTAATAATTTTATAAAACTTTCATTACAATCGATGAATAGACCATTTTCTATTTGGGTAATTATAGACGCATCAGGACTGGTATTAAAGATGAGTTCAAAATGAGTTTTCGCCTCTGAAATCTCTGAATTCAATCGCTGGTTAACCATCATAATAAAACCAAATGTCCATAGTAGGCTTACAATCAGAGCATCAAAATAGGGAATAAAATTGAAAAGGCTGGGCGTAAATACTTCCGTGACTGATGTGCCTGTTATAATTAATACTGCTCGATAGGCAAATACACATCCATGGACAATAAATATTATTATATTAAAATTGGCTGTGAAAATAGTAGATTTTGTTTTGTATTTTTGAAGGTAAAAGGCTGTAGTAAAAGATATTATAGAAAGGTAAATGGCTAAATTTACTGATCGTATTGATATATCGTCATGAATAAAAATGAAGTAAATATGAAGCATTAAAAAAGAGAAGAAAAATACACCAAGGAATCGAAAATTAACTTTCCTATTAAAAAATTTAATCAGACCAATATAGATGAAAATGGTTCCCAGCAGAATTACAATGTTTTGAAAAATAATCATTGTAAATGTCAATGAGGGGATAGCTCTTAGAATAATTAGGATAAATCCAAGCGATTCAAAGGCACTCCAAAGAAGCCACCATCCCGGGCCCTTGATGTGTTTATTAACCCGATACTGATATATAAAAACCAATATCTGAATCAGATGCGTGATTCCTAAAACGAAAGCGATGGTTTTTATGTCGATTCCCATGCAGAATTTTATATGAAATCAGTTTATTATTAAAACGACAATGCATATTTTCCTGAACCTGATACTTGTACATCTGCTCCAAATAAATGTTACATTAATGCGAACAAATAAATAGATTTTAAATGATTTATGATTTCTAGATGTGTTATGATCGATGGATAATTTTAGTGAAAAATAATCGCTTGTTTCATTGGAGATCTACCAGTTGAAAACTCCGAGTTTTCATCAACTTTTCATCTATTAATCCATCCATGACTCAATTTAAAACAATGGAAAATGTTGTTAAGTGATCCTTCGACAGACTTAGTACGATATCGCCATTCATTTTAAGCATTATTTGCTTACTGAGACTCAGTCCAATGCCTGATCCACCAGATTTTGTTGTGTAGAAAGGAATAAAAATCTGCTCTCGTAAGCTGGGAGGAATTGCAGGCCCGTTATTTGAAATGTTTATTATGAGATTGTTTCCGGTTTGTTTCAAACTTACTACAAGACTCGGATTGCTGGTCTTTTCCATGACAAGGGCCTCGCAGGCGTTTTTTAACAAGTTTAGTACAACCTGAGAAAGAAGCTTTTCGTCGGTTAAGAATAATTGATTTTCGGGAATCGATTTTGCAAGATGTAAATTATCAAATCCGCAATAGGTGCTTGCGGCCATTAGATTATTTTCGAGGAGTTGCGATACATTAACCATGGAAAATTGTGGTACGGGAAGCATGGTAAATTTCCGGTAGTTTTCCGTAAAATTCATCAGGCTAAGACTTCGTTCTTCGATCACCCGGAGTCCTTTTACTGTATTAGTAAGTGTTTTGGAGTCCAGATCCTGAACATCAATTCTTTTGTTGTTTGTTGTAAAATACCCCGAGATAACCTGTGAAAGTGTTGTGATGGGTGCAATATTGTTCATGATTTCGTGAGATAATGTTCGTGCCAGCTTTATCCATGCTTCCACTTCTCCATTATCCAATTCTTTGGTAATATCGCTTACAACAACCAGCTTAATAATTCCCTTCTGGCTTTTAATCTCTGATAATTTGAACAGTAATTTTTGTCCAAACTGATTTTCAAAAACAGCGGATTGCTGTGTTTTGTTTTTGCCCGAAAACATGATAAAATCGGGCAAGGCTGAATCAATATTTGAAAGGAGGTTTATGTGGTGGTGATCCTGTAAAAGGGTCAGCTTTTTTGCAGCCGGATTAATATTGATGATCCTTCCATTTTCGTTCACCGCGAATAGTCCGGTAAGTGACTGGTCGATAATCATTCGAAAATATTGCTCCTGTGTGCTGATGTTTATTTTTATCTGCCTAAAAAGTTCGTTGAGCCGATCGGTGGCTTTGTAAACGTTGTCGATGGCTTTATTGCCGGTGGCCGGTGGCGATTTTAATGTGGTGTCTTCATTTTCGATTCCTAAAAGAAAAAAGGCTATCCAGTGATTGATTTTATTAAAAAAGCGAACGATATCAATACAGGCAATTACTAATAAACCCAATGGCAGTAAACTTAAAACATAGGCTTGTTTTACAAAAATTAGCCAGGGAATGGCCATCGAAAGCAGTATAATAATTAGTAATTTTAAAATAATTACCCGGTAAAAATGCGAGTAGCCCATATGTGTAGATTTATTTTGGAATATAAATTATTGTAATTGACCTTTTCGTTTAATACAAGTTGAACTTAAATATTATGCTTTTTTAATTTATTGTAGAGCGTCTGGCGTGTTATTCCCAGCGATTTGGCCACTGCACTTATATTGCCTTTTTCTTTGTTAATACTATTAAGAATCATCTCTTTTTCCATTTTTTCGATGGTTTTGTTCGAAAGGGTTTTGTCAGGTACATTTGAATTATCCGTTAAATTGAAAGAAAATTCATTCAAAACTTTGTCTTCAGCCAAAATCACTGCTTTTTCGATCGAATGTTGCAATTCTCTGATATTTCCCGGCCACTTGTAATCCATCAGTTTTTGCATCGCTTTTTGACTGATTTTTAGTCCGTACTTATCATATTTTGAGGCATATTTCTGCAGATAAAATTCGGCAAGCAGCAGAATATCACTTCCACGGTCACGCAAGGGAGGTAATTCTATGGTAATGGTGTTTATGCGGTAAAGCAAATCTTCTCGAAACTGACCATTGCTTATCATGGGTTTAAGGTCGCGGTTGGTAGCCGAAATCAAACGAATATCAATAGGAACCGGAGTATTACTCCCCACTTTTATAATTGTTCTGTTTTGAACTGCAGTTAGTATTTTTGCCTGTAATGACAGGCTGAGATTTCCGATTTCGTCGAGAAAGAGTGTTCCTTTATGTGCTGCTTCAAATTTGCCGGTCCGGTCTTCTTTTGCATCGGTAAACGAGCCCTTACTATGTCCGAATAATTCGCTTTCAAACAACGATTCGGAAATTGCTCCCATATCCACACTCAGCATTACTTCTTTGCTTCTTTTTGAGTAATTATGTATTTCGTGTGCAATAAGTTCTTTGCCTGTACCATTTTCGCCGGTAATAAAAACATTGGCATCCGTCACAGCAACTTTTCTTACCATTTCCATCACTTTTCTCATGGATTCTGATTGCCCGATAATTTTTTGTGAGTTCGATTTCAATTCTTGTTTTAGGGCGTGAGTTGTTTTTAAAAGTGAAATGTTTTCCATTTTACTTTTTCGCAGTTTTATAGCTGCATGTAGTGTGCTGATTAATTTATTATTATCCCAGGGCTTTAAAACAAAATCAAAGGCTCCTTCTTTTACAGCTTTTACGGCTAATTCAATATCACCATAGGCAGTAATCATTACAACACTAATGCTTGGGTCGTGCTCCTGAATCTGATTTAGCCAGTAAATTCCTTCATTGCCTGTATTCATTCCTGCTTTAAAGTTCATATCGAGCAAAACAATATCGATATCTTGTTGCTGTAAGGTTGAAATCAGGATGTTTGGATTTTTTAGACAGAAAACATTTTCAAACTCTGTTTGAAGCAGCATTTCCAGTGCCGTTAATACACTATGGTTATCGTCGAGAATGAGAATATTACTTTTCATGTTTCTCTGTATAATTTCAGAACATTTAACATCATTATTAAATGATGTATCAACGAAGTTAGATAATTGTCAAATAATTAAACAGGGATTGTCAAAAAATTATACACTTTTTCTCGGTTTTTATAAAATATTGGCCATTATAGTGCTTATATTCTGTTAGATATGGTAACTGGCATCAACATTGAACAATTCCAATGACTTAATGGAATTGGTATGAAAAATTTGCTGTTGGTTATTGAGGAAAATGTTTTTACGAATGTGATGAAAAGTTACATGCCTTCAATTTTTCCCCTTGTTCTTTTTATTCTTCTGATGTTATTTCATTCTGTTTCCTTTGCTCAAAAAACTTGGAGTCTTACAGCCTGTGTAGAATATGCGCTGAATAATAATATTGAACTTCATCAGAAGGCAAACGAACTCAAAAGCCAGCAAATCGGGCTTTTTGAAAGTAAGATTGGAATGCTGCCCGATTTAAATATGGGCAGTTCAGTGAATTTGAATTTTGGAAGAAACATCGACGGAAATACGAATGCCATTACCTATGAACAGACTTTGGGAAACCAATTTTGGGTCGGTTCATCCATCGATATTTTTAATGGTTTCATTAAGCAAAATACAATTCGTTATAATCATTATCTGCTTTCTGCCAGCAAAGAAGATCTTTCGTTTGCTAAAAATCAACTAATATTTAGTGTATTAAGCTCATATTATACCGCTGTTTATAGTATTGGATTGATGCAGGTGGCTCAAAGTCAGGCTGACTTGTCAGAACTAATGTATCATCGAATGCAAAAGTTTGTTGATGTAGGCAGGGAATCACCCATCATGGTACAGGAATTAAACAGTCAATGGGCTGATGATAAGCTTAATCTTGTCCGTGCCCGAAATAATATGAGTAAGGCAATGCTAGAATTAAAGCAATTGCTGCGTCTTGATGCAAGTCAAATGCTTAGCATCGATACAGTAAATGCTTTGTTGATTACCACTACTGCAGTGTCGAATATTGATTCATTGTTCAGTACGGCAGTACAGATTTTGCCAGAGATAAAACAGCAAGAATTTTTACTCAAAGCAAAGGAGAAGGATCTGGCTGTGGCGAAAGGGAGTTATTTCCCAAGAGTGTATATGTCTGCTGGTTATAATTCCAATTATTTTGATGGGGACACTTTGGCGTATGTTAAACAGCTCGAAAACAATCAGAATCAGTGGGTAAATTTGGGAATTTCCATTCCATTATTTAATCATGCATCGGTTTACTGTCAAAGGAAAAGAAAGGAAATTGCCCTGACCAATCAGGCATATGAGCTTCAAAAAAGAAAGGATTTGCTATACGCTGAAATTGTGAAGGCAAGGGATGAACTGCAATCTTCCGAAAATGAATACCACGCCTCCATGGAATCAAGGGAATTCAACCTCCTTTCTTTAAAGAACGTAGCAAGAAAAATGGAAAAAGGGCTAGCGGGGGCAACGGATTTTGAAGCATCCAAACAACGTGTTGCGTCGGCCGAAGCAGCTGTTTTAAAAGCTAAATTAATCTACATCATGCGAAAACAGATACTCGAATTTTACAATTCCGGTAACTGGAATCACTTGAATTAATGAATATTGACCGGACAGATAAAAGGTAAAATTATAATAGCATGGATATCATTATTGAAAAGAAAAAAGGGATTAAAAAGAAGCATATATATATAGCTTTGGGTGTGCTGGTATTCCTGGCACTTGTTTACAAGGCATTTTTCACGGGCAATTTATCCACGTTTCGTGCAGATAAAGAGAAATTGACCATTGAAACGGTTACAGAAGGCATTTTCCATGATTATATAACCATCACCGGAATCGTTGAACCCATAGCTACCGTATTTCTTGACGTTCGTGAAGGGGGAAGAGTGGAAGAAAAGTTCATCGAAGAAGGTGCCATGGTAAAAAAAGGGGATATTATTTTACGGATGAGTAATCCCGATCTGAGTTTGAGTATTCTAAACAGTGAATCGCAACTGGCCGAAAAGAATAACTTTCTGCGCAATACCATGGTGGTAATGGAACAGGAAAAACTTCAGATTAAACGCGAGCTCCTGAATCTGGAATTTGATATCAAAAGAAAAAAGCGAACCTATGGTCAAAATAAGACGCTTTTTGAGGAAGCGCTCATTTCGAAGGAAGAATTTTTGAAATCGGAGGAGGACTTTCACTTTGCTAAAAGGAGTTATGAGCTCTATCTGGAACGTCAAAAACAGGATTCTATTTATCGGTTTATTCAGATAAAGCAGATGGAAGATAATCTTAGAAATATGGATTTAAACCTGAAATTGGTACGCCAAAGGCAGGAAGATTTAAATGTTATTGCTACGGTTGATGGTCAGCTAACAATGCTGGATGCTGAAATTGGTCAGTCCATTTCGGGTGGTGGACGGATAGGACAAATCCACGTACTCACTTCTTATAAGGTGTTGGCACAAATAGACGAACATTTTATCGACAAGGTTAAGGTAGGTTTAACAGCCATTCTGGAACGGCAAGGTCAGGAATTTGAGCTTAAAATCAGGAAAGTGCTTCCCGAAGTACGCGAAGGCCGTTTTTCTGTGGAAATGATATTTACTGGTATTAATCCCGATAATATGCGCACAGGGCAAACATATTACACCCGCTTGCAGTTGGGTAGTCCACAAAAATCAATCTTACTGGCTCGTGGTAATTTTTATCAGCAAACCGGCGGTCAATGGATTTTTGTATTGTCGGAGGATGGAAAGTATGCTGAGAAGCGAATGATTAAAGTAGGACGGCAAAACCCTAAATATTATGAGCTTATCGACGGGTTACAGCCCGGGGAGCAGGTCATTGTTTCGGGTTACGATAATTTCGGCGACAGCAAGCGTATCATTTTTAAATAATCAGTTTGCCTTTAAATCAGGAAATTAAAAGCAATGTCGAAAATTAAAGCATTAAACATTTGTAAATTTTAAGATATGATTATACACTATCTGAAATTAATCATTAAAAACCTGCAAAAGGCTGGAAAGGTTACCATATTTAATTTAATAGGTTTGTCGGTTTCGTTTGCAGCCTTCATGTTATTATCGATGTACCTGTACAATGAGTTTACATACGATCGGTATAATGAATCGTACGAAAATGTTTATCGTCTGGAAATGCATAGAGAAAAAAATGGCGAAATCAGTATGAGCTATATGCTGCCTAACCCAATGGCGGATATCATTGCGGAAAATGTTTCTGAATTTGAGCATCTTTGTTCTTTCGCTTGGGGACCAAGTAATTTCGTAAAAGAGTCTGATCAGAATAATAACTTTCAAATATATACCAGAGCTGTTGATTCTACTTTTTGCGATGTTTTTACACTTCGGATTAAAAGTGGTTTAAGAAAACCTTTGAAAGGGAAAAATAGCATTATAATTTCTGAAAAAACAGCAAACAGGATTTTTGGGCATGAAAATCCAGTAGGAAAAACTTTATTGGCGAATTTTAAAGAACCGTATGTTGTTGAAGCTGTGTTTTATGAATTGCCTGTTAACTCAAGTTTTAGGTATGAGGCTTTTTGTTCTTATCCCACAGGCAAATGGGTAAATGATTGGTCGGAGTACAGTTTTAATCATTTTTTCAAAGCATATCCCGGTACTGATTTTGAAGCAATTAATAATAAAATTCTCAAAATTCCTGCAATAAAAAGCCTGGTTGAAGAGTATCCCGAATCGAAAGTGAGTTTCTCTTTTTTGCCACTCAAAGATTATCATTTTAGTAGAAGTGGGGGAAATGGCAATCTGGCTTTCGACAGGACTCTGGTTTTAGTTGCCGTCCTTTTGCTTCTGATGGCATTTATCAATTATGTCAATTTTGCTATCGCCAGTGCCCCGAAGATAATTCGCTCGATCAATATGCGGCGTATTTTTGGGGAAACCAAGGAGCGACTCCTCTTGGCTTTGATTTTCGAAACCTTGATTCTTATCAGTTTTGCCTTTTTAATGGCCATTGTTTTAGCCTATCTGACCGTGAGTATCTGGCCTGATATTTTCGGTTATGAACTGATTCTGAAAGACTACAGTTTTATCATGCTTTATTGCTTGCTCCTTTTTTATATCGTTGGGGTTCTGTTTTCCATTTATCCATCGCGAATCCTTGTAAGTGTAAAACCTGCACTGGCTCTTAAAGGACTGATTTCATTTTCAGTAAAGCATTCAAGGTCAGGGAAAATACTTACAGTAATTCAATATTCGATTTCTATACTCTTGATTATCGGCGTGTTATTTATCGAAAAGCAAATTTCTCATCTGAAAAATTATGATTTAGGCTTCGAAAAAGAGAATATTTTGGTTGTTGAAACTACATCAGATATCCGAAAGCAGGAGAAGTCGTTTATGGATGAACTAATGAAGAATCCCAATATTTCTGATTATGCTTTCTCTAACTTTGTCCCTGGGGGCGTTGGAATGAGTTGGGGTCGGGAGATTGAGGGTAAGCAAGTTAGTTTTTATTCCTGGCCGGTTGATGAACGATATATGAAGTTCATGGGTTTCAAAATTATTGAAGGAAGAGAATTTTCCTCCAATATCGAATCGGATGAAAATAAATTTATTTTTAATAAAAAGGCTTTGAATGAATTTGGCTGGACCGAAGGATATTTAGGGAAATTAATACCAGGTTTCGATTTTAAGGGAGAACTAATTGGTATTGTAAACGATATAAAATATGCATCTCTACACGAGGAAGTTCAACCGCTGGCTTTCTGGTTGACAAAACAAAGGCATTATCAATTAAGCCTGAAAATAAACGGACAAGATTTGGCCGGAACCATGGTGCATATAAAGAATGTTTATTCTCAATTTGAGCATAAATATGAGATAAAGTATACCTTCCTCGACGAGAAGCTTAATGCCATGTATCAGCAAGAGGAGAAACAAGCCCAGCTTATATTTATCTTTTGTTTGATATCTATTATTATTTCAATTGTTGGGGCCCTGGGACTCATTATTTTTATGTGCGAATACCGGGTAAAGGAAATTGGGATTCGTAAGATTAATGGTGCCACCGTTTCGGAAATCGTTTATATGCTCAATCGAAGTTTTGTGAAATGGATACTTATTGCTTTTTGTATAGCGGTGCCAATATCATATTATATATTGAATTTGTGGTTGCAAAATTTCGCATACCGCATCGGCTTAAGTTGGTGGATATTCGTCCTTGCCGGCTTTATGGCATTGGTAGTTGCGCTTATCTCGGTGAGTTGGTATAGCTGGAGAGCAGCGCGTAAAAACCCCGTTGAATCATTGAGGTACGAGTAATAATATGTTTATGAATGAAACCACAGAATTAATAATTACATCATTTAAGATTCTTGAAAAATTAAAATAGTGAAGTGTAAATTTTAATACGCATTGAAATGATAAAAACAGAAAAATTAGGAAAAGTATTTCGTACCGAAGAGGTGGAAACGTATGCCTTAAACAAGGTTGATATACATGTAAAAAAAGGTGAATTTGTAGCAGTAATGGGACCTTCGGGTTGTGGTAAGTCAACATTACTAAACATCATCGGCCTTCTTGATAATCCTACAGAGGGTACCTACGCGTTCGCGGGAACAGATGTTAGCGGTTTGAAAGAAAAGGACCGTACTCAGTACAGAAAAGGGAATATTGGTTTTGTATTTCAGAGTTTTAATCTGATTGACGAACTAAATGTATACGACAATGTGGAACTGCCTTTACTATATCTGAAAATGAAGGCTTCGGAACGAAAAAAACGAGTGACCGAAGTTCTGCAACGAATGAAAATAGGGCATCGTACCAATCACTTTCCCCAGCAACTTTCTGGCGGTCAACAGCAAAGGGTTGCCATTTCGAGAGCGGTGGTTGCAAATCCGGCATTAATTCTCGCCGATGAGCCTACAGGAAACCTCGACACGAAAAATGGCCTGGAGGTTATGAATCTTTTAACCGAACTCAACCAGGAAGGTACAACGATTATTATGGTTACGCATTCTGAACGTGATGCTGGTTTTGCGCATCGTACCATTAATTTGCTTGACGGACAAGTAATACTGGAGAATGCCAATTTAAAGAATGAATAAGTGATCGGACTGTGAGGCGCATAATTGTTTTGAGAAGCTGTAATTTCTTATAAAAAATCATCGATCATGTTCAGGAATTATTTTAAAGTTGCATTTGCGAGTCTGATAAAGAGTCGGGTATATTCAATTATAAGCATTTCCAGTTTGAGTGTCGGACTTGCTGTTTGTATACTGTTGTTGCTCTACGTGTTTCACGAATTAAGCTTCGATAGGTATCACGAAAAATCGGATCATATTTACCGCTTATGTCAGGAAGTTCATCCCTATCAGGCTCCTGCGGCCGCTGAAGTTTTAGCAAATAAGCTGCCGGAAATTAAAAAGTTCGCCCGTATATTACCCCGCGATAATATTTTGATACAGAGTAATAATCAACGATTTAGAGAGAACAAAGTTGCCTGGGTCGATCCCGATTTGTTTAATATATTTTCTTTTCGTTTTACAAAAGGAAATGCAGGAGATTTTTTTCAGCTGCCCGGCACTGCAGTGATTTCGGAAACTACGGCTCATAAGTATTTTGGTGATATTGACCCCGTCGGGAAGATGTTAAAAGTTGGTAATGAATACGATTATACGGTAGTCGGTGTCATTGAAGATGTTCCCCAAAATTCGCATTTTACCTTTGATATTTTTCTCACACTGGCTGATGGCGATATGCTTTTTGGTAAAGATTGGATGAGTTCATGGGGCTGGCAAAATTTTCTGGTGTATTTTGAAATGCAAAATGACTTTTCGAAGCCGGAACTAGAGGCAAAAATCTGTCAGATATTAAAAAATCCAAACGATAAGGATGCTCCTTTACCAGTATTTACCCTTCAACAATTGAAGGATATTCATCTTTATTCGGCACAATTCCAGAATGATATCCAACCTCAAAACAGTATTAATTATGTATTGATTTTTTCGGCTATCGGATTATTGATTCTGCTCATTGCCAGTTTTAATTACGTTAATTTATTGACAGCCAATGCAACTACCCGTTTAACCGAAATTGGGATGAGAAAAGCCTTTGGTGCTTCCAGTCGTCAGGTGGCCTTGCAATTTATAATAGAATCCTTTGTCGTATTTATTATTTCATTTATCATTTCACTGGTTTTAGTCAGATTTTGTTTGCCGATTTTTAATAATCTTTCGGGAAAAGAATTGTCGTTTTCAGTCCTGACCAACGGAAATATACTCTTAGGAATGTTTGGTATATTATTGATTATCGGTGTTTTGGCCGGATATTATCCTGCGTTTATATTGTCTAAATATAGTCCCGTGCAGGTAATGAAGTCGCTTGGAGGCAGCAATAGTTCCGGATTTCAGATTAAAAAAATCCTGATAGGAGCTCAATTTTCAATCGTAATCATTTTGATAAGCTGTTCTATCATCATGCTTCGCCAAATTCAATTTCTAAAACAAAAAGATCTAGGATTTGAGAAGAATGCTGTTCTTACTGCTGTATTTGATTTAGGGAGTGAAGAAAAATATAATGCTCTTAAACAGACACTTATCGCTCAAAATTGTGTTTCTGCTGTATCAACAGCCAGCCGCATTCCTTCCGGATCCCTCAACAATGAAGGCGGAGTTTTGCCAGAAGGGCAAACAGAACCAAAATCGATTCCTTATGTTCATGTGAATTTCGATTATTTTGAGTCATTTGGTATCAAAGCTACACGGGGCCGATTATTCTCCAATCGCTTTAAAACAGATGCTACGGAATCGATAATTTTGAACGAGGCAGCTGTTGCAAGTCTTGAGATTCAAGGAGACCCGATTGGACAAAGGATCCAATGCAATTGGCCAAAATCTAAGCGTGAAATTGTTGGAGTTATTGAAGATATTCATTTTGAGTCGCTTTACGAAAAAATCAGGCCTGCAGTTTTTGTAATTAGTTATCCGGAATATTATCATCTGATAGTTAAAGTAAAATCTCTGGACGTTGTCCAGGTCATGAAAACGGTAACAAAATCCTGTCAGAGTATTTATCCCGATGAGGTAATCGAATTTAGTTATTTAGATGAGCAGGTGGATCATCTGTATGATAAGGATAATAAAACATTTCAGCTTATGGGTTTCTTTGCTCTTCTTGCTATTATGCTCGCCAGTATGGGATTGCTAGGGATGGCTACCTTTCTAATGACAAGTCGTACAAAAGAAATTGGAATCCGAAAAGTAAATGGAGCTCGCGTTAGCGAAATTGTCATGATGCTGAATATCGGTTTTCTGAAATGGGTGGCTGTGGCCTTTGTAATCGCCACACCAATTGCATATTATAGTATGAATCAATGGCTCGCAAGTTTTGCATACAAAATAGCACTAAGTTGGTGGATATTTGCTTTGTCAGCCTGCATTTCAACCTTAATTGTTCTGCTTACAGTAAGCTGGCTGACCTACAAAGCGGCAAGGAGAAATCCGATTGAATCGCTGCGGTACGAGTAAGACACGATATTGCTGAATAAAAGACATAATATTAAAATAGCGAAAGGGCCATGATGAACGAAATAGCAAGAATTCTGAAATATTTTAGGCGGAGTCCTGTGCTCTTATTTGTAAATCTGCCGGGTTTGGCCATCGGGCTTGCTGCCTTTATAATCTTGATGATATTTGTAAAACACGAATCGAGTTTCGATCAGCATTTTGTCAATAAAAGCAGGGTATTCAGACTCTATAATACAGTTACGGATGAAAATTCTGTTGAAACCTATCCCATATGTTCGAGAAAGGCCTATTCAGAAATCCCACAGAAAGTCCCTGATATTGAAAGCGCGTGCCAGATCTACCGCGGTTGGCAACGTATCGTATCGAAAAAGGAATCACAATACGAAATACAAAGTTTGCTCTATGTCGATCCTGAATTTTTTAATGTTTTTGGTCTTGAACTTCTGGAAGGCGAAAAAGGGAAAATATTGATCCAAAAAAATCAGCTGGTTATTACAGAATCATTGGCATTAAGGATATTTGGAAATATTCAGTGTGCTGGTGAAATGCTTGATATCGAAGGAGAAGAGTTTTCTGTTGCAGGGGTTATTAAAGATTTGCCTAAAACGACGCATTTTCAATTCGATATCTTAACAAGTATGAGTACCATAAATCCGGAACTTTACTTGGGAGGCCTCGAATTCTTTACATATTATCTGCTGAACGAAAACTGTGATATTAAAGAAGTAGAAAGGAAAATTTCGCTACTGAATGATGAAATCGTTAGCCAGATATTTAATTCAGAAAGTCAGAAGATTAATTCCGGAATTGAACCACTGCCATCACTTCATTTACATACTAAATCCGATTTTGATTTATCGGCTAAAGGGAGTGTTGGAGAAATTATTCTCATAGCCTGCCTCGCTGCTTTTATTTTGCTTATCGCAATTGTTAACTTCATTAATTTGTACATTTTTCATGGTGAAAAGAGACTTCTGGAAATTGGTATGCGTAAGTCCTTCGGCGCCTCCTTGGCGAATCTGAGAAATTTGTTTTATCTCGAAACCACGATTATTTGTTTTATAGCCTATGTTCTGGCATTTTTATTAGCAAATGCAGGATTGCCCTATTTTTCTGACCTGATGATGGTCCAACTTAGTCTATTGGAACTTGCTACGCCTTTTAGCATTCTGACAATGGTGGGCTTTTTGGGTTTTCTTATTTTCGTTACAGGTAGCTATCCGGCACATTATCTTTCAAAACTTCCTGTAATAGAATCTATTAGAGGTGGCGTTGCTACATTGAAAAGAAAAAAAGGCTTATCCGTTGCTTCTGTTATGATCCAGTTTTTTATCAGTATTTTTTTAATTGTGAGCCTGATAATACTCCATGCTCAGATTTCTTATATGAAGAATATTCCTCTTGGTTTTAATTCTGATAAAGTCATTGGTATCTCCAATTTCAATACGAGATTGGGAAGTAAAACAGAGGCTATAAAGCAGGAATTATTAAAAATGACCTTTATTCAAAGTGTTGGAACCAGTGGTCATTTTATGGGAGGAGGCGTAAGTGGTCAGAGCGTTTATTTGTTTGGTGAAACAGAAAAGCAAAGCAAAAGCATCAATCAGTATCGGGTTCAGACTGGCTTTTGCGAAACCATGCAACTGCAGTTATTGGATGGTCGATTTTTTAGGGATGGACAGGAAGATAAAAACGGAATTATTCTCAACGAATCGGCCGTTAAAATGCTTGGACTTAAGAATCCCGTGGGACAGTCGATGATAATGTTTGATGAGGATGTTCTGAAAGTAATTGGGGTAGTAAAGGATTTCTATTATAATGAAAATTCCGGAAAGCTGATTCAGCCTCTATGTCTGACCGTTTATTCGAATGAGGTGAATATCTTTTATCTTAAAATTCAGGGTGAGTTTTCAAAAGGAAACCGAGAAGCCGTTGCCGGAGTATTTCACGATTTCTTACCGGATTATCAGTTTAACAGTTTTGCCTTGAAGGATTTGTTTGCACGTAAATATATTAAAGAAGAACGCTTTTTTAGAATGGTTTTTAGCGGAACTTTATTGGCTATCATCTTAAGCTTCATCGGAATGTTCGCATTATCAGTCTATAATGTTGAAAGAAGGACAAAAGAAATCGGGATACGAAAAGTACATGGAAGCAGCTCTTTTCAGGTTTTATACAAACTACTTTCTGACATTCTGATATGGGTAGTCATGGCGATGATTCCTGCCTTTTTGGTGGCATATATAGCCATGCGATATGTTTTGAGGAGCTTTGTAAACAAAGTTGACCTGAACCCGATATACTTTTTGTTGGGCGGATTTATAGCCTTGCTAATTGCCATCATAGCCATCTCTTTTAAGAGTATTAAGGCAGCCAATCAGAATCCTGTTGACAGCTTAAGAGACGAATAGTTTTCGTTGCAATCGGATTCTTTTGTACAAGCAGGCAACAGAATTATGCGGAGAAGTACACCGATATTCAATGGTGATGCCGAGCGATTGAATTTATAATTTGTTGGTTTATCCTAAAGCAACATCCAGAACCATCATGGTAGCAAATCCAAGCATCGCTCCAATGGTTGACAAATCGGTTTCATTGCCTGTTTGAGATTCAGGAATTAATTCCTCCACAACAACAAATATCATGGCACCTGCGGCAAATGAAAGAGCGTAAGGAAGAATTGGCGTCATGGTTAATACCAAATATGCACCGGCTACGCCTGCGATTGGTTCTACAATACCCGATAGTTGTCCGTAATTGAATGCTTTTAAGCGGGAGAAACCTTCACGCCTCAATGGAATTGAAACAGCGGCGCCCTCCGGAAAATTCTGAAGACCAATACCAATAGCCAGGGCAATAGCCCCAGCAAGCATACCGGCATCCGGATTATTTGCCAATGCACCAAAAGCCACACCTACAGCAAGACCCTCAGGAATATTATGCAGCGTGATTGCTAGTACAAGAAGTACCGATCGTTGCCAGGTGGTTTTTATTCCTTCGGCTTTATCGACTGAAAGACCCAAGTGTAAGTGGGGAAGAAGTTTATCAACTAAAAATAAAAATGCACCACCCGACAGAAAACCTATTAAAGCCGGCACCCATGGGGTGGTTCCATTGCTTTCTGCCATCTCAATGGCCGGTTTCAGCAGCGACCAAAAGCTGGCGGCTATCATAACTCCAGCGGCAAAGCCCAACATCGAATTGAGAATCTTTTTATTGATGGTTTTGAAGAAAAAAACCATGGAAGACCCTAAAGCTGTTACAAACCAGGTAAATAGTGTTGCACAAAGTGCAAGTAAAACAGGGTTAATCTCTAATAACCAATCTAAATTCATGACTATTTATATAAATGAGAAGGGCTGTTTGGTGAATTCAATTCGAAAAGTAATCTAATTTTTTAATTTTCAATTGTCTGAAAGCATAAAAATCTAATTTTTTGAGTAAAAGAAGCCCGTTAAGACTATTCATTTATTCGAAGAATAGATTTTGAATTAACAATTGAATTTATAAAATGTTGCAACCGAAATGAATGTTAACAAGCTGTTTTGACTTTTATTTCAGAAGCCAACTGCACTATTTTACACTCGTTTTTATGATATCCAAGTATACAATAATTTAATTATCACCCATTTATTATCTTCTTTTACAAGATAAACCAATGAGCCATTGGCACCCAAACTGGCATAGTAATGTCCAAATTCAACAATTGCCTGACTTTTATCCGCATTGAATCCTACTCTTGTAAAATCAATCATTCCATTGGAATTCGGATATTTTTTATAGAACGTTTCCCAGCTTTTATTGATGCTTGGATTGTTAAAGAAAAAATCTGTTTCTTCTTCAGATATCAATGTAATGGGTTTGATTAAACCGGAGAACCCATAAGCTAATTGGTATGCCGAATCATTTCGTTCAATAAAATTCGCGAAAATTGTTGTATCGAGATTCGGAGTATTGGCTAAAAGTATTGCATAGTACGAATCGTTGATAGAAATGGAAATTGATGTCGACGTTTGTTGTTTTACTACGAAATGTTCAGAAGCCGTATACACCTCATTTAGAATCAAAGAATAAATCTTATATTCATCGATATCTAAATTGTCTGGCGTTTGCAGGTTAAAATCCGGTATCACTATCTCATCATTCTTACTACAGGCGGTTAAAAGATTGAAAAGGAATAAACAGTAAAATAAGTACTTGATAGATTTCATAAATAGTGAATTTGTTGCCACAGTACACTTGCCGGAAGTATTAATCAATGGCCAAAATACTAATATTTTATGAAAAAGATCTATAGCCATGTGTGTTATGCCAAGATTATTTGTCACGGAGCGATTCCATATCGATTTATTGATGTAAAATTCAGGATATAGTCCTAAAAATTTTGCCTTTCCAGAAAAGAAGTGAAAAGGCAAAATCTGAAGGATAGTCGGAAATCAATTAAAATAAAATATTGTCCAGCTGATATTTACCAGTCGGTTTCTATTAAGAGATAAGGCTTCGAGTTTCCGTCTTTCAGGCACTCGATGTACATTTTCATATATTTTTGAGAAGCCTCTTCGCTATACTTGGCTCTTAACGTATGTAAAATTCCATAATTATATGAACTTACAAATGGATCCATGAAATAGACGTAGGTATAGGTACCATCTTTATTCTGACCGACTGGTTTCTGCATACGCACCGTTTGTGTAACCTGTGCATTGAACTCTATGCCTGCCGGTAACAGGTAATTTTTATTAAAATCCTCGAATTGGGATACTTTATCCGGCTTTACAAAATTCATTACTACAAGGACGGTATCGTTGGCCGATGCTCTTGTTCGGGGTGGAGGAGTATTTGCATTCCAGATATCCCGAAATACCTTCCATTTTCCATTTTCCAATTTCCAGTTTACAATATACTTGCCTTGATCGACCATATGATCGCCTTCAACAAAGAGTGCATAATTACCCTCTTCTATGGCAATATCACCAAATTTTTGGGCGATTACTGTTTCAAACATTACTTTTTTAATGCCCATTCCAAGGGTTGCTACCCAGAATTTTCCAATGGCTGCCTGACCATCGATGATCGCGCCTTCAGCGGGGAAAATTTTTGCATCAGCAGTATAAAGACCTATTAAGGTATTTGTATCGGCATTACTAACAGCATCCATAAATACCTTATTCGCATCTTTAATTTGATCGGTAATTTCTACAGGGCCCTTATTACAACTGCTGATCATCAGGGTGAATAAATACAACCCAATGATACCAAACATAACTGTTACATTTTTTTTCATGTGAGTGAGTTTTAATGGTAAATGAAATTTTGATTAATTAGGAGCTTGTCTTTTGGTATTTGTCATTTATTAATGAGGCTAAGGCTTATGATTCAAATGAATGTCCAATTGCGTTTTATGTGTTTAAAAATAGTTTATAAGTTATCTAGAACGATTTTAGTTTTATCGTTCTTATTTGATTCAATACCTTAAAACAAAAACAGATTTCAGGTTCTCCAATTTTTGAAATCGGTGATCTGATAAATGGGTTTTCTATTAAAAAAAGTTTTGATTCAGATGCTTGTTGTGACAATAAAATTACAAATATTCTAAATCGGAATAACTTCGGTGAAATATTTTTTAAAGGATACGTAAATATCATAAAAAGAGCACTATATAAGAATTTTACCAAAGAGATTCTGTGATTTTTGAAGCTGTAATTTATAGTTGTTGATTGAATTCAAAGAATATTCGTACAAACTGATAGTTGGAATACAGACCATTCGTAAAATGTAAACGGATGATGTATTTCACCGGGGACGATTTATAATCTCCATGAGTTTGTCCGCAATTAGCGTTTTTTTGAAACCGTATTGTGCGTATAGTCCATGAGCATCATTTGTGGTGAGCATAATCCTTTGCAAACCTTGCAGATCAGGATGCTGCATTATGTAATCCATTAGTTTTTTCCCTAATCCCATTTTTCGATAATCCTCAAGGATAAAAACATCCATAATGTATGCAAATACTGAATAATCGGTAACAATCCTGGCAAAGCCTATCATTTTTTCTTCTGAATCATACATGCCAAAACAAAGGGAGTTTTCCACTGAGCGTTTTACAGTTTCTATACTTCTGTTTTTTGCCCAATATGATCGGTTGGTAAGAAAATCATGAATTACTTCTATATCGATTTTGCTTTTGTCGGTGGAGAGCGTGAATTCTACCATTTCTAGATTGATTTATTGTTCAGTAATTTTTAATCGGTAATATTTTAGTATAAAGGTTTTCGTACCATATTTAGTCTCCTGATATTGTATGTAAGGAGTTTTTAAAGTGGATTAAACCACTCGTCCTATTGTTTTTAACTTTTGTAAAGTCGGATGGAGGCTAAGCTTGTTTCCGGCTCTCCGTGCATGAGAATTTTACAAATGCTAGAGATGTGTAAAGTAAAAGTATTGGGTTTAAATAAATTGGCCAAATGTTGGATTCGTTTTTACCTCAAACATTAAATTTTTTGGATTATATGATAATATTGAGCTTTTGTTTTTAGTGATCGATGCAATTTCTCCCAACAACCAACAGGATGTTGTAGGTTATCCCAAATTTGCCTGACAAGGAATTTTTCATTTTTATCGGAAATGATTCCCAGGATGTATATCTTTGAAAATGTGATTTTACAGCGGTGTAGATCCGATATTTTCTCTAAAACCATGGACCCATCAACAAATCGAAGTAATTGCATGAAAAAAGTCCTGTTGTTTTTATCGATAATTTTACTTTCCGGTTCTTGCAGCCGTAAATCCGAATCGCCCTTATCATCCGATTATCCGGTTAAACCGGTATCCTTTAAAAACGTCAGACTTACTGATCATTTTTGGCTTCCACGCCTGGAAACCAACAGGAAAGTCACCATACCTTATGATTTTAAAAAGTGTGAGGAAACGAATCGGATCGATAATTTTTCGATTGCTGGTGGGGTTAAAAAAGGCTCGTTTAAAGGAATACGATACAATGATTCGGATGTTTTTAAAGTGATGGAAGGAGCGGCCTATTCACTCAGTACTTTCCCGGATGAACAACTCGAAACATACATGGATCGTTTGATTGGCCTTGTGGCGGCAGCTCAGGAAGATGACGGATATCTCTATACCGCCAGAACCATTAATCCGGATACAGTTATATCCAATGCGGGCGAGAAGCGGTGGTCGCTTTTGAAACAGTCGCACGAATTATATAATATTGGACATATGTATGAGGCTGCTGTGGCATATTACGAAGCCACAGGAAAAAGAAATCTCCTTGAAGTGGCGCTCAAAAGTGCTGATCTGGTCTGCAGGGTTTTTGGTCCGAACAAGGATCAATTGCATGACGTTCCCGGACATCAGGAAATTGAAATTGGCCTCGTGAAATTGTATAGAGTTACAGGTAAACGAAAGTATCTTGATATGGCGAAATATTTTCTGGATCAAAGAGGCAATGCGAAAATCCGTACTCTTTATACCTATGGCGCTGATGGAAGCAATTTGACCTACACACAGGATCATATGCCGGTAGTGAATCAATGCACTGCCGAAGGACATGCCGTCAGAGCAGCATATATGTATACCGGAATGGCCGATATAGCTGCTCTTACAGGTGACGTTGCCTATAAAAATGCTGTGGAAATAATTTGGGAGAATGTTGTTGATAAAAAACTATACATCACTGGTGGAATTGGTGCCATGCATTCAGGAGAAGCCTTCGGTCCGGATTATTTTCTTCCGAATCTTTCGGCATATAACGAAACCTGTGCAGCCATTGCGAATATTTTTTGGAATCAGCGGATGTTTCTTTTAAGCGGTGACGCTAAATACATTGATGTTTTAGAACGTACCCTGTACAACGGGTTTCTTTCGGGAGTAAGTTTGGATGGCGATCGCTTTTTCTATCCAAATCCATTGGAGTCGGATGGCAGCCATCAACGCTCGCCCTGGTTTGATTGCTCCTGCTGTCCTACAAATGTGGCCCGTTTTCTTCCTTCCCTGCCCGGATATATTTATGCACAGAAAGAGAATCAGTTATTCGTAAATCTGTATATCGGAAATCGTGCTGAAATTAATATGGACTTCGGCAAACTTAATATTATTCAGTCTACGAATTATCCATGGGATGGAACAATCGATATTGAATTAAACCCTGAAGTTCAGAAGTCTTTTACAGTCATGCTAAGAATTCCTTCATGGGCGGGGGATCAGCCTTTTCCGGGTGATTTGTACCGTTTTCAAAACGAACCGGAGGAGAAAATCTTATTAAAGATCAATGGCGAATTGGTTGAGACAGTTATCTACCATGGCTACGCTGTAATTGTAAAGGAATGGTTGCCGGGTGATAAAATTCAATTGAAATTGCCTATGCCAGTTCGGAAAATTGTTGCTCATAAAATGATAGAAGACGATATGGATAAAATGGCCTTTAGTCGTGGCCCTTTAGTATATTGCGCCGAGGGAATCGATAATGGAGGCAAAGTCAGAAATTTTCTAATTGATAAGGAACTCGATTTTGAATTATTAAATCAACCGACTTTATTGCACGGGATTCATACAATGCATTCTAATGCTTATTCCGTTTCTATGGATTCCAAATCGAATGTCATTAAGAAAGAACAAAAGCTAAATCTAATTCCTTATTATGCTTGGGCACATCGTGGAAATGGCGAAATGATGGTTTGGTTTCCTTATGACGAAAAAGCTGCTCGTGCATTACCACCACCCACCATAGCTTCTGAAAGCAGCCCCAGTGCATCCTACGTCTACGACCAGATTTTGGCTTTGAATGATCAGCGCATTCCCAAAAAATCGAATGATCAGGAAATCCCTCGTTTTACTTTTTGGAACCATAAAGGAAGCAAAGAATGGGTGCGGTACGATTTTAAGGATGCGATGGAAATTTCATACATTCATGTCTACTGGTTTGATGACGGTCCGGATGGGGGCTGCAGGATTCCGAAAAACTGGAAAGCATGGTATCTGGAAAATGGGAAATGGAATGAAGTAAAAAAGAATGGTCAGTATCCTGTTTTTAAAGATGGAATGAATACGATAGAAATTGCGCCTGTAAAAACTAAATCAATTAAACTGGAGATCGAACTTTAGAATGGATTTTCTGGTGGTATTCTGGAATGGAAGCTCGAATAACAAAAGGGTTTTCTGCAAAATTCAACTATTCATAAATTGAAAAAATCATTGGGTTTATGATAGATTTATAGTGTGTCAGTAAAATGAGTGACCTGAGAATTTCGAGAAAATTGAATTAATGATTGAAACCTTAGAATTTTTTATCACCGGAGCAACTCTCGGATTAATAGCTGGTATTACTCCTGGTCCCTTGTTAACCATGGTTATCTCAGAAACCATGAAATATAATCGCAAGGAGGGGATGAAAATTGCGCTTGCTCCTTTGTTTTCCGATTTGCCAATTGTGGCTCTGTCGCTGCTTATTTTAGCTAAAATGTCTGATTTTGGAATCGTATTGGGTATGATATCATTGGCGGGTGCTGTGTTTTTATTATATATGGCATACGAGACAATAAATATAAAACCCGCCGAAATTTCTACAGAAAACTCATCGATTCATTCTTTCAGAAAGGGAATTCTGGCGAACATACTTAGCCCACATGCCTATCTGTTCTGGATGTTGGTGGGTGCACCAATAACTTTAAAAGCCCTGAAATTAAATTTGTTGGCTGCTGTTTTATTTGTTTTAGGGTTTTATATATTCATTACCGGTTCAAAAATGCTGATGGCCATCATTTCCGAAAAAACTAAAAATATTTTCAGCAATACGGCATATATGTATCTGATGAGATTTTTGGGAATTGTCCTGATTGTTTTTGCCATCATTTTGATCAAAGATGGCTTCGTTTTTATTGGTGTGATTTGACCAATACTGGTCAATGTGATATTATTTATAAAGAAACCCCGGAATATATTCTAAATAAATTTCAAGCTAACCTCTTTCAGGAATTTGTCTTCGAGCAACCTGGCAATACGTTTTACCACCGTGCGTCGTATTTCGAGTTCGATCGGCAGATTTGGATCCTGATGTGCAATGTTGATTCGGGTGCCAATGATGAAATGAATTTCGTCGCATTCAAGAAAGAGACGAACCATGCGGTCAGCGGGGCCTTTTCCAAGGCGGGTATTGTTGGAATAGTCGCGAAGTATTTCGGTGGCTTTGGTAAGGGTGAGTATGCCTTCGGTAATGAATTCAACACCATCCATATAGCTGATCGGAGGAAGCTCGGGATCATCAAAATCAAAGCTATCAGTAATTTCTCTTTTAAGTTCACGAGCTACAATATCAGAAGTAGTAGCACCCGATAAAACAATTTTTCCTTTGAATTCAGCAACTTCGGCGGCATATTCTGCGTCGCGGCTTTCTTCATAGGGAGGGCCTGTGCATAATAACATTTTACGAGGTTCACGGAAATAAACCACGGTACAGCTGGTGTCGTCTTTACTACGGTAGCCGTCGTTTATATGGGCAAAATTAACAACCTTGGCGGCCAGACGTGAGGCTGCAATCGCATTTTCGTTTTCTACCAGATTTACACAAAAATCCTGAACTAAATCTCTTTCCCATCCAAAAGGGTATTTTACAGATCCCATTCCTGACTGAGCCACACCATCAGTAAAAAATATCAAACGGTCTTCCTTTTTTGGAAAAAACTGGCAGGTCCGTAATTCTTTTCCTTTATTGGCTTCACTTTCCATTATAATTTGTGTCCAACCCGGGTCAAATACCTGCTTTCCACGCATGATTACACATTGCGGATTATCATATTCGAGAATATTGGTTTCCCCATCGCCATTAATGTCTACAATGGTAAATGTGGAGTAGGATATTTTACGCTCGCTGCAAACAGGGAGTGTATTCATGATGATTTCGGCAATTACTCTGACATCTTTATGTTCCTGAGTAAAGTTGCATGCCATGGTAGCAGTTAGGGTTGCAAGTATATTGGCCTTTATACCATGTCCCATTCCATCAGAAAGCACCATGATAATACGTCCTTCTTCCTTGATGCGCTTCGAAACAAATACATCGCCGCAAATTTTTTCGACGCCATGATTTATTTGCTGACAATTAACTTCAATGTGAATTCTGCTGCTCATGATTCGTCTTCAGTAAGTCTGTGCTGATCTTTATTGTGTTCGTCGAGGCGGTAACTTTGTATAATGGAGTTTAGCATGCGTTCAGTTTTGGAAGCACCTTCGCCTAAAAGGAAGCCAATCTGCTGAACCATACTCAGGTTTTCATGAATTGCTTCGTTGATGCGTGACAGAATTTGTTCTTTGCGTACTTCAGGTACATACATATCGCGAATGACCGCCCCGACAATTTTCCCGTGTCTTATTGGGAAAATTGATACGTTTAGCAGAGATTCGTGGTATTTGGTGTCTTTATTGGTAATACTTTCATTATTTTTAAGGACGTATGAAAACAGATTGTAAAAGGTATAGGGGAGGAGGGATTTTAGGTCGGCACTGGCCAATCCTGGAATTACTTCATCAATCATACGGGCATCTTCACCCAATATTTCTACAAAAGTTTTGTTAGCCTGAATAATTTTAAGATGTTCATCAACGATTACCACGCCAGAGGGTAGTTTCTGAAGCATGGCGGTGATGATTTCGTTGGCATCCTGAGAGGCTTGCTGTTCGCGTCTCGCCGTTTTTTCGGAGTTTTTAAGTGCCGATTCCGTTTTTGCCAGTTTTTCGTTGGTGCCCTTGAGTGTGCGTATATATTCTATCTGATTGCGAAGGTTATACGTGAGGCACATTTCTGGCTTTGCAAGACCTTTAGCTACAGCAATAGCAAATTCGTGACATGATTCATAGCCGCAGGCTCCACACCCGAGGTAAGGATTGCTGCCATGTTTACCGATAACTTTTAGGATTTCTTCAATCTTTTCGGCCGGTGGCATGGCAATGCGTTGATCGTTGGGTTTGAAACTGCATGAGAGTTCTATCCCCGTATACTCAGTCATCGAACGTTCGAATTCTTCGGGAGTGAAAGCTTTAAGCCGTTTATTGGCATATTCTGTAACGAGTGTCCGGCGAAGGTATTTTTCGCCACCCGAAGAGGTTCCGGGACCCATCATGCAGCCATCGCAGTAAAAGATATTAAAATGCCGGCGAATGCGCTCGGTATATTTGCTGAACTGCTTGATGGCATCCAGAAAGTTTTCTTTTCCTTCTATCGTGATGATTTCTCCATTTAGCAAACTTTCGTCCAGATCGACCGCTTGAAGAAGACCGTTGGAAATGGGAAAGAGCGAACCGAGATGACCGATTGGACCATCAAACTCGGAATATTCGCGATTATGTTCTGTGATTCCGGCTGCCTCAAACATTTTTCGAAGTTCTGTAAATGTCAGGACGGCTTCTACTCTTCCATCACCGGTATGCAGGCGCGCCTCATCTTTGGCGGAAACGCAGGGGCATATATATACAACGTTTATGTGATCTCCGTATTTTTTTCGCACCACTTTGGCAGTGGCTACCATGGGGTTAACAATGGGGGTAAGATTTTCGGTAAGTT
Source organism: Bacteroidales bacterium (assembly GCA_030656615.1). Classification (GTDB taxonomy): domain Bacteria; phylum Bacteroidota; class Bacteroidia; order Bacteroidales; family TTA-H9; genus JAUSOY01. The sequence goes on along the minus strand of JAUSOY010000007.1, from coordinate 37,680 downwards.
CTGGGTAAAATGATTGAATATAGGCCGTAAGCGACGGGCATAGCGAGCTGAGGTAATATTTCCCCTTGAAATCGCTCATTAAATCTTTATACTGCGCAGCTACTAAATCGGCACCGAAAGAAACTTCATTAACATATTTAAATCCCAGAGCGCGTATCATGCTCACGAATTTCCGGTAATCAGTGATGTCGGGAAATTCCCCTGAAATACTTGGAGCCACGATAGCAATGGTATCAACACCACTTTTGAGCAGGTTTTGTACTTCCAGGGTAGAATCAATGAAAGTGAGAGCTTCGGGCGAACATACCGATAAACAGCTCCCACATCCTATGCAGCGGTTATGAAGCACCTGAGGATATTCCTCATTGGTCTTTACGGCTATAGCCTTGGTAGGACAAACCCTGACACAGGCATAACAAAGTTTACATTTCTCTTTATCGAATTCTATTACTTGCATGTTTATTATTTTCTATAATCCGAAGTAGTCTTTAAGAATTTGAATGGCTTTTTCGGCATCCACATGATGATGAATGGTATCGTCTATTTTAAGTACAGGACCTTTATCGCAATTGGCGAAACAATGATTGCCATGATAATACACTTTATCGCGTAAACGGTTTTCTTTTAGCCAGTTATCGATTAAACGGACAGTAGTTTTGTTTCCGCGCGAAAAACAACTGCTACCAAGACAAATAACTATTTCGGTTTTATTTTCCATCCCGCTTGCGATTTTGATGTCAAAAATAAGCAAATGCCTTTATTCTTATGGTATAAATCAGTACATTAAAGGCAGTATATTGAATATATTTGCATAAAAGTACGTACATCTGCTTGAAAAGTTGAAAGATACAAAAAATCGTTACTTGTTAATAAAATAACAATGTTATTTCTCTAACACTATTAAAAAAAAGTTTATTTTAGTTGCCAATTCATGATTAACACGAAACTAAGTATTATTATATGGATAAATTCAGCAGAATATTTGAGCGATTTCTCAATGCAGGGAAGGATGCCCTGATATCAATACTGCAGGAAATACAGCGTGAGCAGGGCTATCTGACGCAGGAAGCAGTAAATGAGGTGGCTGTTTATTTGCAGATTCCTACATCCCGTATTTACTCCATTGCCACTTTTTATGATCAGTTCCGTTTTAGTCCACAAGGAAAAAACCACGTACGCGTATGCAACGGCACTGCTTGTCATGTGATGGGTTCCGGAAAGGTGCTTTCTGAGATTGTGAAAGAATTGAAAATTAGTGCCGGCGAAACAAGTCGTGATGGGAGTTTTAGTTTGGAAACAGTTCAATGCATGGGAGCTTGTAGTCTTTCACCCGTGGTAGAAACCGGCGGTGATTATCACGGAAATGTAAATCCCGAGAAAATGCGGACCATTATTGATCAACTTCGAAATCAGGAGGATTAGGCCATGTCTCACGAATCCCGAAAAATAAAAAATCCGCTTATTAGCAGTGTGGTTTTGAACGAAACCAACGAATATCCCCGTTATATCGATGATAAGTTATCTCAACTGCGAAGGTTGCGGGTTGAGAAACCAATTATATACATCGGTGCCGGAACTTGTGGTATTGTTGCCGGAGCACATAAATCGGCCGCAGCGGTCAGAAATTACCTCAATGAATTTAAAATAAAAGCAGAAGTTATTGAAGTCGGATGCATTGGCCTGTGCTCTGCTGAACCACTGATCGATATTCAGCTTCCGGGAAAAAATCGTCTGGCTTTCAGTAACATTACGCATGAGAAAGTCTTTGGGCTTCTTGATGCCGTCTTCAATAATACATTACACGAAGCTTCTCTCTACCAGTTTAAGACCGATAATCTGGTCACCTGGGAAGGCGTACCATTTATTTCACAGATTGATTTTTTTAGTCGTCAAAAGCGTATCGTTCTGAAAAATTGTGGTATCATCGATCCTCTTAGTATTGAAGAATACATTGCATATGATGGTTATAAGGCTTTTGGAAAAGCCATTCTTAATTATACTTCTGCTGATATATGTCAAATGATAGAGTTAAGCGGATTACGGGGTCGTGGAGGTGGCGGTTTTCCTACCGGGGAAAAATGGAATATTGCATTAAACGCGCAAAGCGATCAGAAGTACCTGATTTGTAATGCCGACGAAAGCGATCCTGGTGCTTTTATGGATAGAGCTCTTATTGAAGGTGATCCACATAAACTCATCGAGGGAATGGCTATAGCTGCATATGCTATTGGTGCTTCCCAGGCTTTTGTATATATACGTTCGGAATATAAGCTTGCTGTTAAAAACCTGGAAAATGCTATTCAGCAAGCCCGGGATATGGGGCTTATTGGAAATAATATCCTCGATAGTGGTTTTAATTTCTATTTACAAATAAAAATTGGAGCGGGTGCTTTTGTATGTGGAGAAGAAACTGCTTTAATTAATAGTATAGAAGGAAAACGAGGTACTCCTGAACCAAAACCTCCATATCCTGCAGTAAAAGGTCTCTTTGGTAAACCAACCATTGTTAATAATGTGGAAACGCTGGCCAATGTGCCTTCCATTGTTCAGAACGGTCCCGGGTGGTTTACAAATATGGGAACAGAAACCAGCAAGGGAACGAAGGTTTTTGCATTGAGTGGTAAATCATTGACCACGGGTTTAATTGAGGTGGAAATGGGAACTACTTTTCGTACCCTGATTTATGATATTGCAGGAGGAGTAAAGGATTATAAGGATTTCAAAGCGATGCAGATTGGCGGACCTTCAGGGGCTTGTCTGGATAGTTCATGCCTTGATATCCCCATTGATTATGAAAATCTGGAGCGCGAACATGCCATGATGGGTTCTGGCGGTCTTGTACTGATGGATGAAAACACATGTATGGTAGACGTATCTAAGTTTTTTATGAAGTTTTTGCAAAACGAAAGTTGCGGAAAATGCATCCCATGTCGTGAGGGGACTCGTCGTATGCTTGAAATTTTGGAATCGATAACTAAAAAACCGACCGACGACGATAAACATGAAAGTCTTGAAAGATTCAAGGGTGTCATGATGCTTGAGGAACTTGCTGAAGTAATCCAAGATACTTCCCTTTGTGGCCTCGGACAAACTGCACCAAACCCGGTTATCAGTACCCTGCGTTATTTTCGGGATGAGTTTGAAGAACACATTTTCGACCGTCAATGCCGTGCAAATGTGTGTAAAGGTCTAAAAACCTTCTATATACATACTGATAAATGTACGGGATGTACCATTTGCTCACGCAAATGTCCAACATCAGCAATTATTGGAGTTCAGCGTAATCCGCATTTTATCGTTCAGGATAAGTGCATTGGATGTGGTATTTGTTACGAAGCTTGTAAATTTAATGCCATTAGTGTTCACTAAGCCATTAAACGCTTTAAAACGATTAAATTATGCTGTTTAATATTGAAGTAAACAATAAGCAAATCATAGCGAAGAAGGGTGAAACGGTTCTGGAGTGCCTAAATCGTAACGGACTGAATGTTCCTACGCTTTGCCACATGAATGGTTTTTCACCAACCGGAGCCTGTCGTATTTGTGTTGTAGAGGTTGATGGGAAGAATAATTTGATACCGTCCTGCTCGCATCCGGTTGAAGAATGGATGAAGATAAAGACGCATTCTCCGCGCGTTATTAAAGCTAGGCAACAGATAGTGGAATTGCTTCTAAGCAATCACCCCGATGAATGTTTGTATTGCGAGCGAAATGGTAACTGCGAATTGCAGGATTTAGCCATCGATTTGAATGTTCGCGAAAAACGTTTCTCGGGGAAAAAGAATATGCATAAAAAGGATCATGCCAGCCCAAGCATTTTGCGTGATCCTGCCAAATGTATCCTGTGCGGGAGATGTGTTAGGGTTTGTGATGAAACGGTTTCTGTATCTGCCATTGATTTTATACGACGTGGTAATCGCATGGTGATAGGAACGGCATACAATAAAGGACTTAATTTATCAACATGTGTTGATTGTGGCCAATGCATTATGGTTTGTCCTACGGGTGCCTTGTACGAAAAAACGCATATTAAAAAGGTTATGGATGCTTTGCATCAGCCTTCGCTACAGGTAAATGTTCATTTTTCGCCTTCCGTTTCGGTGTCTTTGGCTGAGGAATTTGGTTTCAGAAGTGGAAAAGACATTTCCGGACTTTTAATTGCTGCATTACGAAAAATAGGATTTGCAAAGGTTTTCGAAACGGCGTTCGCTGCCGATGCTGCTATTTACGAAACAGCATCCCAGCTTTCTGATTCGATAAAATCGGGTAATAAATCAACCATGTTTTCGAGTTGTTGTCCCGGTTGGATAAAATTCGCTGAAGAGTTTTATCCGGATATGCTGGCACATATCAGTACGGTAAAGTCTCCTCAGCAGATTATGGGGCAGATTATCAAAGAATCATATGCCCGTCAACAGAAAATTCATCCCGAAAATCTTTTCACGGTTTCTATTATGCCATGCACGGCAAAAAAATTCGAAGCTCAGCGTGAAGAAATGACTTTAAGGGGAATAACCCACAATGACGCCGTTCTAACAACCCGTGAACTGGCCAGTTTGATAAAGCTTTATGGAATTGATATGCAGAATATCGAACCGGAACAAACCGATGCTCCTTATAATCTTCGGAGTTCTGCAGCTCGCTTATATGCTGTTTCCGGTGGAGTGGCTGAGGCCGTAATCCGCACATTGAATTTTATGATTACGGGGAATGAAATGGATAATCTTAAAATAAATGAATTGCGTTCCTCGGCATCCCGTAGAGAATATTTTATAAAAATGGGCCGGTACCAGCTTGGTTTTGCCGTAGTAAGTGGATTGGCGGAAGCCCGGAAAATGATTAATGAAATACGCAATGGCCGCTCTGATCTGCAGTTTATTGAAGTTATGGCTTGTGAAGGTGGATGTATTTATGGTGGTGGACAACCGATAGGACTTTCCGAAAAAGACATAAAAGCACGGGCCAAAGCTATATACGAAATGGATGACAAGGAAACCATCAGGGTTAGTCATAAAAATCCAGGATTGACTGAACTAATGAACAAACTTAAAAAGCAGGAAGTGGATGGTTCACCTGTAATGAATTTTAGAACTTCTTATTCGAAAAGAAATATATTGTTATAATTACTGTATGAGTAAATCTTTCAGAAGCGATCTCGTATTTACCATCAAGGACCGGTGTCGGGTGTGTTATACCTGTGTGCGCGAATGTCCGGTTAAAGCCATACAGATTATCAATGGTCAGGCGCAGGTTGTGAGTCAGCGTTGCATCGGATGTGGAAATTGTGTGAAAGTATGTAGCCAGAATGCAAAAGTCTTTTTACAATCGAAATACGAGGTTAATGAACTGCTTGAATCCGGACAAAAAGTGGCTGCCATCGTGGCACCAAGTTTTCCAGCCGAGTTTATTGAACTTGAAGATCATAAACAATTGGTGGGTATGTTGAGGGCACTTGGTTTTAGCATTGTTGCCGAGGTTTCTTTTGGTGCCGATATGATAGCCAAAGAATACAGTAAACTTATAAATTCCGGAAAAAGTGAGGGTGAAATATCATCCGATTGTCCGGCAATCGTATATTATATAAAACATTACTATCCGAATTTAACTCCCCGCTTGGCACCGATTGTTTCACCAATGGTTGCCATGACCCGTATTTTGAGAAAAAAGGAAGGCGATAAACTAAAAGTCGTATTTATTGGTCCTTGTATCGCAAAAAAAGCAGAATCGCAGGAAGTGGATGAGGCGATTACTTTTAGAGAATTACGAGAATTGCTTGAAGAAAAAGGAATATCGCCCGGCAATACCATCCCTACTGATTTCGATCCGCCTCATTCCGGCAAGGGATCAATTTTCTCGATTAGCAGGGGATTATTACAGACCGCAGGGATACGTGAAGATATTTCTGAGCGTAATATTATTATTGCAGAAGGTAGTCAAAGTTTCAAAGACGCGATACGTGAATTTGAAGGTGGAGTGGTTTCTGACCATCATCTGTCGCTGCTATGCTGCAAAGGATGTATAATGGGACCTGGTATGTCTAAGGGCATACCCCGATATGCCCGTCGAACGCAGGTGGGTAAATATGTGCGTAATAAACTTGGCCGCCTTGATAATGAGGCCTGGCAAGCCGATATGGATTTTTACAGCGATATCGATTTTTCAGTAGACTATTTTCCTGAGGATCGAAGGCTACCACAGCCTCTTCCTGATGATATCGAGAAGGTTCTCCATACAATGGGTAAATATAATCCTCATGATCATTTGAATTGTGGTTCTTGTGGCTACGATACATGTTTTGAGCATGCCGTTGCTATAATTAACGGATTTGCCGAGGTAGAAATGTGTTTACCGCATACCATTGAAAAACTTCACCATTCGGTGCATGAATTAAATATTACAAATGATAAACTTGCCTCTGCTAAGCAACAGCTAATGCAAAGTGAAAAGCTGGCTCATATGGGGCAGCTTTCTGCAGGTATTGCTCACGAATTGAATAATCCTCTTGGTGTTATCACCATGTATGCTAATTTATTGTTTGACGAATTCCCGGAAGATGATCCCCGAAGGCATGATTTGGAGCTTATTGTAGAACAGACCGGACGATGTCGTAAAATTGTTGGTGGTTTGTTAAATTTTGCCCGAAAAAATCAGGTAAACCTTTCGGATGTTGATGCTGTAGAACTTACTCTACGTAGTATTGAATCGGTGGTGAAGCCTTCAAACATCAGTATACAGTTTCATCCTCACCTTAGTCATCCGGTCATTTCGCTTGATGCAGACCAAATGATGCAGGTACTCACCAATCTTGTCAAAAATGCCATTGAAGCCATGCCGGAAATCGGGGGCGAAATTATTATTGAATTGACAGATTCGCCATCAGAGATTAATTTTATTATTTCTGATACTGGTACAGGAATTTTGAAAGAAAATCTGGACAAAATATTTACACCATTTTTTACCACGAAGGAAGTAGGTAAAGGAACTGGTTTAGGTCTTCCACTTATTTATGGCATTGTTAAAATGCATAAAGGAAAAATATCGGTCCATTCTAACGCCAATCCGGATGAAGGATCAACCGGAACAACCTTCACTATTAGCCTTCCAAAACATCAATAAAACACCTTATTAATTTTTCATTCTGTGGAAACAATAAAAAAAACCATTCTAATCGTTGATGATGACCCTGATTATCTGTTTCAACTAAGAATTATTGTCGAAAATTTCGGTTTTAAAGTTATTACAGCCGATAGTCAGAAAGAAGCCGAAAAAATCATTGATAAAATACAACCCGACCTGGCGATTTTTGATTTAATGATGGAGAATGAAGATAGTGGGTTCATCCTGAGTTATCGTATGAAAAGAAAATACCCGGAGGTGCCAATCATTATCGCTACGGCAGTAACGGCCGAAACAGGTATCAATTTCGATATGAATCAGGAATTTGACAAGCGTTGGATTAAGGCCGATCTGTTTCTGGAAAAAGGGCAGCGACCCGATCAACTCCACCGCGAAATCAATAAATTATTAAAAATCTGATCTAATAGTAATGGCACAACTTAAAATACTGGTTGTTGACGATGAACCCTACATCCGTGCAGGGATTCAACGAATATTGCAAAATTTTCGGGTAGATTATCCTTTTATGGAAGAAGCTTTTGAGTTTGAAATTCTGGAAGCTCCTACCGGCGAAGATGCGCTGGATATTATCAACAGTAATATTCCTGATATTGTTCTGCTCGATAACAAACTCCCTGGTATTCAGGGTGTGGAGGTTTTATCGTATATAAAAGAGAAAAAACTCGATATCGTGGTGGTGATGATTACGTCGTATGCCTCCCTCGACTTGGCCGTTAAAGCCACATCTGACGGAGCCTATGATTTTATTCCCAAACCTTTTACCCCTCAGGAATTGCGTTCTGCAATCGAAAGCATTACAAAACACGTTTTTCTTGTTCGGATGACCAAGCAAATGAATCAGGCCGGAAAACAGATTCGGTTTCAGTTTCTATCGGTTTTAAGTCATGAATTGAAAGCTCCCTTGAATGCTATCGAAGGATATCTTAAAATGATTCAGGAAAGGCAATTGGGAAATTCACTTGAGGATTATGAGCAGGTGCTCGACAGAAGTGTGAAAAGAATTAAAGGGATGCGTGGTTTAATTCTCGATTTGTTGGATATGACACGAATTGAGTCCGGTCAGAAAGAAAAAAACATTACCCGCCTGAATCTTAAGGAGTTGGCTCAGGCTGCAATGGACACAGTAAAGCCAATGGCAATTCAAAAAGATATACGGATTACATTAAATTCTCCGAAAGAAGTGATGATGGATGCCGATGCTACCGAAATGGAGATTATCTTTAACAATTTAATTTCCAATGCTGTGAAATATAATCAGGATGGAGGCAGTGTAGAATGCAACATCGATATCTCGGATGATAAAATTCATATTCGTGTGAAAGATTCAGGGATTGGAATGACAGAAGAAGAAATGTCGCGTCTATTTCATGACTTTGTTCGAATCAAAAATGAAAAGACCAAGAATATTACCGGCAGCGGACTTGGGCTTTCGATCATAAAAAAACTGATTGAAACATATCAGGGAAATATCCGTGTCAGGAGTATTTCTGACGTGGGTAGTGAGTTTTCCGTTGATTTTCCGTTAATTTGATAACACAAGCAGATTATAAAATGGTTATAAGTTCAAAAACATTACCCGATAAAACAGTAGAACGTCTTAGTCAGTACAGACGTAATCTGTTAATTTGTCTAGCTAAAGGCAAACAACACATCTTTTCACATGAGATCGCACAATTGCATCATATAACTCCCGTACAGGTCAGGCGCGACATCATGCTTATCGGATACTCCGGTACATTGCGTAAAGGATACGACGTAAAAGAGCTTATCGACCTTATTGGAAAAATTTTAGATACTGACGAAGGCTTACGTGTGGGTGTGATAGGAGTGGGAAACCTTGGCCGGTCGTTAATAGGGTATTTCAATGGCAAACGTTCGAAACTTTCCATTGTTGCCGGCTTCGATGCCAATCCAGATAAGGTTGATAAAGTATATGCCGGGGTGCATTGTTATCACTTTGATAAGCTCAGCGAAATAATTGCCCGCGAAAATATCAGTATCGGTATCATTACTGTACCAGCTGAACAAGCCGCTGATGTTGCCGAAAAACTTGTTATCGCTGGTATTAAAGGTATACTCAACTTTACGCCTAAACCTTTAAATGTTTCCCCTCATGTTTACCTTCAGGAATATGACATGGTAACTTCGCTCGAAAAAGTGGCTTATTTCGTAAAAAAACAAGCAGGAATCTAAAGAATCCATCTAATTCAGGTATCGTACTGCTTGAATTAGGGGTAACTTTGTATTTTCAAAAACTAAATCATGAAATTCACACCCGAAGTATGCCGTATAAAGGATCAGCGAATGAAACCCTTTATTGATGCGGCAGAGATATGGGAACATCTTAATCGGCCTGCACCTGATAAACAAGGTGTACGCGATATTATTGCAAAATCCCTTTCAAAACAACGACTCAGTCTGGCCGAAACGGCTACCTTAATCAATGCAACTGATCCTGAACTGATAGAAGAAATAAAAAATGGTGCCCGTGAACTCAAAAAAAGAGTTTATGGAAATCGCATTGTTTTATTTGCACCTTTATACATTGGAAATAAGTGTACTAATAATTGCAGGTATTGCGGCTTCAGAGCTTCCAACAAGGAGGCTGTACGAAAAACGCTCGATGATATGGAGATTATCCACGAAGTAGAGGCTTTGGAGGATAATGGTCAAAAAAGGCTGATTCTTGTATATGGTGAGCATCCACAGTATGACGCTGAATATATAGCACATACGGTCCGACTGGTATATAGTGTTAAAAAAGGACCCGGAGAGATACGCCGCGTTAATATTAATGCCGCTCCCTTTGATATTGAAGGCTTCCGGATTGTTAAAGATTCGGGAATTGGAACATATCAGGTTTTTCAGGAAACATATCATCCTGAAGTATATAAACAATACCATCTTAGCGGGAAAAAAGCGGACTATGAGTACCGCCTCACTTCGCTGGATAGAGCTCAGGAAGCAGGGCTTGACGATGTGGGAATTGGTGCATTGTTTGGTTTGTACGATTGGCGTTTTGAGGTGATGGCTCTTGTTCGGCACACCAACCATCTGGAAGCGTGTTATAATGTGGGACCCCACACAATTTCATTCCCCAGAATGCAGGATGCTGCAACACTCGATATGGATGGGAAATACATTGTTAATGATGAAGAATTTGTGCGTCTGATAGCTATTTTACGTCTAGCAGTACCATATACCGGATTAATTCTTACAGCACGTGAGAATAAGTTTGTGCGCCACGAGGTGATGCAATATGGTGTTTCTCAGATTGATGGTGGTACAAAACTGGAGATCGGTAGCTATTCTGAAAGCCAAAACCAGGAGCAAGATCTAAATAAAGAGCAATTTAAAATCAATGACGATCGTTCGCTCAACGAGATTATTGAAGAATTGCTCGAAAACGATTATATGCCTTCATTTTGTACGGCATGTTACCGCTTAGGACGTACCGGTGAGCATTTTATGGAGTTTTCGGTACCAGGTTTTATAAAGCGTTTTTGCGGCCCCAATGCATTACTAACCCTTTCAGAATACCTTTGTGATTACGCTCCGGAAGCAACTGCTGAAAAGGGTTGGAAAATGGTTGAAAAGCAATTGAAGGAACTTGAAAATTCGCAGGATACAAACGAAATTCGAAGCCGGATTGAACAGATAAAACTGGGAAAAAGAGATTTGTATTTTTAGATTTTTCCATAAATTGTGGCAATACAAACCTTCCACAGTTATAACCATAGTATGAAACGATCCATTAAATAGTTGACAATGAAAAAAATCAGAATTCTGGGACTTCATATCACGGACCGAATAAAGGAAGCAGGTCAAACTCAAAAGACTCTTTCAGAAAATCATACATTGATTAAAACCCGGCTTGGCTTTCATGAAGTGAGTGAAGATGTTTGCAGCCGGACTGGTATAATTCTTCTTCAACTTAGCGGCAGTGTGGATGAACAGGACAAACTTGAACATCAGCTCAGAGAAATTCGTGGTATTGATGTACAAAGAATGGAGTTTGGAGAATAGCCCACCTGATATTATTATTTAGGTGAGCGTTTTAATAAATATCAATTATTGAAGATATTAGAGCAGAATCTGAGATTTTTTGTTCGTCCTGAGATTTATAAAAGTTATTCTGTTTGGGACTTGTGGTAATTTTCCCATGACATTTCTATGTGGTGATTTTCTCCAAAATACTTTAGAATCATCATCAACTCCGGTGCCTTCATATATCCTGGAATCTGGGTTAACTTATTATTTTGCTCGTCAAGAATTACATATGAAGGGTACGACATCCGACCATTCAGTAATGCAACTGCAAGTTGGTGGGCATTTCTTCTGCCATTGGGATTTTCGTTTACGAACGAATGACCCATATAAGCAACCGTGTCTTTTCGTTCGGCATCCATCTTTACGGCCCTGAAATTGTTTTTCATATAATTAACAACACGCTCATCTACAAAAGTTTCTGCATCCATTTTTTTGCACCATCCACACCAATCGGTATATAAATCGATAAAAACTTTTTTTCGGGGATACGATTCATTGTCTTTAATGGCTGATTCGAAACTTTGCCATTCTATCGCTGATTTATTATCATTTTCCTGTGAATAGGATTTTAATGAAAAGCCTGAAAGAGCCAGGATAAGTATAAAACTGAAGAATTTACTAATCATTGTATTTTTTATTGTTAGGATACAAAAAGCAGACTACCGGTGCATCTTAAAACTAAATAGTATTCTATCGGATTTCTGTTAGTAAAAAGCCGTGATCAAATTTTTGCTTTGATTCCGGTATGCCGATAATCCGTATTTTTGTTTTGGATTTCGTTTTGCCGGCGTGTGCCGGTATCAACAGCGGCAAATATAATTAATTACCTCAAAAGGCCTTACGATATGTCAACAGAAACTCCAGAACTCCTGACCTACGATTTTGTAAAAAGCCTTCCAAAAGCCGAATTGCATTGCCATTTGGATGGCAGCCTTCGGCCGGCTACTATTATAGAACTGGCTCGTGATCAGAGTGTTGATTTACCGGCTGATAACCCTGAAGAGCTTAGAGATTTGTTGGCCGCAGGAAAAAATTTCACGAGTTTAGTCGATTATCTGAAGCCTTTTGATATCACGACTTCTGTTTTACAGACTAAGAAATCACTTCGCCGGGCAACGTATGAGCTGGCTCAGGATTGTGCTGATGAAAATATCAAGTATCTCGAAATCCGCTTTGCACCTATTCTCCATATTAAGAAAAACCTTACGCTGGTAGACGTAGTAAATGCGGTGGTTCAAGGCAAAGAAAGGGCTGAAAAAGATTTTGATATCCGGATAGGCATTATTATTTGCAGTATTCGTCACAACAATCCTGAAGAATCTTTGATTCTTGCTGAACTGGCAGTAGCGTTTAAAAACCGTGGTGTAGTCGGTTTCGATCTGGCAGGCGCCGAAGATGGCTTTCCGGCAGTACATCACAAAGAAGCTTTCGAACTGATTGTTAATAATAACATCAATACAACGGTGCATGCCGGGGAAGCTTATGGCCCCGAATCGATACATCAGGCGTTACATTGGATCAATGGTAATCGTATCGGTCACGGTACCCGTTTGCGCGAAAGTGGTGATTTGCTTAATTACGTGAACGATCATCGCATTCCACTCGAGATGTGCATTACGTCCAATGTTCAAACCAAGGCCGTTGATTCTCTCGAGCACCATCCGATTCGGTTTTATTTTGATTATGGGCTCAGGGTTACCATCAATACCGATAATCGTTTGATTTCGGATACAACACTTACCGATGAATATATGATCGCCATTCGTGAGTTTGGTTTTTCTCCGCGCGATCTGGCGATATTGATTTTGAATGGCTTTAAATCAGCATTTATGAATCATTCTTTAAAGGTTTCCATGATAGAACAGGTTAAGTCAGAGTTGGAAGCTGTTGGACTTATCGTTGGTTCCGATTATATTTAATTGAATAAAAGCAAATTAGTGAATACTGACACAGCCTTTTATTTTTGACTTGTGTTAATATTCACTAACTATTAATAATATTTCTTTTCAGCGAATTCTTAAAGTCATTCGCTTACAAACTATCTTTTAATGGTGATTACAATGTTTTCCGTGTACATGGCCGTGTCCAAGTTCATCGGAAGTAGCTTCACGTACCTCAATAATTTCTCCTTGAAAGTGAAGGTCTTTGCCGGCCAGGGGATGGTTAAAATCCATTTTTACCGTATTTTCTTCCACACGCATAACTCTTGCTTGATAGTGATTTCCATCATTATCGGATAAAGGCACGTAATTTCCCGGACTAAGAAGCTCAGTATCAATTTGTCCATCGTGCATAAAAACATTTATATCAAGATCCATAATCGCCGTAGGATCAAATTCGCCATAGGCTTCAGAGGTTGGAATTTTGAAATCAAAAGTATTTGTACTTTTTAATCCATCAATGTTTTGTTCGAAAAGCGGGAGAAGTTGACCATGACCATATATAAATGTCATGGGTTCTTCTTTGGTAGTGGATTGAACAAGTTCGCCCATGGCGTTGTCGATTCTGAGATCGTACGTAAGCGTTACAACTTTGTCTTTTTTAATTTGCATGGTAAAAATATTAAAGGGTTTCTGGTGCAATCCTGACAGATAATATCCTGGAAAACACTAAAAACCCTGAGGTGGTTTTAAAGGTAATTATATTTTTTTAAGGGCATTATCTACCAGTGCTGCGGCATCTTCCAGTTGTATGGCCGACTTAACTTTCAGTCCAGACTGGTCGATCAATATTTTTGCTTCTTTTGCATTTGTGCCTTGTAAACGTACTATGATGGGGATTTTGATTTCACCAATGTTATTATAGGCATCAACAATTCCCTGAGCCACGCGGTCGCAACGCACAATGCCTCCAAAGATATTTACAAGAATGGCTTTTACGTTTGTATCTTTTAAAATTATCCGGAAAGCCTGTTCAACGCGTGCTGCATCCGCTGTGCCACCAACATCAAGGAAATTTGCAGGCGAACCACCCGACATTTTAATCATATCCATCGTAGCCATTGCCAACCCAGCACCATTGACCATACAACCAACGTCACCATCGAGTTTTACATAATTCAGATGGTATTTTCCAGCTTCAACTTCACTGGGATCTTCTTCATCCAAATCGCGCATTTCTGCGATATCCGGATGGCGGTATAAAGCGTTATTGTCAATAGAAACTTTACTATCTGCCGCAAAAATTCTTCCATCGGCGGCTTTTATTACCGGATTGATTTCGAATAAGGACGCATCGTTGGCAACATACGCTTTGTATAATGCGTCAACGAATTTTACCATATTCTTAAATGCTGAACCTGATAGTTCAAGATTAAAAGCAATGCGTCGGGCCTGAAAGGGAAGGAGCCCTGTCTTGGGATCTATTTCTTCCGTAAAAATCAATTCGGGTGTTTCTTCGGCCACCTTTTCGATGTCCATACCACCACGGGGCGAATACATAATCATATTTCTTCCGGTCTGTCGGTTGAGTAAAACACTCATATAATACTCGAGTGTGGGTTCTGGCCCCGGATAAAAAATATTTTGTTCGATTAAAACTTTTTTAACCAGCTTACCCTCAGCAGATGTCTGGGGTGTAACCAGCATCATGCCAATGATATCCTGAGCATATTGTTCGACTTCATCAATGTTTTTGGCAATTTTTACGCCACCTCCTTTACCACGGCCTCCAGCGTGTATTTGAGCCTTGACAGCCCATTTGTCAGTGCCGGTTGATGCTTGTAATGCTTTTGCAGCATCCATAGCTTCTTTCGGATTAAAAGCAATAATGCTTTCGGGCACGGTAACACCGTGTTTGCGTAAAATAGCTTTTCCCTGAAATTCGTGAAGATTCATAATTGATGTTTTGCTTGGGGTGTCAAATGTAATATTTTTTGAAGAGATGAAACGGTCTGAATAAAAATCAATGAGTCGTGGAGTTTAATCGGTCTCATTCAATTAGTACCGATAAGCTCCATTTCTGCAAAGCATAATTTAAAAAGGATGAAACATTTAAATACATAATTGGGTTCATTTCAGATGGATTATTTATTGTAGTTTTATACATTTGTATGTTATAAATAATTGAACATGTTTAAGATAAAGGCATTAATCCTGTTGATTTTTTTTCCTGTTATACTGATGGGGCAGTTTTCTTTAAGTGAAGGTAATGGTCACTGGGTTTTCGGTGGCAATATTGGAGCGCGCTTCGGAGCAATTACACAAATAGATGTTTCTCCATCGGCGGCATATCAGTTTAATCGATTTCTGCTTGCCGGAACTGGCCTTACGTATCAGTATTATTATAACGGGAATTACACCCCACCTTTTTCGACACATATTTTTGGATCGAGAGTATTTACACAAGTTTATCCGATTCCTCAAGCGTTTGGACATGCCGAATTTGAGATGCTGAATATCCGGGTTAGGAACAAAGATGACGGGCGTGAATGGGTGCCCTCTTTATTACTGGGTGGTGGATATAATCAAGCCATGGGCTCAGGAGCATATGCTAGTTTTATGATTCTTTGGGATGTGATTCGTTCTGCAAATTCGCCATACGAAAACCCTATCATTCGGGTCGGCTTTGGTATACGGCTTTAGGCATTTAAGAGTGATTTCTTTTTTATATCTTAGCCTAACTTTAATTGAAAGCGTAATCCATTCATGTTCAAACATTTAATAATTGTTGCATTCGCAATTCTGATTCCTTTTTATGGCCTGGCGGCCGATCCACCTCAAACTACTGCCGTTCGTACCACGATTGCCCCATCCATTGATGGTAGCATAGATGAAGATTGCTGGAAGCTTGCACCTGTCATCAGTCATTTCACACAATACGTTCCGGCCTATAATCAAAAAGGTCGATTTAATACAGAAGTAAGACTTTTGTATGATAATTCAGCCCTTTACGTATCTGCAATGATGTTTGATGACAATCCCGATAGTATATTGTGTCAGTTGGGAAATCGTGATAATCAACGATTGAATGCCGATATGTTTATCATTGCTCTTGATACCTATAACAATAACCTTGATTCATATGTATTTGGAGTGTATGCTTCAGGTGTGCAATTCGACGAAAGAGAAAGTGATGGAACTTATGATGCTGTATGGAAAAGTGCGGTGAGTATTCATTCAAAGGGCTGGAGTGTAGAAATTCGAATTCCTTTTTCTGCTATTCGTTTTCCAGAAATTGAAGAACAACTATGGGGAATGCAGATTAAGAGGAACATCCGACGCAACCGTGAAACGGACCAATGGGCATTGGAAGTTAAAGGAGCGAGTAATCAGCAATTGTACTGGGGTAAACTTATGGGTATTAAGCAAGTTGAACCACCCCTTCGCTTATCTCTTTCGCCCTATTTTGGAATAGCACTCGAACATTATCCTTTTAATGTTACCAACCAAAGTAATTTTTCCTATTCTTTTTCAGGAGGAATGGATCTTAAATATGGCATTAATGAAAGTTTTACGTTGGATGTAACGCTCTTACCTGATTTCACACAGGTAAAGTCGGATGATAAAATTAAAAACCTTTCCGCTTTTGAAACAATTTACTCCGAAAAGAGACCATTTTTTAATGAGGCGGTCGAACTTTTTGAAAAGGGGAATTTGTTTTATTCACGTCGTATCGGTCGAACTCCATCAAAATTTTACGATGTTTCTTCACAGGTCGATTCCGGTGATGTTATTATAAGTAATCCTGCTCAGGCTAAATTATTAAATGCATTTAAATTTTCGGGTCGTAATCGAAAAGGATTGGCTATTGGAGTTCTGAATGCAATAACTGCCGAAGCTAATGCTGAAATTCAACAGATAAATGGTAGCAGCAATAAATTTATGACTGAGCCATTAACCAATTACAATATTCTGGTTTTCGATAAGGCACTAAAAAACAATTCGTCCATATATTTAATCAATACTTCAGTCATCCGCGAAGGCCACCATCGTAAGGCCAATGTTACTGGGGCAGGCTTTAAACTTATGAGCCCCTCCAATGTTTACAGATTATCTTCAAGTGGAGCACTCAGTCAAATTTATATGCCGGATACCATAAATTCATACGATAGTGATTATGGATATAAATTCAGCGTTTCTGCTGGTAAGGTTGATGGTGTATTTCAATACAGTGCTTTCAGCAACGTTATGGATAATCATTTTAATGCTAATGATTTGGGTGTTACACGTCATAAAAATTATATCAATAATGGTATCGAACTTCAGTATAATATATTTGAACCTTTCTGGCAGTTGAGAGATTTTGAGGCAAATTTTAATGTAAACCATCGAATTAATTATTCAACACATAAAACGGAGGAATTTGAAATTGAACTCGAGGGTGAAGCAACCTCTATCGGTTATACGACCTATTGGTATGGCTTGCGAATTGCCCCACTATCTGGTTATGATTACTACGAACCCCGTGTAGCAGGAAGATATTACAGACTTCCGGCATGGACAGGTGCCAATGTTGGGTTTTCGACGGATTATCGTAAACCTTTTGCATTTGATCTTTACCTGAATGGTGGTTTGGGATTTGAAGAAAGTGTGTTTTATAATTTGAAACTTGGCCCCTTGGTGCGGTTTAGTGATAAATTATCGATGAGATATACCTTGATTTATGAAAGAATTCTATCTGACAAAGGCTTTGTTGAATTTGATAATAATGAGCAGATAGTTTTTGCTACCCGTGATATTACCGGTTTGGAAAACAGGATTGAGATGGCGTATAATTTCCGCAATAATTTATCCCTTAATTTATGGTTCAGGTATTACTGGTATACCGGAGATTACAATAAATTTTATTTACTTTCTAACGAAGGCCGACTGATTCAGGAAACACAATCAGCCGAAACCGGATTTAATTTCAATACCTATAATCTCGATCTTTCGTTTAACTGGGAATTTGCTCCAGGGAGCAATCTTAGTATTGTTTGGAAAAACTCAGTTCTTACCGAAGAAGAAAATCCATCAACGAAGTTTTTTACCAATGTTAGCAATACCTTTGGTCAGTCGCAACTCAATAATTTTTCACTCAGATTATTGTATTATATCGATTACCAGTCAATATTTAATTAATAAATCGTCCAATCATGATTCAGGCTGAAAATATTTTTAAATCCTTTGGCGAAGTGGCTGTATTAAAAGGTATTAATATGAATGTGGCTGAATCGGAGGTGGTTACATTAACGGGTCCTTCCGGTGCCGGAAAATCAACATTACTGCATGTTTTAGGAACCCTTGACAAGCCCGATTCGGGCATGGTAAAGGTTGTTGGAACTGATGTGTTTAGTCTGAACGACAAGGCGTTATCGGCTTTTCGAAATAAAAGTATAGGGTTTGTTTTTCAGTTTCATCATTTACTTCCAGAATTTACTGCACTCGAAAATATTTGTATTCCTGCTTTTATTGGCGGAGTGTCCTTTACAGAAGCTAAAGAAAAAGCAATGGAGTTGTTGGGATTTCTAAATCTTACACATCGCGCTTCACATAAACCAGCTGAACTATCAGGCGGGGAACAACAACGTGTAGCGGTTGCCAGAGCACTTATTAATCGACCCAGAATTGTTTTTGCCGATGAACCTTCCGGAAATCTTGATTCAAAAGCGGCCGTCGATCTCCACCGCCTGTTTTTTGATTTACGTGATAATTATGGAACCACTTGTGTTATCGTCACACATAATCCTCTGCTGGCCGATTTGGCCGATCGTCGATTGCATATCGAAGATGGACTTTGTTCCTGAGATTATAAAAAGTGGGAGGTATATGATTTTTCGCAGGCCTTTAAATCTTCAGGTATGCCTTCAAATATTATTTCACCTCCGTCGTCGCCACCTTCAGGTCCTAAATCAATTACCCAATCGGCGTGACGGATGATGTCCGGATGATGTTCAATGATAATCAATGAATGGCCACGGTCGAGGTAAGCACGGAAGGCATCCAGTAATTTGCTGATGTCATGAAAATGCAGGCCTGTAGTGGGTTCATCAAAAATGAATAAGGTGTTTTTGTCAGCCGAACCTTTTCCGATAAAAAATGCAAGTTTAATCCGTTGCGCTTCACCACCGCTTAATGTGCTAGAAGGCTGACCAACTTTCAGGTAACCCAGTCCAACGTCCATTAGGGGCATTAAGCGGTTTACAACCTTTTGTCCCATTTCCTTTTTCAGACTCAAATTGCCAAAAAAGCTAATGGCTTCATCAATGGTCAAATCTAAAATGTCAGCAATATTTTTTTCATCGATTCGAATATCCAGAACTTCTTCTTTAAAGCGCTTTCCTTTGCATACATCGCAGGTAAGGTGAATATCAGCCATAAACTGCATTTCTATTTTTACCTTACCGTCACCTTCACATTCTTCACAACGCCCGCCGGCGATATTGAACGAAAAATATCCGGGTTTGTAACCTCTGACTTTCGACAAGGGTTGATCAGCAAAAAGGCTTCTGATTTCGTCGTATGCTCCCAGATATGTGGCAGGATTGGAACGCGATGAACGTCCAATGGGATTTTGATCCACCATTTCCACATTTTCAAACATACGATACGATCCTTCAAGTTTATGATATCTTCCGGTTTTCTCACTATAGGTTCCTGTGAGTTTTCTTAAGGCGGGATAAAGGATTCGTTTTACCAATGTTGTCTTTCCAGATCCGCTAACCCCTGATACAACGCACATAACGCCCATCGGGAATTTTACATCAATATTTTTCAGATTGTTTTCTGCTGCTCCCTTAATGGTGATATATTCTTTCCATTTACGCACTTTGTGAGGAACAGAAACCTGCATTTCTCCGCGTATATACTTGGCAGTTAGAGAATTTCCTTCGGATACCAATTTGCTAAAATTTCCCTGAAATACCAATTCGCCACCCTTCATTCCGGCAAAAGGGCCAATATCAATAATTTCATCGGCTGCTTTGATGATTTCTTCATCATGCTCTACAACGATGACAGTGTTTCCTAAATCGCGAAGTTGTTTTAGAACATGAATAAGACGGTGTGTGTCTCTTGGATGCAGGCCAATGCTTGGTTCGTCGAGAATGTACATCGAGCCTACCAAACTTGAACCCAGAGCTGTTCCGAGGTTAAGTCGTTGAGATTCACCGCCACTCAGGCTATTGGATAGGCGGTTAAGACTCAGGTAGCCGAGACCCACATCAATCAATACACCAACACGGTTATTAATCTCAGTGAGTAGGCGGCGTGCCACTTTAAAATCATGGTCGCTGAGTGAAAGTTGATCGAAATATTCCTTTAATTTGAGAAGAGGCATATTTACAATATCAATCAGCGATTTATTATGGATTTTCACATAGCCGGCGTCTTTACGAAGTCGTGTCCCTTTACAATCGGGACAGGTGGTTTTACCACGGTATCTCGACATAATTACCCGGTATTGAATTTTGTAGGCATTTTCTTCCACCATGCGAAAGAAATCGCGTATTCCCTTCAAATCGGCTTTGCCTTCCCAAAGAATTTCTTTCTCTTCCTCACTAAGATCGCAGTATGAGCGATGAATCGGGAAGTCTATTTTTCGTCCCTGATGTATAAAATCGGAGCGCCATTCGCCGAGTTTTTCGCCTTTCCAGCATGCAACACCTTCATCATAAATTGATAAGGATTTATCAGGAATTACCAAATCTTCATCTATGCCGATAACCGATCCGAATCCTTCACAGGTTTTACAAGCACCGTATGGATTATTAAATGTGAAAAGGTTAACGCTTGGTTCTTCAAACTGAATACCGTCGGCCTCAAAACGGTTGCTGAACGTGCGCATGCGTTTCTCTTTTCCATTATCAAATTCAATGATGCAGGATCCACGGCCTTCATAAAACGCAGTCTGAACGGAGTCGGCGATACGGGCAATAAACATTTCGTTATCTTCAATATCTGCAAGCCTATCGATGATAAGATGAATGCCTGATTTTTTGGCAAAAGCCGTTTTCTCTTTTGTTAGCTCATCAATACGGACGATTTCACCATGAGTCCAGATTCTGGTGAACCCCTGCTGGAGTAGCACACTCAAATGTTCATCCAAAGGCCTGCCCTCGATTGGAATAAATGGCGCCATAATAAGCACACGGCATCCCTCGGGCAAACTTTGAATAAAATCGGTTACATCGCTAACAGTCTCTCTTTTAACAACCTCTCCGGAAATCGGACTAAAAGTCTGGCCGATTCTGGCATACAATAATTTTAGATATTCGTATATTTCGGAAGACGTCCCGACTGTTGAACGCGGATTACGGGTGTTTACTTTTTGTTCGATAGCGATAGCGGGAGCAATTCCTTTGATGTAATCGACTTCTGGTTTGCTCATTCTGCCCAGAAATTGCCGGGCATAGGAGCTAAGACTCTCAACATAGCGTCTTTGACCTTCTGCATAAAGTGTATCGAAGGCCAGACTTGACTTTCCGGAACCCGATAAACCGGTAATCACGACGAGTTTATTGCGCGGAATGGCAACATCAATATTCTTTAAATTATGTATGTGAGCCCCCTTGATGATGATAAATTCATGAGGATCAAGGTTTTCTATACCAGAAGTCATTATTTTTGTGATTATACGGCAAAAGTAAAGCAATTGATTGGTTTATGCTCATGAGATTTTATTATCGGCAGGCAACCTTTCACATATTATGGTGTTTATTAATAGAAGATAAAATTTTTAATGCAAATGTTGCAAAGATGAAATCGTTTAGTATATTTGCATGAAGAATCACGTTTCAATAACTAAAAAATTGCCTATCGACTAATCTGTACCCTAATTTGACATCATTAAAATAGGGAGGCTCAATGAATAACTACGTTGTTAGTGACCAGGAGCTGATTAGTCTTTACCTACAGGGTTGCCAGAGCAGTCTTGAGGATTTGATTAACAGGCATAAAAGCAGAATTTTCTCTTACATCCTGACCGTTGTCAAGGATAAACCGCTTGCTGAGGATCTGTTTCAGGATACCTTTATGAAAATTATTAACACTTTTCGCTCCGGAAATTATAAGGAGGAAGGTAAGTTTATCCATTGGGCTATGCGGATAGCCCATAATCTTATCATTGATTTTTATAGAAAACAAAAACGTTTTCCAGTGGTTCCAAACAGCGATGATTTCGATATTTTCGAAACATTAAACCTGCTTGAAAAGACTGTTGAGGACAGGATAATAACGGATCAAATTCACAGGGATGTGCGCAAACTTATTGATTACCTGCCCGATGAGCAAAAAGAAGTACTGGTTATGCGTCATTATTCCAATATGAGTTTTAAAGATATTGCAGAAGTGACCGATGTCAGCATTAATACAGCATTGGGACGTATGCGGTATGCCCTTATAAATCTCCGAAAACTGATACAAGAAAAGGAAGTAATTCTTACTCAGTGATAATTGCATGATTGATTAATAGAGAAACTGTCGTTACGACAGTTTTTTTTATGCCTTGTGAAATATTGAGGATACGTTTGCGTTATTTTATCAAAATGAGCATTAACCAAAACTACTGGATGAAAAAAAACTTTACACTTGAAGTAGAGCCTTATGAAAGGCTGAGTATTAATTACACCGCACTAAGAATACCCTCAGAAATGAGTATCCGTTTTCTGATGGATTATTCAAGAGCTCTTGAGGTAAAGAAAACCCGAACAAACGGCGATTTATTCCTCTGTCTTAATTAATGATGGATAATTTTTTTTAATTACAACCCGTTTCCCTGAAGCGGGTTTTTTTTTGTGCCTTTAATGGAAATATTTTTTTCTTAGGTATTATTTGTTTGAATCAGGAAGAGTATGATGATACGGGCAATCCGTTTTATTGATTTCTAATATCATATCGCCATTACTCAGAAATGCATGGTTTTCAAATTCTCATCATTTCTCTGTATTTTAGTAGCAAAATTATTCGAATGAGGCTGTTTAAAGAGTCGTATGCTTCCTATCTGCCATCGGTCAGTCGGGTGCTGTTATTTTTGTTAAGTGCTTCTGTTATTGTGGCCCTGTTTCCCAGGGAAGGAAAATTTAAATACGAATTTCGTAAGGGTAAACCATGGATGCACGATGTATTGGTGGCTCCCTTTGATTTTGCAATTTTAAAAACGGCCGATGAATACGAGGCGGAAAAAACGCTGCTACTCGAGCGTTCGCATCCGTATTTTGTTTTTGATCAAAAACTAACACAGGCCAGAAGACAAATGTTGAGAACCAAGGTACTTAGTTTTCTTCAGATTTTACCAGCTGATACTGCCGTTCCTGCTTCTGATGCCGTCACTTATCGTAAAATCATGTCGGTTTATGACTCTCTCACATCCAGGGGAATTTTAGAAATGAATCCGGTGATAGAAACCAAACCGGCATCATTTGTCTTATTTGCAATACGAAATAATATTGCCCAGGAAAGACGCTTATCTTCTTTTTTCACAATACATACGGCCAATGAATATATTCGTTCTCAAACCGGAAATATGTCGGCAGGTATGCAACGTCAGGCATTATCGTTATTGCAGGAGAGTCTTGTTCAGACCGTTCGCTACAATGAATCGATGAGTAAACAAGCTACGGTTGATATACTTGAGTCTCTTTCATCTACCAGAGGAATGGTACAGGAAGGTGAAAAAATTATTTCCCGTGGCGAGCTTATTACTTTGGAAAAATTTCAGATGCTTGAATCGTTGAAGTCCGAATTTACTAATCGTTTGGGTTCATCTCAGAAATTTCTCGCAATTCTGGCCGGACAGATTCTTCTCGTGGCCCTGGCAATGATTGTTTTAGCCTTCTTTCTTTACTTTTTTCGTCGGAAAATATTTTATAATCATCGAAAACTATCACTTATTCTATTAGTAATTACACTGGTTATTTCGATAACCAGTCTGGTTATACGCATACAACCTGCGTTTTTATATCTTGTTCCTGTATGTTTGGTTCCTGTTATGATGCGCGTTTTTTTTGATACCCGGGTGTCGTTGTACGTTCATATCATTACGATTATTCTGGTTGGTTTTCTGGTGCCAAATAGTTTCGAATTTGTATTTCTTCAACTCATTGCTGGCATTATTACCATATTTACTATTGTAAACTTCGAACGAAAGGATCAGTTAGTAATAACCAGTCTATTTGTTTTTATCTCATATACCATAGTCTATATTGGAATGTATTTGATTCATGAAGGAGGTCTGGAAGGGTTAAAACTTAATACATTGCTGATGTTTGCAGGCAGTGCGATACTTATTCTGCTGGCGTCGCCTTTCATTTTTCTTTTTGAAAAAACCTTTGGATTGGTCACCGATGTTACCCTTCTCGATTTGTGCAATACCAACAATAAGTTATTACGCGAATTTGCTGCCCGCGCTCCCGGGTCCTTTCATCATTCACATCAGGTTGCAACATTAGCAGAAGCGGTCGTTCGTGAAATTGGTGGGAATCCTTTACTGGTTAAGGCGGGTGCTATGTATCACGATATTGGCAAAATGGAACTGCCAGCTTATTTTGTCGAGAACCAAACCCGTGAAACATCAGCGCATGAAGATTTGGGACCTGAAGAAAGTGCAGCAATTATAATTTCTCATGTTGAGCGAGGAGTCAGGCGAGCCCGAAAAGCTAAAATTCCCGAGCAGGTGATCGATTTTATCCGCACCCACCATGGGACTCGACTCACCGGATATTTTTATGCCCGCTATAAGACAGATACACCTGTGGATGAGCAGGACACGAATCTTTTCAGGTACAGTGGTCCGAGGCCTTTTTCAAAAGAAACTTGCATACTGATGCTTACCGATTCCGTTGAAGCCGCATCCCGAAGCCTTAAAAGTTTGGACCCAAACACTGTTAATACCTTGGTGGATAAAATAATTGACGAGCAACTATCTGATCATCAATTCGATCAGGCTTCAATTACACTAAGAGAATTGACACAGGCCCGTTCCATTCTGAAAAAGGAAATTATCTCGATAAATCATATGAGAGTTGAGTACCCCGGATAAGTGACTTATCTATGACTAATTCGCATCAATAATATTTTTCTGTAATCTTGGCAGTCTGGCCGAAACTTATTCAATGAGGCGATTTTCACGAATTTCACTGGCCATATTTTGCAAATACGTTACTGCATGCGGACCTTCTGCGAATAGTAAATCCAATATGCTGAGATTGGGGATAAACTCATATTTTGGTGAAAATGCCTGGAAGTATGTTTTGTACTGATGCTTAGGAAGTAGCATGTCTTTTTTTGGATGAATACGCATTCGCAAATCAATAAAGCCTGAAGGTTGTTTTTCGAAATCCGATGAATGGAAGATGGGTTTATCGATCCTGAGAAATTTCAATAGTTTTTTAAGAATTGTATCGTTTAATTCGAGAAGTCCGGGATAAGGTCTGAATAATATTTCCTCTAATTCATCGCAGTAATGAATGAAATATGCGGTTTTACTGTATGCCGATTCGATGGTTTTCCAATGGACTCTTTGCCAATTTTCGATTTTAGAGGGTGCAATACCGGTAATTTTTGTATTGTTTCCATCGGTTTTAATAACAGGGATGCTTAGTACTTGCATTCCTGATGCAGTAGCAATATGGCATCGGTTACGGTACGATTGCTTAAAATACGTTTCGTGCTTTTCAATGGTTATTTCATCCGCTGACAATATGGTAGCAAAATAGTCAAGCGGAGGGAAATAGGCCGTAGATAAAAGAATTTTATTCAAAACCTTTTGTATTGATATCCACAAAAATACGCAGAGCCATCGAATAAGCGAAAAAAACATAAAAAAAGAGGTGCAAAAATGCACCTCTGGGTGTTGAAGTATGATGAGATTAGTGATTTTTATGCTTTGGCAGTTGCGTCAGCAAGTAAAACATCATTGATAGCCTGTTTCATAGCATCCTTTGGAAGGGCACCCTGAGCCATCTGTGGTTGTGAATTCATTGGGACGAAAAGCAGGGAAGGAATACTTCTGATGCCAAATGCCGCTGAAAGTTCTTGCTCCGCTTCTGTATCAACTTTATAAATGTTGATTTTTCCATCGTACTCTTTTGAGAGTTCTTCGAGAATGGGAGCCACCATTTTACAAGGGCCACACCAGTCGGCATAAAAGTCGATCAGACAAGGGAGTTCGCCTTCAAATTTCCATTCGGCGTTTTTTTCAAAATTGAATACTTTTTCTAAAAAGGTTTCTTTCGTTAAATGTTCCATGATATATAATTTTTATTATTAATTCGATTTTTTCTTTCCGAGCAATTTTTCGTCAATAACCTGCTCATAGTTTTCCTTTGTTAATGCACCCGTGCTCATTTGTGGGTCGCCCGTTTTCGGGCAAAAAAGAACAGAGGGAATGCTACGGATGCCAAAAGCACTGGCTACTGCTTTTTCTTTGTCGGTATTTACTTTGTAAATAGTTACTTTGCCTTTATATTTGGCAGCAAGTTCTTCCATGATGGGGGCAATCATTTTGCATGGTTTACACCAATCAGCATAAAAATCGACCACACAGGGTGTTTTTCCTTCAAATACCCAGGTTTTAGGATTTTTTTCCCAGTTAAAAACTTTCGATTTGAATTCTTCGGAAGTCAGGTAAACAACTTTGCCAGGGGCTTCTCCGGCTGATACCTGAGCCCTGATGATTACAGGGGATATGATTATAGCCGATAATAGCAGGATGGATGGAATGATTTTTCTCATTTGTTTTATAGTTGATAATTGAGACACACTTCTTCTATTTTATCTTTTAACATCTTACGGGTTGCTTCCGGAGTAGGGGCAATGCCACCGGTCATTTCAGGAGTGCCGTGTATGGGTGCAAACATGAATGTTGGGATGGTCTGTATACCGAATGCTTCTGCAAGTGCTTTGTTTTTATCGATGTCGATTTTATAGAAAATTACTTTTCCGGCATATTCGCGAGCCAATTCTTCAATAATTGGAGACGAAGTTCTGCAAGGAGCACACCAATCGGCATAGAAATCAATAACGACGGGTTTATCGCCTTTTAACTTCCATTCTTTAGGCGATGCTTCATAATCCCAAACTAAATCTTTAAACATTTGAGCATCAGGGGTTATAATGTATCCCGATTTTGAAGATTCTTCCACCTTTTTTTTAGACTCACCAGATGTGCATCCAACGAAAATCACTGAAAGAAGTAACGTAATTCCAAGAATTTTTTTCATTCCCATTATTTGTATTGGTTTTTTATGCTGCAAAATTAATAATTTTATTTAATCAATCGCTTAAGTGTCACTTTTTGTACTTTTGCAAAAGTTATTCCAATTAAGGAAATAGCAGTTATTATGCCAAAATGTCACAAAATATGTCAAAAATTACATCTATTGATCGATTAGATATGGAATTTGACAGGCTTTTTCCTGAAGAGGATGCCTGCATGGCATATCTTGATCAAATGAAATGGCGTACGGGATTTATATGCCGTCATTGCGGGAATACCAATTTTTGTAAAGGGAGTCGTAAATTTTCAAGGAGATGTACAAAGTGTAAAAAAACAGAATCGGTTACCGCTCATACGGTTTTTCACCGCTGTCGATTACCTTTAATCGAGGCTTTTCGAATGGCGTTTACCGTGTGTCAGGAACCGGGCATCTCGTCTTACGCTTTGTCGAGGATGACGCAAACACGCCAAATGACGTGTTGGAAACTTAAAAAGCGCATCGAAGAATGCAAAATGAGTGAAACGGACTTCGGATCCTTCTTTTTACATAATGTTAATAGGGAATAGATTTTTCATTGTTTGTGAATTCTTATTTACATTGTAACCACTTTAATTTAATAACGTCATAAGCGTGTGATTGATTCGTTTAATAATAATTAGATTTCTTATGAAAAAAATTCTTTTTGTTGTTGTTATGTTATTGGCTGTTAGTATTGTAGGAAAGGCACAACCACAATTAAATTCTGCCAGACTCGACAGCTTGTTTCAACTTCTCGCGAATAACGATAAAGCGATGGCCTCGGTTTGTATTTATCATGATGGTAACGAAGTTTATTCAAAAAGTATCGGATACTCTTCTGTTAGTGATCGAAAAGCCAATTCGCCGGAAACACGGTTTCGTATTGGTTCGATCAGTAAGTCGTTCACTTCTGTTATGATAATGCAATTATTAGATGAAGGATTATTAAAACTGGAAACACCATTGTCTGATTTTTTTCCTCAGATAACGAATTCGAAATCGATTCAAATCAGGCATTTAGTCACTCATTCGAGTGGTATTGGAAGTTTTACCGATGATCCGGAATATCTTAATTACCTGACACAGAAGAAAACAAGGAAAGAGTTACTGGATATAATAACGGCACAGGAAGAAGTTTTTAAGCCGGGAGAAAAAGTGAGCTATTCGAATAGTAATTTCGTGTTACTGGCATTTATCATCGAAAATTTAACATCCTCAACATACGATGAGCAGTTGAATAAAAGGATTATCAAGTCTTTGGATCTTTCAAGGACTTCCGGTGGCGATAAAATTAATCCACAAAACAATGAGGCTTTATCATATAAATTTGACGGGAAGGCATGGATTTTAGAATCAGAAACTGATATGAGTATCCCGGTGGGAGCAGGTTCAGTGGTTTCTACCCCTAAGGATTTGTGCCAGTTTATGACAGCACTTTTTGATGGAAAGCTTGTTTCTGACTCGTCCTTAAATCGGATGACCGAAGCCAAAGAAAAATTCGGGATAGGTTTGATGCGCTTTCCTTTCGGAAATAGAAAGGCATACGGACATACCGGAGGTATCGATGGGTTTAGTTCAGTTGTATCCTACTTTCCCGCCGAAAAAGTTACCGTAGCATTTACTTCCAATGGACTAAGTATGGCGATGAACGATATATTAATTGGTGTATTGAGTATTTATTTCAACGAAAAATATGATTTCCCCGATTATTCAAAAAAAGCGGTAGTCGTAGATTTAGAGTTACTAAAGTCATATGATGGCATTTATGCATCTGCACAAATTCCTTTAAAACTAACAATGGCTGTGAACGATGGTGTATTGATGGCCCAAGGAACAGGGCAGCCAGCCTTCCCTCTGACTGGAATAAGTAATACAGAATTTCATTTTGCTCCTGCCGGTGTGGTTATTCTTTTTGACGAAACAAAACCCGGAACAAAATGCCCGGGTATTGTCTTAAAGCAAGGAGGCATGGAATTTAAATTCACACGCGAATAATAATTTCAACTTATTGTTTGACTAATTTTAAAAGGACAGGAGCAGGAAATCCGTTGACCTTTACAATGTATATTCCCGCAGGAAAGTTTGCAACGGGAAGTTCCGATTGCGAATTTTCTTTGGATATTATCTGACTGTGCTTTAACTGTCCGCTTAAACTATAAATGTCGACTGATAATAATGGATGATCATTTCCGGTGTATAAAATGGTATTGTTTGTTACCGGATTGGGGAAAAGATAACAGTTATTTTGTTTTTCCAATGGATTCATGCCAACCATATACGATTCGTAATGGGCTTTCCAACCCTGTGAGCGTACACTCATATTGGTATTAAAACTCATCATCATCTGACCTGATGGGGAAACCACGGGTGGGGGAGGTGAGCCGGAGGCGTAAGTTCCGGAATATTCGGCCAAAAGAGTTCCGGAAACCATATCATATACCCGCACTTTGTCTTTATCGGTTTCGGTATCAAATTCATCAAAAAACAGTGCAACTTCTGCTACTCCGGGAGGCTGAATTCTCCATATACAAAGACTGCTGTTATTATACCAGAAATCTCCACTTCCATCCGAAATGATGCCCGTGGGTTCGTTCAGTATTGTTGTACCGCTGCACCATTTTGGAGTAGCCGATTCATAAGAAGCCAGAAATCCTTCACCCTGATTGGAAGTATTAAAAGTAATAAATAGTGTATTTCCGGAAGAAGTAATGGTTGCCGGAAGCAAAATACCGGAGTAGCTTCCAATAAGCGGGCTGGAAGCGGATGATCCGTCGTAAACTTTTACGAGGTCGTTGGTATGTGTTGCGAAACGATGAAAGTTTAATGTGATGTTGCTCACGCTATCAATGGCTGTTTGTGGGGAAATCAGCCACTGACAAGAACTGCCGGAAGGATAATTTTTTTTCGGGCCACTGCCGTCTTCGATAGAACCGTAAATGGTATTTATGTTGCTATTCCCCTGGCAATATGCAGGATATGTGTATTGCAAGGTGTCAGGATAACAGTTG
This sequence comes from Bacteroidales bacterium, assembly GCA_030656615.1. Taxonomy (GTDB): domain Bacteria; phylum Bacteroidota; class Bacteroidia; order Bacteroidales; family TTA-H9; genus JAUSOY01. The sequence continues at coordinate 7,332 of JAUSOY010000007.1, read as the reverse complement.
ATAATGACTTCCTGGGCCAGGTTGAAATTGTTTCCGCCCGGGCTTAGATTATTTGTGTAGAAATATCCATTGGATGATCCTCCCCAACCGAAATTGAAATGAAAAAAGCTGCCACCCTGATAACCATCGCATATAAAAGCATGACCATTTATATCTGGAACCGACCATCCCGCGTAATACATGGGCATTTTGCGATTAAGATGGGCTATAAGAATACTATCCCAGTTCATATTGGTCGAATCTCTGAAAACGTATTGAGTCTGAGGCGAATATTTAAAAAAGGTTTTTAGGCTATATGCCGATTTATGGTTGTACATTCCGGACCCATCAGGCCCGTATACTAAATCGCAGGAAACGCCAAGGTGATATAATAATTGTGCCATAGCCGAATCAGTTTTACTAATGCTAAAGCTCATTTCATTCCACTTATAGGAGGTTTGTGCAAAGTTTGCTGAAAGCAATCCGTAATCAGGGCTGGTATACGAATAAGATCCTGTTCCGGTTAAGGGCCACCGGTAATAATACATCAGCATTCCCATTGCCGTTGGAACACATCCGGCATAACAATGCCCGCCCGGACCCTGTGGGTCGGAAGGGCATTGTTCGTTATACGGCCAATCCTGATTCCAGTTAGAGTATATTAATGGAGCGATATCGTCACCAGAATACTTTATGACTCCTTTTTTGCTTTTTTCGCTCAGATTGGTCCATTCCGGATTATTAGGATCGTCGATGCCTTCTATTCGGTTTGTATACGATTCTATTTGATTTTGATAATTATTTATCCACATATCAAAAGCCGGTGGTCTGTGAGTGTCCTCAATTTTTCCTTCAAAACTGAAGGCAAGAACAGGAGGAGTACGCTTATCTCCTGAAATCAATACATATCCATTATTCTTAAGATTAATGATAAAAATGGAAGGATTTGACAGTTTTCCAATGGATATAATATCAGAAACATCTACCTCATTAACCGATTGGATATCGGGATGTCGTTCAGCATAGAATAATCTGGCCATTGAAATGGCCTCCGAATTGCTGACGTGTTGTGCCACAGAAATGATTCCGGACATTAGCAAAATCACTAAGAAAACGATTTGTTTTTTCATGATGGGATGATTCAGTTGATATACAAAGATATTGTCCATAATCGCAAAATCAAAGTCTGCTGGCGCTTTCTGATTTTTTTATACTTTTGGACTCAATAAATCACCTTTTGTCAGTTACTATTTTATCACGGATTGTACGATGTTTTAAATTGTCGCTTCCCAAATCTGTTAAAACAGGTTGGTGGCTGATACGTATAACTGTTCCTGTTACTTTTTTTGTTTTTCTTCTTGATTATACCGGAATTTTAGGTCAGGTAGCCGCGTTTTTGAATCCATTTTTCAGTATTTTAGGATTGCCTGGCGAATCGGCCTTTATTTTAATAACCTCTGTTTTCGCGAATATATACTCTGTCATTGCTGTAATTTCAACACTTGGTTTAAGCATTCGCGAAGCGTCCATTCTCGCTGTAATGTGTATGATTGCACATGGTTTTATAATCGAAACGGCCGTTTTAAAGAAAACAGGCTCGGGAGTCGTGCGGATGCTAAGTCTTCGTATAGTAGCCAGTTTGGTAACAGGTGTTTTGTTAAATCTGATTATGCCTGAAATGATTGGTCAGGTTAAGTCGATCAGCCTGACTACGGATTCTTCTTTTATGGCGCGACTTCTAAGTTGGGCTATAAATATCTCTCGACTTTGTTTCAAAATTATTATTCTGGTGAGTTCGTTGTTGTTTGTTCAGCGATTAATGGAAGAGTTTGGGATTATTCGTGGAATGACCCGTATATTTTCTCCTGTGATGAGGCTTTTTGGTTTGCCCCAGAGTACTACATTTTCGTGGCTGGTCGCGAATTTTGTTGGTTTAGCATATGGTTCAGCCACGATGATTGATGAGGTTAACGAGAAAAAAGTCAGCCCGGTTGAAGCTGACCTTTTAAATCATCATGTTGCATTGAGTCACTCAATTATTGAAGATCCCTTGCTATTTATGGCGATAGGACTACCATTGCACTGGATGATTTGGCCAAGAATTCTAATTGCCATCGCTGTCGTATGGATGCGACGTCTGGAGCTATATCTCCGAAAAAAGTATACTTTTCCTATTCCTGCTTTTTCACAATTGTGGATACGTCCCAAAGATTTGCGAAAGAAAGGCGGATAATCTGTGTCAGTTTCTTGTAATTCGTTTTTGAAGTCTCATCGCCGGGCATGTGATAATCATCGTGCCATCCTGCATAATGCCCCAGAAAAGCAATCCCTTTCGTCCCAAAAGGAACATAATCACTACCTCCGCGCTTACCATCCGATTCGCGCAATGAGATCTTTAATCTGAATTGATATTTTTCGTTGTTATTCATGACCATTTCCTTTAGGTCTTTCCGGCCGGTCATGTAACTAATTCCGATTTCAAGTCCGGCAGTATCGCTTGGAGAATCGCGTGAAATCATATCAAAATTAAAATTCAATTGAATTTTTTGTTTGAGTTTTAAAGCATTATCAACATAATAATTGCTTCCCAAAAGGCCTTTTTCTTCACCAGTCCAGGCTGCAAAAACAATGCTGTATTCCGGTTTTTGACCCGTAGTGATAAAAGCTTTCGCCATTTCCATCACACCAACTGTTCCCGAAGCATTATCATCTGCTCCATTCCAAACAACACCATTATACTTTCCAAGGTGGTCATAATGTGCCCCACAAACTACGAAGCTATTGGTATCTTTTCCTGGAATCCATGCCAATACATTTCTTGCTTTCATCAGTTTAGAGTCAACATCATATTTTACTGATACAGATTTGTTCTTTATTTGAATTGAGGCGGGTTTCATTTTGTCGGCTGCCTGTTTTTCAAACGCAGCTACATCAATTCCTGAATTATCAAGCAAGTGATTCCATGCTCTTTGGGTAAGATAAATTTCCATTAGACCATCTTTCAGACTGTCGCCCAGAATTTCCATACGACCCGTTGAACGGGGCATTGGTACATCTCCTTCATAATCCTTATCCTGAAATCGTAAAGGAAAATTAGTTTGCCATGGTGATTCTCCATATGAAAGCTGAATAATTCCAGCAGCACCATTTTTCTTCGCTGCTTCATTCTTCAAGTAATACGACGGATAGTTTCCTTTGTTTTTTTTACCGGAAAACTTTTTATAGGCTATGGATGAAGTGTCTTTATGGCCTGGAAAACCTTGTATTCGAACAATGATTTTTCCTTTAACATCAATCCCTTTAAAGTCGTCATATGAATTGCCCGGATCGCTGATTCCGTATCCGACAAAAACCAGGTCGCCATTGTACGATGCTCCGGTGCTGCCCCCTGAGATATAAAAATCGGTTTTTAGATTAAAAATTGTCGATTCCTGGTTATCACCTGATTTACTAATAATTTTAAAATCCGAATTGCTTCCACTTTTATAGTGTATCAGTGAAAAATCCTGAAAGTAAGAACGAATTTTTTGGGGACGTTTGCCGTTTTTCCTTTCTTCACGTGTAGGATAAATCGTTTCAACATCACCAAAAGGTTCTACACCATACATGGCAAAAATGGAAGCGATATAATCTGCAGAAATAAACATTCCTTTTTCGCCCGTTTCACGGCCTTCCATCCAGTCGGATGCCAAAAAATCGAGTTGTGCTTTGACCGAATTAATCTGGATAGTGTTAATGCCTTGCTTCTTAAGGTCTTGTTCCTGAGCAAATCCAATATAGCAGAAAATACTAAGGATGATGGTGAATAAATACTTAGACATAGGTTTGTAGATTATAATTGGTTGATCAAACCTATGAAAAAAAACTCAGAAAGCAATCCAATTAGCCTTTTATTACATTCAGCATGTTTTTTTGTGATGCTAAACTTAGAATGGCAGATGAAATTTCGTCAACACTCATTGTAGCGCAATTGAAAACAGCATCGAATATGTGTATATCTGCTGAGGTTTGTCCCATTTCACGAATGAGTCTCCATCGGTTTTCGTCCATTTGCAATGCCATGGATGTGAGTTCTTTAGTAGATAAGTTTTTTCGTTGAGCCAGGCGCTCGACTCTCCATTGTACGGGTGCTGCAAGACGTATATGTAATGAGGACTTAATGTTTCGGGTTACACTTACTGAGCCTCTGCCGAGAATTATTACATTTCCTTGTCGCCCAAATTCAGCAATTACTTCGATAATGATTTTTTTTATTTTTTTATCGTTTTGATAATACCGTGTCGAGAGCGATTCTATCATTTCTTCCATCATGCCTTTACTTACATCTTTGAAAACGTATGCAATTTTTGATGGTGGAATATTTAGTTTGTCGGCTGAAAGCTGGATTATTTCTTTACTAATAATCTTCCACGGACAATAACTACCCACATAGCTTTCCTGAATTTTTTCGTAAAGCGCTTTTGCGATATCTTTTGAAGGACATCCGTATTCTCTTGAAATTGTAATTACAGGGCCCGGTTCTGTACTCTTATGTTTTTCGGGAATTTCAAAGGATTCGATTAAACGGTGACTCATGTATTTGAAGAATACGTCGACCATAATATCTCCTTTCTTTTTGATTTGCTTAAAGGTAAGGAAATCCCGTCTAAAAGTCAATAAAAAAACCGGCCGAAGCCGGTTTTAATTCCTTTCATTTTCAGTTATTTCAGGATATTGATTCTACTACTAACAAGGCCTTCCGGAGTTTGAAAGCGCAGAATATACGTTCCGTTTTCAAGGTCGTTAAGAAATATTTCGCCGCCATTATAGTTTTGAATTTCTTTAACCAATTGTCCGGTAATGCTGTAAATATGTATTAATCCTGCAGATTGTATTCCGTCAATTTTAATGATTCCTTTGGAAGGATTCGGATATATATTGAGATTATCAATACTGCCAATAGGTTTAACACCGACTGTAGAAGCTACAGAGTATGACGATTGGAAAATCTCGCGTGTTGCGGGATCCTGAACGAAAATAGCAACCCCTAAATCATTCATATCTTCAACATGTGTAGACGATAAATCGGCGCTGAAATTCAAATGACTGTATTCGCCGGCAACAAAATTTACAGTGGTACCATAAGCATCCGGTAACATTTTCATCATCACGTGATGGAATTCTGTTTCACCGTTATTTCCAACATTCTGCGTTGTAATATTTTCATATACAACAATGTACGCAATGAGGTTTCCGGTAATGTAGGGCATAATATCAGCAGTAACCTCTATGGTTGTTCCTGTAATAACATGATATGCTGAAGATTCCATAAAAGCAGGACTTTCCATGGCCGTTGTGAATGCTCCATTAACTCCGCCTGCGGTCGTTGCAGTTCTTTTACCTTCTACAATAAGATCAGGTACATAACTTACACCATAAAAAGCACGTCTGACTCCACCTTCTTCAGTATAATATGGATCACCGGGTGCGGGCCAGCTCATTTGGTATTTAATCAGCGTAATATCATCGGCATTTGTGGCAGTAAAAGCATTGAAAACTGAATTATTGAAACTGGCACAAGGAGCGCAGGTTGAACTGGTGAATTCTTCGAAGATTGGTTTGCGTGATACAGAATTTGTTGCAATGCTAAGAGCTTTGGAAATCGTATCATTTAGTGCATTATCATCCGGTCCCAGACCATTAACGTTACTTAGCCAAACTTTTAGCGAATAAGCACCTGGAGTAAGAGCAAGAGGCTGGGTACAGGAGAAACTGTAATTTTGCCCCAATACAACATTCAGACCGCTAATAGGAGTTGTGTTAACAACACCATTGTCGATCTGCCAATTTATATCGGTTGAAGTTATGGTGTTTAGACCCATGTTGATGATTTTTCCTTCAACCGGAAGATTCCCAAGACTATACGTAGGAACACTCAGCGAAGCCATACCACCATCTCTCGGGTGACTGATGCTTAGTTCAATGTCGTCGATATTCCATTCATCCATGTTGTATGAATTTCCGCTGAAATAAATACAAAACTGAAAATCAGCTGATCCAACATCTGCATTGTTGATTTCCATTACTTTCATTTCGGGACCGATATTTCCGTTGGCGGTTTGCTGCCAAACCTGATTCCAAGTACCAGTGCCAGTACGTGTTGCAACACCAATATTAAAGGTTGAGGAATAATGGTCAACAAAGTGTTTGAAGGAAAGGATGAGAGAAGTATACCCGGTTGTATTTACAATTGGTGATACTAAGCGAGTTGTGGTATTAAACTGAGGTGTCCAGTTTAGTTTTGCTTCAGGGGCGGTACCACCTGAGTTAGCAGAAGCAGCAACTGACCAGTTTCCGACTTGGCCATCAATTGTCCATCCGGTAGGAGGCATTACATTAGCAGAAAAATCTTCTGTAATTAATGCTTGTCCGAAAAGAATCGGACTTGCCATTAAAGAAATGGCGCAAAGTAAACTTTTAAGTTTCATGGATTGTTAATTGGATTATTAATGCATTTGGTTAAGAAATCAAGCAAATATAAGGCTTTTTGTTCAAAATTTCTATTATATATCGAGATATTTCAATCAGTTTACTATATTTACTCATTAAAAAAAACACGATGAAAGAAATTAAAGCGGTACAGGATTATTACCCCGATCATTTTGGCCAGTGTTATGGTTGTGGTCGCCTGAATGAGGTTGGTCTTCAACTGAAAACGGTATGGAATGGTGATGAAACGCTGACTTTATTTGTTCCCAGATCTTACCATACAGCTATTCCAGGTTTCGTTTATGGCGGATTACTGGCTTCGCTCATCGACTGCCATGGAACTGGTTCTGCAGCGCTGGCACTTGCCAGAGACCAAAACATTGAATTGACTGAGTATAATGCTCCGCGTTGTGTAACAGCATCTTTGAAGGTGGATTATCTAAAACCCACACCTATCAACAGCGAATTGAGGATTGTTGGTAAGATAAAGGAGTTAAAAGGCCGGAAAGTAATTATTGAGGCATCCTTATTTTCGGGTGAAACGGAATGTGTAAAAGGTGAGATTATTGCAATACAGGTTCCTGATAATTTCGGAGAATAAATAATTTAAGTCCAGACTCTTTTTTAGTCGAAACTACATACATTTTGTAACTTGGAAAAAAATTCAGTTTATGACAAATGAATTTGAACTATCCGAACAGTTTCTTGCTGCTTTTAATGCCATTGAACAGAAATTAAAAGACATTGAGGTCAGTAGATAAATGCATATATTAGCATCCAATAAAAACAAGGGATACATGAATTTATTTAAAGGTCAAAACCTGATAGAGTTTGCTGAACGCTTCAAAACGGATGAAGACTGCATTGAATACTTAGCTTATTTAA
>JAUSOY010000006.1 GCA_030656615.1 Bacteroidales bacterium | reverse complement strand
AACAAATTTGGGCAAGATATAAACACCTGATCGCTGCGTAAGCGTTATCGAATATTTTTTCGAAGTAAAAAATTCTTCACGCATTGAAAAAAATTATCAGAAATCATGAAATGAAGGACTTTATGGACAGACACTAATTATAATCTCCTATAATCATTATACCGGCTATTCGGTGTGTGAAACAGCAGGCGAATTTATTACTCGAATGATTTTCAGTAGCATTATCAGTCTGATGATGGCCATTGTTTTGGTTTATCCCGATTTGTATATTATCGCGTTTCTGAATCGAAAGTTTCCATGGCAACATAATATAATCGCGCGCATTTTACTTCAGATTGTTCTCTCATCATTTTTTGCCATTATTATTTCATCCATTTTTACAACATTTGTTTACTCATTGGGAGGAATGAATGATGATTATTCTTCCGTCATGTTAAACAATGCGCTGATTGTGTCAGTTATCAATCTCATGGCTGTTATATCGCTGGAAGCGTGGCTGTTTTTTAACATCGGGAAAATGTCGTTCGAAAAAGCCGAAATACTGGAACGCGAACTGGAAGGAATACGTTATGAGACTTTAAAAAGCCAGATGAGTCCTCACTTCCTTTTTAACAGTCTTAATGTGTTAAGCGGGCTTATTCCATCACAGGCAAAGGATGCTCGCGAATTCGTAGATGTATTTGCAGGCGTATATCGTTATGTACTTGAGAACATCGACCACAATCTGGTTCAACTGGAAGACGAAATCAACTTTTCTAAAAAATACATTTACCTTCAGCAAAAGCGTTATGGAGAGCATTTGAATTATTCGATTCATATAGAAGCCGAAGCCCTGCGTCTTTATCTTCCGCCTCTTTCGCTACAGGTATTACTCGAAAATGCTATAAAACACAATGCGCTCGACCGAAAACGACCCTTATTTATTGAGCTGCGTATTGAAAGTAATCAACTCAGTGTTAAAAATAATCTTATTCCTCGTGTTTCCAAACCTTTCAGTTCCGGTTTGGGAATCAAACATTTAAAGACAAGATACGGTGTATTTGGACTCTCTCCCATATTCGAAACCGATCAACATCATTATACGGCAATTTTACCACTAATTCCTGTTGATGAATCCTGAAATAATTCTCCTTTTTTATGAAAGTATTAATTGTTGAAGATGAAGAAATTGCTGCCGGACGCCTTGCAGAATTATTGCATGAGACCGAAGCCGGAATAGAAATAATGAATATTATCGGTAGCGTTGATGAAACAGTGTCGTGGCTCGAAACAAATACACCCGACCTGATGTTCTTCGACATTCAGTTATCAGATGGCATAAGCTTCTCCATTTTTGATAAAATAGATGTCAGGATTCCGGTAATTTTTACGACCGCTTATGATCAATATGCCATACGTGCATTTAAGCTACACAGCATCGACTACCTGTTAAAGCCTGTCAACACCAATGACTTATCCATGGCTTTAAAAAAATATCACAGTCTCAACCAATTATATGGATTTGATTATTCGAAACTCAGTGCATTGATTTCTGAAAAAAAACCTGAGTATAAGCAACGGTTTACAATACAGGCAGGGGAAAAAATAAAACTCATAGAAGTTAAAGATATTGCCTGGTTTTTTGCCATGGGAAAAGGTGTGTATTTAAAAACGACATCCGGTCAGGCTTGTGCCGTCGATTATACGCTGGACCAATTGGAAGGTCAGCTCAATCCGGCTGTGTTTTATCGCATAAACCGCAAAATAATAGTACAACTCAACTCCATTCAGGAAATGTATGCCTGGTCGAGGGGCCGGCTAAAATTAGTATTAAAACCTGCACCGGACGATGCCGATGACGCAGTGGTAAGTGTAGAACGGTCACAAAAATTCAGACAATGGATTAACCGTTAAAAATGGGTCATTTTTTTCAAAAGATTATGCTTATTACGCATATTTAACCATTTAAATTACCACCGATGTTCATTATCATCATTTTCATAATGAAAGCGTAACGCCTTATATCATAACTGCTTTTAACTGCCTATTAAAAAATACAATGCTTAATAGCTTTAAACTGTAAATTTGCAGGATGAAAAATCAGGCAGATATTATTGTGGTTGGAAGTGGTCCGGCCGGATTACTAGCAGCCATAAGTGCTTCCAGACAAGGAGCCCGGGTGATTGTTTTGGAAAAAATGGATCGGCCAGCCCTCAAGTTGGGTATCACCGGAAAAGGCAGGTGTAATGTTACCAATGCTGCACCAATGCGTGAATTTCTGGGACATACGGCCCCCGATCAGCGATATCTGAAACATGCTTTTTCAGAATTCTTTTCAAACGACATCATTCGTCTGCTCGAAGAGAATGGTGTACCAACGATTATCGAAAGAGGTGAACGGGTTTTTCCGGAAAGTGAACAGGCTCGTGACGTTGTTAAAGCATTGCTGAAAGCTACAAAAGCCAGTGGTGCTGAAATTATAACAGTTTCATCGGTGCAGCAACTTTTATCTGACGAAAACAATACACTTACTGGTGTGAAATTACGTGATGGCAGTCAATATAATGCAAAGGCGATTATTGTAGCCACCGGAGGATTGTCATATCCGGCTACAGGATCCTCAGGCGATGGTTATAAACTGGCTCAGCAGTTCGGGCATAGTATCATTCAACCCATTCCGGCTTTGGTTGCGTTCGAAACCGCCGGAGAAATGGCTCAGCAACTTCAAGGTCTGGCACTTAAAAACGTTAAGGCTTCTATTTATCTCGACGGTAAAAAAGCTGGCGATGATTTCGGCGAAATGCTTTTTACTCATTTTGGAGTTTCGGGGCCCATTATTCTGACATTAAACCGACGTTTTGGACGTGCTATTGCCAACGGCAGCAAAGCCTTTATTTCCATTGACCTCAAACCGGCACTTGACGATGCGATGCTCGATAAACGACTGATTCGTGAGTTGGATACCCATGGGAAAATGTATCTTAAAAGCATTCTGAAAGAGTTACTTCCATCAGCAATGATTCCTGTTTGCATTTCGGCAAACGAGCTGCCCCCTGATATACCTGGCAATCAGGTAGGAAGTGATAAACGAAAAAAAATCCGGGTTTGGATTAAAGATTTACGTCTTGATATCACCGGCACCCGTGATTTTAATGAAGCTATCATTACATCCGGAGGAATTAATCTGAAAGAAGTAGATGCAAAAACAATGAAATCGAAGCTCGTACCAAACTTATTCTTTGCCGGAGAGATACTGGATCTGGAGGCTGATACCGGTGGATACAATCTCCAGATTGCCTATTCTACCGGGTGGTTAGCAGGCCTGTCTGCTGCGTTGCTCATTAAATAATCGATTGTCAACCTTAATAACAGACCAGACTTAGCCTTCAAAACGATCAATTTCGGAATTTGAGCATACAGCGGGACAGAACAGGAAAAATGAAACACTTTGCTTAGTGATGCGTCTAAAATCATTCTTCGTTTCATTTTAATCATAAAACAAACAATGAAGAATAAGTAATTTGTAAATTTGCTTAAAATATACCCACCAATTTGAATCAACAAAAGTTTACCATTCTCTTAATTATGTGTCTGTTGAGTCTTGGACTTCAGGCTCAAAAGAAGAAACGCATACTCCTGAAGGGAGCCGATTTAATGATTAGCGAAAGCCGTGCTGGTCAGGATATCAGCATTTTACGTGGAAATGTTATTTTCGAACATGATACGGCTATGCTTTTTTGCGATTCGGCCTATATGTACGATGCTACGAATAGCCTTGATGCTTTTGGAAATGTACGGGTTAAACTGAACGATAGCCTCAATTTGTATGGTGATGTTTTATTCTACGACGGCAATCTTCGTCTTGCAGAGGTCCATCAGAATGTACGATTGGTAGACCGGTCCTCCACACTATATACCCAGCATATGTATTATGACCGAGTTATTCGGCGGGGTCACTACCCGGATAGCGGGCGTATTGTTGATGGCGAGAATATTCTCACCAGTAAGTTGGGTTATTACTATTCCGACCGTCGCGAATATCTTTTCCGTGATAATGTCATTCTTACAAACCCCGATTACGTCATGCGATCAGATACGCTGGTTTACAATACCCAATCTAAAACAGCTTTTATTCACAGTCCGACTACGATAACAGGGAAAGAAAAACATATGTACGCCGAAAAAGGCTGGTACAATACACATCTTGACATATCTAAATTAAGAAAAAATGTTTTTATTCAGAACAAAGACAGAACTTTAAAGGCTGATAGTATTTTCTACAGAGAAGATGGCAAATACGCCAGGGCTTATAGCCGTGTTGTGATGCACGATACAACCAAAAACATTTTTTTGAAGGGGGATTTTGCTGAATACTTCGAACGAAATGGATATACGTATGTAACAGATTCTGCTCAGGCAATTTTTGTTGAAAAATCCGACACACTTTATATGCATGCTGATACCCTTCGCCTTACCTTTGATTCTACAAAAACAGCCAGGAAATTTTATGCTTTTAATGGTGTACGTTTCTATCGTACCGATTTACAAGGCATTTCCGATAGTTTAGTCTGGACTTATTCAGATTCAACGGTAAATATGTATGGTTTACCGGTTATTTGGTCTGATGAACACCAACTTACATCGGATAGTATCCGGATGTTTATCAACAATCAGAAAATTGATTCCATGTTGATGTTTAATTCTGCATTCATTATTCAAATGGATGACAGCAATTCATTTAACCAGGTAAAAGGCAGAAACATGAAAGGATATTTCAACGATGGTAAAATTTATCGCTTTGATGTCAAAGGCAATGCTGAAACCGTATATTATGTTCGGGAAGAAGATAAAAGCCTGACAGGAATTAATTTAGTTATATCTTCCAACATGCGCATTGTGGTAGAAAAGAACGAAATAACAGATATTTTCTACTATCAAAACCCTGAAGGAGCTACCTACCCCGAAACTGAATTTCCGGCCGATAAAAAGAAATTACAGGGATTCAAATGGTATGGCGAATTAAGGCCTTTGGACCGTCATGATATTTTCAGGCAAGCTCCAAAACCCTAAAACACTGAAATTTTTACATATTTTTTAGGATTCTTACGGATGTCTTTAATCAAGGCGTCCAACTCGGCACTGGCATTGTTAAGATTCTGGAATAGTGAATCATTACTCACAAGCTGCCCAACAGTACCTTCTCCTTTCTCGATACGCGACATAATTGAGGCCAGCTTATTAAGGCTATGGTCTATCTTGCGGAAAGTCTGAGAAAAATTATAAGCGGCTAAAGAATCACTGATGGCACTGAAATTTTGAATTGATTTATTAATTTTCAGATTATTCGCCTTCAAGTTTCCGGAAATCGATTCTACATTGGCAACAATGGCCGAAATACGTCCTTTTTGGTCATGAACCAACGTATCAATTACAAAACTTGTACGTTCAATATTATTCAAGGCATTTCGTATGCTTTCGAAACTGGAGGCAAGATTATCCTTCGTTTTTCCGCTAAAAACTGAACGAAGCGATACCAATACCGAATCGATGGAGGATAACATGTTTTCTGCCTTCTTTTTCAAAGGTGCAACCTGCTGATTTACTTCTTCCTTAAGAGATGCCTCGATGCTTGATGATAATGTATCACCGGGTTTGGCATACTTAATCGAAGTACCAATTACAATATCAATCGCTTTTGAGCCCATTAAATCGGCGCTGTATATACGGGCAATCGAGTTAGACGGGATAGGAAACTCATTTGTCATCAGGAGCTTAACGATAATTAATCCGGAATTACCGGGAGCAAAATAAATATCTTCTACCTGTCCGATTTTTAAACCATTAATAGACACAGTATTGCTTTTTACAAGCCCACCAATTTGGTTATAAACAGCGTAATAAATATTCTTTTTAACAAAAAGATCAGTGCCTTTCAGAAAATTAAACCCCCATACAAATATTCCAATGGCCACGACAAAAGCCAGACCGACTTTTAGATTCTTGTTGATTTTCACAATTTCTGTTTTTGTTATCTCACGAAATTAATATAATATCACTACGAAACCAATTTCAATATGATTACTGTTGAGTGGACAATTTTCGGGCATCATCAATCGATATTCGCTCATTTCCTTTAAACGCCACGATAAATGCATCTTTGAAATGAGCAGATACAATTTTTCTACGGTACTCAGTTGCTTCATCTTCCGAAAGATACTTCCCGGCAGTATATTTATAGGAACCTCCATGACGGTATTCGAAAACGTCTTTAAGCCCTTTAAATCTTTTATCTCTGAGGCTTATAGGCGAGAAAGATGTAAAAAACTGAACCCGGAAAACTACTGCATCATCCTTATTTCCTTTTGAAATATTGGATGAAGAATCGTCAGCATCTTTATTTGAGTTAATCCTTTGTTTTTCCAACGGTTGAACATCCGGAACATATTCCTCTTCTAGAGCAAATCCTTTTTCCAAAGTCTGTTTGTATTCGCGCACTGACCTAAAAATTGTCGCAGCGATTTCATTTTGCCCGTTCTCACTGTTGAGAAACCGCTCCTCTTCTTTATTACTAATAAAGCCTACTTCGGTGAGGATACTGGGCATAGAGGTTTTGTATAATACCAAAAATCCTGCCTCCTTAACACCCCGGTTATTGCGACCCAGTTTATTCGTATACTGGTTCTGGACAATGGATGCCAGCTGCAAACTCTGTTCCCTGTATACCGATTGGTACATGGTAAAAATTATGTGTGACTCAGTATCGTAAGGATTAAAACCATCGTAAGTTTCAGCAATATTATCCTCATATAATACTGCAGCATTCTCGGCTTTTGCAACTTCCAGATTTGCTTTGTTTTTGCTCAACCCCATTACAAAGGTCTCTGTTCCATATGGTTCATGCGATGCAACTGAATTACAATGAATAGAGACAAACAAATCTGCATGGGCTTTGTTGGCTATTTCTGCCCGTTTGTATAATTCAACAAACTCATCGGTTTTGCGGGTATAAATAATTTCGATATCCGGAAACCGCTTTTTTATCAATTCACCGGTCTTAAGAGCAATAGTAAGAGTAATATTTTTCTCTTTCGTATGCCGCCCAACAGCTCCGGCATCCTTTCCACCGTGCCCTGCATCTAACACTATCTTTCTTATTCGTCCTTCTATGCCTTGTGGTTGAGAATGAACACGAACGGAAATATGCAGGAATACTGCCAATAAAAGGAGAGTCGTATGTAAGGCTTTAGGAATTAATTTCATAGTTTTGCTACCCTGAATAATTTGAAACCCCGGAAACTGAAACACCTGCAATTCAGTATTTTGGTCTGCTGGCATAAAGAAGCAATGTTCCCCGGCTTTCTTCGTTATTCGGTTACTTCATAATGTTTTCAAATTTAATTATTGATGAACAATAGTTCTGTCAGGCACTTTGAAAGTTTTTAAAAAAGATATCAACAATAATATTATTTGTTCATCTCCACTAACATCCGGAGTGGCAAATATAGCGAAAGCAATGCTGTCGGTATTGATATCGCTGCTGTTTTCTTTTCAAAGTCAATCGCAAATTATTCAGCCTGATAGCCTCCTTTCAATAGATAGTACGCATATTATTGTCCCATTTACTTCAGCCATCACAGGGGATAGCCTCACGGAGAAAGACACCATAATCCGTACCAAAAAATCAGAACTTGAAGCGAAAGTCAGTTATAAAGCTCAGGACAGCCTACGCTTCAATGTTAAATCAAAAAAAGTTTATCTTTACGAAGACGCTGAAGTCAACTATAAAGCCATCAGTTTGAAGGCCGGATTTGTAACGATGGATTTTGCCACGAATAATGTTTTTGCCAGTGGGCGTCTCGATAGTCTCGGTGTTGAAAGAGGTACACCCGAATTTTCTGAAGCCGACCAGACCTTTAGTTCACGGACAATAAATTACAATTTCAAAACCCGAAAAGGACTCATTAAAAGGGTAAAAACAAAAGATGGCGATGGTTATCTGCATGGCGAGCGGGTAAAAAAAATGCCTGACGAAAGTATAAATCTTCAATCGGGTGGTTATACGACCTGCAATCTTGACCATCCACATTTCGCTTTTAGATTTAATAAAGCCAAGGTCATTCCAAACAATAAAACCGTTACAGGACCTACATACCTTTCGATTGAAGATGTTCCTACCATCATTTTTCTGCCTTTTGGTCTTTTTCCAAACAAAAAAAATCAGCGCTCTGGACTCATTATACCAACATATGGCGAATCGGCCAGCCGTGGTTTCTACCTCGAAAATGGAGGTTATTACTGGGCTATCAATGATTATCTCGATTTACAGGTGACCGGAGATATTTATACCCGTGGCAGTTGGAGTATTGAACCGACCATGCGTTACACCAACCGATATAAATACAGTGGAAACTTCGCACTGGCACTGGCGAGAAATATTACGGGAGAAGAAGGTGACCCAACCTATAGCAACCGAAAAGACTTTTCGGTTCGGTGGTCGCACAGTCAGGATCCAAAAGCAAGGCCCAATTCAACTTTTTCTGCTAATGTAAATATTGTCAGCAGCAAATTTAATCAGTACAACCCCGTCAGTTTTGATGATTATTTATCATCAACTTTTCAATCAGGTATTGCATATCAAACGAATATCAACGGTAAATACTTCCTGAGCGTTAATTCCAATTATACTCAAAACACTCGTGATCATACAGTTTCTCTTAGTTTACCGCAAATTTCCCTTACAGCCAACCGTTTCAATCCTTTCAAAAGAAAGGAAGCAGCTGGTCAGCAACGATGGTACGAAAATATTACCATCAATTACTCGATGAATGCTGAAAACCGAATTAACACATTCGATTCACTTCTTTTTACCAGTGCAAGCCTCAAAGACATGAATTACGGCATCCGCCACGCTATTCCCATTTCCAGTACGATTAAAGTGCTTAAATATTTTAATCTCACCAACTCGATAAGCTATAACGAACGCTGGTATTTTCAATCCATTCGAAAAAACTGGTCAAACGATACCCTTTATACCGCTACAGATACCATTGCCGGATATGTAAACACCGATACTTTATATGGTTTTAATGCAGCCCGAGACTTTTCCTTCTCGTCCTCGCTAAATACACGTATTTACGGGATGTATAATATCAAACTTGGCCCCATCAAAGCCATTCGCCATGTTATAAACCCTCAGGTAAGCTTTTCATTCAATCCGGATTTCTCTTCCGATTTTTGGGGTTATTATAAAACCTATCAGAAAGATGCCGCTGGTACCATGGCCGATTATTCCATTTTCGAAGGACTTATTTACGGTTCTCCAACAAAAGGGAAATCGGGAAGATTAAGTTTCAGTGTTACAAACAACCTCGAGATGAAAGTCAGAAACCGAAAAGACACCATCACGGGGATGACAAAAGTGGTATTAATTGAAAATCTCAGTCTGTCAACATCCTATGATTTCGCTCGTGACTCATTACGATGGTCGAAACTAACCTTAAGTGGCCGGACTACGCTCTTCAAAAATCTCAACATTACATATGCCAGCACATGGGATCCTTATATCCTCGACAGCACAGGCACACGTAATCTCAATAAATTTGAATGGGATGTTAATAAACGATTATTCAGGCACGATAATACCAGTTGGTATTTTGCTATGAATTGGGACTTAAAATCGTCGACGCCAAAAAAAAATACAAATCCAATACCCGGTGCAGAAGACCCGGAATACATGCACACACTGGCCAATCCGGATAGCTATGTTGATTTCAACGTCCCCTGGAATTTAGGTGTCAGTTATAATCTGCGTTATACCGCAGTGCATGATTACAAATACTACATCCATGAAGTGGAGCGAAAACTCTTACAAACCATTACAGTAAGAGGCGGTTTTAGTCTCACTCCAAAATGGAAATTTACTTTTAACACAGGTTATGATCTGGAATCCAAAAAAGTATCCATCACGAATATTAGTATTTATCGGGATTTACATTGCTGGGAAATGCGTTTTAACTGGGTTCCGTTGGGCGGACTAAAAAGTTGGAATTTTCAGATTAATGTCAAATCGAACGTACTTCAGGATCTGAAACTTACGAAGAAAAAAGACTGGAGAGATAATTAGATCACGAACAAAAAGGAAGCTCTTAGCATTAATCTCACTTTTCTGTATTTGCATTAAATATGAACCATGATATCTATTTTACCATATAGCCTTGACGATGAAAACATGCTTAACAGCAGTTCATTGCCAGGATATCTAATATGGACTCCTAAAAATACGGTCATCGTACTTGGAAGGGGAAGTAAATTAGAATTAGCGATTAAAGAGGAAGAAGTTGAAAAACAAAATATTCCGTTGTACCGTCGTCCTTCAGGTGGAGAAACAGTAGTTCTGAGCCCCCGTACATTATGTGTTTCAGTGGCGGTTTCGTTGGCAGAATTCAATCGTCCGGCAGACTTTTTTAAATTCTGTAATGAAATTATTGGAGAAACTCTTACAAAGTTGGGTGCTTCTGGAATTGAGACTTCCGGGATTTCTGACCTCTCAATGGGGCAACAAAAACTCCTTGGCTCATCGATGTACAAAGGCATTGATCGTTTGTTTTATCATGCAGTACTCAATGTTTCAGAAGACCCGGCACTATTTTCCAAACTATTGAAACACCCTGCAAGAGAACCCGATTACCGGATGGGACGAAGTCACTCTGAATTCGTAAGTTCACTAAAAATTGCATTTCCTGATATTAATCCAAATGGATTGAAAAACGAACTTCGGCTGCGGTTTTCACAAGCATTACTTCAATTCAAAAAAAATCAGAGATAAAACATAGAATAATTTTTTATTTTTGCTCTTTATTCTCAGCAATCTACACCAAAACATTAACAACTTACGATATGAATTTCTTATCTGACCGTATTGCCCGTTTAGAAGAATCCGCAACATTAGCCATGACCCGAATGAGTCGTGAACTTGAATCTCAGGGCATTGATGTTATCAACCTCAGCATAGGCGAACCCGATTTTGATACCCCACTCTTCATTAAAGAAGCCGCCAAAAAAGCAATTGATGATAATTACTCACATTATTCACCAGTTCCGGGTTTTCAGGAATTACGTGAGGCCATTTGCATAAAGCTGAAACGCGATAATAATCTGGATTATAAAGCATCTCAAATTGTAGCTTCAACGGGAGCCAAACAAGCACTCGCCAATGCGATTCTAAGTCTTGTAAATCCCGGTGAAGAAGTAATTATTCCATCGCCATACTGGGTTAGCTATTCCGAATTAATAAAACTGGCTGAAGGACATGCCGTTTATGTGAAGGCTTCTATTGAAAATGATTTCAAAATCACTGCCTCACAACTCGAAAAAGCCATCAACGCAAAAACCAAACTCATCATGTTTAACTCACCCTGTAATCCAACAGGATCGGTGTACACCCATGAAGAGTTAAAAAGTATTGCGGGGGTTATCGAAGCAAATCCACACGTTATTGTTATTGCAGATGAAATTTATGAGCATATCAATTTTGCCGGCAAGCACGAAAGTCTGGCTTCCTTCCCTGCCATTAAAGATCGGATTATTCTCATAAATGGTGTTTCAAAAGGCTATGCCATGACCGGCTGGCGCCTTGGGTATCTCGCTGCAAATCAAGAAATAGCCACCGCTTGCAATAAAATGCAAGGCCAGATTACTTCTGGTACTTGTTCTATTTCACAAATGGCAGCCGTACAAGCCATGCTGCGCGACCCCAATGAAGTGGAAGAAATAAAAATCATGGTTGAGGCTTTCCGCAATCGACGCGATTTATTGTTGGGATTACTGAAAGAAATTCCGGGATTAAAAGTAAACCTTCCAGACGGAGCTTTTTACATTTTCCCGGAGGCGAATTCCTATTTCAGTAAGAAAACCAAAGAAGGTCAGTGTATCTGCAACGCCGACCATTTGTGTATGTATCTCCTGCGCGATGCGCACGTTGCCCTGGTTTCGGGAGAGGCATTTGGTGATCCTAACTGTATTCGATTCAGTTACGCGACTTCTGAAGACCGTTTGATTGAAGCTGTAAAACGAATCAGAACCTCTCTCGACAAGCTCGTTTAAAATTATTGAACTTCTTATTTATCCCGGATTGTAATTATTTATGGTCCGGGATTTCTTATATATGGATATCGCGTCTGAGAAAATTATGGAATCCCATCGCCTGCTATAATAAATCACGATTTAATTTGAAATTTTTGTAATTTCAGTTAAAACTCTATGTATCTTTATCCTTATCATAAGCAAGTAGGGTTTGTATTAATTTTTATTTTGTTTGCATGAGAAAAATTTACAGTTTAGTATTGGCTTTGGTCATTGCTGTACCATTAATAGCCCAACAAAGAGTCATCCCTTCAAAATCCATTCTTGATTATTCGGTTACCCGTAAGCACGAAGTAGCAGTGAAAGGATTGGCTGAAAACCCGGCAATTCCTATAAACACTTCATTGAACAAGGGAGTTTGTTGGGGATTTGTGGAAATAGGAACAAGCTTATACGATTTGCAAACCAATGCGTCTGTAGCCAACCGCTTTTATAGGTACACAGATGGGAGAATGGCACATGTTTGGACAAGAGGAATAGACGATCCGGATTTTGAAGACCTGGGAACAGGGTACAATTTCTCCATGGATCCGTACAATTTTGGCACGGATCCTATCACACGAATTGAATCGGTTCGAACTTCATCTCCTTCATATACCGCTACCTCTAAAGGAGAGTTAATCGTCTCTCACTCGGCCAATGGATTGCATACCGCAAGCCGTCCCGTTTTCGGTGCGGGTACCTGGACAGAAAATGACTACTTCGGACCAGCCTCCGCTCCCGCTCTGGCATGGCCAAGAGTTGTTGCATCGGGTAGTAGCAATGAATATGTTCATATGGTGGCAAATACCAACGCTCCCTATCTTGGACAAAATTCGGCCATGGTTTACTGGCGTTCTGATGATGGAGGTTTGAGTTGGGGAATACAAAATCAATTGCTTCCCGGAAGCGATATTAATTATTATCTCGAAATTGGTGCCGACGAATACGTTTGGACAGCACGCGAAAATACAGTCGCGCTATTGGTTGCCAGTGCCTGGCACGATTTATTCATGCTCAAATCAACAGACAATGGACAAACATGGACAAAAACGGTAATCTGGGAACATCCCTATCCCTTTTTCGACTGGAATACCACCATAGCCGATACCTTTTACTGTGTTGATAATTCTGCCGCCATTGCCCTTGACCCGGATGGAAAAGCACACATAGCTTTCGGTATCAGTATGGTTTCTCATTTATCACCGGGAAATACTTTTACGCACTATCCATACGTAGATGGCATAGGATACTGGAATGAAGATCACCCTACCTTCAGTAATAATCCCATGGCATTAAATCCATATGGATATGCAGGAAGTGAACTCCAACCCAATATTAGTCTTATTGGCTGGACACTGGATGTAGACGGAAACGGACAAATTGAAATTCTGATTCCACCATTTGCATACCGCTCATTCGGTTTATCAAGCATGCCGAGCATTCAAACCGATGAGTATTGTGGCGTAATCATCGCATACTCCAGTACGACCGAAGGCTATCATAACGGAACTTTCAACTACAAACATATATGGGTGAGAACCTCATTTGATTATGGTACTTCCTGGGGCGATTTCGGCGATATAACCGGTGGTATTTTTCACATGTTTAGCGAATGTATTTATCCACAGATCGCAAATACATGCGATGAACTATTTTGGTATCTCACATATAATGTGGATAGTAAATCCGGCTTGGCGGTTCTTGGTGACCATGAATTCAATGTAAACACACAAAGAAGTATAGAGATTTACCCTATTGGGATTGAAAACAAACCGATTGTCTCATTCAAGGTAACTCAGAACTTTCCGAATCCAGCAACTGATAAAACCTATATCCAAATAGAAAACAATAAATCTTTGGTTTTTTCATTGGAGTTAACCACCATAACAGGCCAAAGGGTTTATCATAAAAATCTGGGAAGTATTAAACCCGGTAAACACACGGAAGAAATTAATACCAAAAATCTAAAGTCCGGCATTTATTTTTACACCATTCGTTCAAGAGAGGGTTACGTAACAAAAAAAATGCTTGTACGTTAGCTAATTTACCAAAGCCCGATCACGAGCTAAAAACAATCGGTAATCCATTCACATACACAATTCCCTCTCTGGTTTTATGACATTCCATAGAAGACAAAATCTTATTTGTATTTTTGCCTCACACAACACTAAAATGGAAAACCCTGACAAATACCGTCTCTTAATCGATAAATTTTCGGATTTACCCATATTGGTCATTGGTGATGTAATGATCGACTCATACATATATGGAACGGCTGACCGGCTTTCGCCTGAAGCACCAGTCCCCGTGGTAAGTGTTAAAAAACGGGTTAACCGTCTGGGAGGTGCCGCCAATGTGGCTTTAAATCTCCAGGCCATGGGCAGTCGGCCGATTTTATTATCTGTTTGCGGCAAAGACGAAAAAGGCAACGATTTTATTCAATTACTTAAAGAGCATTCAATCAGCCCGGAAGGCATCTTTCAAAGCCCCGAAAGAATAACCACCACAAAATTTCGGGTTATCGGCAATAATATGCAACTTATAAGGGTAGATGAGGAAGTTACGCACCTCCTCACTGCAACGGAAGAAAAAGAAATTTTAGCGCGTCTTCATTTATTGACCGAGTCTCATGCTTTTGCTGCCATTATTTTTCAGGATTATGATAAGGGTTCTATAAGTCCAGCCTTGATTCACGAGGTAAGTGTCATCGCGCATAAAAAGGGAATACCGGTGGTTGTAGATCCTAAAAAAAGGAATTTTACAGAATATAAAAACGTCAGTTTATTCAAACCCAATCTTAAAGAGCTTCGGGAAGGTCTAAAACTCGACAAGCTCCCTTCTTTTGGTGAGGAATTCGAAAAAGCCCTGATAGAATTTTCCAATAGTATTGCATGTGATATTCTTATGGTTACCCTTTCTGAACAAGGGGTAGCTATTTGTACCGGAGACAATACTGAGAAATCGGTTAAGTATTTTCCTGCACACCGACGAAACATAGCCGATGTTTCAGGAGCCGGCGACACCGTCATCAGTATAGCCGCTTTATGTTTGGGCGTTGGAATGACAGCTCAGGATATGGCCAGAATATCTAATCTCGCCGGAGGCATGGTTTGCGAATATGTTGGGGTAGTACCGGTTCCCAAAGAAAAATTTATTTTAGAATTGCGAAATGATAAAACGCTGGAATCATGACCAAAAAAACCTTTAGTCCTCAATCGGATAAAGTTGGCCAAATGTTTGATTCCATCAGCCATAAATACGATTTTCTGAATCATTTTTTATCGATGGGCATTGATAAGGCCTGGCGCAAAAAACTAATATCTGAACTCAAAAAACATAATCCGGCTAAAGTTCTTGACGTTGCTACCGGAACAGCCGATCTTGCCATTCAACTTTCAAGAAATTCGGATTGTATCATTCATGGCATCGATATTTCAGAAATGATGCTTGAAGAAGGGCAAAAGAAAATTACGCAACAAAAGCTCAAAAATCGAATTCAATTAATACAGGCTGCTGCTGAAAAAATCCCATTTGATGCCAACGAGTATGATGCAGCAATGGCTGCTTTTGGTGTAAGAAACTTCTACCATCTGCTGACCGGTCTCCTGGAAATGCACAGAGTTTTAAAACCGGACGGCTGGATATATATTCTGGAATTTTCAAAACCCAAAACCTTTGCAGTAAGACAGATTTACCAATTTTATTTTCGGTTTATATTACCATTGGCCGGCGGCTTGATTTCTGGGAATTTTGAAGCCTACCGTTACCTTCCCCGAACTGTAAATGCTTTCCCGGATGGACAAAATTTTCTGAAAATAATGCAGGATGCAGGCTTCACCCAAACCACCGAACACAGTCTGAGTTTTGGAATCGCTACGCTTTATATCGGAAAAAAAGAAGCAGTTTAATATCTTTGCAGGTGTATTTTATAAAATATGTTTGAATGTCTTTCGTTAATGCGATAAACCTTTTCAATTTGAGATCGAAATTCCAAGTACGATATATTACCGTGGCATTTTTTGCCCTCTTCCCTCTTTTTCTCTCTGCCCAAGGGGTACCGAAGATTCCTAACCTGCCTAAATTCGATTTAGAAATCAAGCATTTTGGATTTTATCTGGGTTATAATCAGATGAGTTTTATAATCCGACCCATAGAAGGATTCCAGGACAGAGTATGGACAAAATTCGAAATGCCCGATTTAGTAGCCGATTCGGCACGTATTCTGGGTATTGAGTCGGCCAGTGTACCCGGTTTCACGATTGGTATTGTATCCAATCTTAGACTTAGTAATTATCTGGATTTAAGATTTTTACCGGGTTTGCAATTCGGCGAACGTCAGCTTTTATATCACCTCGAGCAATATCGCCATGGAGATACCCTTTTGACCGATGTTCCAAAAAACATTGTATCTACCTACATCGATTTCCCCATTTATATAAAATACAAAACCCAAAGAGTTCATAATTTCCGTGCCTTTGTTACCGCTGGTGTCTCGTATAAAATTGACCTCTCCTCTTCCAAAAAAGACAAGGATAATACATCCGGCGAAATATCGGTAAAGTTGAATAAACAAGATGTGGATCTTGATTTGGGCGTCGGATTTGATATTTACACGGTCTATTTTAAATTTTCGACCGAGTTAAAAATGTCGTATGGATTGTTGAATCTAATCCGTAAAGAGGATAATATCTATACAAACAGCATTGAAAACCTGTATGGAAAAATATTCCAGATAGCATTTACATTTGAATAAAACCCGAATAATCCTGTAAAAAGCATTCGATATGAAAACAATCCCACTGCCGGAACTTTTTGAGACACTGTCGAGCAAAGGACAGTTAAAACAACAGGTTTATAAAAACGCCATCGAGGCCATCCGGCTTTTTAAGGAGGTTGTTACAGAAATTTATGAGGGATATTTACAGAGTGATTTGAGGCATCCTGAAGTACGATTTGAATATACCGATGTGAATGATTTTGAAGTTGATATGACCTTTGCTGGTGATGTACTGGTTTTTATCATGCATACCAATGTTTTCGAATTCAGTCGCAACCACGAAGTAATGAATACGCCATACGTTCGTGAAGATAAAAACCGTTCATACTGCGGCGTTATTCATATTTACAATTTTCTTTCTGATTCATATACATATCAGCGCGACAATGATTTAGGCTATCTCATTGGACGGATTTTTATTAATAAAGATAATTACTTTTTTATCGAAGGTAAACGTGAAGTAGGCATGCTATATTCCGGATTTGGTACTCAAGTACTCAATAAAGAAACCGCTGCAGAAATCGTAAAATCAGCCATGCTTTACTCCATCAATTTCGATTTATTAACGCCTCCTTTCGACGATGTAAAAATGGTAAGCGTTGGCCAGGTTAAAGCAGCCTATAACAGCTTGAGTATTACAACAGGTAAACGTCTTGGATTTAAATTTCAGGCGGATACCAATGGCGGACATTCTTGATTTCTGGTAAAAGTGGAGCTACTTTTACAAAAAAAACCATGAAATCTGTTTTTCTATGCATCTGCGCCCTGTTGCAATTTTCTCTTGTTACAGAAATTAATGCGCAGAAAATGCCGTTCATGCCACAGCATGACTCATATAATCTTTCGTTTGCTGATATTCATTGGACAGCCAATCCAATAAGCGATAGTCTGAAGGGCGAAGTGTGCTATTACTTTAAGGCTGATTCAAACATTGATACGTTTGCACTGCTTCTTCATGATTCACTAAAAATCCACACGATTGAATCGGATGGAATTTCACTTTCATATTTACGGCCCGGGAATCATCAATTGTTAGTTCTTTGGCCACATATAATGCCAGCTGGCGATTTGGGTAATATTTGCATAAAGTATTCAGGAATACCAGGGGATTACCAGGGAGATAAGGCCTATTTCAGAGGAGCACATAATAATGTATCTGGCTTATGGACCATTTCAGAGCCTTATAGTGCTTTGTGTTGGTGGCCGGTAAAAATCAGCCTTGACGACAAAATTGACTCATTACACATTCGCATCACCCATCCGGATGAATATAGAGCGGTAACCAATGGTGTATATCAAACCGAAACGCATGAAGGAAACCAGATTACCTCATACTGGGCACATAAATATCCGGTGACGGCATATCTCGTAGGTTTTGCTATTACTAATTATGCAAAATACACGGATTGGTACGTGAAAGAGAATGACAGCATTGCCATTCATAATTATGTATATCCCGAAGATTCTGCTAACCTAAGCAATGTAACCCCCGGTTTATTGCCCGTTATGGATATATTCAGAGTATTATACGGCGAATATCCATTCTATAACGAACACTATGGCCATGCTCAATGCGGTATGGGAGGAGGAATGGAAAATCAAACCATGACATTCATGGGATATTTTAACCATCATATCATGTCGCATGAACTCGCTCATTCGTGGTTTGGTAATATGATTACCTGTGGTTCCTGGGAAGATATCTGGCTGAATGAAGGTTTCGCCACCTATTCAACCGGCCTCACCTATGAATATTTACTAAATGGATTTTACTGGGATAAATGGAAGCGGGAAACCATTGCCAATATATGCACACAAAACGGAGGATCCGTTTGGGTAAATGACACAACCAATGCCTCCCGAATTTTTGATTCACGCTTGTCATACAATAAAGGCGCGTACCTGCTCCACATGTTACGATGGGTCTGTGGCGATCCTGCTTTTTTCAAATCCATTCTAGAATACACTTCAAAGCCCGAACTAAGATACGCATACGCGCGTACTTCGGATTTCATAAATATACTGGAAGCTGAAAGTGGAATTTCGCTGGAAGAATTTATGACGGATTGGTTTTATGGAGAAGGATTCCCATCCTACACCATTCAATGGAAGCGCCTCGAAAGTACTGCTCTTCAACTAAAGATTTTCCAAACCACCTCCCATTCTTCTGTCAATTTCTTTGAAATGCCTTTACCAATTAAATTAAAAGGAAGCTATCAGGATAGCATCATCATTTTAAATCACAATTTGCAAGGCCAAATATTTACAGTGGATCCTGGATTTTGGGTCGATTCCGTATTTTTTGATCCTGAAAGATGGATCGTTAGCAGTGGAAACCAAGTAACTGGTACAGAAGAACCTGAAAAAACAACCTTCGCTGTATTTCCTAATCCGGTAATAGATTTATTAAATGTGAGATTTCCTTCCGGCAACCCGCCAAATTACAAAATTTATAATCTGGACGCATCATTATTGCAGGAAGGAAATCTGGATAAAAACACAATTAATTTTAAAGTATTTGCACCCGGAGTTTACATAATAAAAATAGATTCCGGAAAAGCTTCGGCCATTTTTAGAATTATTAAACTATAGATTTTTTTTCTCGCTAAACTCCAGATTTAATGCAGAGCGCCACCATGGATAATAAACTTTCTGCAAATCAGCCACAGATGGAAAAGGATAATAGATAAAATTGTCCTGGTCGCCTACAAAGAAGCCATTTTTAACGGTCCGGAAAAGAAAGTCTCCCTGAAAAAAACGTTCGACCGTTTTATTTGGTTTTTCATAACCCATGTGAAGTCCGATCAAACAATCGCGCAAATGATCTTTATTGGAGTATGGAAGATTTCCGGAAGGAGCTGTGGATGGATTGTCTGCCATTCCGTCCAATAAGAGTTCTGTGAATACTATTTTAGGAAAAGAAACCGGATTTGATTTTTGAGTAACGTAGGACATAAACTGACGCGGGGCCAACTTACTGGCAACCCGTGGAGGCACAGGGCTGACTTCCTGATACAAATGCAGGGTTGGTATGATATCATCCACATAATCCCCTGATTTTAGCTCAAGGGTATTACCATCAAAAGTTACCAGAAATAAACTCCGGAAATTACTCATTGGAATATTCTCCAACACTCTGTACGTGGATAAGTATACTGAACGTTTAGGTTTTCCATCCACATGTGGGACGCAGCGACGTTTGATACTTTCCAGATCAAAATAATCAGATTCAAACTCCGGATCAATTTCAAAAAACAAGGCCTGGCCACGAGTTCGCTTATTTGTGCCAACTGCAAGATAATGTCCGAATTCTTCAGGGGGGAGCATGGATGCGATCAGAGACTCAGGAGTCATCGAAAAGTAAAGATATGTTTTAGTATTCATAAGATATTAGATTTATTCGATTCAAATATAATCAATAAAAAATCAAAAATCAAAGAGGTTTTATTGCTCCTCATCACAAACTTTCCATTGATAAAAGCCACGGTATAAATAACAACATTTTGGTGATAACACAGATTATTCTTGTTCTATCGTATAATATAACTTAAGGACTTGTAAACATTCTGAGATATGCATTTCAAAAGCATAATCATTAAAAAAACTCTCATTTCATAGATATTGTTTTGGATTCTGAATCTCTCTCCGTTCATTTGAATTAATAAAGGATTTTTTACCAGATTAGCACGCTGTATAGCACAATAAGAAATACCAATTCATCACTATTTCACCCTTTCCTCAACTTCTGCCTTTCTATATACAGGTAGGGGCTTCGGAAGAACTTTAAGTGTATTACACGCCAGACGGTCAAACTTTTCAAGTCCAAACTTTCTGAAATTACTGCTTTACTTTCACAGCATTCAATTTTAAAAAATGTAAATTTGCCCAGATTTTTATGACTCTTTCAGTTATTACCGAATAATCTCTGATTTTAAAGCTTTTAAAATGATCTCCAACAATTTTATTAAACGGCATAATGGTCCCCGTGCCAGCGAAGTGGAGCGAATGCTCTCAACCATCGGTGTAGGTTCTCTCGAACAATTAATTGATGAAACCGTCCCCGCAAACATCCGGCTTAAAAATCCTCTCAAACTCGAGAAAGGAATGAGTGAGTACCAACTGCTCAATCATATGAAAAATCTCGGGAACAAAAACAATCTTTACCGTTCATTTATCGGAATGGGTTATTACAACACCATAACTCCTTCGGTGATTTTAAGAAATATTCTCGAAAACCCGGGTTGGTATACTTCCTATACTCCGTATCAGGCTGAAATTTCACAAGGCCGTTTAGAGGCATTACTGAATTTCCAAACTATGGTTTGCGATATGACCGCCCTTCCGGTTTCCAATTGTAGCTTACTTGACGAGGGTACGGCTGCCGCCGAGGCGATGATTATGGCCTGGAATGCACGCTCACGTGCCTTAGTGAAGCGTAATGCAAACAAATTTTTTGTTTCATCGCTCATGTTTCCTCAAACCATCGATATTCTTAAAACCCGCGCCATTCCGTTAGGCATTGAATTAAACATCGGATGCAGCAAGGAATTGGAAATCGATGAGACCTATTTTGGCGGTATTGTTCAGTATCCTGATCAGTATGGCCAGGTAAAGAACTATAAATCATTAGCCGAACGGTTTCATGCCGTTGAAGCCCTTTTTGCAGTATCCACCGACATAATGAGTCTGGCCCTACTAACACCTCCGGGTGAATGGGGCGCTGATATGGTTGTTGGATCAACCCAGCGATTTGGTATCCCGATGGGATATGGCGGCCCTCATGCTGCTTATCTCGCTGCCCGTGAAGAATTTAAAAGGCATATGCCCGGTCGCATTATTGGTATTTCAAAGGATGTAAATGGTAAAACGGCTCTTCGCATGGCCTTGCAAACCCGCGAACAGCATATCAAACGCGAAAAAGCAACCTCAAACATATGTACAGCCCAGGCTTTATTAGCTACAATGGCCGGAATGTACGCCGCTTATCATGGTCATGAAGGTATCCGCGAAATTGCCCGTCACATCAACATTCTCACGGGAGTATTGGCCAATGAACTCGAAAAATACGGTTATACTCAAATGAATACCGCATTCTTCGATACGATTAAAATTGGCCTGCACGAAAATGTAGATGCTAAAACAATTGAAACCCTAGCACTGGCTCAAGAAATGAACTTCCGCTATATCGATTCCAAAACTATTGGCATCAGTTTGGATGAAACGGTTGAATTAAGCGAAGTCAACACCATTCTTGAGATTTTTGCTAAAGCCGCTGGTAAAGAATTCAAACCATTTATTTGTGTTCCTGAAGAATGTAAAAAAATAAGCACCTTCCCCACTGAATTCAAACGTAGTTCAGCCTATTTGTCACACGATGTTTTTAACCGCTATCATTCTGAAACAGAAATGATGCGTTATATGAAAAAACTCGAGAACAGAGATTTGGCATTAAATCGCACGATGATTCCGCTAGGATCATGCACCATGAAACTCAATGCGGCATCCGAAATGCTCATGATGTCATGGCCTGAATTCGGTGCTATTCATCCATTCGTGCCTCTAAACCAAGCAATTGGATATCAGGAGATGATACAGCACCTGGATCACTTACTTTCTGAGGTCACCGGTTTTGAAGCTGTTTCCTTTCAACCCAATTCAGGTGCAGCCGGAGAATATGCCGGACTAATGGTCATTCGTTCCTATCATTGTTATAACGATCAAGGGCATCGTAATATCTGTTTAATCCCTTCATCCGCCCACGGCACCAATCCCGCATCGGCCCATCAGGCTGGTATGGAAGTGGTGGTGGTTAAATGCGATGAGATGGGAAATATCGACCTAAACGATCTCCGTCTGAAAGCCGAACAACACAAAGACAATCTTGCTGCCTTGATGGTGACTTACCCATCGACCCACGGGGTTTTTGAGGAAGGAATTCTGGATGTTATCAAAATCACTCATGAATATGGCGGACAAGTCTATATGGATGGTGCCAACATGAATGCACAGGTGGGGCTGACCAATCCCGGACTTATAGGCGCCGATGTTTGTCATCTGAACCTTCATAAGACTTTTGCTATCCCCCATGGTGGTGGCGGACCCGGTGTCGGTCCAATTGGTGTTGCGAAACATCTGGTTCCTTTTTTACCAACCCATTCAATGGTTAAAACCGGTGGTGAAAAAGGCATTCATGCTATTGCAGCCGCACCGTATGGAAGCGCCTCTGTATTAACTATTTCCTATGCCTACTTATTACTGATGGGTGGTGAAGGATTGACTGATGCCACAAAATATGCTATCCTGAATGCAAATTATCTGAAGGCAAAACTAAAAGATCATTACAAAATATTATACACAGGAAAAAATGGTCATGTGGCTCACGAAATGATACTGGATTGCAACAAATTCCACATGAGTGCCGATATTCAGGTGACTGATCTTGCGAAGCGAATGATGGACTATGGTTTCCATGCTCCAACTGTTGCTTTCCCTGTACACGGAACCCTGATGGTAGAGCCAACCGAAAGCGAACCCCTCGAAGAACTCGATCGTTTTGTTGAAGCAATGATTTCCATCCGCAAAGAAATTTCCGAAATTGAAAATGGGGAAGCAGAAAAAGGCAATAATGTGGTTAAAAATGCACCTCATACCGTTGGAATGGTTGCTAACAGCACATGGGATTTCCCTTATTCTCGCGAAAAAGCAGCCTTCCCAGTACCCATGTCTGATAAATATTGGCCTCCGGTATCCAGGATAGATGACGCCTTTGGCGACAGAAATCTTGTTTGCACCTGTCAGGATTTCGTAATTATTGAAGAATAATCATTTTATGTACTTGTAAAAAAGGCCCAATCAGAAATTCTGGTTGGGCTTTTTTACATATTCTCAAGAAAAAAACAGGAATTTTACCAACCTATCGGTATTTTAATTTGGAAAAAATCAATGAACTCTTTATATTTGGAATCAGAATGTATGTTGAATCCTTAATCTCTAATTCAGACAATTGGTGTTAATTCATACAAAAATCAGAAAACGCCAGATGTACCATATAAACAATTCAAAATCACAAATTATGAAAAAATTATTTGAGGTCAGTAGATAAATGCATATATTAGCATCCAATAAAAACAAGGGATACATGAATTTATTTAAAGGTCAAAACCTGATAGAGTTTGCTGAACGCTTCAAAACGGATGAAGACTGCATTGAATACTTAGCTTATTTAA
>JAUSOY010000003.1 GCA_030656615.1 Bacteroidales bacterium | reverse complement strand
TTCATTATTTAAGGATTCAAGATTCGAGATTCAAGATTCAAGATTTAATCAATTTTGAATTAGGAATTTTAAATTTTAAATTCCCGTTTTTTGAATTCGGAATTTTTGAATTAAAAAGCATTCGAGATTCAAGATTCGAGACTTGTGCTGAGCCTGTCGAAGCATTCAAGATTCAATCAATTTTGAATTTTGAATTAGGAATTTTTGAATCTCTTATTTTTTGAATTCGGAATTTTTGAATTAATTCGCATTCAATTCTTTCAGTGGTCTGGCTGTTTCGATGGCTTGGCTTTGTTTTCCCAGCGTATTGAATTCGCCCATTAAAAAATCATCAGCAATCCGGCTTAAACTATTTTTGGCCGAATCAAGAGAAAAAGGTGATGCTATGCAATTGATACTATCTAACCAATTGACATTGAAAGAATTCAATCGTTGTGCTACATCCAATTCATTGATCACGGCTTTTTGCTTGGCGTGATAAAAAATATCGGGCCAGTGAAATGAATAGTTCAACGAAAGATGTATGATGTCAAAAATATCTTTTGGTTCATCACGCCCAATCAGCGCTGTAATTTTATTCGATAAGATGTTTAAGGGAGTATCGATTTTGCCGTATTTGTAATCCAGTGGATTTGCGGTATAATAATCCACATCGTTTATAAATTCTATTTTTAAGAAAATGTCATCGTCTGTTATAAAAATGCGTGTAAAATCATCAGCAAAAAGTGATTGATTCACATCCAAATCAAACCTGTTTTTTACCTTGGGTATTAATTCTGAAATGTAATAGGGGTACTGAGTGTTAGCATTGACGAAGAAATCAAGGTCATCTGAATATCTGTGATTTAGATAGAAGCGTCCCAGTGCGGTTCCTCCGGTGAGGTAAAATGGAAGCCCAAGGGAAACCCACCAGTCAAGAAATTTATCCTGCAGCTGGTATAATTTGCTGTAATCTTTTTTGGACGAATTCATATTTCTGCCGTAATGATGCTGATCTGAGTTTATTGATTGTATGACTGGTCAGCAAATATTTTATCTCGCCGGGATTGATCAATTGTATGACTGTAAACCAAGGGTATGATTCGATTATTTTCAGAAAAATCATTTCACGGTTATAATGGGCCGAAAATTCTTTTTCACCGTTTAAAACTGCTTCAACTTCACTAACTGGAATATTATAATCCCAAAGAAGTTGGCCCAACAATTTATTTCTTTCCGGTGTTTCCATTCATTCCCGTATTATAAGCGTAAAGTTATTAATTTTTTAAGGATGAGAAAATTCAAAGATTTAAAGATTCGAAGACTTGCGTTGGCATTGGCTATTAGCTATTGGCAATTGGCAATTGGCCAAAAGCTAAGAACTGTATTTGGCTGTTGGTGCTAAAAGCTAACAGCTAACAGCTTGCATTTGTACCGGACTTCAACGCTCAGCACAGGTTATTGAATCAGGAATTTTGAATTAAAAAGTATTCAAGATTCAATATTCAAGATTCAATATTCAAGATTCGAGATTCAATCAATTTTGAATTTTGAATTAGGAATTTTGAATTAAAAAGCATTCGGGATTCAATATTCAAGATTCAATATTCGAGATTCAATCAATTTTAAATTTTGAATTAGGAATTAGGAATTTTGAATTCCCGTTTTTTGAATTTTGAATTTAGAATTCCTTTTTTTTGAATTCATTTATATTTTGTTCCTTTA
The DNA here is from genome assembly GCA_030656615.1 of Bacteroidales bacterium. Lineage (GTDB taxonomy): Bacteria > Bacteroidota > Bacteroidia > Bacteroidales > TTA-H9 > JAUSOY01. Next base: position 3,397 of record JAUSOY010000003.1, on the reverse strand, counting down.
AAGTCAGAATTTTTCAAATATTTGATCAGTCCTGCTATTTCAGAAGAAAGTTCTGTAGTTTTTTGTATAAGAATGTCTAATGTTTCCTGGTTTATGTAGTTGTTATCATATGCTCTATAGCTTTGTGAACGAGTTTCGCCGCAAGAACCTTTTGCAATGTAGAGGAACTGAACAAATTCTTTGTTTCCGCTCCTTTCAAAGCCTTCGGCAATATTATCGGAGACAGATCCGGATGATGCACGTATTTGATCACGGAAACGGAAGTCTTTATTGAATGGTTCTTGTGAAGTCATTTCAAAGACGAATTTCGCTAATTGACGGGCTTTTTGCCAGATAGGGAGTTCTTCGAAAGAATTGTAAATCATTATTAGGATTCAAGATTCAATCCGTGATTTGACAGGGTTGGTGTTGTTTAATTTTGAATTTTGAATTAGGAATTTTGAATTAGGAATTTCGAATTCCTTTTTTTGAATTAATTAGCATTTTTCTTAGGGACTATTCATCCGATTAAATGAATTCCTTTCTTAGGTGTTTTATGAGTGTTTCTTTAATATTTTTCCAATTAGCTTCTGAAATCATCAGCGGCATCGGGTCTTTTTCGGCATCATCGAAATAACTCAAGCTTTTTAAGACCATAAAAGTAGAACCGTCGGAATATTTTTTTGAGTAGAAATCCAACATTTCGGACAAGCTATATTGCTTAAGGAGGAAATACAGATCGATAAAGTCTTTTTTTGTTCCTCTGCCTGTGATTGCGGCCAGTTTCATGGCTGCGATATCTTTTATACCGGCAAGTATTAACCCATCGCTTCTCTTTTCTTCTTCAAGCCATGGATAATGATAATTTACAAGGTCGGTTTTTATGCCATTGATAAGGAAAACGGAAATATGCTGTGTTTTTTGAATGATTTTTATTTCACCCAGTCGTGCCAGCTCTTCTGAAACCGTGTATTCATCGGCAAATATTTTTCCAAAGAGGTCAATATCAATTGACTTCCGATGGCCTATCTGTAAAGCTAGGGCAGTTCCTCCCACAAGCCTCAGATTTCTGAACGCATCTATTTTTTGCAAGTTTTTCAGAAGTTCCAATGTGGCGGAATCGACTGTTGAATAGAATAACATCGAAATTCTTCTTTTGGTATTTCTGATAGAGCGGAAATAAATGAACCGGTTCGCTTATCTAAATCTTTTATTTGAATTGCAATTTCAGCAATTTCTTTTATTTCAATGGATTGTATTAATAATTTCCAATCGTCCATTAAACCATATTGCAAAACTCGCTGTACAATAAACTGCTTATGTAGTTCAAGTTCAAGTTCGTTGGGGTTGATATCCCAAAAAAGGTGAGACGAGTATTTTGGAAGTGTCTTCCGGGGATTGCTCATTATAGGAATTAGCCAGATTGATTGCAAAACTTTTCGTTGCGAATATTTTCGGAGTCGAAGCGTTCAAGATTCGAAATTCAATATTCAAGATTTAAAATTCAAGATTCAATATTCAATATTCAATATTCGAGATTCAATCAATTTTGAATTTTGAATTAGGAATTAGGAATTTTTGAATTCAAGGATTCAAGGATTCAAAGATTCAAGATTCAAGATTCAAGATTCGAAATTCAAGATTCAAAGATTCAAGGATTCAAAGATTCCGGGATTGCGATGAACCGAGGGGTTAATTTTTGAATTATTAAATTCGGAATTTTTGAATCTCTTATTTTTTGAATTAAAAATCAATGGCTACTTCTGTCAGGTAGTCTTTAATAATGTTTTCGGGTACTGGTTCGCAAATAAACTCGACAGGTTCGGAAAAATCGATATCCTCAAAATAACTAAGTTGTGCCCTGAAAAGTTTTTCCGAAAATAACTGCCCGAAAATATCGTTACTGCGCTTCGCAATTTGGCTCACCGTATAATGATCTTTTAAAAGAAAATACAGATCAACATAATCTTTCCATTTCGACCTTCGTCCCAGAGCATAAGCTTTCATAGCTGTAAGATCGAGAAGATTTGGTAACCTCAGAATGTCATCCACTTTTTCTGCTGCATTTATTTCAAAAGGGTACTGAAAGAATGTAAATTTCACATCATGAACCGTTGCATTCAATTGTTCGGCTACCCTTCTGGTTACTACATAAGGATATTCGAATCCAGAAATAGTATCAATTATCTTTTTTGGTCGTAGCGGATTGAACTTAAAAAGATCAAAATCGATAGATCTGCGATGTCCTATATGCAAGGCAATTGCTGTTCCTCCAACCAGGTAAAACTCTTTTCTGAATTGTTTTACCAGCGGCAACAACGACATTTGATTTGAATTAAATATTTGAGTGTGCATATTTATCAACCAGGATTGAAAAGAAGTGATAGATTTCGGGATAATAATTAAGCTTTTTCCTGCCCTCAAGTCCTGAAAATATTTCAGCTAGCCGGTCAGGCCCTATGATATTAATAAGTTGCTTAACCGCTTCGATATCGCCATAATTCAATATGGTTTCAACCAGGAATTCATGGCTTATTTCTTCTTTTTTCTCCTCGGGTGTGTACCAGAAAAGATTACTGTGCTCGCGTATAAATTGCTTTATATCAGGGCTGTTCATTTTTATTTTGTTTATACAAATATACAAAAAAGGAATGAATTAATGGTGAATAGAGCCCTTCGGCTTGCTTCGGCGAAAGCGCAGCAACCATCGCTCAGGGGGACAGTGCTGCATTCAAAGAATCAAGATTCAAGATTCAAGATTCAAGATTTGAAATTCGAGATTCAATCAATTTTGAATTTTGAATTAGGAATTAGGAATTTTTGAATTCAAGATTTGAAATTCAATCCCGATAGCTATCGGGATCAAGATTCAGGATTTAATCAATTTTGAATTTTGAATTAGGAATTTTGAATTCCTTTTTTCGAATTCCTTTTTTTGAATTTATTTATATTTCGCTCCTTTAAAGTCGGAATTTTTTAGATATTTGATCAGTCCAGCTATTTCAGAAGAAAGTTCTGTGGTTTTGTGTTTTAATTCTTCAAGTGTTTCTTGCGTAATATAGTGGAAGTCAAATGCCCGGTACGATTGGGAACGAGCTTCACCGGATGAGCCTTTCGCAATATATAGAAATTGAACAAATTCTTTGTTTCCACTGCGTTCGAAACCTTCAGCGATATTGTCAGAAATAGATCCTGCTGAGGCTCGAATCTGATCACGGAATCGGAAATCTTTAATGAAGGGTTCTTCAGATGTAATCTCAAAGACTCGCTTGGCAAATTCGCGGGATTTTTGCCATATTGGAAGATCTTCGAAGGAAGTGTAATTCATTATTTAAGGATTCAAGATTCGAGATTCAAGATTCAAGATTTAATCAATTTTGAATTAGGAATTTTAAATTTTAAATTCCCGTTTTTTGAA
>JAUSOY010000077.1 GCA_030656615.1 Bacteroidales bacterium | reverse complement strand
AGACCTCTATCTCTTCACATGCGAACCCATTACTCTGGACGCAGGTAAAGGAACAGGTTCCGAAAATTATGAATGGGAAGATGGCTCACAACGCCGATATCGTAAAGTGGAAGAAAATGGTACGTACTGGGTAACTGTTCGTAATGATGGATGTATGGTGACTGATACTATTATAATTAATTTGTGTGAACTGAAATTTTATATTCCCGATGCTTTTTCGCCAAATGAAGACGGGATAAACGACATCTTCAAAATAATAACCACAGATGAAACAGCACTATATACGATACAAGTGTTTTCACGAAGTGGTTTAGCTGTAACACAAATAATTGATGCTAAAACAGGTTGGAATGGAAAAGACGCAAATAATGAATATTGTCTTCCTGGTATATATGTTTGGCACCTACAAATAACTGAAAAAGCTGAAAAATCAATTAAGAAAAACCTGTTTAAAACTGGTCATGTGGCATTAATACGATAAGCGCTGTTACTCAAAAACAAATCGATAGCCTTTTTAAATTTTGTGTGGCGTTGAAATTATAATCTCTTTTTTGTCAACCTATTTCAGGACAAGACAGCTTTTCCTAGTTGAAATAGTAACAGAGAAGCGTTTGGAGCCGACTTTTATTAATGTCAACAATAGGACCTCTCTGCTATTTCAATCATCTTGTCCATATATTCAGGCAACAACTGCTTATGGCCAATTATCCGCTCAAGTTCATTAACACGTTCTCAAGAATATAAATCCTTTGAGTATCGATTTTAACTTCTACCACATACTTTACCTGATTTTTAGCCATAGCTAAATATTTATAAATTCATTTGTAATCAGAAGCCTTTACAAATAACTGAAATCGAAGTAATATTTCGCGCCAATTCTCTGACTTTCCTCCAATTAAATTCTTTACTAAAAGACATATTGTACTGGCTTTTTTTCCAGAACAAAAAATTCCTTTTTGCCATATTGTTTGCCTTTTGGGGGTCGACATATTTCAGGCATCGACAGTCATCAGTTCAATTAAGGCTTCTTTTACATACATTTTTTGGTTTAAAGAAATAAAGTACAATTCCAGAATGATTCCAGGAAATTCCATGGATTTGCTTTTTTACCGTTCTAATTTCGTAAGATGAAATATAAAAAATTCAAAAAAAACGGCACCCACTTTGGGTTGACTCTTCCTCTTTTTATTTGTAAGAATTTTGAGGTCTCGTTTTGCTATTTTATCGCAAAGTCGCTTCTGTTTTATCCTTACATAACCCCACAAGATACAAAGCTTTTTCTCCGCCAAAAGAAAATTTGGAAGGACATAAAACACCATTACGACAACTACTACATGAATGACCCTTATTCGCAAACAAGGATTCGATATTTCTCGGTTTTTATTCACAATATAATAAAGTCCTTTGTTGAAAGCCAAACAAAAACTCTACTGAAACAAAATAAACCTATCACGTTTGATCAAAAAATATACGAATGGATAATAGCATTTACGTACCCTACTATAGAAGAGTTAAACGAAGTAGCAATTGAAGTAAATGCTAGTTGCGGAGAATGTTTGGCAGGTTGGCTATTCAACATGATATCTTGTGCGGAACATTATGAGGAAGTGACCGCTGAGAAAATTGCAGAATACATCTTTGTTTACAAGGACCATTTATCAATTGAACATTTTGCACATTTAATGAGACTCTACTCGAGCAAAATTCGAAGTAAAGAATTATCGTCATATCCATTCGACGTCAATGTTAATAATAACATTGACCGTCTTTTTTCCAGAACTGAAGATGAAGTGCACATCCACGATACAATCAGGTTCAATATTCCAAACGCATCAAATGTTAATCCTTTAAATCCAAAATCATGAATCGAACATTAATTAGTCTCATTCTGTGGGTGATTACGAGTTTTGCTCTGTCTTCCATCCTCGCTCCTTTTATACCCAGTCGTTTGCTTTTAATCTTGGTAACGATAGTAGCTACTTATTACCTCGTAAAATTTATAATGCGCCATTTTATTGGAGTAAATCGTAGCAACAATAATAACAGTTCTCTTTTTTAAACTTAAAAACATTATATGTATGAAAAAAATACTTATAGTCATAGCTATTGTAGTTATAGGCAGTATAGCTTGGAACTTATACAAGAAGCATTACCCAGATGCAATGCCAAAAGCAACTGAAGAAGTAATAACATTATCTCCTATCGTTGGCGGTGTCATCTATGACCGTTCGGGCTCATCGCCATTGAATAAGATTCCTATCCCAGCCAAAAGCGAGTTGCTCGAATGGTGCAATTTAACCACTAACCGCGATGTTTATCTGTTTTTTGGCGAGATACAAAGCAATAGTACCCAGAACTTTTTGCGATGCGAATTCCCCGCCTTTAAGCTAAACAAACCATTGAAACCTGACAGGGCGGAATTTACATCGAAACAATACACACAAGCACTAAAGATTTATTCGAAGAAAATGCAGCAATACGAATTGGATTCAATACAATACTTCGACCAGCGACAAGTGCATATCAATGCTTTTGCCGGAAAGATAGAAGCTTATTTTGCTGACATAAAGAATTACAGCAACTACACGGATATTTATACGGCTTTAGGTGTAGTCAATACCATATACAACGAGTTTTCTAAATCAGATAATTTTTTGATTTTGCTCAGCGATGGCCAGAACACCCGAAAGGATATTGATACAACTTCGTTTAATCATAAAGTTTACACGGTGCTTGTAAATGGTGCAGGAATTCGAAAAACATCAATCGACAATATGATAAACGTTCGTATGGAATCGTTTGCAGGAAGTATTCGTTCGATAAAAAACAAGTTTAACCTATAATCCATAATCAAATGAAAACAAGAACATTAACTTACTTTCTGATGGTTGTATGCTTTGGAATTATCGTCCTAGCCTTGGATGTTACAATCGTTACTTCGGTATTTGCATTTGTAGGATATTTCGGAATACCTCAGAACAATAATACTGTGAACATATCTATTAACGAAGAATCCGCTATTAAAAAACTTGGCGAAGAAGTATATGACAAGTTTTGTGATTGGCGAATGTTGTATAAAAAAACCTCCTTAATCAAAGGGCAGTTACAGGAAGTTCTTTCAAACAACCCGGAATTTGACAGTTCAGCATTTAAAAGTCAGACTAAAAAAACGGAGAAGCAATTGCAGCTTTGGTTATGGCCCCTAGGTGCTATCCTTGTTGATACCTTCCTTATTAAGGATGCTTTTACAGAACAATTGGGTTCGGCACAAAACAGCGTCATGCCTGTTTGGCTATTCATCGCCTTTATTGCGACTTGTCTATTAGGGCTCGAAGTTGCTCTTGCATCCTTGTTGGATGGGAATAACAAAGCACACGGCATTGATAAAGAGAATAAAATAAAATACGTATTCATCATTATTGTACCGATGATTGCCAGCTATAGTTTTGTAAACGACTACGTAAACAACGAAGGCGGTTACGGAAGTATTTTTTTCTTTGCAAGCTTAACTCTACTCTCGCTATTTACCCACTATATAGCGATTAGAAACGCCAGTGACTTTATTGCTCTTATTGGCTACCAAAACGTCGATGAGAAGGTTTCCAAACTGAAAAAGCAGTTTGAACCCATGGCTCAAAAAGCTATTGAACTTGAAAATGAAATCGATAAAAACATGGGCAAACTATTCAATTATGTTTATGATTATCAGCAAAAAAACGCTGATTCCCAGAATAATTTCCTATTGCTTATCCCAGGTGACCTAAGAGATTATTTTAACAAAATGATGGGTTACGTTGCAATGCCATTGCCAACTGACTATGCTCCCGGTAATGGCTGGGCGAAATCGCTATACGAGCATTTGTCAGAAGATAGAACCCCTAAAAGCCTTACTACACCGTTACCAAACACCCAACCTACTGCGGAAACAGATGGTGCTACACAACCCGAAAACAGGGAAGATCCAAGAAATCTCCATGATCCACTTACTGACTTCTTTGGAGGCGACAAGAATATATAAACCATTTAAAAATATTTAGCAATGAGCACTAACAGACAGCTTAAACGGATCAAATGCTGTGGTGAAGCCACAATTAATCTGAAAGACACAAGCCTTAAGCTTAACCAATCGGCTAAACTCCATGAAATAGCAACAAGCCTTACCGGAAAGGAAAATATGTTGCAAACAAATAACGAGTCAATACAAGCATCAAGCGAAATTCGGGCTAATCTGAAAACAAACTTCCAAACGCTTGCGCAAAAGCTCGAATTACTTACCGACAAAGGAAATGCTTTAAAAACGGCTTTGGTTCAATCGTTAGCCTCTTCGTCAATTACCCTTAGCGACGAACAACCCTTATTAGCAACCATTGACAAGATGCTGAAAAGCAATAATGTGTTGGATATTAAAAAACACATTATGGATGCCGTCATGATTGTTGAAGAAGGTAACAATCGGGTATTTGCAAGCTCTTTACTTGCGGCACATAAAAATTCATCAATTAAAGCTGGTTTTTCTAAGATTCAAACCCTTCAGGATGGAAACACCTTGAGGTTGATCGCGGAAAACGACAAACAGCAACTTTTAATTAGCGAAATAACGGTTGATACCAACAGCGCCGCCGTACACGCCGAAACCGAAACCATTGGCTTTGAAGGTAAAGAATGTGAAAAAACCATTGAGAAGTTTGACGAATACTTGAAAGAAGCTGGTATTATTGCTACTCACTGTGATAAGAAACCTACCGAAGGGCAACCTGTTATGCAGTTTGCGAAACAACTGGTAAACTACAAAAGCAAAACGCCATCCAAAACCGGTTTAAAATCACCTACGAAAAAACAGAATATCAACCGACATTAAAAAATGCAACATGAACGAAAAAGTAACGCAAAGCGCATGCTACAAGGTAGTAGAGCCTTATGATAAAAAAAGAGGTGCGGCTATTTTTGTCACCGGTCGCCCTCTGTATGACATTGACATTAACCCTTATGATGATGGTCTTACTACATTAATGGAGTGTTTAAGAATTGTAGGAAAAAATGAATTTGGATTGTTTCAGATACGCTTTTCTTTAGGAACCAGCATTAGCTTTGATTTAAGCGACCTCGATAAAGATGATAAAGAAACTGTTTCAAGGTTTATAAGAAACTACATTGATCTTGACGGGTTAAAAGGACTTACACCCGACGACCAAGCTATTGTTATTTTACAAGGCCTTAACAGAATGGTGAATGAAACTAAAAGTCAGCAATATACTTGGTTGCAAGGGAAACCATTAAAAATTATGCTTGTCTTCGAAGTCTCCGAAGACATGGTACCCAGTTCAGCAAACGGGCTTACCCTCTCTCAAATAGTTGCCTCAGAGCTTAGCTTCTTCCTTAGCCAATCTTTTTCGTTGCGTAATAGTGGCCATTATGTAATCTTTACTCAGGTAGATGGAGAAATACGGAGTTTTGTGAAAAACAACCTTGAAGAAGTAAACCTCCCGTTCCCTAATGTTAGTGAAAAATGCAAATTTATTGATGCTGCCTCTAAAAGGTACCCCAACGCAACATTTGAAATAGACAAGTCAGAAATTGCCAACCTATCCTCGCGTACACCTAATCGGAGTATCGAAAAATTAATGCGGTCAAGTGATTTTGAAAAAATTGTTATACCAACCAAGCAGATTATTTTGGAGAAATCAAAGGATGTGGAGTCTATATCGGAAGGTACTTTGACACTTGTTGACACTAGCAGAATTAACGGCGTTGTACTCGAGGGAAGTACGATCGAACTACCGATGCAGATTATGAAAGGGAATATTGACAATATCCGTTCCGGGAAAAAAATTGCAAATTCTAATTTTATTTTTGCTGGGGGTGCCGGCTCAGGCAAGACGGATGGAGCATTGATTCTTGCCGCTTATTCAAATTTGGTAGCATTGGAAATGCAATCACCCAAAGGAGGTGTTGTAGGTGAAACCGAAAGGAAAGCCAGAAAACAACAACATGCTATAAGGGAGTTCAGCCCATGCTTTACTACCATTGATGAGGTTACTGAAAAGTTTCCAACTCAGAGGAATGATTTTGATGGCGATAACGGAGCCAGCAAAGCAGTAATTGGCGAGTTCCTATCAGGACTTAGCGATTCTAGTAGAAAAAACATAATTGTAATGACAACAAATTGTCTATGGCGAATCGGAGAAGCATTACTCAGCAGAGTGCAGGTTATACCGGTATTGATGCCAACTTTAACCGATTTTCCTGCGATTATTTGTTCAATCGTCAAATCTATAGATCCTAACAAAATATTAAGTAAAGAAGACCCCAATGTACAAAATGCTGCCAGGATCTTTTACTATAAAAACTGCTCTCCACGTATAATTCGTTCAAGCATTCTCAATAGTTTAAGCATCCGTGATACCTTAAATTCGGAATTAATACTCTTTGCAGCTGAAGATGCAAATCAAGTCGATTATCGTGACAGGGTATCTTCTATTTATGCTGATCTGTACGCAATCCGCTTAACATCGTCAAAGTCGTTTCTTCCATGGTATAATAACCCGAGTTTTCACTTTCCAGAATACATTGAACGTATATTAGATGAAAACAGAGATGTAGATACTGAAAAGCTTAATGCAGAACTTGATAGGCTCAAACCTTTTGTAAACATTTAATACTATGATTGATTATACCAATGCCATAGAGGACATTAGTCGATATTTGTTCAATGCCCAAACAAATATTGGAGTACGTGAGCAGCACCTGATTGGTTCAGGTGCTGTCACAGAACTTGAAAGTAAAATAAAAATGTTTTATGATTCGAAATTTGCACTGTGCGTCACAAATGCGACAAATGCCTTGTTTTTTGTGGCACAATCATGCAACTTGCATGATTGTGAAGTTATAACCACTCCTCTAACGTTTCCAGGAACAATAAGTGGGCTTTTGTCTCTAAATTGCAGGTTTCATTTTACAGATTTAGATGAAAATTTGAACATCTGCCCAATCTCAGTGAGGGAAATTTTAAAACGCAATCCAAAAGTATCTGCAATAATAGCCGTAGATTTTGCGGGTACTCCTCATCAAATGGATGAAATTAGAAAAATCGCTAACGAATTTAAATTAATATACATTTCAGATGCAGCTCAAAGCTTAGGGGCCACAATCAATTCAAATAAAGCATCTTCTTTAAGTGATGTATGGGTTACGTCATTCTGTCCTGGTAAAACTTTATTTACTGGAGAAGGGGCATGTATCATGACAAATAGTGAAATTATTTACAATAATCTTTTGCTTTCCACCCAGCATGTTTACCGTCAGAAAAAAGAACTTGGGTTAAACATTGTTAATGAATTTTCTTTCAATGGGAGAATTAATCCTTTGGCAGCAATTTTAGCAAACTCAATTTTTGAACAATCCATTAAACAATTGAAAAAACACCAAAACCAGTGTCTAAAGATAGTTAAACATCTTAATAACATGGGATTAATAAGTTCTTTCGAAAACGATTTCAAATCCACATTCTTTCATTTCTACATAAAACCATTAAAAAATATAGAATCGCAAGAGATTATCGAAAATTTAACGAACAAATATTCTTTACTGAAAATAAGGATTCCATCAGTAACATTGCTTCCCGATTTAATTGTCAAAAAAAACGTTGCTTCTTTTGAATACAAAAAAAGCGTTGTCAAAAAAATTAGCCAAACACTAGAAATTAGTACACATTAGCACTATAAAACTATTAGAAAATGGATAGATTCATTGCCAATCGCATCAGTCAAGGGAATACAGTTTTCCCTGATAAAATAATTATTGAACCTGATTATTTTGAACTATACAAGGCTACACTTGTGGGCTATAAAAAAACACGGCTCAAAACATCGGATATTGCCAGTATTCACATTCATCAACATCTTTTATTTGCTGATATAATTATTGAAACAAAAGGCGGCCGATTATTGGAAGCCAATGGATTTGTTCGCTCACAGGCTCAAAAAATTAAAGCTCTATTATGTCCCTAGTCCATATTACCCACCATTTACGTATGGGTCTGTTTTACTCAAACTTAAAAGACGCATTAACAATTTATCAATAAATCCGGCAATGAAATTTCATTTCATAAACCTAACACGTCAATAATTAATCTTCAGGTACTCCTTTGAATCCAATTTTAAAAAATGCGTCTGCAATCAATTGAAGATTTGCTTTTGTCATTGGCCTTGCGTGGCTGCTTCTGTCAAAAAACTGCTTCACATACTGAAAGTCTTCTTCCGACAATACTTTATCCGAAATCTGGTAATTATGGCAAACACCCATGTGATCAAGAAAATCAAGAATCAGATTATAACTGTCTCCTGTTTCTCTTACTAAATCATCAATAGAATATTTCTTTCCCATGCTGTCGTTTATTTATCTTCAAAAACCTTTTCTTTATGCCCGCAACTGCGGCAAACATATACCACCCAAGATCCTGCCGCTTGAGTGTTTTCTTGTTCTGCCAGCATGTAATATCCACAGTACGGGCACTTTCTTCCTTTAGCCATTTCTTTAAATTTATTTATATATCTGATTCCTTTTTGCTAGTCCATCCTTATAACCCTCATTATAACCTTCCACATAGGTGTCGTAACAATGAGACGACAAGGCAGCTTTACCCTTCGGGAAGCCCGTATAGGACTTGCTTTTGCCTTTCATGGCATCGTTCAGGCCATTATCATAGCCCTCCCGATAACAGTTAATATCAATGATTCCCATATTCGTATCTGATTAATGAATTAAAAATACAATAATAATATCATAGCATCGCTTCCAAACGAAGCAATTTTTGCTGGGCTTCGTTTTGGGTTTTTCGGTAATAGCGGATCCTCTTTTCACGATCAATAATCAAAGAGACAGATTCAAAAGAATCTGTGATTTTTAAATGTTCAAGGTTCATCTGTTCGGCCAAGTATATCTCTATCAGTCTTTTAACTTGAAATGACCACAAGCTGGAAATAGAATCATCACGGGATTGCTCCCCGTCACCAACTGTAATCATGAGCTCCGGACGTATTTCCTTTGGATCTATATTAGCTTCCACACATTCATTTAACGTAGGAAAGACATATCTCCAATCGCAACTTAATGAGGCCGCAATCAATCGAAACAGAAAACCAAAATCTTCTTCAAATTCCTCAGGGACTGCAAAACTTACGCTTGGATCAAATGCTTTAAGATAGGACCAAAACGGTTCATCTTCAATAATTTCCGCACTCGACACCTTGTCAAATTTTAAAATCACCTCGTGATACTTCGCTTCCGATTCGCAACGCATTTCTTCTTTAAACTCCTTATAATTAAACATATTAAGTATTTTTAGTGTCGTTATACAAATCCAAAAAATCATCCATATTCTGATCATGACGTGACAAATATTCTGAAACAGCACTTTCATTCGATAAATCTGAAGGAAATGGAATCGATGAAATCCCTAGCTGCTGCTCAATAAATTGTTTAGTTATCACAAAGGCTTTCCCTTGAAAATTTCTAATATTCAGGTATACTTCGCGCATTACTTTATTCAAAATAAAATTCAGATTGCGTACTCCAATGTCTGCATTAAGACACAAATGGGCGATTGCTTCGAATGCATCATCCGCCATCTGCAGATCAATCTGATATAAACCACATTTTCGTTTATGCCTTTGGAATGCTGAATCATGCGAGAACCTCAATATTCTTGAGAAATCCTGAAAATCCAATGTATTCATCACGCTAATACTACCAATTCTTCCCACCAATTCAGGTGCCATTCCCCATTGAATCAAATCTTCAGTCTTGACAAACCGGAGGGCAGTGTCTGGATTTACCGGAAACGAAAATCTTTCATTGATTAAACGATTCATCACCACTTCTCCTAAACCCGAGAACACACCACTCATCACAAGCATGAGATTGGAAATATTCATATCGATGGGTTCACTCCAACGGTCGTTTGAGTCATTCATAACCATGCGGTTATCATCCAGCAGATTGAGTAATTCGTATTGAATCCCTGAAAATTCTTCAATTACTTTTTTGGCTGTAAACAGCTTATCTATTTCATCAAGCATTACCACGGAGTGATGCGCATTTTTTTTGTGTTGACGAAAAAGTCGACCCAGGGCTTTTGCAATGTTTAGACCAATAATCCCTGAAGGCACAAGCTGACTGCAATCAATTCTAAGAAACGGAACGTTAAGCAATGTGCTGGCCTTTAACATAATACTTGTTTTTCCTACCCCTGAAGGGCCTATGATTAAATGAACCTCGCGTGCCAAATCATAAGCTCCCCTTATCCTAAATAACTGATCACACAACAAAAGAGAAACATTTTCAACACATTGATTTTGACCAATTATGTAACGAAGAAGGTAATTAATAGCGAATTCCGGAAAGGGCTCATTCAAGAACTCATGTTGTAAAATAGTTTTCGTTAATACACCGTCTGATTCAATTCCCAGCCAATTGCTAGCTATAGTGATTTCTTCTTCCGTTGGCAGACCAATGGATTCAATCCAATCTTTCAGTTTCGTGGTCAATGTTTCCTCAAGATTCAAATCCATGTCATAACGCTCTGAAGGAGAAAGGTTTTTGAAATAGTCTACTTCCAACTTCAATTGCGCGACTAATTTATCGGAGGTTTCGACCAAAAGAGGATTTTGTACCAGATCCAATACTTCTCCGACCGTGGTAGTGGGGCTGGCAAACAAATAGCCCGCCAGCTCCCGCTTAAATTCCATATCAACATTACAATTGTCAGGATACTGAATCCCAAAAAACAGATTTTTTTCCATATTACTGTATCATTTGATTGTTTTTATTCACGACAAACCAATACCCATCAAGACTCACAGCGAAAACATTCTCTGATAAAACGATCACTGAATCCCACTGTGTGGGGATGATTATTTTTCCCGTAGAATTACTAAGTATTCCAATCCGGTTATTTACATAAATCTCGGAATATTCCTCACTGAAATCCAAATCCGAATCACTATACTCGTCAAATTCTTGGCCTAATCCGTTAAAGCACGGAAACTCAACCAGGTCTGAAGTCCTGACAAAAACTTGCTTGTCTCCTTTCGAACACACAACTCCCTTATCCAATACATCGATATAATCATATTCTGTTTTGTAGGCCACTATAAAAGTTGAATCATACAAACCATATAAACCTTCCGAATATACCCTCCAACATCCATCATCGTGTTCAATAGCAGCAAATAAAGGAGGTATGACCATTTTGCCTTCGGTATTTATCAAACCTATTTTCCCCTTTGCTAACCTAATTACACAATGCTCATGATCGAATCGAAAGTCAAAACCTTCATTCACTTCCTTTACATATTTCATAAACGGTTTAATTTTCCATAATCCGGTTCTATCGATAAAACCTAAGGAATCATTCTTTACTACAGCCGCAAGGTTTGTTTCCGGGTCGAAAACCCATGCATACTGATAATCAGGATTCACAATGATTTTTCCCGAGTTGACGCTCAAATAGCCCCTTTTATCGTGGAGAACAAAAACCGTCATTGAATCATTTTCCCAAGCGCCGAATATTTTCTCCATCCTAGGCCCAAATCCTTTCCCTGTTTTTGCATCGAATAATTGTACCCTGCCACCCCGATACTCATGCAATCCAAACTTTTCTGAAAAAAAATGATTGGAGTACACCGGGACAAGGAAGTAAACATATGCCGTGATAATCAGGCCCAACCCAATTACAGAAGTAAAAACGGCATAAATCCAATTTAACGAACTTGATTTGCGCTTCATAATTATTAATTTTTAGTTGTTTATAAAAAGACTATATCCTATTACCAGAACCGAGATATTAACCAACAGCAGAATTGCAAGCGTTATACAATACTTTCTGTATTTCTTTAATCGTTTGTTCAAAACTATCTCGCCCAGTCTTGTACTTAATCTCGTCACAGAGAAAGCTAGGCGGTAGGAAGGCCGAAGAGAAGAAACTGCATGATCAAGCTCTTCGGGGATTTCTTCAACATACGTCTTTGAGATGACCTCTGCCATGGTTTTTGCAATTGCCAACGCATCGAGGTTTAGATACGAGAAATCGCCACTTGCCTTTTCCTGACGTAATTTAAAGTGTGCCTTGAAATATCCTGAAACCACATGCAGCTCAGGGTATTTACTACATGTCTGATTTATTGCCTTTACCGCATTTCCGTTGGGAAACAGCAACAGACAAAGCTGTTTAAAGCAATCGCTCAGGTGCGTAATTTTCTCCATACCCTCTTCATATTGAAGAGCATTCTGAATCATTGTGAAATTTTCTGTTTTCATGGTGTTTAATTTTGATGATACAAAATTAGATTAGCGAAAAACAGATTCCCTGGAATTTCCTGGAATCGTTTTGGAATCATTATGAAAGATTATTCCCTATCTTTAAAACAAAAAACATGGACATAAGCTATGAATTAATTAATTTGCTTACTAAAAACAAGCAAACCCAAACCGACAGCTACAAAACATTAATTTCAAGACTGAGAAACAATGAATACTCTAGAGATGAAATCCGGTTTCTAGCAGAATGTGTTCATGAAAAAACAGACAAAATTGAGATTGCAAATTGTCAAAGTTTGCTATATGAGATTGAAGATTATTATAAGGACAAAATCTGGGGTCAACTAAAACCCGGTTTTGCATCTAGTTATCAGGAAAACAAAGCCCGATTAATGTATCTGACTTCCAAAGCCTACGGACAATTAAATCTTTCATTTAATTCAGTTCCAACTCAGCAAACATTCTTCCTCACTCGTGCTGCTCAAATTCTTAACTCCCCTTGGGGAAGTATTTTTCTTGTCGGGAGAGATATGAAAACCGCTGATTTTGAGTATGCATTAAATAATAATAAAATCATTTTAGTTCATGGACAAAGGGGCAGCGGTAAAACAACTTTTGTTCACAAAGCCATCGGCTCTCGACTTCATATGTATTCGCATATTGCCTATGTAACCGTAAAAGACAATAATCTCATTGAAGCCTCCATGAGAGCATTTCACGATTACAGCATGGCCAATCAAGGAAAAGGATTAAGATATTACATGAACGAATCGGATACAGATTTGGCAGATGGGTATGATGATTTCTTTTATACTCTGAAAAATTTTCCTGCTTCAAACCCTATTTATATCATCGATAATGCCAACAACAGAGAATACATTCAATCATTCATCGACTATTGGTTGATTCGTCACAAAATTCCATGGACCTTGGTTATCACTAGTGTTTGTAAAAACATCAATGGCTGTGAACACATCGAACTTCCTCAATTAGAAGATGAAGACTGTATTAAGATATTTGAAAGACATAGCGGAGATAAGCCCTTTGATAAAGAAGCCCTGAAAAAACATCTTAAGGGAAAAGGCAACAATCCATTGTACTGCGAATGTTTGGGAAAACAATACGGCTGCTATGACAGCCTTGATCTGGATGACCTATGCCAAAAAATTCCATTGGAAAATAGACCGGCAAACATAAATCCATCTGTGATAAAAGAAAAGGTGGGTCAGGATATAACCACTGCAAATTACATAGAAATGCTATTCAATAATACCATAAAATTATTATCAAATGACGAGCGTAAAATACTAGAATACTTCGTTTTACTTCCATCAGAATATTATGCCACCTCCTTTCTTATAGAAATATTTGCTCTTAAACAGGATGACACTTACCTATTCAGACGGCTTTGCGACAAAGGATGGATTATTGATAATACAGAAGGAGGAACCGAAGAGTATAAGTTTCATGAAATTACCAAATTAGGAACCCACAACTTATTAAGCCCCTCACCGGAATCTGTTAAAGTGTTCATTAACACAATATCGAATATTATTACCTACACCAAACAAGGCCACCTTAAAAAGGCCTTTGCCGATATGGTGGCTTTTATCCCCTTAACCCGTTCAATAATATCCTATTTTTTTCACAATCTACCCGAGGTAATGATTTCTGACCCTACTTTTTCAAGCCAAATCAGGGAAATGGTATATAACAGAAATAACATAAGTGATATAAAAGTCAATGACGATGTCTGTTTAATTTCGTTTTTAGAGGCCAGTTCTATCTTGTTAAGTGATTCCGGAGAAAAAGACTTCGCCCTGAAAGTAGGATACGAGGGATTAAATATGTACTTGCGCCTTCACACTTCAAATACTCCCGATGTAATTGATTTATTGTTAACCATGGCCAAGCTCACAAGCCAAAATGGAAATGCAAGTCTGTCCATGGATTTACGAATACTTTCCGATGAAGTCTTTTTATCACTAAATAATCCTCCGGATTATTTAAGGTACAAAATCAAAAGAGATCTGGCTCTCAGTTACCGGGTACATAAGCTCTTTGATTTATCCATCAAACTGTTAGAGGACTGTGTAAATTTTTACAAAACTTCAGCAGATTACTCCATCGAGTTAGCATTAACGTACGATAACTTAGGATTTTCTGCCAGTATAAAGTCGAATGAAATTGAAAAAACAGACCCTGAGGAATTTGTACGATTAAATGAAAAATCCATTGAATTCCGAATACAGGCCTTGGAGTTGCATAAAAATACACTAGGCCCAGATCATACAAAAACAGCCGTAACCCATAATAACCTAGGGGTGATTTACTCTAAACTTAATAAATTCGAAAACTCACTTAAGCATTATACTATTTGCTACAACATCCGTGACAAAAAACTACCTGAAATTCATACGGCCCGAGCACTTATCCTGAATAATATTGCCAGTTTAAAGCTCAAAATATTTATGAACGACAAAGAAATGAATAATGATGAAAAGTATACAATTTTGTTAGAAGCATTGGAAAAGGCAGTGAAGGCAAAAGACATGCGTTTAGCCATTTATAAAACCGACTCCAGCCCCTTTCTTGGTAGTTCGATGCATACAGTTGCAGAAATCTTATACCATCTTTTCAAATACAGAAAAACAAAGGAAGACCTCGATTCGGCCTATGTGCATGTTCAGAAAGCATTAATAAGTAAAAATAGTATGAATCCTAAAAACGAATTGGCCATTGAAAAATCAGAGAAGCTTAAGTTAGATATTGAAAACGAATTAAAAAACTTGCAAAGTGAAAATCACTGATCAGATTATTAAAGATTTTGATATTGGCTTCTGGAAATTCAAGAAAGAACTTGAGTTATTTCATGATTTTACACCCTTGAATCAGGATGAAGAAAAACTGCATTTTCAACATTTGTTTCATCAAAACATCAGATACAATCCGCAATTTATCTATAAAAAAATTAATCATCCTGGATATGCCTCTACCCTGGAGACCTTTATCCGTAAGCTGAAAGCATTTACCGACTGGCCCTTACAGCCAGTATATATTGAGCTATGTACACGAACCAGTCAACACCTTCATTTCTTTCACCGTAGAGATCAGGCTGATTTTCTTCCATATCTGTCAGGTTTATACGCCGAACCAACAGACGCAGAATTAACTTCTGCACAGCAAATAATTAAAAATCGCACAAATCCCGTTAACAACAATATCGCTAACACCATTAAAGCACAGGATGCTGCGTTGGCATTTTCAGATGCACTAAAACAGAGATTTTACAATGACTGGACCGTTGAAATAACAAAAATGGTGGCTGATGTTGCTGTAAACAGTTTACAGAAAAAACTGAAAATCAATGAAAATGCATTTTTCAGCGAGGAAAGAATCAGGCAACTCATTATTCATGAAATAGATACCCACATTCTCAGAAGTCATAACGGCGCTATGCAATCGTACAAGGTTTTTCAGTACGGATTCCCTGATTACCTAGAAACGGAAGAAGGTCTGGCTATATACAACGAACATCTGAATGGCTGCCTATCCGATAAAAATTTGTACCGATATGCATTACGTCTAATCATGGCTAAGAAAGCACTTACAAGTGATTTTTATGAGCTTTTTACCGAATGCTTTGAACTGAATTTCAATGATTTTGATAAAGCCTGGAAAACCTGCCTTCGATTAAAACGAGGGCTATCAGACACCTCGCTACATGCTGCATACGTAAAGGATTTAGTTTATTATAGAGGCTTTTTAAAAATGCAACAGCAACCAAAAGAAATCATACACCGCTTATACATAGGTAAAATAGGTCTGGAAAACCTTCCCATGATTACGAATGGAACTCTTACATTAACCTCTCCAAATTTGCCTGCATTTTATAATGAATAATCCTGCTTTAAATTGACATAATATGCATTCCTTATCAACTCATTTCAGGACAAGACAAACCATCTTCTACAATCACACCCTTCCCCCTGCCGATAGCCATCGGCAGGGGGAATAGCCGGGGGTTGGAGTAGCATTTTATAATGACCTGAACGATAAGACTGAACTTTGAACATTGCCGATTTTGAATTACTTTTGCAACAAAATTCAGGTATTCTACGTTTAACAGCATTCACAAGAGAATAAAACCCCTCAATATGTCAGAAACAGGCAACAACAAAACCTTACAGATTGGTCTAGGCATTCTTCTTCTACTCGCTATTTTCTTTGGATGGCAGTGGCTCAGTACCCGCTCCGATCTAAAAGAAGTTGAAGGAATTAAAGACCAGGAAAAAATCTCATTCCAGCAACAAGTCGACTCCTTAATGGGAGAACATAACCGCATAAAAGCTGAATATGGACAACTGGCCGACAGCCTTTCCGCTAAGGACAGCATCATCCAGGCCAATGCCACCGAGATAAGAAAACTTCTCGATACCAAATGGGAATACGTAAAAGTGATGAAAAAGCTTAATCGCTTACGTACGGTCTCTCAAAATTATCTCAAACAAATGGATTCGCTTTACACGGTTAACCGTGAACTGACTCGTGAAAACACGGAAATAAAAGAGGAATTCAAAAAAGAACAGCGGAAAAACGAAACGCTTAACCGCGATAAAGAACAGATGGCTACAAAAATAACCCAGGGTTCCATGCTTTCTTTATATAACATCACCGCCACCGGTATGCGCGACCGCAGCGGCGGACGTGAAGAAGCAACGGATAAAGGAAAACGCATCGAAAAAATAAAAGTCTGCTTTGCCGTTTCTGAAAATATTCTTACTCCCGCTGGGAAAAAGAACTTTTTTGTCCGCATCGCTGACCCCAATGGTGCCATTCTGGTAAAAGGCCGTGGCGACGACTACACCTTTAACTATAAGGGAGAAACCCTCCAGTACAGCATCTCGGGTAGTTTAGACTATCAGAATAAATCAATAGAACTATGCCTCTACTGGAATAAACTTCCAATGATGGATAAGTTCATTACTGGAAACTACCATGTAGGGATTTTCTACGAAGATGCCATGGTGGGCGAAACCACCTTTAGCGTACGGTAATTCCTAAAAACAAAAATTATAGAAAGCTTGTCCGTTATTTCGGGCAAGCTTTTTTGTTATACAACTATAAAACCTTATGATATAAACAACCGTTTGCGGAAGTAATTAAAACCTCGTTCAGATATCTTTTTACCCGCAATAACCTCGGTTTCTCACTGATAACAACCATCTTCCGATCCTTCCCTGTTTTATCAGAAAAAACAACAATACCATCATCACCCACAGCGACCCAGTTACCAGACTCATCGGTAGAAATATCATTAAAGTGATAATTTTTACACAATACTGAATTCATTTTCAGAAGAACTTCCCAGTTTTTACCATAATCATTTGTTGTATATACATTCGCATCATAACTACAACAAAATCCAAGACCACTATTGGCAAAATCGAGTCCGGTAAAGAAATCATGAGAAGGGGTGACATAATTAAAATTCAGTCCTCCATCGACGGTATGCATAATAGCACCGTTGCCACAAATCAATCCTTCATTTTCGTTGAAGAAAAACACATCCGACATTTCCCGGTCAAAGGTTTTAAAATACCAGTGCATCCCTCGATCCTTTGAAATATAAAACAAACCCTTAGCATAACCATCTCCTCCGGCAAAAGCCATCATGCTATCCTGAAAAATCTGCATGCCCTTAAAGGATGTGCGGTCAAATTCATTGGGTGGAACATTATCAGCCAGCCAATAAAAATTCCAAAAAGAACCATCTGAAAAACTTCTTTCCATATAAAGCGAATCTCCAGCAGCCCACCCTACCGAATTATCCAGGAATCCTAAAGCATTGAAACTGTGATTCAAATTAAGACGTAAAGTAGTCCATGATTTTCCATAATCCGCTGAGCGGAAAATACCTCCGTTACTATTCTTTACCCCTCCACAAGCATACCAGTTGTTATCACTGAAAGCAACATCACGCAAAGGAATATCGGGGCATACCGACGATTTAATCCAGGAAGTATCCTCGTCGATTGCTTTGGAACAGGATGAAATAATGAAAAGGATGGAAGCGGCTGTAAGGCAAAGTAATATCCTACTTGTAGATATTTGCATATTTAAACCTAAGCATTTCAATGGAATATCCTTAAATAATGCCCAACTTATGCGAAATACGGGAAGTTAGAAAATCGATGGCCACCGTGTTTTCCCCACCCTGGGGAACAATAATATCGGCATAGCGCTTGGTAGGTTCTATAAACTGCAAATGCATGGGCTTAACATACGTTTCGTAATGACCCAAGGCCTGAGAAAGTGAGCGCCCGCGTTCAACGGTATCGCGCCGGATGATGCGCATTAAACGATCGTCGGAATCAGCATCTACAAAAACCTTAACATTCAATCGTTTGCGCAGGGCTGCATCGGTATAAATCAGGATTCCTTCAACAATGATAACATTGGTTGGGTGAATCGGTATGGTTTCAGTAGCTCGGGCACAGGTTAAATAAGAATATATGGGCATCTCAATGGTTTGACCTTTAATAAGGGCATCCAGATGTTTTACCAGTAAACCGAATTCGATGGATGATGGATGATCAAAATTAATTTTAGCCCGCTCTTCTTCCGATAAATGCCCATTATCACAATAATATGAGTCCTGTGAGATAACGGAAACCGCTTTTTGAGGCAGTAACTCAATAATACGTCTGACAACGGTTGTTTTACCGGAGCCCGAACCTCCTGCGATACCAATAATTAACATAGTGATAAAAATTTCCCGTGATAGATTTCAGTCTATCACGGGAATCAAAATTATAAATAATTATACAATCCTTAGTATAAAAAACTCAACATTATACCAGCTGCTACTGCGCTGCCAATAACCCCTGCAACATTCGGTCCCATAGCATGCATTAATAAATGGTTGGTTTTATCATATTCGAGGCCCACAACCTGCGAAACCCTCGCACTATCGGGCACAGCCGAAACGCCGGAATTTCCTATGAGCGGATTAATTTTATTACCCTCCTTCAAAAAGAGATTCATAAATTTAACGAAGAGAACCCCGCCAGAAGTCGCAATCATGAAGCTAAAGGCTCCCAGGGCAAAGATCCCAATCGATTTTGCAGTAAGAAAAGTAGTGGCTTGTGTTGATGCGCCAACCGTTAATCCAAGTAAAATTGTTACAACATCAATCATAGGGCCTTTTGCAGTATCTGCCAAACGTTTGGTTACACCGCTTTCTTTCAATAGATTACCAAAAAACAACATCCCTAAAAGCGGAAGACCTGAAGGAACGATAAAGCAGGTAAGCAATAATCCAAGAATGGGGAAAATAATTTTTTCGGTACGTGATACAGTACGCGGTGGTTTCATACGAATGGTACGCTCCTTACTGTTCGTCAGCCATCGCATAATTGGTGGTTGAATAACCGGAACCAGTGCCATATATGAATATGCTGAAATTGCAATAGCACCCATTAAATCCGGGGCCAGTTTTGATGAAAGGAAAATAGCTGTAGGACCGTCGGCTCCACCAATAATTCCGATAGCTCCGGCTTCTGCAGGCGAAAAACCCAATGCAAGAGCAGCCCCATATGCAGCAAAAATTCCAAGCTGCGCAGCAGCACCAATTAATACCAGTCGCGGGTTGGATAAAAGCGCGGAAAAATCCGTCATTGCACCAATTCCAAGAAAAATCAGTGGGGGATAAACCCCTTGAAGTACCCCAAAGTATAAATAATTCAAGACACTTCCACTTTCGTATATGCCCACTTTAAGTCCAGGATAAAAAGGAATATTCCCCAGAATAATTCCAAACCCAATAGGGATCAATAGTAGAGGTTCATATTCCTTGGCAACAGCAAGATAAATGAAGACCAGACCTACACTTATCATTATTAAATGGCCGGCAGTCATGTTAGCAAATGCAGTATAAGAGCCAAACTGCATCAAATGCTCTCCGATAAATTCAAAAAAACTTGTATGCTCTACCATGATTATTCTCCTATTACGATAAGCACGTCGCCTTCCATAACCGAATCGCCTTTATGCTTATTAATCGCCAATACTATCCCTTCCTTATCCGAGTTGATATTGTTTTCCATTTTCATGGCTTCAAGCATCAACAATTTTTGACCAATTTTTACCTTGTCGCCTTCACGAACGTAGAGTTCGAGAATGGTACCAGGAAGTGGCGATTTAATACTACCACTTCCTTTAGGAGATCCAGGACCACTGGTTTTGACTTGTGAAGGATGACTGTCGGTTGAAGGTACGGACACTGACCTGACTAATTTCGGTGTTTTAGTAGGCTGAATCGATTTATCAACCTCTACGGTGTATGAAGTGCCATTGATTTCAACCGTGGCAATATTATCTTCAACACTAATAATTTCGGCATCGTATTGATTGCCATGTATATTGAACTTAAACTTTTTCATTGAATTGATATTTCGTCATTAAAAATAAATTCCCGACACACTCAGAATAATCTGATTTTTTCGGATTATTCATGTTTAGTTGCCCCGGGGCAATTTACGCAAACCATAAATCTTAGAACTCCAGGGAGAATATGTTTTGGATATTTTTTTAATAGTAAGAACCGTATTTTCAATATCGTGAAGCGTTGTACGGTAAGAATACAAAGCCATTGCAATTGCAGCACAAACTTCACCAGGAATATCTTCTTTTGGAGTTACAGCGATGTCAATTTTTTTCTTTCTCGAAAACAGCTTTTTAAAGTCCAATGCGATGATTCTTGATGCGTTCTTGAATACAAAATACAAAATAGTGAGCGCACTAAATACAACTGACATGGCAATAATTGCCAGTCCACCACCATATGGATCCATTTCAGAGAATATCTGAGCCCCTGTTACCTTTACCCGGGTATCATTAGAGGCTGAGGGTGTGTTTTTATCCAGAAAACCCATGGCAGTACCGCCATCTTCAATTCGTCCATAGGTAATGTTAGGCTTATGATCCTTATCTGTTTTTACAACATCTATCATCGTGCGTCCATTCGCATCGAATAATGCCAGAGTTTTGGAATGCTGAAGTCCGAAATTCAAATGAAGAATTCCGCGTGTAGGGCGGCTATCTGCCCAAAACACAATAAATCCGCGGGGAGGAATAATGGTACGAGGATCTCCTTTAGGAATATAATATTTCTTAGGATTACTCAGGTCGTTGGTAAGGTATAAACCTCCAATTTCAACCGAATTGTAGGCCGTGTTAAAAATTTCTATCCATGATGAGTGCATACCGAAATCATCAACGCAACTCGAATCGTTATAAACGAGAATTTCATTAATTTTTAAATCGGATCCACTTTGGGCCTGGGTTTCATTGATACCCAGCACAAAAATCATCACAATAAAAACAAACTTCCACGCCTTCAATATTGCTTTAATACTGATCATATTATAAGGGAATATTGGTGTGTTTTTTAGGAGGATTCGTGTCCTTTTTCGTGGCCAAAGCCTGTAAGGCTCTAATAACACGGAAACGTGTATTGCGCGGCTCGATAACATCATCTATGAAACCATATTTGGCCGCATTGTACGGATTGGCAAACTTTTTCTTGTATTCTGCCTCCGCTTTAGATGTATAAGCTTCGCGTTCAATCGGATCCGTGATTTCAGCCAGGTTTTTACTATGCAATATCTCGATAGCACCTTTGGGTCCCATAACAGCAATTTCAGCAGTTGGCCATGCATAATTGATATCTCCACGAAGGTGTTTTGAACTCATTACATCATAAGCACCGCCGTAGGCTTTGCGAAGAATTACCGTGATTTTAGGAACGGTAGCTTCACCATAGGCGAACAATAGTTTTGCCCCGTGAATAATTATACCACCGTATTCCTGTGCTGTTCCTGGAAGGAAACCAGGAACATCCACCAAAGTAAGGATGGGAATATTAAAAGCATCGCAAAAACGTACAAAACGGGCAGCTTTACGGGAAGCATTAATATCAAGTACACCTGCCAGATACTGTGGCTGATTGGCAACAATACCCATAGGCATACCATTAAAACGGGCAAAACCAGTGATAATATTTGGTGCAAAATGCCGCTGTACTTCTAAAAACTCACCATTATCAACAATGCTATGGATAATGTCTTTAACATCATAGGGTTTGTTGGGATTATCGGGAATGAAATAATTGAGCGAATCATCCAGACGATCAATTGGATCATCGCATGGAATTGATGGAGGATCTTCCAGGTTATTCTGCGGTAGAAAACTTAATAATTTTCGGGTCAATAAAATGCCCTCGCGTTCATCATCAGCAACAAAATGTGCGATACCTGATTTTGACCCATGGACCATAGCCCCGCCAAGCTCCTCATCGGTTACAACTTCACCAGTGACTGTTTTTACAACCTTAGGACCGGTAACAAACATGTAACTTGTTTGCTTGCTCATGATGATAAAATCGGTGAGGGCGGGTGAATATACCGCACCTCCGGCACAGGGGCCAAAAATGGCAGAAATCTGAGGAATTACACCCGATGCCATGATGTTACGCTGAAAAATTTCGGCGTAACCTGCAAGGCTTTGCACACCTTCCTGAATTCGGGCGCCACCACTATCATTGATACCAATTAAAGGTGCTCCAACTTTCATGGCCTGATCCATGATTTTGCATATTTTTTGCGCAAAGGTCTCCGATAAGGAACCGCCAAAAACTGTAAAGTCCTGTGAAAACACATAAACAACACGTCCATCAATAGTACCGTGACCCGTTACTACACCATCAGAAAGGAATTGTTGCTTTTCAAGCCCAAATTCAGTACAGCGGTGGGTAACAAACATGTCAAACTCTTCGAAACTGCCCTCATCCAGTAATAATTCAATACGCTCTCGGGCTGTAAGTTTTCCCTTTGCATGCTGAGCATCTATTCGCTTTTGACCTCCGCCGAGAATAGCCTGTTCCCTTTTCTCCAGAAGTTCTTTGATTTTATCTTCAAATGCCATGGTTATAAATTTTTATCTTCACAAAATTCCGTTAATACACCGGCTGTTGATTTAGGGTGCAAAAAAGCAATATGCAGTCCCTCGGCACCTTTTCGGGGGGTTTTATCGATTAGTTGAACGCCTTTGCTTTCTGCCTCAGACAAGGCATCTTCTAATTGATCTACAGCATAGGCAATGTGATGTACTCCTTCTCCTTTTTTTTCTATAAACTTACCAATGGGACCTTCCGGATCCGTTGATTCAAGCAGTTCGATCTTCGTTTGGCCAACTTTAAAAAAGGCGGTTTTAACCTTCTGTTCAACAACCTCTTCTACAGCATAGCACTTTAGTCCGAGTATGTTTTCATAATATGGAATAGCCAATTCCAAATTTTTCACCGCAATACCAATATGTTCAATATGAGAAATTTTCATAAATGCAGTATGTTTAAATTTGTGGCGCAAAATTACAGGCATTTTTTGGTATAAAAAAGACAAAAACTACTTGATTTAGACATATTTAAACCTCAGCATATCATCTTGAATGCTCAGGCTATCCTCTAGCTTCTGATTCTCTTGATTTTAACAATTATTAACATTTTCCTTAGAATCATTCTAAATTTACTTTTTTAAACTTCTGGCGAAAACGAATGCATATCCACAAAAAAAGGCCACCCTTTAATGGGGCGGCCTTTTTCAAATTTACACAACATGATCAATAGATTTTATCCGGATTTCTATATCCGGAAAAATCCTCATACCAGTCAGAATACTGGGCGCCTGAACTTTGAGCCCATTCGTTAAAATGCAGATAAGCATCGCTAATTTTTTCTGTTTCTTTGGGATAACTAAATCCCTGAAGAATATTTATAGCCCAGGGCAAATTATTTTCCGTTTTATAATACTTTCCCGTAACCACATTTGAATCATCATCAAGTGTGTTAAAAAATTCAGGATTATATAAATCGGTCGGTTGATGATCGGGAAGATGGATTTCTCGTCCTCTATCCTGTTTGGATATTACATAGAAATTAAATGCTGAGCTTGGCATTTCCGAATCCAAAACGTAACCCCCTGACGCAACAATACCATTATTAATAAAGATCAATGCAATTTCCAGGGTGTCGTACGGCACGAAAGGAGCCGAAGGATCTGTATTAATACCGATACCGGTGCCCGGATGCTGCATAATATTTTGAAAATTATCGAAGACTATGCAATTAGCATAGGTTTGATTTGCCTCCAAACCAGAGGAAGCTGTATTTATATAAGTACCGGAACTTAGTTGATAGCCGGAACACAAACTGATTTTAGAAGGGCTAATGCCGTCTAATTGCACTCCCAGACCATTTTTAAAACTTGCCCCCGATGCTCTAAGAACAAAAGTTGATAATAATTCAACTACCTGATTACTGGAATTGGTAACCGTATTCATGCGATAGTCTATTACGAGATCATTAAAATCGTAATCGGCACGGGCTGGCCAGTTATCCTCAAAAGCCAGAGTTCCAAAATCACCACCTGCGGGATAATAGTTATTATATGCCCGGTAAGGATCCGTTGGATAATCGTCATCTGCGTCAGCAACTCCATCATTATCAGCATCCAGCACCGGATTTAACCAGCCACATGTGCCACTCCCATTATTGGATGTGGGATCAAAGGTATAAGAGCCGGGCATGTCAATATCATCAAGCCAACCCTTGCTACTACCACCTGACCCATCGAATTCAAATTTGAATTGATATACGCCGGTTTCAGTAATTGCCACCGACTCTGTTTGAAGGGTGGTATACTGTCCTGATTGGTAATTATGTGTAAATATCAGCGTTTGGCTTCCGCTTGTTCCTATTTGGTAGACCTTAAGAACCCTGCTACTTCCACTGGTACCACTTAGCCGGTGCTTAAATTCGAGATTTCCGGCTGTGGTAATATTGATCCATGCTGTTTTGATCCAACGCGTCGAACCATTCAATTGCGTGGTTTGGCAAAGGTAAGATCCAGAGATGTTCGACTTCAGAACAATATCGGCTTCTTCAAACGACCAGCAGTTTCCTTCTTCGATGGATGTACTTCCAGATTCAAAGTCCTGAGTTTCAATAGCCAAAAGTGGTTGCGAAAACCACAAGAAAGACAAGGCCAAACTGATGAGTAAAAAATATCTTTTCATGAGTTAGATGTTTTTAGCGTTTACAATCCTTACTTATTACCCCCGGGGATAAAAGAATATTCTGCTACTGCATTAACAATGAGTAAAGACTTTTTCATTTTACCATACGTCATTTCCAGATTTTGATGAATACTGGGGACGGTAAGTTCAATACTAAAGTCTTCCTGAATTGAGTGCAAGCGTTTAAACAGAATTTTTCCGTCGGGAGTAGTAAGTGTTAATGTAGAAGCATAAGCTACTTTAGAAGGCAATCCTTCCAAGCGAAAAGTAACAATATCTCCTGTAGACCAAGAAAACTCCTCTGATGTTGAGACGTTTTCGATGTCTTGCGGTATAGGCATAACTAACTCATCCTTCTGACAAGCAGCCAGCCCGATCATAACCGCGAGTAATAATAGTAATTTGATCTGATTCATGGCTGATGTGTTAATTTAATAGTAATGTAGTGAAAATCATGCCAAAACCGTAATTTACTGTAAACCATTCCAATAAAAAAACAAAAATTTGTGTTTTGTCCAATATTTGGAAATAGTTGCTCCATATTGAAAATGTTTTCTGAATTATTAGCAAAATCCGATACGAGCCTGTCTTGTTTTTGGAATATGCGATTTTTGCTCTAAATCCTTTGTAAAATACTCAATATTTGGAAAAAACACAAGCCGCCCCAAATCAATATCTTTCTGATGTATTTATTGGATTGAAACCTTCAGTAATTTAATGCTTTACAAAAAATTACTATTCTATTTTAATCGCTATACGCATCATTAAAAAAGGCAATTATTAAAAAATCAAAATAAATTATCTTTTCCATAAAATGGAAGAGGCTGTTTTGTTTCCAAAACAGCCTCTTCCATTTTGAAATAACCCTTATAACATCTTCATATAATTAATTTCCTTGATGTTAAGAAACCTCCACTGGCCACGAGGAACATCTTTTTTGGTAAGTCCTGCAAATACAACTCTATCCAGTTTAACAACCTGATATTGCAAGGATTCAAAAATACGACGAACAATTCGGTTTTTACCCGAATGGATTTCTAGTCCTATTTGCTTTTTATCATCTCCATTGCCAACATATGCCACCGCATCTACTTGAATGAGACCATCTTCGAGTTCAATCCCTTCGGCTATCTGCTGCATATCCGTCCGGCTTAAGGCCTTATCAAGCGTAACATGATATACTTTCCGGATTCTGCTTGATGGGTGAGTGAGCTTTTTTGCCATATCGCCATCATTGGTCAATAAAAGCAGCCCAGTGGTGCTCCTGTCCAATCGACCCACTGGAAAAATTCTTTCACGGCATGCATTACGAACTAAAGCCATTACCGTTTTCCGATCCTGTGGATCATCCATCGTTGTGATGTAATTCTTGGGTTTATTTAGTAAAACATATAATTTACGTTCACCTGTAAGCGTTTGCTCACCATACTGAACTTTATCACCTGGATTTACACGTGCTCCCAATGTGATAACAATAACACCATTAACACTTACAGCACCAGCAATAATAAGTTTATCAGCTTCTCTTCTCGAACAAATGCCCGCATTGGCAATGTATTTGTTCAAACGAACAGGGCCATCATAGGTTGTTGGTAATACAGGGGCTTCTTCGGTTGTCTGAACACGGTAATTCTTTTGAAATGGTTTTCCGCTTCCAGAACGGCTATCATTCGACCTTCTGTTTTGTCCATCATAAGGTCTGCGTCCGTCCCTTTGGTCGGGTCTGCCACCACCGTATGATCGGTCGTTCCGCTGATATGATGGTCGCTCTCCTTGAGGACGGCCACTGTCTGTTCTATTATATCTATCGCTCGTATTATCATTCCGATTGCCTCTGTCGTTCCGATCGGTACGCGGGGCATATCGATTGCCACTATCGGTACTTCTATTGTCGCGCGATGGATATCGGTTTTGCTGATCAGAATTCCTGTTATCACGAACAGGACCACGATTATCTCTGGGTTGATATCGGTTACCACCACCCTGATCACGATTTTCGCCTGGTTGATAACGGGGTTCACGAGGGGGATATGGGTTATACGTATCCGGACGATCACTGCTATAAGGTCTGTAATCCCTATCCGGACGATCTTCACGTTGAGGTTTGTACTCGCGTGGGGTTTCTTTTGCAGGACTTGGGTCTACTATTTTTCGAGGCCTACGATGTCTTTTTTCACTGTCTTCCCGGGTTGAATATACCGGACGTTTGGCTCTGTGTTTGTCCCCATTCTCATCATTTTTGCGTGACTCCCCTCCCGGATTATCTTCCGCTTTCCATTCATTATTCTCACTCATTGCACAAAAGATTAATTGTTACACTTTTTTAAACTCCTATCTCAGGAGGTAATTTTTAGCTGTTTTTCTAACCAATAGCTTATAAATCTGCTGCAAAGATAAAGCAATTAAAGATGAAATTGCCATTTCAGTCAAAATATTTTATTGTCAATTCATTGCCACTTATGGTTTTAGCTATTGAAAATATACTACTTTTGCAATCCAAAAAAATCAATTCCCCTGGTATATGAAACACTTGCCGCTGACAATCAAAGCTTTACTTTTCCATTTTCTGTTCTTTTTCATTTTTACTTTACAAGCTCAACCCCCTACCGGGTATTATAATGGTACAGATGGATTGATTGGCACAGCACTACAGTCGAAGCTTCATGATATCATTAAAAATCACACTTCCTTAACATATTCCGGATTATGGAATGCATTTTATACAACCGACGACCGGCCTGATGGCAAGGTTTGGGATATGTACTCTGATATTCCCTCTGGCAATCCGCCATATTTATATACATTCGGAAGTAATCAGTGCGGAAACTACAATTCAGAAGGCGATTGTTATAACCGTGAACATTCATGGCCTGCAAGCTGGTTTAATGATAAATACCCGATGTATACTGATCTTTTTCAAATATGTCCTACCGATGGCTATGTTAATAATCGCAGAAGTAATTACCCATACGGAGTAGTTGGATCTACCACCTGGAGCTCGATGAATGGAAGTAAACTTGGAAGCAACACCTATCCCGGCTATTCCGGAACTGTTTTTGAACCCATAAATGCCTATAAAGGTGATTTTGCCCGCAATTATTTTTACATGGGCACACGTTATCTTGGTGAAGATGCCGGTTGGGCAAGTAATGGCATGGTTACCGGCTCTCAGCTGAAAACATGGGCAGCCAATATGCTCCTCGAATGGCACACCAACGACCCCGTGAGTCTAAAAGAAACCGATCGTAATAATGCTGTTTACACATTCCAGCATAACCGTAATCCGTATATCGATCATCCTGAATTTGCAGTACGTATTTGGGGTGATCCAACGGCAATACCTGAAATCACCCGTCCTCTGATGATTGCTTATTATAATAATCAAAGCCAATCAATCGTAATTGGACCCTTCGAAGAAAATACAAAAGCAATAATAATGGTATCCGATATGAGTGGCCGCAAAATTAATTTTGAATCTACATATACCTCGGGCAGTATTAACATTAATGCATCGTCTCTCCCCAACGGAATTTATATCGTTTCTATCATCGACAAACATTTTGTTTACGGATTAAAAACCGCAAAATTCTAAGTCATGGCCATTGTAAGGATAACCAAAGAATTCAAGTTTGAAATGGCGCATGCGCTTTATGGACATGATGGACCCTGTCGTCATGTTCACGGACATTCGTATGAACTCTTTGTAACCATTAAAGGTGTTCCCGTGATTGATCCACAATCACCAAAAAATGGAATGGTGATGGATTTTACGGATCTTAAAAAAATTGTACATAAAAACATTGTAACGGTATATGACCATGCCTTGGTTTTAGGAAACAATGTGCCCTCTTCTGAAATTCCTCAAAGAGAAGGTCTTTTTGAACGATTAATTATTGTTGATTTTCAGCCTTCGAGCGAAAATCTGCTGATTCATTTTTCCAGAATATTGATGCCACTACTTCCGGAAGGAATTCAGCTTTACAGCATGAAACTGCGAGAAACGGTTACATCCTATGCTGAGTGGTTTGCCGATGATAATGCTTAATCGAAATTACGATAAGTCTTTTCTATTAGTCCACGTTTTCTAATCTGAATTATTAATTTCTCTTAAGCCTGTTTCTGATAAATTCGGTATTGACTTATTCGTCACTGTTAATTCGGAGGAATTCGTTAATCAAGGGTTCGGCCTGAGGCAAATCAGATTCCTGAATAAAAAGGTCAATCGCCGAAGGAATCCCGCCAAAAAAACCGGCCGTTATTCCCGATTGATAATCATTTTTTATGAGTGAAAAGATACCTTTTGCTTCCAATTCGCCTTGCAGCAATAAAACAAGAATTTCGTTTCCACTAAATACCCGAATAAGTCCATCTTGTTTCATTCGTATTGCTTTAAATTCCTACGGAAACACTTTTTCAGAAAAACCTGATTTTCATCAATATCCCTATTCAGAATAAATCAGGTTAAGTAAAACTGTGCCTACTATATCTAAGCTTTTTGGATCCACCGAGTCCAGATTATCGTTAATCGTGTGCCAGTGTTTAAAAAAACTATTATTCCCCTTTTCCAAATGGATAATATTAATGGTAGGGATTCCTGCAATTTTATTTACGTAATAATGATCGTCTGTAATATACCCACCCTGTTCCTGCGGAAAATATTGACTATAACCCAGATTTGAGGCCATAGTCCAAACTTTTTTTACAATGTGTGGAGCATAGTATAACGAAAAACCCTCCTGCAAAAACCGAGGTTCCGGAACACCAACCATATCGAGTAGAATGCCATAAAATGCACGGTAATTTTCAATATGTGGATTTCTTGACCAATACTGTGAACCCAGTCCCCAGAAATCTTCGCTATCTGAATTACGCTGTAAATCTTGAGGTGGACCATAATCTTCCAGATCAAATAAAACGATATCCACACCAATATCCGGACTTTCTTTACTTAGTATGCGGGCAATTTCCATTAAAACACCCACGCCACTGGCCCCATCATTAGCACCAGGAACGGCTTTCCGGTGATTTTCCGGCAAAGGATCATGGTCAGCAAATGGCCTCGAATCCCAGTGCGAAGAAAGCATCAACCTTTTTTTGGCCTTTGGATTAAAAACCGCAACAATGTTTCTCCCTTTTAAAACTTCTTTATTAAATGCTCTTGCCTGAAAATTCTGAATGATTATCGTATCTGCCCAAACCTTAAGTTCCGACTCAAACCAGGATGCACAAGTTGTCCAGGCTTTACTGCCCGGTACCCTTGGTCCAAAATCGATTTGCTTTTTTACATACGAAAAGGCAGAATCGGCACTAAAAACAGGAATGCTCTGCCGCAATACTTTTTTTGTATCAGTTTGATTTGAATCCGTCTGTCCTGAGGGACCGCATGAGGAGAAAAAAACTAAGCCCACAAATACTACGCTTATAAAAAACAAGAGACTTCTAAATTTCATAATTCATGTATTAGCCGAATAATTCTTCAGCAGCAGTTCCACTTACAAAACTAAGGAATTCATTTCTGGGTTTAAATCCATTTTCAAGAGCGGCAATATCTTCAGGAAGTGTTTCCTTTTCACCTAAAAACCCCAATGCGAGAACGCAAACCGGCTCCATGCTTTCTGAGAGAGAAAGATTTGATGTCATTTTATTGATATCAAAACCACTCATCTGATGAACATATACATCTTCGTGCATAGCCTGAATGCTGAGATGTGCCACTGCCTGACCTGTATCATAAGATGCAACCTTATTCAGAACATCTGGTTTATTAGAAAAAAAACGCTTATTACATGCAAGAACCAGCATTGGCGCCGAACCAGCCCACAATTTATTCCAGTCGACTAAAGCATCCATAATCGCTTCAAATTCCGAACTTCCCTTAGGGGCTATAACAAAGTGCCAGGGCTGATCGTTATAGGCCGAAGGGGCTTGACGAGCTGCCTCAAAAATCCTTCGCAAAATACCGGTAGGTATCGCTTCTGTTGAGAAGGCCCTAGGACTCCAGCGATTAGCCAACAGTTCGTGAATTGGAAATTTTAAATACGAATTACGTGCACTCATTAAATGTAAAATTAATACAATGTTGAAACGTTATATGCGTTCAAATGTTTATGAAATCCAAAGATAGCCATTATTTTTGCCTGAATTATCTGAATAAATGTCAAAGCTAAAATACATCAGCCTCGTACTGATAATTACGATGTGCTGCATAAGTCAAACGCAAGCTGCCAAACCATTCAGCAAAAAACAATATCAGGGTTTTGAACTTGGACTTCGTTCCGGCGAATTCGGATTAAATATCCGCTACCGCTTCTGATTAAGAATTCTCGATTGAGCAGGTCCGGCATCAAGGGTTCGAAAACTTTTGAATACTTGTCCTTTTTCCGGCATATCCACATCGATGCATATTTCCTTATTACCCTGCGACGATTTCAAATCAAGAATTATTGTTTGTGGCCCTTTGGGGACTGGTATGCGTACATAACTAATTTCGTACGGAAGTGTTTGCCAGTTTCGGGTGTCTGATTGTTCGGTCATTGCATTCACAATACCCAAGATTGCTCCGGCAGTTTTATCCTTTGATTTTACCGCGGTCTCCAGGGCTTTTTTGGTTGCCAATCGCAAGAGCGAATTAGCAAACTCGCGCAACATTCTATCCTCCATCGTTTTAAATAGAATTGCGTTACAATCCTGAGCTTTGTTTAGGGCAAAGACTTGATCGCCAAGGCGGATATTTGCGCTACCATATATCGGTTTACGTTCTAGGTATTTCGGGAATGCAACCCTAAAAACACTTAAATCGGAAAGGGCCGACCGATCTGCATTACTTAATGCCCCCGTATTAAACGGAACAGCAAGTCCCATTTCATCATTCTGAAATTGCATGAAACCATCCGACGAATTCAGCTTAGAAAACATAAGGCTCCATTCGCTTTTAACAGGGCCCATACCATTTTCCCACAAAAACACGAGATTAGCTAACGATTGCGGCTGATGCTTATATTTTGTATTAAACTTGGTGCTGAAAAAGGTTAATTCATCCTGAAAACCATTAAGATATGCAGTACGTAACAAATCTTTCTTCAATTGATCAGGAATGGGTATCCCAAATTGCGGAGTATAAATTGAATCGTAAACTTTAACCGCATTTCTATATGCAATAAACGCATTATTTACGTCATTGGAAGCATCATAAATTAGGCCAATGAGTATGTGTGCAAAGGCATCATCGGCATACCGGTTTTTGCGATTTTTATATTTATCATTGAGATCATACAAACGTTGTGTGATTTTACGGGCCTCCACCATCGCAGATTCATTATTACCAAGCATGAGATAGTTCATCGCCTTATAATAATTCACCATCACTTTTTCCGGATCTTCAGGGGCATACGCCTTTACATTGGGGTTTGTGAGCAGGGCCAGGGCTTCGCTACCATAATTCTTTTGTTGATCTTCAATATACAAATCGGCTTTCTCCATATATATCAGACTCTGCTGATAATTACCTCTGGCGAATTCTAACCAGCCTAAATTAAAATATTGAAGAACTCTGTTTTTACCCTTTTCTGCTTTCTTATCCTTAAGCAATACCTCCTGGGCTTCGTTAAGCTTGCCCTGTTGAACATACGTCTGCATTTGCTGCGTCCTTTGATAATATGTTGCGCAGGATGAAAGCAAAACAGCAACTAAACTCAGACCCGCTAAGGCTTTGTAAAGCTTCATGACGAAATGGGGATTTAAATAAAAAAGTGGTCCTTCCAAACACAAGAAAGACCACCTGACTACTTCCTATTTATTGACGTATTTCTTAAGTTTCTTCTGACCAATCCATACAATTTCATTGGTTTCGAGATTGGTTAGTTCCAAATTAACCTGATAAAAATTGACCCTTTCATTATTGTATGAATCTACAATCTGATTAATACTGCCCTGAAGCATAAAGTCGGCACCAACTTCGCGGCCCCATTTTTTAATGGTTTCTGTAGCAGCATATTCCTGTTGATCGGCCCGTTCGCCACGAATGGCATCACGCTTTTCACCACTTTGAACCACGCGTACACGAGCTGATTGAATAAACGCTCTTTCAAGATCTTTCAGGAAAGGTTCCGCATCGATATGCTCATTGGTTTTATTTTTTACAAAACCGACAATTACCACAGGTTTGCGCGACTTTGCCTGTTCGAAATCGGTGAGCCAGCGGTTTCCAAGAGCCTCATCAATCATGGCTTCGCCGGTCATTCGGGCATCGGCATCATTCCAACGTCCGCTCAAATCAATGGTGGTACCTGGATCAACACGGGTAACTTTGCGTGTCTGACATGAGCTAATGCTCAAAACAATCGTTAAAACGAGTGAGAAAAAAATGATCTTTTTCATCTGGATAAAAATTTTAGTGACATCATTAATTATTCGTAACATTCTAATCAATATTTTCAAAAAGTTGAAAAACCCTCGCCATTTTATTAATAGCCTTTTCAGGATTTTTGTTGCGTTGGTTTTGGTGACAATTTACAAATATTATACCAATAATGGAATATATGTACCCCTCCTTAGAAAACATAAATAAGTGATTTATCCTCCGATAGTGAAGTCACACGTTTCGAAAATCATCATTTCATATAATAAAAAGGCCGAAAGTCAGATTCCAACGCCAGAGTTAAGACTTTCGGCCGATCAATTAGCAATTTCAATATTACTTCAACATTATCTTTCTTGAATACGATTGGCCATTTTGCTCGGCAGTAAGCAGGACCCACGAAGCTGAAAAATGGGATATATCGACCTTTGTCTGACCTTCACAGCCCGTTTCACAATTCAGCAATAGGCAATAAATATTTAATTTCGAAGTCGAATTTCTCTTATTCAAGGTTTTTTTCAACAAAATCACTAAAAAATCTTCCTTGAAATCAGACTTTTCCACCAAACTCCATTAAATAGGCCTTAATGAAATCGTTGATATCGCCATCCATCACAATTTGTACATTACCGGTTTCGTGATTGGTACGATGGTCTTTAACCATTTTATACGGATGCATAACATACGAACGAATCTGACTACCCCATTCTATCCGTTTTTTGGTGGCTTCCATGGCATCAATTTTTTCGCGCTTCTTTCTCAGCTCAATTTCATACAGTTTTGATTTAAGCATTTGAATGGCTTTATCACGATTTTGCTGCTGTGAGCGGGTTACCTGACATTCGACAACAATACCCGATGGTTCATGCTTAAGACGTACAGCCGTTTCTACTTTATTTACATTCTGTCCACCGGGACCACTCGAGCGAAATGTTTCCCAGGTAATGTCTGCCGGATTGATTTCAATATCGATGGCATCATCAACAATTGGATAAACAAAAACGGAAGCAAATGAAGTATGGCGGCGGTTATTCGAATCAAAAGGCGAAAGACGTACGAGGCGATGAACACCGCTTTCGGCTTTCAGATATCCGAAAGAATAGTCACCGGTAAATTCGAGCGTAACACTTTTAATTCCAGCCACATCACCTTCGTGAATATCGAGTTCACTGACCTTATAATTATTTCTTTCTCCATAACGGATGTACATACGCATGAGCATCTGCACCCAATCCTGACTTTCGGTACCACCCGCTCCGGAATTAATTTCAAGAATGGCTCCCATGCGATCCTCTTCGCTGGACAGCATATTCATAAACTCCAAATCGCTAATCAAATCGGTGGTAATGAGTGCTTGTTTGTCCAGATCTTCCTCGCTGGCCTCTTCGGCTTCAAAAAAATCATTCATCACCTTCAAATCTTCTAAGCCTAATAATGCTTTGTCGAATTTTTCGGTCCAAATCTTCTTATCCCGTATCGTTTTTAGTACTATTTCAGCGCCCTTTGGGTCATTCCAAAAATCGGCTTCATGGCTTTTTGTTTCTAATTCTTCTATCTGACGACGTTTTTCGTTGATGTCAAAGGTACCTCCTCAAGGCATCAAGCCTTTTATCCAATACTTTAAGTTCTTCGGGATTAAACATTATTTTATGATTTTATATTATTAATGATTTCCATAATAAGATGACTTTCAAAACCTTTAGATGCCATATAGGCAGCAATTTTCATGCGATCAGCATAGTTTTTTAAGCCAGTGATTTGTCCTTTTCTAAGAACAAGTTTTTTAATGATCTGCAAATACTCATCTTCATCAATTCCGCCCAGCGCTTCTT
The DNA here is from genome assembly GCA_030656615.1 of Bacteroidales bacterium. Classification (GTDB taxonomy): domain Bacteria; phylum Bacteroidota; class Bacteroidia; order Bacteroidales; family TTA-H9; genus JAUSOY01. The sequence continues at coordinate 41,608 of JAUSOY010000077.1, read as the reverse complement.
GGATCAATGTGTTATCAATATTCTTTGAACGCAATCCGGCTGTAATCTTAAGCTTTCCCCAATAGTTATTTCTGAATTTTCCTGATGCATACATTCGTGCAAATCGCTGATCATCAATAAAACCTTCGGAAATAAGCGTTTCGCACACTTTTTCAAGTTGACTGGAAGTTGCTCCCCACGATTTTAGCTTCAGAACCACTTCATACTGGCAGCGTTCCTGATAGCTACACCATCTCCGGGCTTTTTCTGCTAATTCTTCTGTATTAAGAATTGAATTGATTTTCAACTTTTTATGATCAATCTACAAAGATAATCCAAAATCACGAATCCATAGCTGTATCCAATAAGCGTTTCACCAAAACGGGTAAGGCAGTACCTGATTTTTCTGGTATTATTTCAAGTCCGGGAAACAAATGCGAATTGGAAGCGTCCGGATCAATAAGGTATTTTGTGCAATGTGCAGGAGCATAATGAATAAGACCCGCTGCCGGATATACATTTAAAGAAGTACCAATAACCAGTAGAATATCCGCCCTTTTAACGAGTAAAATTGCGGGAGAAATATTATCAACCATTTCACCAAACCACACGATATGAGGCCGTAGTTGAAATCCCTTCTCACAGGTATCACCCATATTCAATGCCCAATGATTCAATTCATATATTAATTCAGGATCGCCGGTAGAACGGGCTTTTTTCAGTTCGCCATGAAGATGCAGTATGGAAGAAGATCCAGCTCTCTCGTGTAAATCATCAACATTCTGCGTAACGATTTTTACATCGAATTTTTGTTCGAGATCTGCCAGGGCAAAATGTCCGGGATTGGGTTCCGATTCAAAAAGATTCTTTCGGCGCATATTATAGAATTCAAGAACCAGCGCGGGATCTTTTCTCCAGGCTTCAGGACTTGCCACATCCTCGAAGCGGTGATTTTTCCATAAACCATTGTTGTCTCTGAACGTACTAATTCCGCTTTCGGCACTCATTCCAGCTCCTGAAAGAATGACTATTTTTTTCATTTGTTTTTCTTTTAACATCGAATTACAAAGATACACTTGCTAAAATAAACAAGGAAAATTGTCTTTAAATACAATAATCAACAGTTCGTTTCCCGACAATCCTGACTGAAATTTGGTAAAAAACCCCAAAACCCATTAATAGCCATAGATTTTGCATATATTTGATGCAAACTAAGTGGATTACAAATGAACTGGTTACTTTTTTGGGCAATTGCTTATGTTCTGATTCTGGCTGTATTAACCCTCCGACACGTAAAAACGGGGGACATCGAAGATTATCTGGTAAACCGGCGAAAAACAGGAACCCTCTTGCTGGTTTTTACAACCCTGGCTACCTTCGTGGGTGGAGGAACCTCCATGGGATTGATTGCCATGGGCTACGAATCGGGTTTTGCGGCCGTTGGAATTGGGGTTGCATATGTTATCGGATTTATGATTCTTGCTTTTTATGCAGGGAAAATCCATCATGAGGGCGTAAAGCATTCTCTTTATTCATTCCCTCAGTACCTAAACCGGAAATATCTTACCGGAAACAATCCCCATTTCGATCGGAGTTTTACTGCTGTTGTTACGGGTGTAAATATTTTCATTTTTTTCTTCCTACTAGCCGCACAATTTGTTGGGATGGCAAGTATTCTAAAATTCGTACTAAGCATTGATTACGCTACAGCGGCAGTAATTTCATGCCTCATTGTGATAGCTTATACGGCTTTTGCCGGTCTGTCCGGCGTAATTATAACGGATGCACTGCAGTTTATCCTCATCCTTTTTATGGTGGCATTTATTTTTATTCCCGGTATTAATCATGACACAGAAGGCCTGCGTTTGCTGGATAAACTGCCTGCCGAAATGTTAAACGGCACGTACTATGGAATTGCTTTTCTTGTAGCATTACCATTATTTATCGCCCCCTCAGTATTGGTCCGTATGGATATATGGCAAAGAGTTTTGGCAGCAAAAAGCGATAAAACAGCCAGGAGTATGGCATTATGGTCGGGTGCAGGAATGTTGCCGTTTTATATTATTTTTCCCTTGGTTGGCATGGCTATTCGTCTGAAATTTGGGGCTACAGAAGCACCTGAAGACGTTGCCTGGCTATTTCTTAGCCGGCATTGTGGCGAGTTTGCCCTTGGGTTTGCTATAATCGGGATAATGTCGGCTTTAATGTCATCAGGAGATAGTTTTCTCAATGTTATCTCCATTTCCAGTATCCGCGATTTTTCCGGATGGACAAAAAAACACAAGACGTCTCAAAATAAACAATATATTTATATTCGGGTAGCATCCATTATTTTTGGTTTATTAGCATTAGCCCTTGCACTTTTGCTTCCTGAAATCGTAAATTTGATGGTGGTAGGAATAGGAACCATTGCTATTTTTGTTCCCATTACCTTTCTGGCTCTCACAAAGGGAAACGTTATGCGATATCGCAAAGCCGCCTTAATTAGTGTGATTTCGGGCTTCATCTGTAATCTGGTTTTTTTTATTCTCGGAATGAAACATGCTGGATTCTTTGAACCTAAATCATCTTTTATACCGGCATTCATAATTTCATTAGTAACTTTGGTAGCAGGCGTCCTGATTGTTGATCATACACGGCCCGAACTTAACAAACGAAAAAACTGACCTATGAATAAAATATTTCAATTTCGTAATAAAATGCGCATGAGCATAAATACTAAGCTCATGCTTTATATTTTATCATCCGTTCTCATCATCTTTTCTGTTGTTACTGGCTACGTGATCTATCATAACGCCTCAGAAAGTATGGAGCAGGCAAAAAGTCTTGCAGAATCCAGGGCTTATTATCGGGCTAATCAGACAAAGTCGATTCTGGAAGTTTATATAGATGCTTCGCGTACCATTGCTCAGACTTTTGAGGATTTTGAATCGATACCCGAAGCTGATCGCCGCAAAACCTATATGAGTCTTATTAAAAAAGTCCTGGAATCAAATGAAGAATTTTTATCGATTTGGACCATTTGGGAACCTAATTCCATCGACCGTTTGGATGCTCAGCATATAATGGGTGAAGGAAGTACGCGGATTGGTAATTTTTCACCAACCTATTACAAGGTTGATAAAGTGATTAAACTTGAAGTATCTCCGCCAAATGCCACACTATTTGAAGGTGATTATTATAACATACCCAAATCAAGCCTGAAAGAAACCATTCTTAATCCGTACTATTACAGTTATACGGGCAATAAAAATGATGAAATATTGCAAACCAACCTGATAACTCCCATTATCAAAGACGGTAAATTTATGGGAGTTGTTGGTATTGATGCTTCTCTTAATGTTCTTCAGGAGAAAATTAGAGATTATAAACCATTTGAAACAGGGCATGTGATGCTTGTTTCGTCCAATGGCATCATTGTAGCAAGCAAAGACAAGCAACTGGTAGGGAAAAACATATCAGAATACAATCAAAAAGGCAATATTGACCTTGAGATGGAAATCAACTTCGAAAAAGGTCTGGCCTTCAGCGGTGAACTATTCGATCCGGTAACCCAAAAAGATGCCTACGTTTCCTTTGTGCCAATAACGATAGGAAATTGCCCAAACAGCTGGAGTGCCGGAGTAATTGTACCCCTCGATACCCTATCCGCAAATACTCGAATTACCATTATTCAAACGATTTTATTCGGCATCATTGGTTTATTACTCATGCTGGTTCTAATCACGCTCATATCCAGGCGCATTACAAACCCACTTAAGAAGGCAACTAAAGTACTTGAACATTTATCAAAAGGGATTATTGAAGAAAACATTGGTCTGGAAAAAACCAATGATGAACTTGGAACTATGGCCCGTGCTATCGAAAAGCTTTCACACAGTCTCCACCTGAGTTCGCGTTTTGCTCGTGCTGTGGGACAAGGAAAACTTGATGAACACTATACGCCTTTAAGCCAACGCGATGAACTCGGAAATGCCTTATTGGGCATGCGTAATAATTTGAAGATATTGTCAAAAGTAAATTTGGATAATTCCTGGACACAACAATCAATTGTTGAAATCAATGAATTATTGCGAGGTGATAAATCACCCATCGACCTGGCCAATAGTCTTTTGTCAAAACTTGCAGGTATAACAGGAGCAAAAGCCGGTGCGTGCTATCTGATTGATGACAATCAGATATTCAAACTTACTGGCACCTTTGCTTTCAGTAAAAGGAAATCTCATTCGAGTGAATTTGCCATGGGTGAAGGATTGGTAGGCCAGGCTGCTATGGAGCAAAAAATGATTCTTTTCGAAAACGTCCCTAAGAATTTTATTTATATACAAAGCGGACTTAGCGAAGGGGATGCACCCTCCGTTGTATTGCTCCCATTCATATTCCAGAATAAAGTAATTGGCGTTCTTGAACTGGCTTTTATACAGGAACCGGAAGAATTATGCAAAACCCTTCTCGAGCACATTGCCGAAAGTATCGCCATCGCTTTTAATTCGATTATAACACGTTCCGAAATGCTAAAACTCCTTGTCAGAACACAGGAACAATCGGAAGAATTACGTGTTCAGCAGGAAGAGCTTCGTGAAGCCAATGAAGAACTCGAACAGCAAACCAAAGCACTGAAAGAATCCGAAGCCGGACTTCAGGCTCAACAAGAGGAGCTTCGGGTTACCAATGAAGAACTCGAAGAAAAAACGCAACTTCTTGAGCAACAGAAAAAAAACATCGCCGTTAAAAACGAAGAGCTGACTGTTGCAAAAATTGAAGTGGAGAATAAAGCCGTAGAAGTAGAAAGAGCTTCGAAATACAAATCCGAATTTCTGGCCAATATGTCGCATGAGCTTCGAACTCCGCTTAATAGTTTGTTAATCCTTTCAAGAAGTCTGGCCGATAATAAAAAGCAAAATCTTTTAAAAGATCAGGTTGAAGCTGCCGAGATTATTTATAATAGCGGCAACGAACTTCTTACGCTTATTAATGACATCCTGGATCTTTCAAAAATAGAGTCGGGAAAGCTCGATATCAACTTCGAGCCTGTGGTTGTGGATTCGATTTCAGAATACATCCATATGCATTTTAACCATATGGTTCGGCAGAAAAACCTGCAATTTAATATCGAAATATCAGACGATTGTCCGGATAATATTTCAACTGACCGTCAAAGAGTTGAACAAATACTCAAAAACTTACTTAGCAATGCCATTAAGTTTACACATCAGGGAAGCATTACGTTGGAATTAAGCAGAACGCCCTCCGATACAAAATACTTTAACGCGGAACTGCAAGGGAAAGATAGTATTAGCATCGCAGTAGCAGATACCGGCATTGGCATTCCTCCAAATAAACAAAAAGACATCTTCGAAGCCTTCAAACAAGCCGATGGAAGTACATCAAGAAAATACGGCGGAACAGGTTTGGGATTATCTATTTCGAAAGAATTGGCACGTCTGCTTGGTGGAGAAATTCATCTTAAAAGCGAATCGGGTAAAGGATCAACATTTACATTGATTTTGCCTTTAACAGTCAGCGAGGTTGAAAATGTTAGAACACAACCTCTTGGAAATTTAAATCCTGTAAAATCAACGTCCGCAAAAATATTGGAAGTGGTTCCAGCGGCAAATGTTCAGGTTGTGCCATCCATTCCGGATGATCGAAAAAATTGCCAACCACACGAAAAAATTCTCCTGATAATAGAAGACGACATCAATTTTGCAAAAATTATAGCCGATCAGGCACGTGATAAAGGATTCAAAATTCTGGCTTCTTCAACCGGTGAAGAAGGCATCAAGCTGGCTGATAAATTTAAACCCTCTGCAATTGTACTGGATATTAATCTCCCGGGCATGGATGGTTGGGAAGTCCTTGACCTGATTAAAAACAATCCTGACACAAGACACATACCGGTACATATGATGTCCGGATATGAAGAAACGATTGATGCCTATAAAAAAGGAGCCATCGGATACCTTACAAAACCGGTAAATTCTGAAGCACTCGACTCTGCGTTCAACTGCATCACAAATCATCTCGCAAAAAGCATGAAGGATTTACTTCTGGTAGAAGATGATGATAACTTACGGACAAGCATTAAAACCATCATAGGTGATAAAGATTTGCTGATAACCGATGCAAGTACCGGAGCCATGGCATTTGAACTGATTAAGGAAAAAACCTTTGATTGTATGGTCCTCGATTTGGGCCTTCCCGATATGAGTGGCTTTGACCTGCTCAAGCAACTGCACTCCAATAAAAGCATCAAAACACCTCCCATCATTGTTTATACAGGACGGGAACTTACCCGCGACGAAGACCGTGAACTTCATAAATATACCAACAGCATTATCATTAAAGGAGTGAAATCAGAAGAACGATTGCTGGACGAAACAGCTTTATTCCTTCACCGTGTAGTTAGCGAAATGCCAAAACAACAACAGGATATTATTTCATTTCTCCATGATAAAGACACCATCTTCCGGGGTAAAAAATTACTTGTGGTAGATGATGATATGCGTAATGTTATCGCGCTTACCCATGTTTTGGAAGAAAAAGATATAATCGTAAAAGCCGCAGAAAATGGCCAAATCGCTATAGATACCCTGAACAACGAACCCGATATTCAGTTGGTACTAATGGATATTATGATGCCTGTGATGGATGGATATGAAACCATAGGAAAAATCAGGGAAGATAAACGATTCAAAAATCTGCCGATTATTGCTCTTACCGCCAAAGCCATGAAGGAAGACCGCAATAAATGCATCAGTGCCGGAGCCAGCGATTATATCGCCAAGCCGGTAAATGTCGAAAAACTCATGTCCCTAATAAGGGTTTGGTTACATAAATAAAAGGCCATGGTAACTCAAAGACCGAAAATACTCATCGTTGATGATAAAATCGAAAACCTCATTTCACTTGAAACGGTGCTGGATTGTTTTGATGTTGAGTTTGTGAGGGCCTTATCTGGAAATGAGGCATTAGCAAAAGCGATTAATAACGATTTTGCCATCGCCATTATTGATATTCAAATGCCTGATATGGATGGCTACGAAACGGTATCCTTAATGCGTCAGATTTCACGCACAAAATACGTTCCGGTGATCTTTGTTTCTGCCATTTATAAAGAAGACTTTCATATTATCAAAGGAATAGAAACCGGTGCTGTTGATTTTATTTCAAAACCCATAGAACCCCGGGTTCTTCGTGGAAAAGTTAGTGTATTTCTTGATTTGTATATGCAGTCTCAGGAACTTTCACGACTGCTGAGAGAGAAAGAAATCATCAACGAACAATTGCACATTGCCAAAGAAAAAGCAGAAGCCGCCACTCGCGCCAAATCCATTTTTCTTGCTAATATGAGCCACGAAATCCGTACTCCGATGAATGGCATCATCGGAATGGGCGATCTTCTGTCTCAAACAGCGTTAACCGAAGAACAAAAAGACTATCTGGATACCATCATTATATCTAGCAATAGTTTATTGGGAATTATTAACGACATCCTCGACTTCTCAAAAATAGAATCAAATCAGGTAGAACTCGAAAATATTCCATTTAAGCTTAACGAGCCATTAACCGAACTCATTAAATTATTATCGGTGAAAGCTACCGAAAACAAGGTGGAAATGGTTCTTGACATCGACGAGTCCATCCCTCTAGGCCTGAAAGGTGACCCAACCCGATTGAAACAAATCCTTTTAAACCTAATGAGTAATGCCTTAAAATTTACTTTTGAAGGTAAAGTGATACTGGAAGTTAATGCTTTAGTAATGACTGAGGGTTCCGTAAAACTTCGTTTTGCTGTTACTGATTCTGGTATAGGAATCAGTAAAGAAGGTCAGAACAAACTCTTTAAATCATTTTCACAGGCCGACTCAAGTACCACGCGTAAGTACGGTGGAACTGGATTGGGTCTTGCCATTTCAAAAAGTCTTTGCGAAATGATGGATGGCGAAATTGGTGTTGATAGTGAATTGGGTAAAGGTTCAACGTTCTGGTTTACCGCTGTATTCGAGCGCTTCACTGAAAGTAAGAATGCTGTAGAAAAAAATACGGAACTATTTAAAAAACCTACAAAATCTTTAAATATCCTACTTGCAGAAGATAATGTTATTAACCAAAAAGTTGCAATGGTTACCCTGCAAAAATTAGGACATAAAGTACAACTGGCAAAAAATGGATTAGAAGCTGTCGAACTATTTACTATGGATAAATTTGACAGTATTCTAATGGATATTCAAATGCCCGAAATGGATGGATACGACGCTACTATAAAAATCAGGGATCTGGAAAAAACAAAAGGAGGGCACATTCGCATTATTGCCATGACCGCAAATTCTTTTGAAGAAGATCGTGAACGCTGTTTTGCCGTTGGCATGGACTCTTACATCAGTAAACCTTTTAAAACAGAGGATTTGAACAACGCTTTACAGAATCAATAATTCTCATCAACATGAACAACTACAACTGGGAAGACAAAACCATCATTATAGCCGAAGATATTGAAACCAGTAAGCAATATTTCAGTGCAGCCCTCCGCCGCACCAATATTAAGATATTATGGGCCCGAACCGGATTGGAAGCCATTGAAATCAATAAACAGAATGAAATTGATCTCATTCTTATGGACCTTGATCTACCTGTAATGAACGGGCTTATCGCCGCAAAGCTAATACGAGAGACCCATCCTGACCTACCAATAATTGCTCAAACGGCTCACGTTCAGAATACCGATAATGCCGAAAGCAATAATGCTGGATGCAATGCTTTTCTTACCAAACCAATAGCACTAAATGTATTACTTTCAACGCTAGCCCGTTATCTTTAATATGCTACTATATTCTGACGAATATTTTATGAATGAGGCCTTTAAAGAGGCCCGAATGGCTATGTCAGAAGATGAAATTCCAATAGGAGCCGTTATTGTTTTTAATAATCGCATCATTGCACGGGCACATAATATGACCGAAAAACTGAATGACGTTACTGCTCATGCCGAAATGCTGGCCATCACTTCAGCAGCCAGTGCAATGGGTGGAAAATACCTTCGCGATTGCACACTATACGTAAGCCTCGAACCCTGCCCCATGTGTGCCGGTGCATTAGCCTGGTCACAAATCAGTAAAATTGTATATGCTGCACCGGATGATAAACGCGGTTACCACCTTTTCGGAGAAAACCTTCTACACCCGAAAACTATTGTGGAATGTGGCATTATGAAAGAGACTTCCATAGAAATGATGCAGGAATTCTTCCGAAAAAAACGCTGATTAGAATTGTTTTTTATGATAATCGTGATACTGATTCTCCCGATAATAACGGATTTTATCGGCCAAACGAATAAATATCTCCAGTTTTTTTTTCATTAACCAATCACGGGCCTCCGGTTTGCCCTGACAAGCACCAGCAAATATTAATTCAAACTGAAAATCATACTTCTTAAGCCACGCCAATGCCTTAATATCCTCATCAATCGCTCCGTCAAGGGCGGCAAGGCGTGGGTGATGCTTCAGCAAAAATGCAAAGGCTTCCTGACTACCCCGTATGGATCGCGAAAAAGCTGCCAACTCAGGATAGCCATTTTTAAAAAGCCACATCATAATTTCATCATTTCCGGAAATTGTTTCACCGAAAGCAAGCAAAATCTTGGGCGGATATTTTATAATATTCAATAGACTTGTGTTTTTATGCCACGGGCTTCCACCATCATTGAGATAGCCTGAAGCTCTTCCTGGCTAAGTTTTTTCAAATCCAATGCAGGCGTACCACGCTCCAGCGAATATATCATAACTTCACGAGGTGCAATCTCGCAAAGATAATCAAGCCAGGGATATAAATCCACAGCCAAACTATTATCGATGAATTCGCCAGCAAACATACCTCTAAAAAACAGGGTTTGTATAATTACATTTCTCTGAAATGCCTTCAGATTATTTACAATATCCTTAAGCAGCAGTGGCCTTGACGGATTATTGATGAGATTAAAGGTTTTATCGGTTCCGGCATCCAGCTTTAATACATTATAATCGGCAAGTATGAGTGCTTCCTTTACATCGCTTCGATCCAAAGTGGTACTGTTTGACAAAACCGCAACTTTTGAAAGGGGTGCATGCTGATCCCGCAAGGCAATAGTAAACTTCATAATATCCAAAAAATCAGGATGCAGTGTGGGTTCCCCATTACCGGCAAACGTGATGGTATCGGGGAGATCATTATGAAGGGCCATCGTTTCCAGCCGATCTTTCAATGCTTCTTTAACATTGCCTGCTGATGGAAAAACGCTCTCCGACTTTCCCGTCCATCCACACTCACAATAAAGGCAATTAAAAGAACATATTTTTTTATTATCGGGTAATAAATTTATTCCCAGCGATTTACCAAAACGCCTTGATTTCACCGGACCAAAAACCATCTGATCGAAAAGAAATGTTGCCATGGCGCAAAGTTAAAAAAACAAAGCAGGCTTACCGCTTAAAATTTAATCTCAAAGCAGGCAAATGATTACTTTTACGCCTTATAGTGTACTGTTGTATGAAATCACTTCAAGAAATTTCTGCACCCGTCGATCAGCCGCTTAAGGAATTTTCTGCCGGTTTTTCAGAGGTGTTTAAAAGTAAAATCCCCTTGCTTAACATCGTACTACGTTACATTGTGAAGCAAAAAGGAAAACAAATGAGGCCGATGTTTGTCTTCCTTTGTGCCGGAGCTACAGGGAATATAAATTTAAAGACACACAGGGCGGCTGCTCTAATTGAACTATTGCATACCGCCACACTCGTTCATGATGATGTGGTTGACAATGCATACGAACGTCGTGGCTTTTTTAGTATAAACGCACTCTGGAAAAATAAAATCGCCGTTTTAGCTGGTGACTATTTATTAGCCAAAGGCTTGCTTCAATCGGTTCATAACGATGACTTTGATTTACTTAAAATTGTGGCAGAAGCAACCAATGAGATGAGTGAAGGAGAATTACTTCAAATTGAAAAAGCACGTCGGCTTGATATTACTGAAGACGTATATTTCGAAATTATCCGCAAAAAAACAGCGAGCCTCATTGCCTCTTGTTGTGCTTGTGGAGCCGCTTCTTCTGGCAACGACCATTCGATGATTAATCATATGCTTCTGTTTGGTACTAAAGCCGGAATTGCCTTTCAGATTAAAGACGATTTATTTGATTACCAACTAGATAACAAAACAGGAAAACCAGCCGGTGGCGACCTCAAAGAGCGTAAGATGACCCTTCCGCTTATTTATACACTTCAACATGCATCACGAAAAGATAAACAATATATCACGCATAGTCTTAAAAAGCATTCGGGCGATAAAAAAAACGCCGAAAAAGTAATTGCTCTGGTTAAAGAAGCCGGAGGATTGGAATATGCCCGAAAAAAAATGTATGACTACCGCGAAGAAGCCCTAGTGTTGTTGCATGAGCTACCCGATTCGACATACCGGCAATCACTCGAAGATTTATTGATATTCACTACAGAAAGAACCAAATAAAATGAATTATAAATTACGTTTAATTATAATAAGCCTTGCCCTATGTTTTACAGTGGCGGGATTCGCTCAACAAAAAAACGTCAGGGAATATTTCACCAAAGACAGTACCCAACTCAAAGCAGAAGGATATATAACCGACAGCTTGCGTACAGGTAAATGGACTATTTATTTCAAAAACGGGAACAAGGAATCAGAAGGGCAATACGAAGCCAATAAAAAAACCGGTGTCTGGAATTATTGGTTCGAAGACGGTACACTCAAGCTTCAGACCACCGATAATGGCCAGTGCAAAGAATATTATCTATCTTCTGCCCTATCTGCCGAATGGCGTCATAAAAACGGCCTTAAAAATGGTCTTTTTACTGCTTTTTTCGAAACAGGAGGCAAAGAAAAAGAATTGTTATTTATTGATAATAAAAAACAAGGAGCCGCTAAGACCTATCACCCCGGAGGAAAACTGGCTTTTGAAGGTGTTTATAAAAACGATAGTCTGAACGATCATGGCATTTGGTATCGTATCGATGGCAGTAAGGAAATGGAAGGAACATTAAAAAATGACCTTCAAAACGAGGAATGGACGTACTATTATGAAAGCGGAAATATCGGAAGTAAAGGTCCTTTTATAAATGGCAAACAAGAAGGGTTATGGATATACTTTTACGAAACCGGAGAAAAATGGAAAGAAGGCCTGTTTTCTGAGGGAAAAAGAAATGGTTTATGGACTATTTTCTATGAAAGCGGTATAAAACACCACGAAGGCAAGTTTCTGGACGACAATGAAACGGGTTTATGGACATGTTGGTTCGAAAATGGTAAGCTGGATTACCGTGGCGAATTTTTGGAAGGTAAAATGCACGGCCGCTGGGAGGGATTTTATTTCAATGGAAGGCAAAAGTACGTTCACCACTATAAAAATGGAACAGACCACGGCCTTTGGACATTCTGGTATGAAAACGGTAATAAAAAATACGAAGGGTATTATAAGGATGGTTTAAAACAAGGTATCTGGACAAATTATTACTTAAAAGGATCTCCGTCCGAAAAAGGCGGATATGAAACTGGTAAGAAAAATGGAAACTGGTCGTATTATGAACCGGGAAATGTTTTATTGCGAGAGCAGAATTTTATCAATGATAAAGCCGAGGGGCGTTTGGTAACCTATCAGGTAAATGGGCAAAAAGCAAGCGAAGGAAATTATCTCAATGGAAAACAGAACGGAATTTGGACCTACTTCAACCGTAGTGGCCTCCCCAATTATCAGGCTGAATTTAAAAATGGTAAGCGGATAAAAGTATTGATGGATACCCGAAGAAAAAAATAATCAAGCCTTTTTTAGTGTAAACGAAAAGGTAGTGCCAACTCCAAGAGTGCTTCTGGCACTAACACTTTGTTTATGTGCTTCGATTATGTGCTTAACAATAGCCAGCCCAAGCCCGGTTCCACCCTCTTGGCGTGAACGGCTTTTATCAGTACGATAAAAACGCTCAAAAATACGCGGTAGATCATGTTGTGAAATACCGGGCCCATTATCGGTAACTTCTATTAAAAGAACTTCATCCATATCATAAAAACCCACCTTCACACGACCATCTTTTCCACTTCCATATTTTATTGCATTTTCAGTCAGATTACTAAATACCTGTGATATTCTGAGCCTATCTGCCATAACAAATATGGGTTTATCATATTCCCGGCCAAAATAAATCGTACTATTCCTTTCTTTCGCTTTCATTTCGAGCGATTCCATGATTTCACGGGCAAGGGTAATGATGTCGAATCGCTCAGACTTGATGGTAAGTTGGTTTGATTCAAGCTGGGAAATGGTTTCGAGATCATCAATAATTGCAATCATTCTACTGATACTTTTATCAGCTTTTACGAGATAAGAGCGGTTAATCCCCTTATCTTCGAGACCACCATCCAGCAAAGTAGAAATATATCCCTGGATATTGAATATGGGTGTTTTCAGTTCATGGGAGATATTACCGATATATTCGCGGCGATAATTCTCAAGACTCCGAAGTTGATCCATCTCTGCATTATATTCAGTGCTCCATTCTTCAACTTCCCGTTGCACATCAGCGATGGATGTAGCTTTAATAACGTGCCTGGGTTGAATATTTTTATCAACCTTAAGGCGGTGTATGCTCTTATATATCACACGTATGCGGTCGTAAATAAATCGCTCAATTAAATAGTAAGCTCCCAGAAAAAGAAATACCCATAAGGCCGTTGCCATCCCCAGCAATTTAAACCAGGGCAAACTAATGGTTTCATAAAGAATAAAACGGACTACCAGTAGAAACACCACCGCCAAAAAAGCAATGACCACGGCTATCCGTCGCGAATCAGAAAAAGAAAGTATTCTTCGGTCTATTGCAAATATTTTCTTCAATCTATGAAACATAATTATAATCAGGATTCGTACTTATATCCAACACCTTTTACGGTCTTTATGTTCGGAATATTAAGCTTCTCGCGAATTTTTCGAACATGAACATCAATCGTTCTTTCTCCAACAATAACATCATCGCCCCAAACGGCTGAAAAAATTTCTTCACGGGTAAAAACCTTGTCAGGTCTTGAAGCCAGTAAAGCCAAGACTTCGAACTCCTTCCTCGGAAAAATCAACTCATGACCATCAGCAATCACGATATACTTTTCCCGATTAATAGTAAAATGTTCCGTTTCAATAAGGCTGGCGACATCCGAATTATCCTTAATCCGTCTGAGCAATGCAAAAATACGACTAATAAGAACTCGTGGCTTAACCGGTTTTGTAACATAATCATCAGCACCAGCATCAAATCCGGCAATTTGAGAATAATCTTCACCTCTTGCTGTCAGGAACATAATAATGGTATTTTTCATGCCTGAGATATTACGAATAGCTGCACATGCTTCCATTCCATCCATAACGGGCATCATCACATCAAGAAGAATAATATGTGGATGTTCTTTTTGGGCTATTGACAGTGCTTCTTTGCCATCTGAAGCCTTAAAAACGGTAAACCCTTCTTTTTCGAGGTTATAACCCAGAAAATCAAGCACATCCTCTTCGTCGTCGACTAAAAGAATTTTGTAATGAGAAGCTTCCATAATAATGTTCGTTACATTGATCCACGCAAAAATAGCTCCAAATAAGCACATTAATCGTGTTTTAGACCAGAAAACCGAATTCTTAACTTAAAATTAAAACTATGTGACTTTGTATTTGCAAAAAGGTATTTTATTAGCTTTACGCTTTAATTTTTTCTTTCACCGTAAACTTCAATAGAGAATCTATATGGCTGACTGGCTTGATGAAGCTGAAAACAAAGCTAAGCGGGGTGAACGTTCTGGTTCAGATTCCGAGAGAATCCGAATTAAAAAGGACAGAATTACCGAAAATTACATTCAGATTCAGAAAGAGTACGATTCTTTCGTTACCGAGGTTTTAAACCTGATAGAAAGAGTTAACAACCTGCCAGAAGCCGATCGAAAAGGTTTTGGGAAGCTGGAAGGAAAAAGAAAGGATTCGAAACTCAATAACCATCTGCTTATTTTCTCTTCGAGCAGACGGATTGAAGGCAAACCGGGAAGTGGAATATTAAATTATTTTTTTCCGAAGCATGTAAAGCATGTCAGGGTTATCTATTTAAGTGTTTCAAAATATCCGGGAAAATGTTCAATAGAAGTTAAAGAATCTTTTCTGGAGCGAAAACGCATGCGCAACGATGCGTCCAATAGTTCACCACGTAAAGACCAGGAAGGATATCACCATTTATTACAAATAGGGGTAGAGGAACTTACGCACCCGTTCTCACGAAGCCTAATTGACTTTCTGGCATTTAAGAAGAAAATAGAAGAATTACCCCTAACCATACCTCTTAAAAAGCAGGAATAGTTACATCCAGCGCTTTCGTTTAAAAAATACCAGCATCAATAATGCTATGCCCACCATTGTCATTATTACGTATATAAAGGCGTATGGATGAGCCTGTAAGGGTAAAAATATATTCATGCCATATAATCCTGTAATAAATGTCAATGGAAGAATAATGGCCGATACCAGGGTCAGTGTTTTAATAATTTCATTGGTACGATTTGCCTGCAACGAATCAAACGTTTTAGAGTAGCCCTCGATTAATTCTGAATAATCTTCAATTAAATCCCACATCTTCTGATAATAATCGAGAATATTGCCCCAGTATTCTTCCATGTTTTCAGCAAAGCCTTCAATTTCTCCGGATTCAAATTTATTAAAAACCGGCAACTGAGGCTTGAAAATCGTATTTAAAAGAATCAAATTTTTACGGGTGATGCTTATTAATTCAATGGTGTTGAGGGCGCGCTTGTCGAATAAATCACGACCGGCATTATCAACATGGTCGCCAATTTTGCGGAGCAGTAAATAACTTTCCTTCATCAAATGCTCCAAAACACGGTATAAAAGCGCATCACTGGTTCCGAAATCCAATTCCTCACGCTTTTCTACTTTGCTTTTAATGTTTCTGAACAATTCGGAAACGACCCATTGGGCTTTACCAAGTGTTATTATGTAATCGGTTCCCCAGAAAATCTTTTCCTCCCGGGTGCGGATAAATGTATTCGATTTATCAAAATACGGAAAATGGAGTATAAGAAAATAATAATCGTCGTAAACGTCAATCTTGGGGCGTTGGTTTATTAAACTCTTACAATCATCAATATCAAGTGGGTGAAAATGGAAGTTGTCTTTGAGATATATTAAGTCGTCTTCGGTGGGATTCAATACATGATGCCACTTCAGCGCTCCCATTTTAATGGTTTCAATCATAGCCCCGTGGTTTTAGAAATTAATCTTAGGTTTACATTCCGGTTTGTTTTTTTTGATGCACAAAAGTAGTCAATTCATCTTTAAAAGTTCCCGTTTTGTTCTTTTAAAACATACGCGGAACCAAATGGTTTACCTTATTGTACAATCATTTTTCTAACGAATTTCCCTTGCTTACTCTGTAATTGAATAAAATAAACGCCGGCCTCCAGTTCATGGGTGTCTATCATCAGTGTATTATTCCCGCCCGGTATCTTATGCTGTTGCAAAATCCTGCCCTGACTGTCCGTAATTAGCATTATCGCATAACGGTCGGTTTCTTCTATAGTATAAGAAATACTCAAATACGTAGAGGCCGGATTGGGCGATGGATAACCCAAGAATGCTTCCTTTTGATGACCAGTACTAATGGCTGTATTATTTGAAAAGGTATGAACTTCAACATCGTCAAAATAAAATCCATCCTTATTAATCGAATAATTACTTTTAAGGGTAAAGCGAAATTTGACCGTATGGCCAGCCCAGTCTCCTAACTGAATTTCATTATTTATCCAGGTATTGCTGTTCCCATCAAAAACAGCTTGTCCGCCAGTTTGCATAGCTGTTCCCGGACGCGTATTATTACATGACAACGTAATCCAGCTACTGCCGTTGTCAGTACTAAGATCCAGTTGAACATAATCATACCCTCTTTCTATTTCATACCATGATTTGAAGTATAAAACAGCAGGCTGATTTGCAGGCAGCTCAATGCCCTCCTTGAGGGTAATGGATTTGCTGACATTACTTCCATAATTTCCGTATTTAGAATCTGTTATACTAAAAGGCGGGCTGAAAAAATTAAATTCAGCCACATTCCACGAAGTACTGTTCCATTTACTCATATCAGAACAATTATCACTAAAAATCATCAATGGAGAACCATAAATTTTCGTAATATTTTTAACATAATCATACACCCCGTCTGTCATATGCAGATTAAATTGAAAATATTCGCCGTTGGCAACACTTGATGAAAGCTCAAGATATAGCGAATCAATATACATTTGAAGATGCAGCGGATTGGAAATGTTTACTGTATCGCCCACAGAAATAATATTGGCCGAAACAGGCTCGATATAGATACGGTATTTGTCAATTTCCTGAAGGCCATATCTTTGTGCTGAGAATTTTACATAATTTTGTTTACTACTATAGACTTCCGGAGTCAGATCTTTAATTTTACCATACCATCCGCTATACTGTGCTGCTTTAATGTTTTGGTCAACATTCAATTGGCAAAGTGGTAAAATCCGTGAAACCTGTGGCCAAAAGCCGTCTTCATTTGAGCCAACTTCGGGTGTATATGCCAGAATTTTGGGCTTAAGGTTTTGCTCGGCATACATCCAGTCGTCAGAACCGCCGTTTACGGCATAAAGTAACAGGCTGGCGGGCCCTGCAATAAAGGCATTTTCGGCTGTAAAATCATAATTGAAGGCATCAAAAATATCCTGATCGGGTGTAGCCTCATAAATATAACCCCAGGGATTAAGTAACCAATTTCCATACGAATGATAATTGAGTACGATCCGGAATTGATGCGCTATACAAAAATCGGAAATCATTTGTGTTTCAGGTTCCGAAAAAGCAGAAGGACCGCGATAGGTATTACCCGTAGGATCGGGAGAAGAACCGATATCATCATACCCCCACATAAAACCATAATTCCGGTTAAGATCAACACCATACGAACCTCCGTTATCGCGGCGGTTTTTACGCCATGAACCTCCACCTGTGGAGGAAATCGCCCGGTTATATTCGTAACCATCCGGATTGACACAAGGAATAAAATACAATTCCGTTGTATCTATCATTTTCTTAATTTCTGCATTATTCGCATAATTCTCGAGTATATAATACATATAAAAAAGCATTTGCTGCGACCCAATTGGTTCGCGGGCATGATGCAATGCCGTATATAAAACCTCCGGTTCATTTTCATCCACTTCCGGATTATCGGATATTCTGACCCAGTAAATCGAACGGCCTTCGTGAGTCGACCCGGAAGATACGGTTTGTTTCGCCGAAATCAGATTTGGGAATTTCGCCTTCATGGTATCCAGATGGTTCATGATTTGATCCAGCGTCGAAAATCCACCCATGGATCCTAACGAAAAATTAACAGGAATAGGAACATCTTTCGTGCCCTTAAAATTTCTGGCATTGGTAAGAATCTGCTCAGGCGAAAGTCCAACATTTCTTTTCGTATAATAAGCTCCCAAATCTTCCACTTCCATCTGATAGTCAATTTTTAACTGAACTATTTTTTCAATTTCATCAGCAGTAAGTTCGAGGCGAATTCGTCCATCATTACCAATATACATATCATCAGCAGCAATTCCTTTTTGCATCAATGCAAGAACTATCTGTGGAGAATTACTCATGGATATCCTCGACCACGAATGCTGGGCAAGCAGAGGAAATATTAAAAACGTCTGCATTAGAAATAAAATAAATAGCTTTTTCACGGTATCCTGTTTTGAGTTAATATCAATACAAATATTTGGTTAAAACGAACCACTATTTCCATTTTAATGAAGCAGCAAGATGCTCAATATCGGCCGTTATAAAATCAATTGCCGGAGCTAAAGAGTCATTATTGGGGACAACATTAAAATACAACGAACCACGAAGAAAATGGTTTACACTATCGGTTAAATAAAACTGACAGGCCGAGGCAGCACTAATTCCTTCGATAAGGTAAATTGTACCATAAACTTTATGGGTATTATAAATCACGGGCAATTCATTAATGGCGCTTGCCTTTGGAATATGCTTTACAACAAACCGGTGGGCATCTTCCAGATAAACATCCAAATTTCCGTCAACCTTCTTATAACTCAGGTAAATGGTTCCTTTAAATCCCGGATAATCAATATTTAACCAATATTGATCCGGTTTCAGCATATTTTTGAAACTAATCCTTGCCGCTGAAGAATATTCAAAAGCATATGGAAACGTGCTGTCAAAAGTCATATAAGAAGCTTCTGGCAGCGATAGCCGTGGATATGCCCTGGGTTTTGGCATATAATCGCTGCCACAGGACATCATGAGCCCCGACAAAATAAAAAGGGTCAAAATGCAAATATTGTTTTTTCGTTTCCTCATCTGCTTAAACTTTCTGAGTAACTTTTATACGTTTAATCCTACGGTTATCAACGGCATCTATCTGGAAAATAAATTTTTCGAAAATAATTTTCTCGCCCTTTACCGGTAAACGCCCTTCAAGTTCAAGAATGAGACCCGCCAGCGTTTCAAAATCACCATCCACGGTATCAAAAACACTATCGTCGATTCCGATTATGCGGGTGAAATCATTAAGAAGGGTCTTTCCATCAAAAAACCAATTGTTATCATCAATTTTATTCCATAACGGGCTATCCGATTCAGCATCAAATTCGTCATTAATTTCGCCAACAATCTCTTCGATAATATCTTCGAGGGTAACAAGTCCTGACATTCCGCCAAATTCATCAACAACGACGGCCATATGATTTTTTTTCTCCTGAAATTCTACCAGTAAATCATTAATTTTCTTGTTTTCAGGAACAAAATACACCGGGCGCATCAAGCTATTCCACAAAAAGGTATTGTCTTTGGAAAGATGTGGTAGTAAGTCCTTAATATATAAAATCCCTCTTACGTTATCCGGACTCCCTTTATATACCGGAATACGAGAATATCCCGACTCAAGGATGTGTTTCATAAGGCTCTGATAATCCAATTCTTCGCTTACCGAAACAACATCCACCCGCGATTTCATAATCTCACGGGCTTCGGTATCACTAAACCGAACAATGCCTTTTAGCATATTTGTTTCATTGGCATTCCCACTTTTTCCGGTCGTCAACGAAATGGCATCTGATAATTCCTTTAATGAAACTGGAACTTGCTTACGACTAATCCGTTTATCGATAATTCCGGTTGAATATACCAGTATTTTAGACAGCGGATAAAAGATCTGAATAATCACTGCCAAGGGTTTTACCATGAAACGAATCAGCTTCATATTCTGACGTGCGGCATAAACCTTTGGAATTACTTCACCAAAAAGAAGAATCATTGCAGTAATAATTATCACCTGAACCAAAAAGCCAATCATAGGCCAAGCTGTAAAATCAAACGTATGGGCAATAAAATAGGTACTTAGAATTACAATACCAACATTCACCAGATTATTGGCAATCAGAATAGTAGCTAATAGCATTTTAGGCTTATTAACCAATTCCATTATTTGCAGAGAAATCAAGGATCGATCCTTACGAAACTTATCCAACTGAGTGGGACTAAGCGAAAAGAAGGCAACTTCAGACCCGGAAATTAAACCTGAACATACCAGCAATAGTAAAATAATGAATAAACTCAGAAACGCTTGCCATCCAAGTCCGGTAAAAATCCCTGCAGTTATAATTACTTCATGTACAGAAGGCAATACGTTAGGGGTCATTTGAATAATATCAGTTAAAATAAGCATTGGACTATTATCGTGACAAAAATAAGCAAAAAGGCTCACCAATATCTGGCAAGCCTTTCGTAATCACATTATGGCAACTTAAAAAGGTAAATCGCCCTCCGGTCTGTCCGGAATATTTTCTGCGGCGGGAGAGGAATAAGATGAAGTATCCGGACCCGATGGCTGTGAATCTCTTTTACTGCCAAGCATGGTCATCGAATCAGCCAATATTTCGGTGAAATATTTTTTTACCCCGTTTTCTTCATAGGAGCGTGTACGCAAGCGACCTTCAATAAAAATCTGATCACCTTTATGCAGATATTTTTCAGCAGTTTCTGCAAGGCCGCGCCACATCACGATATTGTGCCATTCGGTATGATCTATGCGCTGTCCATCTTTGTTTTTTATGGGTTCATTGGTAGCAAGAGGAAAAGATACCTTCTTAACTCCATTATCGAATGTATGCATTTCTGGCTCTTTTCCCAGATTGCCTAATAGCATAACTTTATTTATTCCGCTGGCCATGTCAATTGATTTTTAATGTTTTGATACTGTTGCTTTCCAAAAGTAAAAATACAAAAAAATGAAGGGATTTCAACGGCTTTAAGAATAAAAAATGCTAAAAGGCTGAATACCTGACAAGGCTAAGCTCAGGAAGCATCATTTTTCGTAATTTCGCAGTCCAAATTTCTTTTAATTATGCATCGTACAAATACCTGTGGCGAATTAAACCTCAGCCACAAAGGAACATATGTTACACTAAGTGGTTGGGTACAACGCTCCCGCGATTTGGGAGGCCTTACCTTTATCGATTTACGCGACCGCTATGGAATTACCCAACTGGCCTTCAATCTTGAAACACATACCGAGCTTTGCCTTAAAGCCCGTAAGCTTGGAAGAGAATATGTAATAAAAATCGATGGATATGTAGCTGAGCGTGAGAGTAAAAATCTTAAAATACCCACAGGCGAAATTGAAATCGTGGTAGAAAACCTCGAAATCCTCAACGAATCAAAAACACCACCCTTCACGATTGAAGATAATACGGATGGTGGTGATGAATTACGTATGAAATACCGATACCTCGACTTACGGAGAAATTCGTTGAAAAACAACCTTCTTCTTCGTCATCGAATGGCAATTCTTACCCGAAATTATCTCGATAACGAACAGTTTATAGAGGTGGAAACCCCATATTTAATAAAGTCGACTCCCGAAGGAGCGCGCGATTTTGTAGTTCCCTCACGCATGAATCCGGGCCAGTTTTATGCTTTGCCGCAATCGCCGCAAACATTCAAACAATTGCTGATGGTAGCTGGCTATGACCGTTATTATCAAATTGTTCGTTGCTTCCGTGATGAGGATTTGCGTGCCGACCGTCAGCCTGAATTTACTCAGATTGACTGCGAGATGGCTTTCGTAGAACAGGAAGATATTCTGAATACCTTCGAAGGGCTGGCGCGTCACCTTTTCCGGAGCATAAAAAATACAGATCCCGGCTCATTCCCACGCATGCCTTACAGTGAAGCCATGCGGCTTTATGGTAGCGACAAACCCGATATTCGCTTCGGAATGCAAATTGTCGAAATAAATGATTTCGTCAAAAATAAAGGATTTAAAGTTTTTGATGATGCAGAACTTGTTGCAGGCATAAACGCCAAAGGCTGTGCCGCCTATTCGAGAAAAGATACCGATGCGCTGACTGAATGGGTCAAACGCCCGCAGATTGGTGCTACTGGCCTTGTGTTTATCAAATACAATGAAGATGGCAGTGCAAAATCTTCCATTGATAAATTCTATACTCCCGACCAACTCCTCGAATTATTAAAAAACTTTAATGCTGAACCCGGCGATTTAATTCTCATTCTTGCAGGTGCCCCATCAAAAACCCGCAAAGCCCTCGGCGAATTACGCCTCGAAATGGGAAATCGTCTTGGGTTAAGAAATCCCGATATTTATGCTCCCTTGTGGGTTGTGGACTTCCCTCTTCTCGAATGGGACGAAACCACCCAGCGGTTTTATGCCATGCACCATCCTTTCACTTCACCCAAACCGGAAGATGTAGCTTTACTCGAAACTCAACCGGGCAATGTAAGAGCAAACGCCTATGATCTGGTCATTAATGGAGTGGAAATCGGAGGAGGAAGCATTCGAATCTTTAACAAGGATTTGCAAAAAAACATGTTTTCTCTGCTGGGTTTCAGTGATACAGAAGCGCAGGAACAATTCGGCTTTCTGATGAATGCTTTTGAATTTGGCGCTCCTCCTCATGGTGGAATAGCCTTCGGATTTGACCGTTGGTGTGCCGTATTTGGTGGCCACGATTCCATCCGTGATTACATTGCATTTCCGAAGAATAATTCAGGAAGAGATGTAATGATAGATTCCCCGGCCGAAATATCGGGCGTTCAACTCGACGAATTATCTCTTAAAATTATACCAACAGAAAAAAAATCATAAGCCGCTCTTATCAGAATACAACTTCGGTCATAAGAGTAATCGTACCAGCGGCCTCGTCATAAACCTCCATGACAGGCCGTTTTTTCATTCCTCTTGTTTTACGGTAAGCAGCAAACGCATGATATGCTTTTGTAGTGGCCGCTACTGCTGATAATTTATTATCAAACGGGAATTGTGTTATAATATATCGTGCCGAAGGAATGGCCATGATTCGGTAACCACTCATCGAAGCATAAGCCCGGGTAAGATTATCAGACGATATAATACATCCGACCCGATAACGACCGGAAGACTGACGACCGACTGAAGGATCATCAAAAAAAATACCGACGGCCTTCATTGGCACAATACTATCTCTTACCAATTCAAGAAAAATCTGATTTTGAAGGCTCTGTGCCTGCTCATATGACCCTTGATGGTCACGGAAAGCAACATAAAACGAAGCCATTTGCCGTTCTTCTATATGGGTACGGTCAAAAAAACCGGCATACCAAAAAAATGCTGCAACAATAGCCACAAGCACGAATATAAACCAAGCTGCTATTTTCAGAACTTTACGCATGACTAAAAGTACATGCCCCTATGGTGAGAATGATTATTTTTGGTGAGAAAATAAATGGAAACGGCAATAAGTAAAATATAGCCTGGTATGTCGATAAAGCCGCCCTCAATAAAAATTATCTGCATAATTCTGAAGAAGGCGCTGATACCAACCAGAAAAAAGGCCACCACATTAAAGACTTTGACAGAAACAGCAAAAATGACAATGGCCAGGAAAACAAAGACAAGCAGTAAAATAATTTGAAAAAAACCATCCCAAAACTGACTGTTCAAATCGGGTTTTATTCCCAGGCGGTATAATACTCCAAACAGGAATAAAACAACACTAAACCTCAGGAATAAGTTGATGAATCGTTGGTTAATATTTTCACTGCCCATAAGCTGAATATTTGATCAGAATGCTCTAAACCCGATAATGCTGCGAACTTCGCGTATAGTAGCTGCAGCGCTCTCACGGGCTTTTTCTGCACCCGAATTTACCACTTTTCGAAGATAATCATTATTTGAATTCAATTCGATCATTTTTTCACGAAAAGGAGCTACAAAACGATCAATATCCAACGCTAACTGCTTTTTCATATCGCCATAGCGTATACGACATTGATTATATTCTTCATCGAAAAAATTTAAGGTCTCCGAATCAGAAACAACTTTCATCAGTCCGAAAAGATTCTGTATGGCTTCCGGTTTAGCCTGGAAAGGTTCTGTGGGGCCACCATCACTGACGGCCTTCATCACTTTTTTCCGAATCATCTCCGTACTATCTCCAAAGAATATGGCATTCCCTTCGCCTTCTGATTTTCCCATTTTCCCGCTTCCATCGAGTCCGGGAATTTTTACCAGAGCCTGACCAAAATTATACGCCTGAGGTTCCGGGAAAAAATTGACATTATACATTCTATTAAATCGGTTGGCAAAGGTGCGCGTCATTTCGAGATGTTGTTCCTGATCTTTTCCTACAGGCACCTTTTGCGCCCGATGTAGAATAATATCAGCAGCCATAAGGGTAGGATAGGTCATCAGGCCTGCATTAATATTATCCGGTTGTTTTCGGGCTTTCTCTTTGAATGAAGTACAGCGCGAAAGTTCGCCCATATAAGCATTCATATTCAGGAGCAGATACAATTCGGTCACTTCCGGAACATCGCTCTGAATATATAATACTGATTTATCGGGGTCGAGCCCGGCGGCAAGATAATTCACCAAGACTTTACGCACATTCCCATGAAGGTCAGCCGGCGTAGGATGAGTGGTTAATGAATGATAGTCTGCTATAAAAAAATAGCATTGATTTTCGTTCTGCATTTGAACGAAATTTGCAACGGCACCGAAGTAATTACCCAGATGCAGTTCTCCTGTGGGGCGTATTCCGCTAACAACTGTTTCCATGCCGCGAAGTTACAAAAAAAGAAAAGCCTGAATACTCATTCAGAGCATTCAGGCTTTGGCGAACAACAGTAGGGGTGTTCAAATTCTGATTTCGTGGTCTTTCTGATTGAAAAACCGGTATTCTAACAGGTGGTAGGCTGATGATGCGCCCATTCTAATCCACCGTTTGTATTTAAAAAACCATTTCATTCTCACCGAAATTAAGCCTTTGGTGAGGAAGGCGTGAATAAACGGATGAAATACGACTTTGAAGTGTTTTTCATTCTGTTCCTGAATGAGATATCTAATTTTATTTTCAATATCATCCACATGAATGATGCTGGGTTTTATCTCACCGGTGCCGCTGCAAACGGGGCACTTTTCAAGAACTTTTACCTCGGTTTCGGGTCGTACACGCTGCCGTGTAATCTGAACCAGGCCGAATTTGCTGGGAGGAAGTATGGTATGTTTGGCATTATCGCGGAGCATTTCATTTTTCAGATGTTCGTAGAGTTTTCTACGATTCTGCCCCAGCGCCATGTCAATAAAGTCAACCACAATAATTCCACCCATATCGCGGAGGCGAAGCTGACGAGCCATCTCTGTGGCTGCTTCAATATTAACCTCCATGGCATTGGTTTCCTGGTCATTATCTTTTTTTACCCTGTGACCGCTATTTACGTCAATCACATGGAGAGCTTCAGTGTGCTCAATGATAAGGTACGTTCCGCTTTTAATGGTAACAATCCGACCAAAAGAGTTCTTTAATTGTTTATCGATGCCAAACTGTTCAAAGATGGGGACCTTACCCTTATAAAGCTTAACAATGTTAAGTTTTTCGGGGGCAATGGTCTGAATGTACGTGCGAGTTTCTTCATACAGTCCGGGATCACTGATGTGAATACTGTTAAACGATTCATTGAGTAAATCGCGAAGAATGACTGCCGTACGGTCAAGTTCGCTGCAAACTTTTTGCGGCGCATTGGCAGTAACGAGCTTACGGATAGCCTGTTCCCATTTGGAAAGCAGGTCGCGTAAATCGGCATCTAATTCGGCAACCATTTTATTTTCGGCAACTGTACGAATGATAACCCCGAAATTTTTAGGTCTGATACTGGTGATCAAACGCTTCAAGCGACTACGCTCATCGGGACTTTTAATCTTTTGCGATACAGAAATCCGATTCGAAAATGGCACCAAAACAATATAACGGCCGGCAAAACTTATTTCGGATGAAATACGCGGCCCTTTGGTGGAAATCGGTTCTTTGGCAATCTGAACCATAATGGTTTGATTGCTGGTAAGAACATCGGTAATTTTTCCGGTTTTTTCAATGTCAGGTTCGCAGGTAAAATCGGCTAAATCGCCATTTTGTGTTTTCCCGGCCTGAACCAATAAAATATACTTGTTTAGCGAACGTACCTGAGGACCCAGGTCGAGGTAATGCAAAAACGCATCTTTTTCGTATCCCACATTAACAAAGGCAGCATTTAGCCCCGTCATGATTTTCTTCACCTTGCCAAGATAAACATCCCCTACTGCAAAATTATTGTTCGCCTTCTCTTTGTGAAGCTCGCTGAGAACCTTATCTTCAAGTAAGGCAATCTCAACTTCCCCAGAGTTGGAATCAATAATCAGTTCCCTGTTCACTGTGCAAAGTTTTAATGGTTACGTAATAGGAAGTATTTACGGGTTTGTCAGAATTGAAAACCCGGTATGTATCCACCAAAATTACAATACAATGCCCTATACAGAGCATTGTATTACAATATTTGGTGAAATTCTTAAAGAAGATTATTTCTTCTTATGACGATTCTTACGCAAACGTTTTTTCCGTTTGTGTGTCGCCATTTTATGTCTTTTTCTCTTTTTTCCGCAAGGCATAGCCTGAGATTATTTAATTAATAATACTATTTAACGTTATCCTTTACGTCAATAACGAAAGTTTTCGCAGGTTTGAACGAAGGAATATTATGAGCAGGAATAATAATGGTCGTATTCTTCGAAATGTTACGGCCAGTTTTTTCAGCCCTTCTTTTAATTACGAAACTTCCAAAACCCCTGAGGTATACATTTTCACCATTGGCAAGTGAGTTCTTGATTGAATCCATGAAGGCTTCTACAATGTGCTGAACAGCAACCTTTTCTACGTTGGTCTTGCCTGAAATTTCTGCTACGATTTCCGCTTTAGTCATTTTAATATCGATTTAATGAATTGATTATTAAGATTTAATGGGTTGCAAAGATATAAAAAAAATGAAGTTACCTAAAAAAAAATGTTTTTTTTTGCACCTAATTGTCTCTTTATAAATTTGTTCTTAAATCCTTCCCGTGAATTTTTCTTCAATTCTCCTTTCTTGGTATGCTATCAATAAGAGGCCACTCCCCTGGCGTTCAGACATTAAGCCTTATAAAATTTGGTTGTCGGAGATTATTTTCCAACAAACCCGCATAGATCAGGGGATTGCATATTACCATCGCTTCATCGAAGCCTATCCTGATATTTTACAATTAGCAAATGCCTCAATAGATTCCGTTTTAAAATTATGGCAGGGGCTCGGTTATTACTCACGTGCCAGGTATCTTCATCAAACAGCAAATATTATTATAAACAATTTTCAGGGTGAGTTCCCCCAAGACCTTAAAGAACTTAAAAAACTTCCGGGAATTGGTAATTACACCGCAGCAGCCATTGCTTCCATATGTTTTGGCAAATCCGAACCCGTTTTGGATGGAAATGCCATCCGGGTTTATTGCCGTTTTCTGGGTATTGCCGGAGATACTACAAAATCATCAACCCGTTCAGAAATCATGAAAGCGGCAAATTCACTCATTTCAGAAAAACATCCGGGCGATTATAATCAAGCCGTGATGGAATTTGGGGCACTGCATTGCACCCCTGCAAATCCGGACTGTTCTACCTGCCCGTTCAGAAATCATTGCAGCGCTTATCGGCAAAAAACAGTCTCACACATTCCTTATAAAAATCCATCAACAAAAAAGAAAAACCGGCACTTTCACTATTTCTGCATCAGTGACGAATCGCTCTCTTTCATCTATTTGTTAAAACGGCAGAAAAAAGACATTTGGAATGGATTATACGAATTTCCGATGATTGAAACAGAAAAAGAAAGCAGTTTGGAAGAGTTGTTTTCCATTGTGTTTTTTTCTCAACATTTTAAAAAAGATCTTCATATCCGAAGCACAGAAAACCCGGCGAAACATATTCTTAGTCACCAGAATTTATTCCTGTGCTTTTATCATATTATTATCGGTGAAGAACAAAATCTGATTCCGGGCTCCGACTGGATTAAAATTAAAACCTCCGTCGTTCATGAATATCCGGTAGCAAAGCCAATCGCTGATTATCTGCAAAAGCTCCTGAAATAAGAACCAAAAGGAAAAACAGGAAAAACCTATCTTTGCTGACCATCATTCCCTATGGATAATTCGATACCATATCTCCCCGGTTTACTTATGATTGCAGGCAATGCCCGCAACGTGGGCAAGACCACCCTTGCTCTGGCTCTGATACAGCATTACTCAGAATTATATCCGGTCATCGGGCTTAAAGTCAGCAGCATTTATCCGAACGATGATATTCACCACGGAATTCATGAAAACGAAAAACCGGAGACTTTCGATATCTATCAGGAATTTGATCGTGACGGGCATAAAGACACCTCAAAAATGCTTGCTGCCGGCGCTAAAAAAGTATTTTTTGTACGCTCCCTCGACAGTCATTTGAAAGAAGCAATGACTCAATTTATTGCATTACTTCCCAAAAACTGTATCGTCGTTTGTGAATCCAGAAGCCTCAGAAAAGTGCTTATTCCAGGATTGCTTGTGCTTATCCGAAAAGAATATGACGGTTTTACATCTAAAAGCATTGAAGAACTAGTCCCGCTAGCCGATCTTCAAATTTTTTCATCCCACGAAAAATATTCCATTGCAGATGCAATGAATGCCATCAGCTTTGAATCAGGCACCTGGAAAACCCGATTGAGTTCGATTTAAAAACATTTCGAGAAGCATTAAATGACCCTTTGTCCTTATCTATACGGTTGAGGCAGGACAGTCGATTCGATCGCTTATACACATCCGATATAAATAAACTGAGTCATACGATGATATCATTCGACTGTGTATAATTATCCGTAATTTATTATTACCTTTATAAGGCTCATTTTCAACCAAAATCCAGCTTATGCAACCTAAAGAACTACTCTTTTGGAAAACAAGGCTTTGCCTTGCGTTCCTGCTCGTTTCACCAGGTTTTTTATTCGCTCAAATTCCTGCATCCCCAAATTCCTGGTCTATTGTAGCATCCTACACCATCAGTGGTAAAGCCTCCGGACTCGCTTGGGATGGTACGAATATTTACTACGGAATCTATGGATCCAATGGTGAAAACGTATACAAATTCAATCCATCCAATGGAATAAGCACCCTACAATGCAGCGGTGCCTTCGGCGATTCCTATGGAATGACGTATAAGAGTCCCAATCTTGTAACGATAGACCAACCCTCATCAAGCACACCACCCGCTATGGCGCATGAATTTACCATGAGCGGAAGTATGGTTTCGACGCTTAACCTTCCCAACCATTATATGTCGGGTATTGCATGGGATAATGGTAACTGGTGGGTTTGTACGTATTATCCCGACCCGGGAACTGTTTACCATCTGGATGGTTCAGGAGGCGTACTTTCTCAATTTACACCTCCTTCAGCTCAACCCTGGGACATCTGTAAACAAGGCAGCGACTTGTGGATTGCCGACTATAATGCCAACATGCTTTATAAGGTATCAACCACTGGCACTGTTCTCGAAAGCCACGCATCGCAAGGAATCAAACCTTCCGGCGTTGTCTTTGACGGAACGTATCTTTGGTATTGCGACGGACAGTTAAGTTCAAACAGTACCTTATATAAAGTAGACCTACAAGGAATTGGCACCCCGGCCATCACCTTCCCATTAACATCCTATAATTATGGAAACGTTACGATTGGTGGATCTTCCAACTGGAATTGTCAGGTACAGAATACCGGAACGGCTCCTTTAAGCATTAGCAGTGTTCAGATTCCCGCCGGATCAGGCGTCACCACATCATTCAGCACTCCTGCCACCATCGGTGTCGGGGGCAGCAGCACCATTCCGTTTTTATACAGTCCAACCAACAGCAGCCCGCTGAATACACAGGTTTATGTAAATTCAAACGATCCCATTCATCCCCAGGTAACGCTGACTCTTACTGGCAATCCTGTTTATTCAGGACCACATCTCAGCGTAAATTTTCAAAGCCATGATTATGGTGATCGACGGGCAGGTGCTTATTCGCGATGGAAACTACAGATTAGCAATACCGGAAATCAAAATCTGAATATTAGTGCTCTTGATATGTCTGATACCCACTTCATCGTGGACGACCTAGTTAATTTGCCCCTCAGCATTCAGCCACAGCAGACAATCAATATCGGATTATGGTTCCACCCCGATGCCGGCGGGCCTTTTGACGGAGAACTTACCATCAATTCAAACGATCCTCAACAGCCAAGCCTTAACATTGCTTTACAAGGTGTTGGTGTAGATACAATGTATCCACAAAGTACGGTCTTATGGACTTATCTCATTAATGGCTCCACATTCGATAATAGCCCTAAAGCCATTTGTCCGATTGCCGACATCACCGGCGATGGAATCCAGGATGTTATTATCTGTTCTGAAGATAACTACGTGCGCTGCTTTAACGGAAATGCATCAGGAAGTGGCGATGTAATGTGGGAAACGATGATTTACTCGGGAAATATTTATCAACAAAATGCGCTGACTACCATTGAAGATATCAATAATGATGGCTACCCAGATGTAATTGTTGGAACAACCGGAGGCGATCGTTCCATCACGGCACTTTCCGGAAAAACCGGTGCCCAGCTTTGGAAAAAATCTACCAATACTGTTGGGAGTGGTGGTTGGGTATATCAGGTCTTTGTAAAGTACGATTATAATAATGACGGCATACAGGATGTACTGGCCTCTGCCGGAAACGATGGAGGAAATACCGGTCCTAAAAGAGTTTATTGTATAAATGGCCTGACGGGAATTTCCATTTGGGAAGCGCCCCTTGACGGTGCAATGTTCTCGGTTATTGGTGCTGAAGACTTCACCGGTGACGGAAAACCAGACGTAGTGGCCGGAGGAACCACCGGGAACGAAACCGCCGGAAGAGTGTATGGTATTAATGGCTCCGACGGAAGTATTAAATGGACATCTGTACCGGTGGGAACATCCACCTGGGCTCTGATGCAGTTAAATGATGTGACCGGCGATGGCATTAAAGATATTGCTTCCGGTGATTTTAGCGGTAAAATTTATATCCATAATGCAGTTAGCGGTTTCAAGGAAAAAGTTGTTACGATTCCAAATTCACTCATATTACGCTTCGAAAACATGGGTGATGTAAATCAGGATGGAAATGACGACATTCTGGTAGCTCATAGCGGAACCAATGGCATCGTACTCAGTGGCCTCGACCTTTCAACCCTTTGGTTAACTTCTTTGGCAGATAAATCGTGGAACGTTTCCAACGTTGGGGATGTTGACTGGGATGGAATTAACGATGCCGGTATCGGCACCTTATACCAAAATAATTTCGTCTATTTTCTCAATGGTACCAACGGAAGTATTCTTACCTCTTCGCCTTCCAATACACCCATCGACGCACTCAGTTCCATCCCTGATATTGTAGGGGATAACAGTCGGGAGCTCATGGCCGGAGGCAGAAACGGACTTGTGGTTTGCGTTTCAGGTGGATACGATCCCTCGGTGGGTATTGCAAATCCGGAATCCGGAAAGAATAAAAGCCTCTGGATTTTTCCTAACCCATGTATGGATGGATTTTCAGCAACGATGGATGCCGTAAAAAATGAGATACTGCACTTCGAACTTTGCGATATCAATGGCCGGATTCTTTATTCTGAAGATTTTATTGCCGGCGAAGATGGCCCCACAACCCGCTACTTTAGCCGCGCAAGCATTGGTATTCCAGCAGGAAGCTCGCAAATATTACTGATAAAAATCAGAAACAAACACCGTATGCATGTTCAAAAGGTGATGTTTAATTAGTTTTGTTCCCGCATACGAAACAGCCCGGAAAGACCCGTCAATCTTTCCGGGTTTTTATTGAAATGAGGTCAATAAAAGTTGGATGGAGAACTCAGTGCTGATTTCCGAAAAGGCGGAAAGGGAATTACTGATCGTTCAGAGATCCATTTATCTTGCGCTTGGCTTTCTCTTCAGTCCGATTGAGTCCGTCTATCCCAAAAAATTATCGTACAAACTTACTGCCTGTCTTGCTCATTGAAGATAGGTTCCCATAATTCAATTTTGTTGCCTTCTGGGTCCATAATGTGTATGAATTTCCCGAAATCGTAAGTAACAATACTATCAAGTATGCTTACTCCATTTTCTTTGAGTTTGTCTACAAGTCCTTCAAGATTCTGAACCTGGTAGTTAATCATAAAATCCTTTTTGGATGGGGAAAAATAATCATCTCCTTTTTCGAAAGGTTTCCACTGAAGGGAATTTATCTCGTCGGGTTTGTTAATGTTTCTGGATTCGAAACTCGATGAACCCCAATCATTTATTTCAATCCCTAAATTTTTTGTGTACCACTCATTTGTTTCCTTCAGATTATCAGAATAAAAGAAAATCCCTCCAATTCCGGTTACTTTAGGGCTTATGTCGTTCGTTGAACTGGTGTACGCCGGTTCGCTTTTTTGTTCTTCCATTATATATGTTTATTTATCGTTTGCAAATATAAAAATTGCCAATACTTTTTTGTTCATTTTGCCTAGCTGTTATTTACAGTCGGTTCGCCTGTTAGGCTGCCATGTAATGGTACAGCATACGGAATCCACTCAGCGTTCTATTTATTGGATACTGCCTTTCTTGCTATCGACTGTCTTAATATTATATATCCTACAATTCCCGAAACAATTGAACCAGCAATAATTCCAATTTTTGCCGAATTCATGAAAACATCATTGGTATTAAATGCCAAACCTCCAATAAATAATGACATTGTAAAACCAACACCCGATAACACGGCTACACCAATAATATCAATGAAATTTGTATGCTTGGGAAGTGCTGCAATTTTTAGTTTAATACTCAAATAGGAAAAAACAGAAACCCCGATTGCTTTTCCTAAAAACAATGATACGGCCAAATTCAAAGCCAATGAAGCGTCAATAATCATCGCATTTGAGAAATAAATTCCTGCATTTGAAAGAGCAAAAACAGGCATAATCAGAAATGCTACCCAATGATGTAAGCGATATTCGAGCTGCTGTAAAGGCGATTGAAATTTTCTGGTCCAATCTTCAAGAACGTCTATTTCTTTTATCTGCTTCTTGGTTAGCAGGGGTAAACTATTTGTATTTATTGATTTCGTTAACTTATGAATAGTTTTTTTTAGTTTCTCTACGTATTGAAATTCATTGATTCTTTGTCTAATCGGAACTGCAAATGCGAGTAATATCCCAGCAATCGTAGGATGTACACCTGACTTAAGAAAAAGAATCCAAATTACAATTCCAAAAACCAGCAAGATAATTTTGTTATGAATTTTAAAAAATGATAAGGCATAAAGAACTAAAAGCAATATTCCTGCATATAATAGAAGGAACCAGGAAATGTCACCCGTATAAAACAGAGCGATTACAAGTACAGCACCGATGTCATCAATAATGGCAAATGCTGTAAGAAATATTTTTAGACTGAAAGGCACTTTTTTTCCAAGAAGCTTTAATATGGCCAGAGTAAAGGCAATATCAGTAGCCATTGAAATACCCCATCCATTTAGCGTTTCAGAACTATCATTCAGAACTAAATACAGAGAAAGAGGGATAAGCATTCCACCAATAGCAGCAAAAATTGGCAATGATGCCTTTTTTAACGAGTTTAGCTCGCCTATAAGAATTTCCCTTTTTATTTCAAGGCCAATCAGAAAAAAGAAAATCGCCATTAAACCATCATTTATCCATAATATTAATGGTTTAACCAATTGGAAATTATCCGATTTGATTCCAATTTCATAATCCCAGATTGAGCTAAAATAATCACGGATTGGCGAGTTGGAAAGTATCAAAGCGAGAGCCATGGCGATGAAAAGAATTATACCACTAAAACTTTCAGCTTGAATAAATTTTTGCATTGGGCTTAAAAAAGCTTTTCTCTTCATAGTAGTAAATATTGTTATTCTTACCCAAATGTTTTGTTAAATTATTAATGTGGTGTCTGGCAAATGATGCATGTCTTAGTGCGATTTGCGTGTGATTCTCTGTCCAAATAATGACAAAAGAATGAGCGGTAATCTGGTACCGCAATACCAATGAACCTATTTTTAAAATTACATATTGTAACACCCTATTTATTTTCAGCTGTTTTAATTATTTCCGTTGTCAACTCAATAATACGTAGAGGATATTTATCACTGATTTCTTCTTGCTTTTCAGAGTCCCGCCCGTAGAATTGCCTTGAATAATTCATTTCTGAATATTCATTTCTTAGTTCATGGACTGCTTCGTCCGAACTAGACAAGACATTAAAATAATCAGAAAAATTAACACTGTCGTTAATATAAAATTTGATTACATAATCGGGATTTCTCTGAATTAGAATTTTAATTGTTTGACAAATTTGGTTTGATTCTACAATTGACTTGTTAATGTAGTTCTTCCCTGGATCTGTTTGCTTAATCTCGATAATATTTTGATGTTTACTCATTCCATTATAAATCCCTAATGGCTTGATCCAATCAGAATTCTGGTTTGCAATTCTGGTTGGAAATGAAAAGTCGCGATAGTATCTTTTGTCATATTCTGGATTATTTGGGATAACTGCATAATTAATCCTTCTGACACCTGATTTTGATAATTCATTTTTAATTTGATTTACAAAATTCATCTTCACCATTTTATGAATATGCAATAAATAAACCATGTTAGAAATTTGCCCTTCATCTCTCATTGATTGCCAATCCCTAATCTTTTCATGTAATTTTTCCAGAGGGATTCTTACATTGTCAAAAACGATAACAAATCCAGAATCCGATTGTTGCTCCTTTGTTTTAACTACATAGATATTCTCTATTAATGAACTATTCCAAAGTCTTTCATAATTATCTGTTTCAGGTAATTCAAGGTTGTATTTATGATAAATATTTTTTTGAAGATAATTATTGTTGATTGCTTTGTAATCAACTAAGTTTACTCTTGACAAACACAAAGCAACCACAGATACAATAACAGTTGAAAACAACATCCATTTTAAGCTTTTTCGTATAAATGTCAACCGCATTGTATTCCATGTTTGTAAGAATAAAACGATGACAATTAGAATGAAAATATAATTGTAATCGGGGTAAAGGCTGAAAGTATAAAAACTACTCTTACATGCAAGCCCAAACAAAATTCCGAAAGCAACTGCCAGTTTTGAAAACCAGCTTAAAAAGTACCAGTTTAAGACTCTTTGGTCATTTACAATTGATGTCTTTCGAAGATTTTGTTTTCCAAATATCTGTTTTGGTCGGTCAACCCAGAATGTGAAACAAACTGATTGAGAAAGAATAGCTGATACAAAAGCAAAGAATAGATTGTAAAAATACACTTCATTATCTGTAAGAATCCATATATCATACGTCACGGTAACTGAAAGGACTCTAAAAACTTCTCTAATCAGGTACAAAAATGAATAAAATGCGAAAGAATACCCCAATCCAATTAATATTCCAACAACTAGTCTTCGTCTAGTTATTTTAATAAATTTCGGTTCGTTATGTAGGAAATTATTTCCCAGAGTCATTGCCCGCACGTTTTTTTTGCATAGGTGTTAACGAGTCATCTTACACGATACTAATAATATATTTGTAGTCAGCTTTTTAGATGTTAGTTAAAGAAATCCACCATCGGCCTGTAATAAACAATTCGCTATCGCAATCCAAAAAGGACCAAAGGATGCTTCACCAAATATAAAAACATATTTTTATATCCTGTAATCTTTTGAACTAAAATTTATTACCACATCTCTTCCCTTTATAAGTTCTGTTTAATCTGAATAATCCCTGATAAAACAAAAAGGAGCCCCCGAAAACGGGTGGCTCCTTTTTGAAAGATAAAAACTGTATTTACCTGGTTTTTACAATCTTCACGGTCTTCACAAAATCACCCTGAATAATTTTAGCATAGATTACGCCAACCGGCAAATTCTCACCAAAACTAATTTCATCATTGGGAGTTATGTTTTCACGCGAAATCAACAATCTTCCTGAGGCTTCAAAAACATACAGACTCAGCAATTCGTCGCTGTGCGATTCAAGTATAAAGTTAAACGTAGTACTGGAAGGATTAGGATAAACATTGACCGATGCTTCATGATCATGATCGTCACCATCAATAGCATTAATGAAAACAGATTTGTTTCCGGAAATACTTCCACAACTCTGATCACAATGTCCGAGACGGTCGCCGGCATGATTTCCTAAATGAGCAGGAACCGCGTTAACGCTAACTTTCAGTGTCTGAGGATTGTTCGGATTTCCGTTGGGAACATGACAGAGATAAACCTTGGCATTATTTCCGTTACCACCTGCGCGGATGTCGAGTACACAAATACTGACTTCACAGCTGGTCTGGCATCCATAAGCATTAGTTACTGTGGCAATTAGCGTATAAATACCTTCTGCAGTTGGTGTAAAAACAGGATTAGCTGAAGTTGTTGAACTCAGGTATCCGTTTCCACCGTCCCAGCTATATGTAAAAGGTGCACCACCACTTGCATTAACACTGGCAGTAAGTGACTGTGGTCCGTATCCGAGGAAAATGGTTTTACCATCGCCACCGGTATAGATATTGTTCGCCAAAGCAAGGGTAATAAAACAGCTTGGAATTTCTCCCACAATGGTCACCGAAGTGTTGCAAGTCGAAACATTGCCATTATTGTCCGTGACGGTTAAAATAACTTCATTTACTCCAATGTTAGAGCAGTCAAATGTAGCAGGACTAACACTTAGTGAGCGAATTCCGCAGGCATCATTAGAGCCATTATCAACCATTTGAGGCGTTAACAAGGCACTTCCCGCGTTTAGCGTTAATGTGGCCGTCTTACAAAGAGCTAGTGGAGCAATACTATCGATTACAATGACTTCGGCCGTGGCACTGTTTACATTACCATGAACATCGGTAGCTGTTAGTGTAATCGTATTCTCACCAATATCAGAACAACTGAAAGCAGTTTTGTTTAGCACCAAGGATGCAATACCACAATTATCAAATGATCCATTATCTACCTGAGCGGCAGTAATCGAGACGTTTCCATTGATATCGAGATAAGCCGTAATATCCTGAGCAATAGCCGTCGGATAGGTGTTGTCTTCCTGAATAATTGTAACCGAAAGATTTGCTGTGCATCCAAATGCATCCACCACATCAAGAGTATAAACTCCTTTTGTGAGGCCCGAAATATCTTCGGTACTTGCAATAAATCCATCCGGTCCATTCCACGAATAAGTGGCAGGCATGTTAACGCCACTTCCCGTAACATCAATGGAGGCATCAGCAGACCCAACACAATTTTCGATGGTATGAATTTCTGACAGAACGATATTACAAGGATTCACGGTAATTGTGAACGTTTGTAAGGGAATAGTTGCTGAAGCATGATGGTGAATATCTTCAGCCATCAAAGTAATGGTATAATCACCCGCATCGGCCAGTACCGGCGAACCACTTAAGGTTGCAGTACCATTTCCAGTACTTTGCAGACTTAACCATGAAGGCAGCGAAGCTGAAGAAACAATGCTTACTGCATCACCATAAGGAATATCCGAATCAGTCGCTTCAATGTTATAGGTATAGCTTGCGCCAACGGTAACAGTGCTAACAGGCAGCGAGGCAAATACAGGAGGCGTATTCACTACGTACTCGAAAGCATGATTAACAAAATCATTATAGGTATCGGTCGCTTTTAGTTTAACCATCTGATGACCCCACTGCGATGCAACAGGCGTCCACGAAAGATTGGTATTTACAGGGTTTCCACCGGCGGTTGGCAGAGCAGGAGAAAAACTCATTCCTGCAGGAAGCTGAACCGCACTGATAACAACCAAATCGAGGGGATCAGGGTCGATGGCAAGAATATTTGCCGAAACCGCCTGTCCAGGAACTACTGAAACATAAGAATTGGCAACAGGTGTCGGGGGCACTACAAATAACGGCTTCAGACTTACCAAAATAGTAACGGAACTTGACGCCTGTACGCCCTGATTATCCTGAGCAATAAAATTAATAACATTGGTACCCAGATTCAGATTGCTTGGTGTCCAGTTAAAACTGCTTTGTACAGGATTTCCTGAGGCGGGTAAGGCAGGAATCATGGTAACACCAACCGGCATTCCAATTCCTTGCAGAGTAACATTATCACCCACATCCTGATCGGTAGCCTTAATTGAAAAGCTAACGTTCTGGCCCGGTGAAACCTGATAAACTGTTCCGCTGGCCGGAGTTACAGCATAATCAAATACCGGAGCAGTAGACTGTAGGGTAATCTTAATAATGAAGTCAATGGTAACTTCCGTAAAGCCATCGGCTACAACAATAGCAGCGCTGAATAATTGGCCAACCGATTTCCCAATGGTATTATAGGTAACCAATCCAGATGAAGGGTTTACAGATAGTCCGGCGGGGTTTGAGCCACCGCCCATTTCGGTGCTATTTGCAAGGCGGTATGATAAGGTGTTTCCGTCCTGATCGAAAGCAGGAATCTGAAAACTTGCAGAACCCAGACCCTGAGGTAAGTTAACCAGAGGAGGCAAAGTAGAAACCGGAGAATTATTTCCGTTTCCAACATTTACGATGGTTTGCACTCTCCAATAACCGTTGGCATTATTGGACAAATTACCAATACGACAACAACTGCTGAAGTATGCGATAAAATTTCCTGTCGTAGGATATGTATGCGTTATGGTTGTTTCACCATAGAACCAACCTTCCGTTGTATTTACCGAAGTAATGGTAACGGCAAAACTCTGGCCCTGACCATCGCCAAAGTATAAATAGTCACCGTAACCCGATTGGCCAACCGTCCAGTTTCCATAATTGGCATAAGCCTGACTGATTTTAAACTCGATGGTATTGCCACTAATTTGGCGCCAGCTCATATTACCATGGCGGTAATGACTAGCGATTGAATCAATTGCTGTTCCCAATAAAAAAAAGCCAATTACTAGTGTTAGAAATAAGCTTTTTCTTGTAATATTTAGGTAAGAAGAGCTTGCACTATTCATTTTTGTATCCCCAGTACTGTGCTCGTTGAGGATTGAGTATCTGTCTTTCATAAAGCTAAGTTTGGTTAGAATTTACTTACTAAAATTTATTCTATTTTTATTTAGACTAATTACAGATAACATCAAAAAACAGACAGTTGTTCACTAGCATTCAAAAAAATGTGACTTTTATCACATAAGGCCATCCGAATATCATTTGAATACGATATTTTCGATGATTAGGCGTAGTATCCTTATCTTTGAAAAAAAGACTTATGTTCCTACTGATAGCTTACCTCTTATTGGCTCTCATTATCTCGTTTCTTTGCTCAATTGCAGAGGCGGTTTTACTTTCTACCCCTATTTCTTATCTCAAGGTAAAAGAAAAAAGTGGTAAAAAGTCGGCATCCCACTTTCTTAAGCTAAAGAAAAACATCGATAAGCCTCTTTCGGCTATTCTGTCGCTGAATACTGTTGCCCACACGGTGGGAGCTGCAGGAGTTGGAGCCCAGGCAACTCTTGTTTTTGGAGAAGCATATTTTGGTTTGGTATCGGCAGTTTTAACTATTTTGATACTTGTCATTACAGAGATAATTCCTAAAACGATTGGGGCAAATTACTGGCGCGAATTATTGAACATCACGGCCTTCATAATACGAATTATGGTCTTTATTACTTATCCACTGGTGCTTGCATCCATATTTATTACAAGAGTGTTTTCCCGTTCATCGCATGATAAAACTGTAAACAGGGAAGAGATTTCCGCCTTGGCACATATTGGCACCGAAGAAGGTGTTTTTGGTGAGAAGGAAAACAAAATCATCCAAAACCTGATTCGTTTGAAAAATATCAAAGTTTCGGAGATACTTACACCCCGGGTTGTAATCACCCTTGCCGACGAAAAGATGAAGCTGGAGGATTTTTTGAAAGACAGGGCTTATCTAAGGTTTTCACGTATCCCGGTTTTTTCAGGAATTGACGAAAATATTGTTGGCTACGTTTTCAGGCAAAGCGTTTTCGAAAAATTAGCAGAAGACATCGTCGGTCTTACCTTAAAAGATATAAAACGCGCCATTGTAGTTGTTCCTTCCACTAAGCCCCTTTTTGCCGTTTGGGAAACACTACTCGAAAACAAAGAACACATCGCGCTGGTAGTGGATGAATACGGAGGAACCGACGGGATTGTTACTATGGAAGATATTATTGAAACCCTGCTTGGGTTTGAAATCATCGACGAAAAGGATACCATTTCGGATATGCAGGAGTACGCCCGCGAGCGTTGGAAAATGCGCCAGGCAAAATACAAAATGCTTGATATTACAGACGAATCATCACAACAATGATTCGCGAATCCGCTGTCAAGGAAATAAAATACAGCTTGATTTTCTGACATGAAAAGAGTGGCTCAAAACTCCGGCGAGTATGGTTCCGATAAAACGATTTATCAACCCATAGGTTGGTGAAAGGCTTCCTTTTAATTCAAGAGTTCGTTATGGGCGTTATTAATCACAGTCTTAGTATTATCGTCTTATGCTTAGTTTCCAGGCCTTTGGATGCAGATAGGCATTCTACTCCTGCCTTAAGTTTTTATATATTAAAGACTTCAACTCGTTTTTGTTAATCGGTTTTGAAATATAATCATTGCAGCCTGCTTCTATCGCCTTTTCTCTATCTCCGGAAAGTCCATAGGCTGTTTGTGCAATAATAATTACCTTTTTGTTGAATTGCCTTATTTGACGTGTAGCCTCATAACCATTTAAATTAGGCATTTGAATATCCATTAAAATCAAATCAATATCAGGATTGTCGTGGCATATGGCTACTGCTTCACTGCCCGTGCTTACTTTTAGTATTTGATTGCCAAAATCCTTCATAATTATCGAAACCAACAATTCAGATATTTCATCGTCTTCGGCAATTAATATTTTAAGATTTTTAATCTGACTATCTCCATATTCCGATGAATCATCTTTTTCAATAATAATTTTTTATGCTAGTCCGTAATTATGCCAGGTAAAAATAAATTCCTATCTTATAGAAAATCTTTTGACGTGAATATAATCAAATTTTTCGAAGAGTTTCCTGATGAACATAGCTGTAGAGAGCATTTCAGAGGAGTAAGAGAGCATG